>NZ_JXTE01000160.1 GCF_000972385.1 Streptomyces sp. WM6386
CCGCTGTCCCGCGCTTGGCCTTCGTCAACTCCCCGTCGTGGGGGATCCGTTCAGGCACTTTGGCCAGCGCCCGTTCGTTGTGCCATTCCTGGAACGGGGTGACGAACCGCCAGGCACCGAAGTGAAGCACCTCGTACTCGGAGTTCGGATCGTTTGCCATTCGGGGGTGTCCCCTCCGGGTGGTCGCCGCGGACGGCGCTTGGCTAGCCGTACATCTCAGAGACACCCAAGCGGTGCTTGGGCGGCACACTAGCACATCTAATGTGATCTTTTTACACATTCAATGTTGATCTCATACGCATGAGGTACGCATCCGAAGTGTATCTGAGGCACATGGCATGGTGATTTGCTTGACATCGGATGCCCATCGGGGAACCATGTCCGTAACCAAGCACCACCGGGTCCGCTTGAGGAGACGACGATGGGTCACTTACATGCCCTACGAGCTCCGCCCGGCCGACCGGTTGGCGCGAGCGCCGGCACCGCACCCTTGTGGGGGGACCACGCATGAACGAGGCCTAGTGGTTGCTTCGGTCATATGTGCGGGCGGGCGCCGACTCGATTGCACGAAGCCGTTCGGGAGCCTCCGGCGATGACGCCGGGGGCAGGCGCCCGAGCGTTGTCGTGTCCGGGTCGCATTCGTGCGACATCTTCGAAATTCAAGGAGCCTTCATGCCCGAGCACTCGACGGATACACCTGCGTCCGGGACGACGACTGAACCGCAGGTCACCCGACTCAGCGTGAACATCAACGAAGACACGGCCGCGAAGCTCCGTTGGTACAAGGAACACAAGGGCATCTCGATCACCGAGACCGTCCGGCGCGCGGTCGCGCTTCTGGAACTCGTGGAACGAGAGACCGCGGATGGCAACGAAGTCCTGCTCAAGTCGCGTGACGGCAAGTCCGTCCGGCAGCTTTGGCTGGTCTGATGGGTGAGATACGCAGGAGAAGCCCTGCGATCCGCAACGACAGCCTCCCCAGGGGGATTTCTTTGTGACATGCCTTTGGGGGGCTGTCGGCTCGAAGCCGAACAGGGTTCGTGGCGCCTGAGCCGCCGTGCTGTCCGCACCCTCTGTGAAGTGCCGGCGCAGCGGGCTTCCTCGCCCGCGGGGGAGCAAGAAGGAAGAGACCAGGGCGCCCTGGCTTTCACCCGGCGTTCCCGGAACGGCGATGCTCGAAAGTCCTTCCACACACAACCCGACCGTGCTGGTTCGCGCGGACGCGATCAGGCATGTCGGTATCACCATCGCCGCCAGGTGTCGGTTGCCGAATGGCCTCGCAGGCGACCTGCCGGCTACCGGTGAAGGGGTTGGCTACTCGCCGCCCTCGTCGGGTCCGGGGACGTCCTTCTGCTCGATCGCAGTGAGCTTCCATCCACCCGCACCGCGCCCGTGAGTACAACCGTGCGCCACTACCAGGAGGAGGGATCCCACCGTTCACCAGCGGGCTCACCATGAGTGTGACTCTGCGCGGACAAACGACGAGACGAACTCGGCGTGGGCGGGCGGCCGCCCTGTTCGCCGAGCAGACCCTGTTGCCAAAGACTGCGGCGATGCGCGCAGCCTCGGGGGAGGGCGTGTCTGGGCCCATGACGCCGGCCTGATGCGCCCGGCGGGCCCTAGGACCGGACGCGGGGGCGGAGCATGCCGCTCTCGTAGGCGATGGCGACGAGCTGGGTGCGGGTGCGGGCGCCCAGTTTGACCATGGTGCGGCGGACATGGGTCTTGGCCGTGACCTCGGCGACGACGAGACGGTCGGCGATCTCCTGGGTGGAGAGCCCGGTGCCGACCAGGGACAGCACTTCGCGTTCGCGTGCGGTCAGGTTGTCCAGGGCGGGCACGTCCGGGATGCCGGGGCCGCTCAGACACGCGTCGATCAGAGGGCGGGTCAGCCGCGGGGAGACCAGCGCCCCGCCCTCGCTGACCAGCCGCAGCGCGCGCGGCAGTTCGCCGGTGTCGGTGTCCTGGCACAGCAGTCCGCGGGCACCCGCCCCGAGCGCCTCGAAGGCGAGGGCACAGGAGGCGACATCGACGAGCACGACGACACGGACCCCGTGCGGCCCGGCCCGCCCGACGAGCCGGCGCGTCAGCTCCACACCGTCCAGCCCCGGCAACCGCAACCCCGTCACCAGGACATCGGGCAGCAACCGCCCGGCCAGCTCCTGCGCCCGCCTGCCGTCGCCGCACTCACCCACGACCTCGATGTCCAACTCCCC
>NZ_JXTE01000161.1 GCF_000972385.1 Streptomyces sp. WM6386
CCGGCCGCCGACTTCGCAGGTGAGATAGAGGGTCTGGTCGCCGAACTGCGCAGCACGATCGACCCCGACCCGCATGCGCTGCAGACGCTGATCCGGAGTTGCGTCGTGGACAACTGCGGCGGCACGATCAGCGCCTCGCCGAGGAACACCGGCACATCGGGAAGCCGGAGCATCGCATGCTCGGCAGGGCATTCCTGGGAAATGCACGAATGGCTGACTCTGAGGCAGCTCATGGAGCGGCAGCGAAAGGGTGTCCCGGCATGACGAAACCGCCACGCCACAGGCTCGTTCCCACGAATGTGGCCGCACTCGCCGTGGGGGTGTCCGAAGCGACGATCCGCAAGTGGGTGAGCCGCGGGAAGATCACCCGCTATGGCGCGCCGAACTGCCGCTCGGAGTTCGACATCGAGGAACTCACTCAGATCGCCGTACGGCGTGGTACCGCGACCCGGTGACGTTTCGGTATTCCCCCGCATCACGTTCTGAAGCGCAAGAACAGCCAACCGCCCGTCTCGAAGACTTTCGTGAAACGACAAGGGGAGTGAGTGCGTTGACGCTACCGACCTCAGTGGAGGGGGTTTCGGAAAACCGTCGGGCTCGCTCGGTCGGCATCGGTCGCGCCCACGCCAAGGCGATCCTGCTGGGCGAGCACGCGGTCGTGTACGGAACTCCGGCTCTCGCGCTGCCGATTCCACAGCTGACGGCCACGGCGAGCGCCGGATGGTCCTCCCACTCCTCCGACGCCCAGGGCGGCCTGTCCTTCACCATGACCGGTTCCGCCTCGCGGGCCGTGGTGACCCTGGCCTCCGACGGTCTGCAACGGCTGGCCGCGGCCTTCAAGGAGCGCATGGGCGTGCCGGGCAGGCCCCATCTCGACGTGATCCTCGACGGCGCCATCCCGCCCGGCCGCGGGCTCGGCTCCAGTGCCGCGAACTCGCGGGCGATCGTGCTCGCCCTGGCCGATCTCTTCGGCCACGAGCTGTCCGAGACCACGGCGTTCGACCTGGTGCAGACGGCCGAGAACATGGCGCACGGCCGGGCCAGCGGCGTCGACGCCATGACCGTCGGCGCGGCGGCCCCGCTGCTGTTCCAGGCGGGGCGGGCCGAGGAACTGGCCATCGGGTGGGACGGCTTGTTCATCGTCGCCGACAGCGGCACCGCGGGCAGCACCAAGGAAGCGGTCGAGCTGCTGAGGGACGGATTCCGGCGGGAGCCGGGTGCCGAGGAGAGGTTCCTTACGCGCGCCACGGAGCTTGTCGAGGAGGCCCGGCGGGCCCTCGCCGACGGCTCCCCGGCAGAGCTCGGCTCGCGGCTGACGGACTATCACGAGCTGCTGCGCGCGGCCGGCCTGAGCACCGACCGGATCGACGCCATGGTCGCGGCCGCGCTCGGCGCGGGCAGCCTCGGCGCCAAGATCACCGGGGGTGGTCTGGGCGGCTGTGTCCTCGCCCTCACCCAGCCCGAGCTGGCCAGCGAGGTCGCCCGGCGGCTGCACGACGCGGGCGCCGTCCAGACGTGGGTCGTCCCGCTGAGGAGGCTCGCCCCTCATGCGCTCTGAACAGCTCGCGCGAGCGCGGGTGGCGGGCCAGGCGACGGACGCCACCGCCGTCGCCCACCCGAACATCGCGCTGATCAAGTACTGGGGCAAGAGCGACGAGCGGCTGTTCCTGCCCCGCACCGACAGCCTGTCCATGACCCTGGACATCTTCCCGACGACGACCCGGGTCCGGCTCGCCCCCGAGGCGGACCAGGACACGGTCGTCTTCAACGGGGAGCCCGCGACCGGTGAGGCCGCACGGCGTATCGCCGCCTTCCTGGACCTCGTACGGGAGCGGGCGGGCAGCGTCGAGCGGGCCGTCGTGGACACCGAGAACACCGTCCCCACCGGGGCGGGTCTCGCTTCCTCCGCCAGCGGCTTCGCCCCCCTCGCCGTCGCCGCGGCGGCCGCCTACGGGCTCGACGGCGACCCGCGTGCCCTGTCACGGCTGGCCCGGCGCGGCTCCGGCTCGGCCTCCCGGTCGATCTTAGGGGACTTCGCGGTTTGGCACGCCGGCACCGACGACCTGAGCTCTTACGCCGAACCCGTCGACCCCGCCCGG
>NZ_JXTE01000162.1 GCF_000972385.1 Streptomyces sp. WM6386
GGCGTACTCCCTGCGGATCGCCATCAGGCCGGGCATCTCGTGCTCGGCGAGGGTGATCTCCTTGCGGCCGAACTCGGCGAGGGAGAGGTCGGCGACCTTGAAGTCCGTGAAGTCAGCGCTGGGCTGCGAGGGCATGCTGGGCACTCCTTGAGTTCGTCACGTTGCGGTGGATTTCGAGCGTCGCCGTCGAGCGGTTCAGCGTGATGTAGTGCAGCCCCGGGGCGCCTTCGGCGAGGAGCCGCTCGGCCATCGCGGTGGCGTACTCGACGCCGATGCGGTGGCCGTCCGCGGGGTTGTCGCGTACCGCGTCCAGGCGGTGCGCGAGGTCCTCGGGGAAGGCGGCTCCGCTGAGCTCGGCGAAGCGGGGGATCTGGCGTACGTCGGTGGCCGGCATGATCTCCGGGATGATCGGGGGGTCGCAGCCCGCGGCGACCACCCGGTCGCGCAGCCGCAGATAGTCCTCGACGTCGAAGAACATCTGGGTGACGGCGTAGTCGGCGCCCGCCCTGCACTTGGCGACGAAGTGCCGGATCTCGCTGTCCCAGTCCGCCGAGCGCGGATGGCGCTCCGGGAAGGCGGCCACACCGACGCTGAACTCTCCCGACTCCTTGACCAGACGCACCAGTTCATCGGCGTGGGTGAAGCCGGCGGGGTGCGGGATCCAGGGGGCGTTCGGGTCGCCGGGCGGGTCCCCGCGCAGGGCGAGGACGTCCCGGACGCCGGCATCTGCGTACTGGCCGATGATGTGCCGCAGCTCCGCCACCGAGTGGCCGACCGCGGTCAGATGGGCGACGGGGCGCAGGGTCGTGTCGGTCGCGATCCGTTTGGTCACCTCGACGGTGCGGTCCCGGGAGGAGCCGCCGGCCCCGTAGGTGGCCGAGACGAAGCTCGGTGCGAGCGGCTCGATCCGGCGGATCGCCTCCCACAGGGTCCGCTCCCCCTTGGCCGTCTTCGGCGGGAAGAACTCGAAGGAGAACGACGGGGTCCCTCCGTCGAGGATGTCGCGCAGGGTGGTCATTCCCGGCCTCCGGCGTTGAAGTAGCTGGCCTCGGGGTGGTGCAGGACGATCGCGTCCGTGGACTGCTCGGGGTGCAGCTGGAACTCCTCGGACAGGTGGACGCCGATGCGCTCCGGCCTCAGCAGGTCGGCGATCTTCGCGCGGTCCTCCAGGTCGGGGCAGGCCGGGTAGCCGAGGGAGTAGCGGCAGCCCTGGTACTCGGTGCGGAACATGCCGTCCAGCGAGCCCGGGTCACCGGCGGCGATACCGAGTTCGTCGCGCACGCGGGCGTGCCAGTACTCGGCGAGGGCCTCGGCCAACTGCACGGACAGGCCGTGCAGTTCGAGGTAGTCGCGGTAGGCGTCGGCCTCGAAGAGCTTGGCCGTCTCCTCGCCGATGCGGGAGCCGACGGTGACGACCTGGAGGCCGACGACGTCCGTCTCCCCCGACTCCTCCGGTCGGAAGAAGTCGGCGAGGCACAGTCCGCGGCCGCGGCGCTGGCGCGGGAAGGAGAAGCGGGTCAGTTCGGACCGGTTCTCGTCGAGCAGGATCAGGTCGTCGCCTTTGGAGACAGCGCGGAAGTAGCCGTGTACGACGGCCGCTTCGAGCAGGTTCTCCGTCTGGAGCCGGTCGAGCCAGCCGCGCAGCCGGGGCCGTCCCTCGGTCTCGACGAGCTCCTCGTACGTCGGCCCGTCGCCCTTGCGGGTCTGCTTCAGCCCCCACTGGCCCTTGAAGAGGGCGCCCTCGTCGAGCCAGGACGCGTACTCCTTGAGCTGGATGCCCTTGACGACACGGGTGCCCCAGAACGGGGGCGTGGGCACGGCGTTGTCGACGGCGACATCGGAGCGTCCCCGTTCGGGGCTCTCGGCCACGGCGACGGACGCGGTCGCGGTGCTCTTGACCCGTCGCTGCTTCAGCTCGGGCAGCTTGGCGCCGGGGACACCCCGTTTGACGGCGATGAGCGCGTCCATGAGGCGCAGGCCCTCGAAGGCGTCGCGGGCGTAGCGGACTTCGCCCTCGTAGATCTCGTGCAGGTCCTGCTCGACATACGCGCGCGTCAGGGCCGCGCCGCCCAGAATCACG
>NZ_JXTE01000163.1 GCF_000972385.1 Streptomyces sp. WM6386
GCAGGAACCAGCCGGGGACGGCGTCGGCCGCCCAGGCGATCAGCAGCGCGGCGGTCTCGGTCAGCGAGATCAGGGCGATGGCCACGGAGTAGGCGGAAGGTGTCAGCTCGGTGGCGAGGTTCTTGCGGCCGGCCGCGCGGTCGCCTTCGCGGTCGTTGACGTTGGAGTACACCGACACCAGCAGCGACCAGACGCCGATCAGATACGTCTCCAGCGCGATGACGCCGGTGAAGTTGCCGTCGGTCAGGCCGTAGGGGATCAGTGCCATCAGGCCAGGGCTCAGCAGCAGCACCAGTTCCTGCCCGCCGCGGTAGCTGAGCCGCATCCCGTGCGAGTACTGGACGCTGATCGCCACCTGGAACGGGATCAGCAGGAGTACCCAGGTGGGGGTGTGCGGGGCGATGGCCACTGCCACGCCCATCCAGAGCAGGCTGGCCAGCAGGGTCAGATATCCGAACCGCAGCGCCTGGTGTTCTGTCAGGTCGCCGTTGAGCAGCGGCTTGCGCTCACGGTTGCGCAGCGCCGCTTTCGGGTCGTAGTTGACGTCGTCGCTGCCGTCCCTAAAGCCGTGCACGTCGTCGAAGGCGACCGTCGCCGCGGTCATCGCCACCCAGCCGAGCGTGGTGACGACCAGCGTCCAGAGCACCTTCGGGTCGCCCCGCAGATCGGAGGGCAGCAGCGCCCATACGACCGGCGCGGCCAGGTAGTAGTCGAAGAACGACAGCTTCGCCAGCCGCGCGTAGGCGCGCAGCCGCCCGGTCGGCTTGACCGCGATGGCCTGGCTCATGTCCGCTCCTCCTCTCTTCGTCGTCTTGAGTGGTCGTCAGGCCGTGCGGGGCTTGCGGCCGACGGTGGATATCTGGACCTGGCTGAGCCAGTTGTGGGACGGGTCGCCCATCTCGGTGATCGCCTCGGCGATGCGCTCCTGGGTCACCAGGCCGGCGGCGACGATCTGCGGGGCCATGAACTCCAGCCACAGCTGGTAGTGGCGGGCCTGTTCGGAGCCCCCGCGCACCATGACCACGCGGCCCTCGGCGGTGACGTCCTCGAGGCCCGAGGAGAGCGCCAGTTCCAGGTCGACGTGGCCGCCGCGCGGGTCGTGACCGGCTTCGCGCATCAGCCCGTAGCCGGCCGCGCGCACGTCCTGGAGGAAGTCCTCGCCGGACGCGGAGCGGAACAGGGTGGAGGAGTCGGTGTCCTCCAGGAACAGCAGGCCTCCGGGGCGCAGCGCGCGCACGAACTTGTCGATGACGGCCTGGCGGCCGGGCAGGTGCTGCACCAGCATCCGGGCGTGCACCAGGTCGAAGGAGTTCTCGGGGAGTTCGTCCTCGCGGATGTCGATCTCCCAGACGTCGAGCGTGCCCTTCTTCTGGTCCTCGACCAGGCGCACGGTCTTCAGGTCGGCGCCGACCGCCCGGCCGGTGGGCCCGACCAGCTGGGCGAGGCGGCGGGCGGCCGCGCCGGAGCCGGCGCCGACCTCCAGGACGTGCCAGCCCTCGCTCACGCCGGGCTTCTCGAAGCGCTCGAAGGTGCCCGGGTCCCAGATGGCCTCGTTGGTGATGAGCCGCTCGGTCTCCTTGTCCCACGAGGAGTCGAAGACGTACTCCTGCGAGGCGTCGGCGCTCTGGACGGTTGTCGTCATGGCAGGTGGCTCCCTAGGCGAAGAAGTCGCAGATGGTGTCGGCGATGCGCTCGACGTCGGCGTCGGTCAGGTGGGGCCAGATCGGGATGGCCAGGTTCGACCGGCTGGCCCAGCGCGCGTTCGGCCAGTCGGCACCCTCGGGGGCCCAGGCGTTGAAGGCGGGCTGCAGCGGCAGCGGCGTGGGGTAGTAGACGTGCGAGCCGATGCCGTGCTCGGTCAGGTAGGCCCGAAGGTCCTCACGGCGGGACACCTGGATCGAATAGACGTAGAAGCAGCGGCCGTTGCGGCCGGCGGGCGGTGCCTTGACGCCTCGCTCGGCCAGCGGGGCGAACCGCTCGGTGTAGTAGTCCGCGATCGTGGCGCGGCGCTCCAGACGGTCGGCGAGGGTGGGCAGCCGTTCGATCTGGCG
>NZ_JXTE01000164.1 GCF_000972385.1 Streptomyces sp. WM6386
GCCCGCCTGCTCCTGCCCCGCCGTGCGCAGGGTGAGCAGCGGCTCGTCCCCGCTCTCCCCCGAGACCTCGGCCATCTGCGGTACGGCCCTGCCCTCCAGCAGCTTCACGGCGTCCGCGACGGTCGTGGACTCGCCCGCCCACAAGGGGAGTTCGCGCAGCAGCAGGGCGCTTTGCATCAGCAGTTCGGCAGCCGCCTCCTCGTCGAGCACGTCACGGTCGTGCACCCCCGTCAGGACCAGCCCGCCCGCACTGTCGTGGTGGGCGAGCAGCCCGATGGGCAGCACCGAGCGGGCGGGTACGGTGCCTGAGAACTCGGCCCGGATGCCCTGCGCGGCGAGTTCGCCCTCCAGCCCTTCCACCGGATGCGGCGGATCCTCGAATACGATGACGGTGGCGGCGGGGTCGGTGCCGGCGCCGTGCCGGCCCGGGGCCCGGAGCCAGTCGGCCGGCACCCATTCGTAGGCGGCCATGTCCAGGGCGTGGTCGCGCAGTTGCCGCATCAGGTTCGGCAGGGTCCCCGCCGGGTCCACCTCGACGGACATCGGCAGCGAGTTGCGCAGCGGTCCCAGCATCCGGGCCACGCCGTCGAGGGGGATGCCACGTCCCGGGACGGTGACCGCGAAACAGACGGGGGCCGGTCCGGTGGCGCCGGAGGCACGGTGGATCAGCATCGCCCAGACGGCCTGGAGCACACTGCTCTCGGCGATGCCCCACATGCCGGCCCAGCGCGCGAGACGGATGGTTTCTGCAGAGTCGAGGCGCAGTCGCGAGCGGCCCACCCCGGTCATCCCGGTGGCCCCGCCGGGCCGGGCCGGACGGGATGCCGCGTCGGCGGGCGGTACGGAACGCCCCCAGAACCCCCGTACCGGCTCCAGGTCCTGGGCCGCGATCCAGGAGGTGTAGTCACGCAGGTCGGGTCGGCGCTCGCCGCCGGGCAGGGAGCCGCCCGCGAGATAGGCCCGGTGGAACTCGCGCAGCATGATGTGCGCGCTCCAGGTGTCGAGCAGGGCCCGGTGATAGGTGAGCACGATCCGGGTGGGTGAGCCGGCGCCCTCGAGCGGGCTGCCCTCCGACCCCAGCAGGGTCAGGCGCAGCGGGCCGGGGCAGCGCAGGTCGAAGCCGCGCAGCCGGTCGCGCTCCAGCAGGGCGGACAGCTCGGCGTCGTCGCCGCGCCGGACCCGGACGGTGATCTCGGGAGTGACCCGGCTGTGCACCATGAGCTGCGGTTCGGGGCCGCCGGTGAAGGCGGTACGCAGCACCGTCTCGCAGTCGAAGACCGACTGCCAGGCGGAGGTGAAGCGTTCGACGTCGAGCGGGCCGTGCCAGACCCACACGAGCTGCTCGACGTGCCGGCCGGTGCCGGGCTGTGCGTCGCTGCCCTTGTACAGCGCCGACTGCTGGGGGGTGGCCCGGAAGACGGACGGGATAGGGGCGGTGACCGCGCCGGCCAGCTCCCCGAGCACCTCGCGCAGCAGGTCGGCGAGGGTGGCCACGGAGGTGTCGGTGATGCCTTCGGCCGGGTCGGGCACCCAGTCCAGGCCGAGGCGCAGCCTGCCGCCGACGACCTGGACGCGTACGTCGAGACGGTGCGTGGGCCGGCTCGGCGCGCTGCCGGGCACGGGTCGGGCGGAGCCGGGCAGCAGTTCGTCCGGGCCGTGCAGGATCAGACAGGCCGGGGCGGGCGCCAGTTCGCGCAGGGCGTCGCGCAGCAGCGGGTCGGGGCTCCACTCCCGGCAGGCCCCGAATCCGGCGCCGCCCGCGGCCTGCCCGGCGCCGGCCGCCAGCGGGCCCGCCACGGCGGCCAGTTGGCCGAGGGGGTCGAGACCGGGGTCGAGGGTGAGATGGACCGGGTGCACATCGGTGAGGGGGCCCACGTGGCGGCGTAGGCCCGGAGGGCCGGCCCTGGGGTCCCCGCGGACATCGAAGCCGACCTCGTCGACGCGCTGCCAGCGGGCCAGGGCCAGGGCGAAGGCGCCGGTCAGCACCTGCCCGGCGGTCAGCGCGAGCCGTCGGGCCAGATCCTGGG
>NZ_JXTE01000165.1 GCF_000972385.1 Streptomyces sp. WM6386
GCTGACCGCCGCGGGCGCCGGACAGCCGAAAGGGCCGGACTCAGACGGTGGTGATGACCTCGTCGACGTCCAGACGCGGGGCGCGCGGGAACCAGGCGTCGGGGCCCGGCCTGCCGATGTTGACGATCATCAGCGGGGTGTGGTCGTCGTCCAGGAACTCCTTCTGGACGCCGGCGGCGTCGAAGCCGCTCATCGGGCCCGCGGCGAGGCCGGCGGCACGGATACCGATGATGAAGTACGCGGCCTGCAGAGCGCCGTTGAGGACGGCGGACGCCTCCCGGGCCGGACGCTCCGCGTAGAGGAGGTCCTTGACCTGGGGGAAGTGCGGGACCAGCTTGTGCAGCTCCTGGTGGAACTCGTTGTCCGTGGAGAGGATCGCGACCAGCGGGGCGGCGGCGGTCTTCGCGCGGTTGGGTTCGGCCATGCGCTGCACCAGGCGCTCACGGGCCTCGGGGGAGCGGACCAGGGTGATGCGCAGCGGGGTCTGGTTGGAGGAGGTCGGACCGTACTTGACGAGGTCGTAGATCGCCTCGATCTGCTCGTCGGTCACCGGCTCGTCGGGGAAGGCGTTGGCCGTGCGGGCCTCACGGAAGAGGAGGTCCTGGGCGGCGGCGTCGAGGACGAGGGCCATGGATGCAACCTTTCGGCAGGGCTTTCGACAGGGCTTTCGGCAGGGGCTTCTACGGGGGTTTCTACGAGGGGCCAGGAACCGTGCGTCGGATCGGGGCGGCATCCGTGCGGGACCCCCTCACCCCCACTCGACCAGGGCGAAACTCGCGGCCATGCCCCCGCCGAATCCGGCCAGCAGGACCAGCTCGCCGGGGCGGAAGGCGCCCTCGCGGACGGCCGCGTCGAGGGTGATCGGGATGGAGGCGGCGCCCGTGTTGCCGTAGTGCGTGACCGTGCGGTGCATGGTGGCGCGGGGGAGGGCCAGGTCCGCGAAGACGTCGTCGAGCATGACGCCGTTGGCCTGGTGCGGGATGAAGTGGCTGATGTCCGTGGCCTCGACACCGGCCTCGTGGAGGAACCCCTTGACCAGCTGCGGCAGTTGCTCCACCACGAACCGGCGTACCTCTCGCCCGTCCATCGCGAAGTACTGCAGCCCGGCGTCCAGACCGGCGTGGTCCAGGGGCTGCCTGCTGCCGCCCGCGGGCACCTGGATCAGGTCCGAGAGAGCGCCGAAGGTGTGCAGGGCGACATGCCGCACGACCGGGCCCTGCGTGGTCGGACCGAGGACCATGGCGCCGGCGCCGTCGCCGAACAGGACGACCGTCCTGCGGTCGGGCGGGTCCAGGATGCGCGAGTACGTTTCCGCGCCGATCACCAGCGCGTAGCCGCCGCGCCGCAGGACCACGCTGCCGACCGCGGAGAGCGCGAACACGGTGCCGGAACACACCGCGTTGACGTCGAAGGCCGCGGTGCTGGCGGCACCGAGGTTGCGCTGCACATAGGCCGCCGTGGGCGGCTGCGGCCGGTCCGGCGTGGACGTGGCGACCACGATCATGGACAGCTGCTCCGCGGTGATGCCGGCCGACTTCATCGCGGCACGGGCCGCGGCCGTCGCCAGGTCGGAGGTGGCCTGGCCGGGGGCGGCCCAGCGCCGTTCCCGGATCGCGGTCTTACGGGTGATCCAGGCGTCGTCGACGGCGGCCGGCGCGCCGGCCTCGTCGTTGGAGACGATCCGCTCCGGCACATAAGCCCCCGTGCCGATTATCCTTATGTCCTTCATGGGGCTGCCGGGGCCCGGGAACGTTGCCTCTGTCATGCGGCTGCCCTCCCCTCAAGTGGTCGGTGAATGGCTGTACGAAGGGGCCGACGGGTGGGCGGCGCACGATGGGCCGCCCACATGCCCACGAGACGCTCTAACGCGTCTGGTAGATCCGCTTGTGGCCGCTGATCCCGGCCAGCCGGAACGGCCCGGTGGTCTGCTCCGGGGTGGCGTGGTCGCCGCCGTCGGTCGGGAACGTCCACTCG
>NZ_JXTE01000166.1 GCF_000972385.1 Streptomyces sp. WM6386
TGTGATCTTCCACCGGATGTACCCGGTGTCCGTCGACCGCACGATCGTCGAGTGCGACTGGCTCTACCTCCCGCACGTCGTCGAGAGCGGCAAGGACGTGGCGAGGTCGGTCGAGTTGTTCCACCGTGTGAACCAGCAGGACTTCGACGCCTGCGAACGCACCCAGCCGGGCATGAGCTCACGGGTCTACGCCAAGGGTGGCGTCCTGGTCCCCAGCGAGCACCACATCGGCGAGTTCCACACCTGGGTACAGGACCGCATCGACGCGCCGCCCGCCGGCTGATCCCTTCGAACCTGCGTTGCGAAGTGCGCAACAGTGCGCGCCATCAGAAATTGATGGACGGACACTCCCTTGACAACCCCCGTGTCGCACAGAACCATGTTGCGCATAACGAGTGTCGTTGTGCTATATGAGACAACTCTCCGTCTGGAGCCCGCATGAGGAGCATCACCGTCGTCGGAGCGTCGCTGGCAGGTCTGAGCACGGTCCGTGCGCTGCGCGCAGAGGGCTACGACGGCGAGATCGTCGTCGTGGGAGAGGAGCGCCACACTCCCTACGACCGCCCGCCGCTGTCGAAGGACTTCCTCAAGGGAGACCTCGACGTCGACGCGCTCGCGCTCGGTGACGCCGATGAATACGAGGCGCTGGACGTGCAGTGGCTCCTCGGCGAACGCGCGGTGCGACTGGACCCTGTGGCCAGGACCGTCACCCTGGCCGGGGGACGGCACGTACGCACCGGCGGGGTCGTCGTCGCGACCGGCGCCAGTGCCCGGATGCTCCCCGGCATGGAGGGGCCGGCCGGTGTCCACACCCTGCGCACCCTGGACGACGCCCAGGCCCTGCGCGCCGAGTTGCTGGACGGCCGGCCCCGGCTCGTCGTCATCGGCGCCGGCTTCATCGGCGCCGAGGTGGCCTCCACCGCCCGCGGACTGGGGCTCGACGTCACCGTCGTGGAGGCACTCGACATACCGCTGGAACGTCAACTGGGGCGGGAGATGGGGCTGGTGTGCTCCTCGCTCCACACCGATCACGGGGTCCGCCTGCTGAGGGGAACCGGAGTGGCGGGGCTCGTCGGTGGGGACCGGGTGACCGGCGTACGGCTGGCGGACGGGCGAGTGCTGCCCGCCGACATCGTCGTGGTGGGTGTGGGTGTCCGGCCCGCCACCGACTGGCTCGCCGGATCCGGCGTGCAGGTGGACGACGGCGTGGTGTGCGACGCCGGCTGTGCGACCAGTGTCCCGAACGTGGTCGCCGTAGGCGATGTCGCCCGCTGCCCCAGCCCGTTCACCGGGCGCCACGCCCGAATCGAGCACTGGAGCAACGCCACCGAGCAGGCGAGGACCGCGGCTCGGACACTGCTCAGCGGAGAGTCGGCCCCGGCGCCGCTCACCGCGCCGTACTTCTGGTCCGATCAGTACCAGGTGCGCATCCAGCTCGCCGGACACGTCGCCCCCGGAGCCGAGCCCGAAATCGTCGAGGGCGACGTCGACAGCCGATCTTTCACAGCCGTCTACCGGCGTGACGGCGTCCCCGTCGCGGTGCTCTCCCTCAACCAGCCCAAGTTCTTCAACCGGCTCCGCCGCACCCTCGTCCCCGCTGCCGCGGTCGCGCTCTGAGGAGGAGGGCAATGCCACGGTCGGCCGGCCGTTCCGGCCGCGCGCCCGAGAACATCGCCGATGCCCTGTCCGCCGACGCCTGCGCCGCTCACCGCGCCCACACCCAAGGAGACCGTCGATGACCCTCTTCAACCAGCCCCTGCACGAGGTGGACCCGGAGATCGCCGCCGCGGTCGACGCCGAGCTGGACCGTCAGCAGTCCACCCTGGAGATGATCGCCTCGGAGAACTTCGCTCCGCTGGCGGTGATGGAGGCCCAGGGCTCGGTCCTGACGAACAAGTACGCCGAGGGCTATCCGGGCCGGCGCTACTACGGCGGCTGCGAGCACGTCGACGTCGCC
>NZ_JXTE01000167.1 GCF_000972385.1 Streptomyces sp. WM6386
GTGCCCGCGTGCCCGAGGCTGACGATCGGCACATCGCGCAGATGCTTCTGGAAGACGCCGGCCGGGCCCTCGCGGGCATAGATCTGCGAGCCGAGCACACTGGCCAGGTCGTGGAGGGTGTCCCTGAGGACCTTCGGCAGCAGCGACCTGACGGCCGCCGAGTACAGGCTGGTCTCGGCGGGCCGCAGGTGCAGCGCCCGGGTGGCGACCACCCCCAGGCTGTCGTACAGCAGCAGGCCGATGAACGCGCGGGCGAGCGTCGCCGCCGTACTGTGCGGGTCCAAAGCCTTATGGGACCCGGCTGCGGCATCCTGGCCGGGGCCGGCGAGGAGGGCGGTGCGCAGACCGGTGTCGACGGCGGCGACCGCCAGGGACGCCACCAGCGTGCGGCTCATCTGGAAGGAGAGCAGCGAGGTGGCCACCCCGCTGCCCAGCGGTCCGAGCAGGGCGCCCTCGGGCACCGGGCAGTCGGTGAAGCGGGCCCCGGTGCTGAAGTAGCCCCGCAGTCCCACCACATCGGCGCTC
Source organism: Streptomyces sp. WM6386 (assembly GCF_000972385.1). Lineage (GTDB taxonomy): Bacteria > Actinomycetota > Actinomycetes > Streptomycetales > Streptomycetaceae > Streptomyces. The sequence continues at coordinate 526 of NZ_JXTE01000167.1, forward strand.
GGCCGGCGGGTGACCTCGAAACGGCCGGGCGGCAGCTCGTTCGGGTCCAGCATCAGCGCGGACAGACAGCCGCTGTCGTGTCCTTCGGCGGTACGCAGCACCAGGACGAGCGCATCGGCCCGTTGAAGGTTGTTGACGACGGGCTTGCCCCCGGTCACCGAAAGTCCGCCGGGCCGGGGGGTGCCACGCACCTGGCTGCGCACGAAGTCGTTGGTGTGGGCGGTCTCGTGCTGGGCGATGGCCGCCTTGGAGCCGTTCAGCAGCTGCCCGGCCAAGGTCCGCCGCTGAAGAGCGGTTCCCCGCATCCACACATAGTTGGCGGCCATGAAGGTGGTCATGCCGTACCCCATGCCGAGTCCGACGTCACGGCGGAAGACCGCCCGCATCACCTGGAGCAGCGTCTCGGGCGAGTCGAAGCGGCCGCCCAGGGCGGTGGGAACGAACTCCTCGTTCATCGAGAAGGAGTCCAGCACCGCCTCGGCCGGGGCGCAGATCACCGCGGCCCGGTCGGCGTCGAGCAGCGTCCGGTAGCCGCAGGGGTTGGCGTCCTCGGCCGGATCGCCCAGCAGGGCCTCGATCCGCCGCACCCGGTCGCGCGCCGTCGCTGCCAAAGCCGGCTTCCCGCCCCCTGAGCGGCGGACCGGCCCCGTGATCGTGGAAAACGAACTCAAGTCGACCCCCCTCGGATGCGCTTGGGCACCGCAAGCCGCACCGCACGGCGCTGCGCTCTCAGTCCGGATCGTGTCGAGACCGGCTAAAGAGACGCTTGTGAACACCCCACCGCCACCGGCATTCCCGCAGGAAACGGCCTTCGGTCCGGAAGACTGGGGTGTGCCTGTCCGAGTCAGAGGGGATGCCTTGTCCCTACAGTGCACATGCCTCGTGCCCTTGAACGGCTGATCGCGCGGCCAAGGGTCCGGCACGTCCCGTACCGACGGCAGAGAGCGGGGGTTCTCGTATGCGATTCAAGGTGCTGGGACCTCTGGAGGTGACCACGGCGGCCGACGCCCGGACGGTGACACCGCGCGCCGCCAAGGTGCGGGTGGTGCTCTCGACGCTGCTGGTGCGTCCCAACGAGGTCGTCTCCGTCGACGGGTTGATCGACGAGCTGTGGAGCGAACACCCGCCGCGCACCGCGATGACCACGCTCCAGGTGTACATCTCCCAGCTGCGCAAGCTGCTCCAGGACGTGCAGCCGGATCTGGGCCGCGATGCCCTGCTCACCCGCGCTCCCGGCTATCTGCTGCGGGTGGACCCCGGCCAGTTGGACCTGGCCGTCTTCGAGGTCCTGCACCGCCAGGGCCGCGAGGCGCTCGCGGAGGGCGACCACGCGGCCGCCGCCGATCTCCAGCGGCAGGCGCTCGCCCTGTGGCGCGG
>NZ_JXTE01000168.1 GCF_000972385.1 Streptomyces sp. WM6386
CAGGGCTTTTTTAATGCCCCCGGGACGACCCCCCCTCGGTGTGGGGGGCAGGCCGCGGCAGGGCCCGCAGCGGCACCCCCAGCGCGGCGTGGACCCGCCGGCCGAGCGCGGCGCAGGCGCCCGCCTCATCGGAGGTGAACGCGCCGTACAGCTCAAGCCCCTCCCGCGGCCGGCGTTCCCGCGCGGCGACGAGCTCCGCCCACTGCCCGGGCCTCGCGTACACCCAACGCACCCCCGCCGCGGCCATCAGCCCGAGGGCGGTCTCCGCATCCCACACGTCCTGCAGTACGACCGTCCCCCCGTACGTGAGCGGACCGATCACCGCGTGCAGCAGCGACGGCAACGACGCCAACGGCACCGCGGAGAAGGCGGCCTCGGCCGACGCCGGGACCGAAGGCAGCCCCGCGTGCAGTGAGTTCGGCGTGTGCAGAGCCATGCTGTGCGCGGCCCGCAGACCGAGCGAGGTGACCGCCACAGCGACCCGGTCCGCGGGCCGCGACGGCAGCCGCAGCCACCCCGCGGACCGGTACCGCTCATGCGGGGTGTGCACGAAGTGTCGTACGAAATCGATCGCACCCGCGTCCACGGCGTCCCCGAGCACGGCCCGGTGGCGCAGCCACGGCAGCCGGGGCGCGAGGTCGGCGAGGACCCGGGCGGGCGCGGCGCCCTCCCACAGATCCGTCACGACGCACAGCCGCGGCTCGGCCGCAGCGAGCACCGCCTCCAGATCCCGGACCCCGTACCCGGTCATCACCGGCACGGCCCCCGCACCGGTCCGCAGACAGGCCAGCAGCAGCGCCACCGCCTCCCAGCGGTTGGGCAGCTGGAAGGCGACCGGGTCACCCGGGCGGACCCCGAGCGCGTCCAGGGCGTGCGCGAAACGGCCGGTGCAGGCGGCGAGTTGACCGTAGGAGATGCGTGTCACGCGGCTCGGGGCGGGACGGTGCGCCCGGTGGGAGACGATCGCGGTGCGGTGCGGATGGCGTGCCGCACCCCGGTACACGTCGTGCACCACGGTCTCGGTGCGCCACCAGCCCCGCTCGACGAAGGCCCGCGCGACCCCGGCGGGCGGCTCCAGGCCCCCGAGGAGGTCCGTGAGCGGTCCGTCGCCGTCGGGCAGTGCGCGCGGGGCCTCGCCGAGCCCGGCCATCACCGGCTCCTGCCCACGGCCCAGGCGACCTGGACCCGGGAGGTGCAGCCCAGCTTCCGCATCACGTTGCGGACGTGGTTGACCACCGTCCACTCGGCGATGTCCAGGTGGTGTGCGATCTGCCGGTTCGTCATGCCGTCGGCCACCAGCAGCGCCACCTGCAACTGGCGCGGCGTGAGCGCGACGCTCTCCCCGCTGTCCTCGGCCCGGCCCGGTTCGGCCGCGCCGAGCGCCTCGGCGGCCATCGCCTCCGGACGCAGCCGCAGCCCCTCGGTCCACGCGGTGGCGAACACCGCCCCGCCCAGCCGGCGGCGCAACTCCTCGACGGCGGCCCGCAGCCGGTCCGCACGCTCCCGCTCCACGCCCACCCCGGTACGGGACCGCAGCGCTCCGGCCGCCGCGAGCAGCCGGACGGCGGGCCGGGGCTGGCCCGCCTGCTGAAGGATCAGCAGGGCGAACATCTCCAGGACGGCGGGCAGTTCGGTGTGCTCGCCGATCGACTCGTACAGTCCGATGCTCTCCTTCAGCGCCGACCGGGCGCGGTCCTCGTCCCCCTCGCACAGGGACAGCCGGGCGCCGAGGTGGAGGGTGCGGGCCAGATCGCGGACGGCACCGTTGTGCCGCTGGACGCGGCCGACCCGTTCCAGCAGGGCACGCGCCTGCCGCGTCTCGCCGGACGCGAGCAGCACCTCGGCGAGCGCGGCGGCGGCCTCGGCGGATCCGGCGGGGTCGCCGTGGGCGCCGA
>NZ_JXTE01000169.1 GCF_000972385.1 Streptomyces sp. WM6386
CCTGGAGGGTGAGCAGTCCGAGGTCGAGCATGGTCTCCAGGGCGACGGCGGTCTCCGCCGCCCCCAGTGGCGACACCTTCTCGGCGGTGGGGAGGGTGACACCCCCCTGGAACAGGGCGAGTTGGGCCAGCAGTGACCGCTGCGGCCCGCTCAGGCCGCGGCAGCTCCACTCGGCGATCGCGAGGGTGGAGCGCTGCCGCGCCGGTACGTCGACGGGTCCCGGCAGATGACTGTCGCCGCCCCGCCGCAGCCAGCCGAGCAGTTCCTGCGGCGGATACAGCCGCAGTCGGCGCGCGGTGAGCCCCAGGAGCAGCGGGATGCCCTCGAGCAGGTTGCAGACGTCGACGACGGCCCCGACGTTCTCGGGTGTGAGCGCGAAGGCGGGGTTGGCCCGGCGGCCGCAGCGGACGAGGAGCTGGACGGCCGGATTGGCCTGGACGTCGGCGACATCGGCTTCGAGGAGTTCTCCCGGAGGCGGCAGCGGGGGCACCGGCAGGACGCACTCGCCGTAGATCCGCAAGATCTCCTGCCCGGTGGCGAGGACGGTGAGCAGCGGTGTGTCGGCGAGATGCCGTGCGAGCGCCACCGCGAGCTCGCCCGCGACGTGCTCGACCCCGTCGAGCAGCAGCAACGTGCGTTCCGTGATGTCCCGTACGGTCTTGTCGATGCTCTCGAGCATCGACTCCAGGTCCAGACAGGCCGGCAGATCGACACTGTGGATCCCACCCGGGAACAGCTCCGCGACCCCGGCCGCGGCCTCGGCCGCCAGCCGGCTCTTGCCCACCCCACCGGGCCCGGTCAAGGTGATCAGCCGAACAGACGGATCCTCGAGCCTGCCCTGAACGCCGATCAGATCGAACTCCCGGCCCACCATTTCGGCCGCCGGTCGGTACGTCCACAGATCCGTTGACATACGTTCCCCCGTACAGCCGCCCGGCGCCGCATAGCGCCGAATTCAGGACATCCCACGGTGCGTGCGCCCGATTCCGGGGGCCCCTTCCCGTGCCCCGTCCCACCGAGCCGTGCTTCGAGAATCGCTGGACACGCTTGAACACGACTCAAGACGGGACTGAGACGACGTCGCGCGGGGGTGCCGGAAACAGGCCAGTCGTGCGTAGGAGTCGGCTCCCGGGCGGTCGAGCCGAGCGCGGCCGACGGTCGTGGGAGTGGGCGTCGCGCTCGACGCGTACGAGCCGGCTAGGAGCGGTGTCGCTCGTCGCTGGCGAAGAAGAAGCCGAAGGCGGCACTCGCGAGTGCGACGACCGGGGTGAACACCAGGCTCAGTTCGCGGTAGGCCTCGGTGCTGAAGTGGGTCCAGTGGTTCAGGACCAGGGCGGCTGTGGGCATCACCGCGATCACGGAGACGAGCCACAGCATGCCGACCGCAAGGGTCCGGCGAGTCTCGTCAATGATCTTCTTCGGCTTGCCCTCGCGTACAGCGGCCCGGGAGCCGGGCGCCGGTAGTTCGTCCTCGACGAACTCCGGCTGGGCGATGCCGGGGGGCTGGTCCTCGGACAGCTCCGGCGGCGAGCCTGCGTCCGCGACGGCGGGAGCGCCGGGGGCCCGAACGATGAAGGTGGCCTCGTTGGAGGGCGACTCGTCCTCCGAGAGCGTGTCCAACGGTTACTCGTTCTCCTCGTGAGTGTGGGCTATCGAGATCGCGGGCCCGATGCGCAGGAAGCTGTTGTCCGTGGAGGGGACCTCGTCCTCCCACAGACTGACGGGCTGGGAGGGCCGCGATGCCGCCTCGGCACCTTCGGTCACTTGTGATCACCTCGCCCGCACATGCAGATCCGCACCCGTCGAGGGGGGCCGAGCCCGCACGTCACCCTGAACGCGGGGGGCGGCAGCTCTTCCTGGAACTCGTCGCGCAGCGGCCGCTGCCTCA
>NZ_JXTE01000017.1 GCF_000972385.1 Streptomyces sp. WM6386
TCGTCCACGACGTGGCCGCCCTCTCCCTCGCCCTCGACCCCGAGCTGGTCGTCATCGGCGGCTGGGCGACCGGCCTGGTCGACGTACTGGAGCCGCTGCGGCTGGAGTTGGCGCGCTACTGTCTGCGGCCGCCGAAGGTGACGCTGTCGCTCCTCGGCGAGGCCGCCGTGGCGACGGGGGCGCTGCGGCTGGCGCTGGACCATGTGGAGGAGCAACTCTTCGCGGTGGAGGGCACGGTGACGGCGCGACGCTGAGGGGTTGCTGCTTCCCAGGTGGCTGTTGTTGCCGAAACGCCTCGCGCCCCGAAACGCCTCGCGCCCCGGAGTCGCTCCGGGGCGCGAGGCGTCGGGCGCTACGGCGGTCAGGACGCCCGGCGCTCCGGGTCCTCGTGGATCTCCACGCCGCCGGAGTCGCCGAAGGTCAGCCGGCAGGTGTCGGCGCGGTAGGTGGCGACGGACAGCGCGGCGGTCCTGCCCTGCGAGAAGAAGCGGGTCGTCACCACGAGGACGGGAGCCCCGGGCAGCCGGTCCAGCTGCTTGGCGTCGTCGGCGCGGGCCGAGCCCAGTTCCACGGCGCTGTCCTGACCCTCCAGTCCCAGGCGCTGCAGCTCGCGCAGCACGGCACGCGCGCGTGCCGCACCGGACGGGGCGTCTATGGCGGAGAGGTCGGGGACCGAGGACTGCGGGATGTAGAGCAGTTCCGCGGCGACGGGCTGGCCGTGCGTCATACGGGAGCGGCGGACGATGTGCACGGATTCGTCGTGGCCGGTTTCCAGTGCCCCGGCGACGGCTGCCGACGGGACCTCCAGCGTGCTGTCGACGGGCTGCCAGGCGTCCGTGGCCGTGCCCGGCCAGACATGCTGTTCCGTGCCGACGGCGACGCCCACGCGGGGCGGGGCGACGGTCGTGCCGACACCGCGGCGGCGCTGCAGCCGGCCTTCCAGCTCGAGCTGCTCCAGGGCCTGGCGGAGCGTGGCGCGCGCGACGCCGAACCGGGCGGCGAGGTCGCGCTCGTTGGGCAGGATCTCCCCCACCGAGAACTCGGAGTCGAGCGCCTCAGTGAGCACGGTCTTGAGGTGCCAATATTTCGGTTCCGGCACCGTTTCCAGCTGCGTGGTCCCCACCCTGTCCTCCGCAATCGCCGTGATCCGGCGGCGTTTTAGCGCCCTTGTTTATTAAAGGTTGTTTCACTTCTCTGCGACCATAGGGCGGCCCCCACCCTTGGTCAAGACCAATCCTTGATGACGACAAAGCCCCCGTCGTGGACGGGGGCTTCGCGCTGGAGTTCGCTACGCGGCGAGCGACTGCAGTTTGTCGGGGTTGCGTACGACGTAGACCGACTGGATCCGGCCGTCGACGACGTCCAGCTGGAAGACCGAGTCGGGCTTGTCGCCCGACAGGAGCAGCAACGCGGGGCCGCCGTTGAGCTCCAGGAAGCGGAAGGACATGTCCGGGACGCCCTTGCGTGCGGCGCCGACGAGGAAACGGCCGACCTTGTCCGCCGTCTCGATGACGCGCAGCGGCGCCCTGGACTTGCCGCCGCTGTCGCCGACGAGGCGGACGTCGGGGGCCAGCATCGACATGAGCCCCTGGAGGTCGCCCTCCGCGGCGGCGGCGAGGAAGCGCTCGGTGAGATCCCGGCGCTGGACGGGGTCGACGTCGTAGCGGGGCCGTCGTTCCTCGACGTGCTTGCGGGCTCGCCCGGAGAGCTGGCGGACGGCCGCTTCACCCCGGTCGAGCATGGTGGCGATCTCCGCGTACGGGTAGCCGAAGGCCTCCCTCAGCACGAACACCGCCCGCTCCAGCGGCGACAGGGACTCCATGACGACAAGGACGGCGAGGGACACCGAGTCGGCGAGGACGGCGCGCTCCGCGGTGTCCGGGACCATGTCACCGAAGTCCGTGACGTACGGCTCCGGCAGCCACGGGCCGACATACGCCTCGTTGCGCGCCTTGACCTGGCGCAGCCGGTCGATGGCCAGGCGGGTCGTGACACGCACCAGATAGCCGCGCGGTTCGCGCACCTCGCCGCGGTCCGCGCCGGACCAGCGCAGCCAGGCCTCCTGGACCACGTCCTCCGCGTCGGCCACCCGCCCCAGCATGCGGTAGGCGACGCCCACCAGGACGGGGCGGTGCTCTTCGAATACGTCGGTCACGGTATCGGTGCTCACGACACCATCCCAGCCGACCTCCCGCGTGCTGTCCAGGCGAGTTGGGCACGTGCCACACGAAGGGGGCTACCCGCCGGTAGCAATTGCTGACAAGCTGTCTACACGCCGTCCGGCTGCGAGTCCAAGACGAGGAGCACACGTACATGGCCGCCACCGTCTCGTTCAAGGTCCCTTCCCCGCACGGCCCGCGGACCGTGACCGTCGACTACGCGCGCGTGGGCAGCGGCGAACCGCTTCTCCTGTTGCACGGCATCGGTCACCACCGGCAGGCCTGGGACCCGGTCGTGGACATCCTGGCGACCGAGCGCGAGGTCATCGCCGTGGATCTGCCCGGCTTCGGGGCGTCCCCGGGGCTGCCGGACGGACTGACCTACGACCTCGCCACCACGACCGCCGTGTTCGGCGCCTTCTGCGAGGCGTTGGAGCTCGACCGGCCGCATGTCGCGGGCAACTCGCTCGGCGGCCTGCTCGCCCTGGAACTGGGCCGGGAGAAGCTCGTACGGTCCGTCACCGCCCTCTCCCCGGCGGGGTTCTGGTCGGAGGCGGAGCGGCGTTACGCCTTCGCCGTGCTGCTCACGATGCGCGGCATAGCCCTGCGGATGCCCCGGCCGATGGTCGAGCGACTGTCCCGCTCGGCGGCCGGCCGCACCGCGCTCACCAGCACCATCTACGCCCGCCCGGCCCGCCGTTCACCCGAGGCCGTCGTCGCCGAGACGCTCGCGCTGGTGAACGCGACCGGCTTCGCCGAGACCCTCCGCGCGGGTGGCGCCGTGCAGTTCGTCGACGACATCCCCGGTGTTCCGGTCACCGTGGCCTGGGGCAGCAAGGACCGTCTGCTCCTGCGCCGGCAGGGGGTCCGCGCCAAGCAGATCATCCCCAAGGCCCGCCTCGTGCGGCTGCCCGGCTGCGGCCACTGCCCGATGAACGACGACCCGGCGCTCGTCGCGCGCGTGATCCTCGACGGCAGCCGCTGACCTGTTCGACGCGCGGGACCCGAGGACGACTCCGGCGCCGACGACGGCGCTCCCGACGGCCTGGGCGACGCCGTAGGAGCCCGTTCCGACGAGCGGGGCGGTGCAGGCGGCGGCGACCGGGATGAGACCGGAGAACAGCGTGGCGCGCTCCGCGCCGATCCGCTGCATGCCCATGTACCAGCACACGAACCCGACGACCGTGACGACCGCCGCCTGCCACAGCAGCGCGGCGGCCTCGGCCCGGTCGGGCGGGCGCAGCCAGGCCGAGCCGTCCACGACCAGTCCGGCCGCCAGGGACTCGAGCGTGGCGATCCCGCACACCGTCGCCGACAGCAGCCGTGGCCCCAGCGGCCGCAGCAGGGGCACGGCGAGAACCGCGAAACCGACCTCTCCCGCCAGCGCGCACACGGAGAACGCCAGGCCCGTGCCGTCCGTCCGCCCCCAGCCCTGGACCGTGAAGGCGCCCAGGGCCACGAGCAAAGCCCCGTACAGGACGGCACGTCGGGGGCGGCGCCCGTCGAGGAGGGGCACGACAACGGCAACCACGACCGGCGCGCAGCCGACGAGGACACCGGGGACGGCGGGCTCGGCCGTACGTTCCGCCGCGATGACGGCCATGTTGAAGCCGACCATGCCGACGGCCGCGAGCAGCGCGAGGCGGGCCCAGTGCCGCGGCGCGAGGGTCCGCAGCCGGGCCGCCGCGCCGCGCCCCACCAGCGGCACGAGCAGCAGGCAGGCGAGGCCGTAACGCAGGAACTGGCCGCCCGCGTACGGGTAGTCGCCCAGGACGCTGTTGGCGGTGAAGGACGCGCCGACGAGGACGCAGGCGAACGCGGCGAGGAGCGCTCCGCGGGTGGTGGTGGCGTTCATGGGAACGACGCTAGGGAGCGGGGTGGCCCGCATTAAGGTCCATTGCCATGACGTCATCGGGGACCAATCGGAAGCGCGCCACGGCACCGGGCGATGAGGCCGGCTCCGCGTCGGGCGATCGGCCCGGCTCCGCTGCCTGGGAGTTGCTTCTCCCGCTCGGCTCCGCACCCGCGCGCACGCGTGGGCGTTCGCTGCAGGCGGCGCTGCGGGCCGCGGTCCGGTCGGGGAGGCTCCCGCCGGGGACCAGGTTGCCGTCCAGCCGGGACCTGGCCGGTGACCTCGGTGTGTCGCGCGGGCTCGTGACGGAGGCGTACGAGCAGCTGACGGCCGAGGGGTATCTGCGCAGCGGGCGGGGGGCGGGGACCTGGGTGGGCGGCGCCGTACGTTCCGCCGAGCCACGCGCGCGTGATCTCTCGCCGCGTCCCCCCGGCGCCCGCGCGGACTTCGTGCCCGGGACGCCCGACCTGTCCCTGTTCCCGCGCGCCGCCTGGGGCGCGGCACAGCGCGGGGTACTGGCGGAGCTGCCGCACCACGAGCTCGGCTATCCCGATCCGCGCGGGCTGCCCCGGCTGCGCACCGCCCTGGCCGAACTCCTCGCCCGCCGCCGTGGAGTGGTCGCCGACCCGGAGCGGATCGTGGTGGTGTCCGGGGTGGCCCAGGCGTCGACCCTGCTCGGCTTCGCCCTCCACGCGCGCGGGCTGCGCGAGGTGGGCGTGGAGGATCCCGGCAGTCCGCAGCACGACGGCCTGTACGCCGCGGCGGGCGTCACCGCGGTGCCCGTGCCGCTGGACGAGGACGGGCTGGCCGTCGAGGCCCTGCGGGCGTCGGGCGTGCGGGCCGTCGTGACCACGCCCGCCCACCAGTACCCCACCGGGATCGCGTACTCCGCACGCCGCCGTGCCGAACTGCTCGACTGGGCACGGTCCGTGGACGGGTTCGTTCTGGAGGACGACTACGACGGCGACTTCCGCTACGACCGTGCCCCGGTCGGCGCGCTCCAGGGCCTCGATCCCGACCGTGTGGCCTACGCGGGTTCCGTGAGCAAGTCCCTCGCCCCGGGGCTGCGGCTGGGCTGGCTGCTCGTACCGGAGTCGCTCGCCGACGAGGTGATCGAGCGCAAACGGACCATGGACCTCGGCCATCCCGCTCTCGACCAGGCGCTGTTCGCCCGTTTCGTGGAGCGCGGCGACTACGACCGTCAGCTGCGCCGCTGCCAGCGCGCCTACCGCGAGCGGCGCGACGCTCTCGTGGCCGCTCTGGAGGAGTACTTCCCCGGCGCGAAGGTGTCCGGGATCGCCGCGGGGCTGCACGTCATCGCCACGCTGCCGGAGCGCTACGGGCCCGAGGAACGCTTCCTCGCGCGCGTTGCCGCGGCCGGGGTGGCGGTCCGTCCGTTGTCGGACTGCACGCACGCGCGTGCCGCGGACGCTGCGCAGACCCGACTCGTGGTCGGATACGCGCATCTGTCCCCCGCGCGGATCCGTTCGGGCGTACGGCTGATGGCCGAGGCGGGGTCCGGCTGAGGTCGTCGTACCTCGCCATGTCCGCGAATCGCACACCGGTTCCCTTACGCCCGCGGTCAGTTGTTCACTTGTGGTTTGCGTGTGCGCTGCGGCGCACGAGTAGTTGTGGCATCGCACACTGGCCGGATCCCGTCCTTGGAGGCGCATCCATGTCACATCGTCCGCTCCCCGACCGCCGCACCGTCCTGCGCGGCTCCCTGGTCGCGTCGGCGGCCCTGGCCCTGCCCGCCACGGCCGGTTCGGCACCGGCGTTCGCCCTGTCCGGGCGCCCCGAGGCGGGGTGGGGTGTGCAGACGGGCGACGTGACCTCGAACTCGGGGCTGGTGTGGGTGCGGTCCGACCGTCCGGCGCGCATGATCGTCGAGACGTCCGCGACCGAGTCGTTCCGCAACCCGCGCCGCTGGCACGGCCCGCTGCTCGGCCCGGACACCGACTTCACCGGCACGACACGGCTGCACGGCCTCCCGCCCGGTGAGCAGATCCACTACCGCGTACGGCTGGCCGACCCCGACGACCCGCGCCGTACCGGCGAGCCGGTCGCCGGCACGTTCCGCACGGCCTCGGCCAGGAGGCGCGACGGCGTGCGCTTCGTCTGGTCGGGCGATCTGGCCGGGCAGGGCTGGGGCATCAACCCGGATCTCGGCGGATACCGGATCTATGACGCGATGGCCGCGCTGGACCCCGACTTCTTCGTCTGCAGTGGCGACAACATCTACGCCGACGGCCCGCTCTCGGCTGCCGTCACCCTGCCCGACGGCAGCACCTGGCGGAACGTCACCACCGAGGAGAAGGCCAAGGTCGCCGAGACGCTGGCCGAGTTCCGCGGCAACTTCCGCTACAACCTGCTCGACGACAACCTCCGGCGGTTCAACGCCCAAGTCCCCTCGATCGTCCAGTGGGACGACCACGAGGTGAGCAACAACTGGTTCCCCGGCGAGATCCTCGCCGACTCCCGCTACACCGAGAAGAACATCGACGTGCTGGCCGCGCGCGCCCGCCAGGCGTTCTCCGAGTACTTCCCGATCTCGACCCTGCGCCGCCCCGACGGTCGGGTCTACCGGGTGGTCAACCACGGCCCGCTCCTCGACGTGTTCGTGCTGGACATGCGCACCTACCGCAACGCCAACTCGCCGGACGACCAGTCCACCGACCCGCAGGGCATCCTCGGCGCCGAGCAGCTGGCGTGGCTCAAGCGGGAACTGGCACGCTCCCGGGCGGTGTGGAAGGTGATCGCCTCGGACATGCCGCTCGGTCTGGTCGTGCCGGACGCCACGGACGGCAAGCCCAACATCGAGGCCGTCGCCCAGGGCGACCCGGGTGCCCCTCTCGGGCGTGAGCTGCAGATCGCGGAGCTGCTGCGGTTCATCAAGCACCGGCGGATCACCGGCACGGTGTGGCTGACCGCCGACGTCCACTACACCTCGGCCCAGCACTACCAGCCGTCCCGGGCCGCCTTCACCGACTTCGAGCCGTTCTGGGAGTTCGTGTCCGGACCGCTCAACGCCGGCGCCTTCCCGGCCAACACGCTGGACGGCACCTTCGGCCCGGAGCGGGTGTTCGTCAAGGCGCCGCCGACCGCGAACGTCTCCCCCGCCGGCGGCTACCAGTTCTTCGGCGAGGTCGACATCGACGGCGGCAGCGGGGAGCTGACGGTCCGGCTGCGGGAGTCGGACGGCACCGTGCTGTTCACGCAGGTGCTCCAACCGGGCCGCGTGGGCCAGTGACTCCCGTACCCTCGTAGGCGGGCCGCGTCCCGGCGTCATCCCCCGGTGCGCGGCCTGCGTATTTTCCCGGCCGATGACCCCGCGAACTCCCCCTCAACCAGGGCGTTTTAGCAGGTCAGGGCCGATTGTCAGTGGTCGCCTCTACGGTTTTTCCATGACGCGATCTCTGCAGGCCGTGGCCTATCGCCGACCCTCCGTGCTGGAGTCCGCAGCGGGCTCACAGCGCCTGGGGCTCGAGACCTCACGGGGTGCGACGCCCTCGGGCACCGAGGACCATCCGCGGTTCTTCGCGGGCTTCCTGACGTCTCCTCAGGTGGCTTCCGCCGGACTGCTCGCGGTGGCCGACGTCGCGGCCGCGCGCTACTTCCAGCCGCAGCTGCGCGCCTCGCTGGACCCGGTGGTGACGGGCAACGGCGATCGGCTGCGCTTCGAGTCCTTCTCCGGCTGCGGCGGGGTCTACGCCCGCCTCGACGTGCTGGCGCCCGGCCTGGACGGCGGCGAGGTGGGGCATGGCACGACGAACGTCGACGTCAACAACCCGCTGCGTGACGCGCTCTCGCGGATCGGCGCGGACGACCCGCTCCATCTGCGGGTCGGCCCCGAGGAGCTGGCCGTGACCACGCTCGACGGCCCGGTCGTGGAGAAGAAGGTGCCGCTCCCCGACCGCTGGCTGCGCGGCTTCGCGGAGGCCCAGGTGATCGCGGCGGGCTTCGACCTGCGGGCCGAGTTGCCCGCCGCCGAGGCCGTGCGGTTCCTGCGGGCGCTGCCTCGCGGCGGAGGGCGCGGCGCCCCGCGTTGGGTGGTGCCGGCGGGCGGCACGCTGCGGCCGACCACCCGCGCGGTGCCCGGCGCGGTGTGCCTGCCGGGGCCGGAGCGGCTGGTCGCGCTCCAGCGGGTGCTGCGGCACGCGACGGCCCTGCGGGTGTACGGTCCGGCGGTCGCCCCCGGCTCCGGCAGCGCCGCCACGGCCGGCGCCTGGGAGGCCGTCCTGCCGGGCATGCGGCTCACCCTGACGCTGTCACCCGATGCGTCACGCGGGTTCTCCGGGGAGGGCGGTGTCCTCGACGCGCTGGCCGCCGACGAGGCCGCGGAGGACGCCGAACTGATCTCGGTGCTCCTGGCATGGGAGCCCCGCGTCGACGTCGCCGACCTCGCCGCAGCGGCGGGGCTCCCGGCCGACCGGGTCCGGACGGCCCTGGTCCGTCTGGGCACCTCGGGCCGCGTCGGGTACGACACGGCGGAGGCGGCCTACTTCCACCGGGAGCTGCCCTACGACGCCGAGCGCGTGGAGCGCCACAACCCGCGGCTGCGGTCGGCCCGGGCGCTGGTGGCGGCGGGCGCGGTCGCCCTGGACGGCACGGGCGGCACGGTCACGGCCGAGGACGGACATGTGCACCGGGTGCGGGACGCGGCGGGGGTGCTCAGCTGCAGTTGCCTGTGGTGGGCGAAGTACCGGGGCGGGCGCGGGCCGTGCAAGCACGCGCTGGCGGTCCGCATGGTGCGGCGGGGTGCCGCGGTGGAGCGGGAGACGGTTCGGGTCGACGGGGGTGTGCGATGAGCGAGCTCATCGACGCGGTGCGGGGCGGGCGGACGGCCGAGGTGCTGAGTCTGCTGGACGGGATGACGGACACGGAACGGCGGGCGGTCTTCCCCGAGTTGAAGGAGCTGCGCAAGGAGCTCCGGGCGGATCGCTGGGGCGCGGCCACACGGCGCGCGCACCCCGCCCTGCACGTGGCGGGCGCGGCCTGCCAGACCGGTGCGGCGGCGGTGGCCGGCTGGCTCGGGGCCTCCGACATGAGCTGGTGGCAGGCGCAGCCGGCGGTGCTGATCGATGTGCTGGGCGACCGCGATCCCGCATGGCTGGCGGACGTGGCGCACCGGCTGGCGCAGCGTCCGGCCGGTGCCGACGTGGCGTACGAGCTGATGTCCGGCCTGGTGCGTCTCGCGGGCTGTGCGGTGCCGACGACGGACGCGTACGTCCGGGGTTGGCTGCTCCACATCGGCACCACCTGGCATCGCGAGGGCACTGTGCAGGACCGGCTGCGTCGGGAGCCGCATCTCGCGCAGCTGGTGGCCGCCGTCTTCGAGACGGACGACATGGGCTCTCTGCTGGGGTGGTTGTCCGGTGACGGGCCGAACAGCTGGACCGGGGCTCTGGCCGGGCTCACGGCCGAGGGCACGCTCGACCGGCGGACGATGGTCGACGCGTGTGTCGCCCGGCTCCTGCGCGGCGGCCGGCCCGCCGATCACCGGGTGTTCCTCCGCCTCCTCAAGACACTGGACCTCACTCGCGACGAAGAGCGCGAACGGACGGCGGACTGGCTGGCCCTCGCCGCGGACGCCACGTCGACGGTTGCCTCGCACGCACAGTCGGTGTTGGGCTCCTTGGCCCTGGACGGCGACCTGCCTGTGCGCCGACTCGCCGAGATGTCGGGCGCGGTGTTGTTCCGTACGGAGAAGAAGCTGGTGCGGGCCCAGCTCGTCCTGTTGGGCAAGGTGCTCGCACGGGACGCCGGCACGGTCGACGATCTGCTGCCGGCCGCCGCCCAGGCGTTCGGGCACGAGGACTCGGATGTGCAGGAGCGGGCGCTGAAGCTGGTCGAGCGGCACGTCGGGAAGGCCGGCGCCGGGGCGCGGGACGAACTGGCCTTCGCGGCGGAGCAGTTGATCCCGGCGTTGCGCGCCCGGGCGGTCGCCATGCCTGGTGTGGCACCGGCGGCATGGCAGACCGTGGCCCACGAGGAGGTGCTGCCACCGGCCCCGGAGCCGGCGCGTCTCGCCCCTGCGCCCGAGTCGGCCGCCGAACTCGCCGAGGAGGTGGGGGCGTTGCTGGCCTCCGGCGGGGATGTGGCGACGTTCGAGCGCACCCTGGACGGGCTCGTGCGCCGTGCCCACCAGGACCGGGAGTCCCTGATCGAGGCGCTCGGTCCGGTGGTGGCACGTCTGTGGTGGGTCGCCGACGACCCCGAGCATGAGCGGCAGTACGCCTTCGGTGGCCGTCTGTCCTCTCTCGAAGTGGTGCTGGCGACGCTGCTGGGCAAGGTCCGTACCCACACGCTCCACAGCGCGGTCCAGCACGGGACGTCGGCGCACACCTGCGTACACAGCCCGCTGGCGAAGGCGTTCAACGCCCGTGTCGCGGAGATCGCGTACCGGATCGCCACCGACCCGTTGCCGTTCCTGTTGTCCACACCCACGTGGAGCACGGGGCTGCTGGAGCCCGACGAGCTGGTGGCCCGCCTAGAGGAGTACCGGCGCCTCGGTGCGCGGGTGTCGGCGGCGGACTTCGACCAGGCGCTGCTCCGCGTCAGCCGCACGGACGAGTCGGTGTCCGCGGCGGCGGCCGAGAAGGCGGCGGGGCTCGGCACAGTGGAGGGGAGGCGCCTGGCCCGGTGGCTCGCCTCGGGGCCGTCGGCGCTGCCCACGTACCGGCGGCGGACCGCGGGAGCGCGCCTGCTGGTCGAGCTCGGTGAACTCCCGGAGCTGCAGGAGGACTTCGGCCGCGAGTTCCGTCACCTGGGCCGGCCGGTGAGTGTGCACGGGGACCGCTGGCACTGCTACCACTGGGACGACACGCCTCGCCGGCACTGGCTCGCTCTGCTCCCCGAGCGCCGCGAACTGATCGCGGCCCGCGTCCTGCGCGACGTCTCGACGGTCGCCGTCGACGACGCCCGGGGAGCCGCCGCCATACTTCCGCTGCTCGCCGAGTCCGGCGGTGAGGCGGGTGACGCCGTGCATCTGTGCCTGGCGTACGGGCTCGGGGCCCGGCACGAGGAGGATCGACTCGCCGCCGTGGACGCCCTGCTGGTGCTCGCGGCGCGGGGGCAGCTCGATGTGGCGTTGCTGGGAGCCGACCTCGGGCAGCTGGTGCGGCGCGGGGCCGTGAAGCCGTTGCGGCTGACGGAGTCGGTACGCGCGGCGGCGGCGACCGGGGCGAACGCCACCATCTGGGGGCTGCTGCGGCACACCCTGCCCGTGCTGCTCGCCGACCTCGCCACCGGCGGTCCGGACGGACAGGCCGCGAAGGTCCGGGGCCTCGGTGAACTGCTCGCCGTGGCCGCGGAGTGCGCCGAGCGGTCCGGGGCACGGGGCGAGCTGCCGCATCTGGCACGGACCGCGGACCGGCGTGGCTCGTCCCGGCTGGTCACGCAGGCCCGGCGGTTGCACAGCGCGCTGGCTCTGGAGGTGGCCGCTTGACGGTCGCCCCCACTGCACCGTCTGCCGCAGCACAAACGCAAGAACAGCCACATATGGTGCAGATCTAGTCTTTACCGCCCGGTCACAAAGCGTTCGTGATCACGCAACACCGTTCCTTCACAGTGGCTGTATGAAACGGGAAATGTCTGATGTGACGCGTGCGAGGCATGGTCGTCCGGTCCACCACTGGCGGCGGGACCTCATCGAACTCGCCGCACTCTTCACGGCGGTCGCGGTGGCGGACGCCGTCGCGAACCTGGTCGGGCACGGCCCCGACGGTCCGGTGCTGCTGTTGATCTCGGCGGTCGCGCTGGTCGCCACGGCGGCGTTCCACACATGGTGGGCACGACACCACGGTCACGCACCGCCGGTCGGCGATACCGATACCGACGCCCGGCCGCTCTCCCCGGAGCAGGCCGGGCTGTCCGAGCAGTCGTCGGCCGAGGCCGGGGTGAGCACGCTGTGGCGAATGCGGACGACGGTGAAGGACGAGCCGGGGTCGCTGGCCGCGCTGTGCACGACGCTCGCCGCTCACCGGGTCGACATCCTCAGCCTGCAGACGCATCCGCTGGCCGAGGGCACGGTGGACGAGTTTCTGCTGCGGGCGCCCGGCGCGCTCGAGGCGACCGGGATCACCCGTGCGGTCTCGCTGGCCGGCGGTTCCGGTACCTGGATCGAGCGGGCCGACGCCCATGACCTGGTCGACGCACCGACCCGGGTGCTCGGCCTCGCGACCCGTACCGCGCTGGACGCGGCGGAACTTCCGCTGACGCTGCGGCAGTTGCTGGGCCGGTGCACGATCCGGCAGTCACCCGCGGGTCCGGGGCCCGAGACGGTGCCCACCGAGGGCGTGCTCGAGGACACCGTGATGAGGCTGCGGGCGCCGGAAGGCGGAGTGATCACCGTGGAGAGGCCCTATCTGCCGTTCACCCCGACCGAGTTCGCGCGGGCGCGGGCCCTGGTGCAGCTGGACGCGGTGCTCGGACCCCGGGTGCCGCGCAGCCAGGACGTACTGACGCTGCCCGAGGGCAACGACATCACCGTGCGCCGGGCCGACGTCGCAGACCTGGACGCGGCCAAGGCGATGCACGAGCGCTGCTCGCAGCGGACGTTGTCGCTGCGCTATCACGGGCCGGTGGGCGACGCGGACCGTTACTTGAACCACCTGCTCAGTCCGCGCTTCGGGCGGACCGTGGCCGTCCAGACGACGTCGGGTCGGATGGTCGGCCTGGGTCATCTGCTGTGGGACGGGGACGAGACGGAGGTCGCGCTGCTCATCGAGGACGAGTGGCAGCGGCGCGGTATCGGTGCGGAGTTGCTCCGCAGGTTGGTGGGAATGGCCCTTGAGGCCGGGTGCGAGAGTGTGTACGCCGTGACGCAGGCGTCCAACACGGGGATGGTCGCGGCGATGCGGGGGCTGGGGCTCCCCCTCGATTACCAGATCGAGGAGGGGACCCTGGTGATCACTGCGCGGCTGGACGGGGTCGCTGCGCTGGGAGACGGCATGGTCAGCGCTATGAACGCAGAAGCGCCGTAGCAATCGTAGGACCGTCGGCGGGTGCGGGCACACTGTGGCTGGTCGCGCAGTTCCCCGCACCCCTTGGCGGCGTCGCGGCCAGGGCGTTGTTCAGATCTGTCCAGAGATCCTCCACGTCCTCCAGGCCTACCGACATGCGCAGCAGGCCGTCACTCACCCCGGCGTTCCGTCGGTCGCCCTCGTTCACGATGCGGTGGCTGATGGACGCCGGGTGCTGGATCAGGGTGTCCACGCTGCCCAGGCTCACCGCCGGGGTGATCAGGCGGACGCCCGCGATCACCTCGTGCGGGTCGCCGTGGACCTCGAAGGCGATCATCGCGCCGCCGATGCGCGGGTAGTGGACACGGGCGATCCGGGGGTCGGCGGCGAGGCGGCGGGCCAGTTCGGCGGCGTTGGCGGAGGCGGCGCGGACGCGGACCGGCAGGGTGGAGAGGCCGCGCAGCAGCAGATAACCGGCCAGGGGGTGCAGTACGCCACCCGTGGCGAAACGGACCTGCCGCAGCCGTCCGGCGAACTCCTCGTCGCAGGCGACCACCCCCGCCATCACGTCACCGTGCCCGCCGAGGTACTTGGTGGCGCTGTGCAGCACCAGCCGTGCGCCCTGCTCCACCGGGCGCTGGAGTACGGGCGTGGCGAAGGTGTTGTCCGCGAGCAGCGGGACCGAGCCGCAGGCATGGGCCACCGCCCGCAGGTCCACCTCGGCGAGCGTCGGATTGGCCGGGGACTCGACCATGACCAGGCCCGTGTCGGGGCGCAGCGCGTCCGCGATGCCCGCCGGGTCGGTCCAGGTCACCTCGGAGCCGAGGAGTCCGGCGGTGAGCAGGTGGTCGCTGCAGCCGTACAGGGGGCGGACGGCGACGACATGGCGCAGGCCGAGGGAGGCCCGTACGAGAAGTACCGCGCTCAGCGCGGCCATACCGCTGGCGAAGGCCACCGCGGACTCGGTGCCCTCCAGACGGCCCAGGGCCGTCTCGAAGCGGGCGACGGTCGGGTTGCCCAGACGGCCGTAGACGGGCGGGCCGTCCGGGTCGGCGCCGGTGGTGGCGAAGGTGTCGATACGGGCGGCCTCGCCTCGGCTGTCGTACGAGGGGTAGGTGGTCGACAGGTCGATGGGCGGGGCGTGCAGTCCCTGCCGGGCGAGGTCGTCGCGGCCGGCGTGAACGGCTTCGGTGGCCAGGGCTCTCATGGGCACAGGCGTCGTCTCCATGCGGGCAAGAGTGAACACCGACCGGGCTGGGGGACGAGAGCACCGTGCTACGTTCGGCCAATGGCCGAATCTGTCGTACTGGATCCGGTGGACCTTCATCTTCTGCGGCTGCTGCAGAACGACGCCCGGACCACCTATCGCGACCTCGCCGCCCAGGTGGGGGTCGCGGCGTCGACCTGTCTGGACCGGGTGACCCGGCTGCGGCGCGCCGGTGTGATCCTCGGCCATCAGCTGCGGCTGGACCCGACGAAGCTGGGGCGCGGCCTGGAAGCACTGCTGTCCGTGCAGGTCAGGCCGCATCGGCGGGAGTTGGTGGGGCCGTTCGTGGAGCGCATCCGGGCGCTTCCGGAGTCCCGGACCGTCTTCCATCTGACCGGCCCGGACGACTATCTGGTCCATGTCGCGGTCGCGGACATGACGGATCTGCAGCGGCTGGTCCTGGACGGGTTCACCGCTCATCGTGAAGTGGCCCGGGTGGAGACGCGTCTGATCTTCCAGCAGTGGGACTGCGGACCGCTGCTGCCGCCTACGCCCTCGGCTCAATCCGCGTGACGTGCGCGGCCCCTCGTATGAGGATGGACCGCATGTCAGAGACCAAGAGCCCGCTGCCCCGTGAGGTCGCCGACGCCTATGTCGACGACCTCATCGCCCTCGATCCGATCACCGGTACGTACCTCGGCGTGAAGGAGAGTTCGAGCAGGCTGCCCGACACCTCGCCGGCGGGCCAGGAGACGCTCGCGCGGTTGCAGCGGGCCACGCTCGCCAGGCTCGACGAGGCCGAGCGGCAGCCCGGTGCGGACAGTGACATCGAGCGCCGCTGCGCCCGGCTGCTGCGCGAGCGGCTCACCGCGGAGCTCGCCGTGCACCAGGCGGACGAGGGGCTGCGCTCGGTCGGCAACATGGCGACGGCGGCGCACTCGGTGCGCGAGGTGTTCACCGTGACACCTCAGGAATCGGACGAGGACTGGGCGGCGATCGCCGAGCGGCTGCGGGCCGTGCCGGCCGCGTACGCCGGGTACCGCGAGTCCCTCGCGCTCGGTCTGGAACGCAAGCTGTACGCGTCCCCGCGCCCCACGGCCACCTTCGTCGAGCAGCTCACCGAGTGGGCGGACACGGGTGAGGGCCGCGGCTGGTTCGAGGACTTCGCGGCGGACGCTCCCGAGGCCCTGCGCGCTGATTGTGACGAGGCCGCCCGCGCCGCGACCGCCTCCGTCGCCGAGCTGCGGGACTGGATGCGGGACGTGTACGTGCCGGCGATCGAGGGCGCGCCGAACACGGTGGGCCGTGAGCGCTACGCCCACTGGTCGCGTTACTTCAACGGCACGGACCTCGACCTGGACGAGGCGTACGCGTACGGCTGGTCCGAGTACCACCGGCTGCTCGGCGAGATGAGGAAGGAGGCCGAGAAGATCCTCCCCGGCGCCGAGACGCCGTGGGTGGCGCTCGCCCACCTCGACGAGCACGGCAAGCACATCGAGGGCGTCGACGAGGTCCGGGACTGGCTCCAGGCTCTGATGACCCAGGCGATCGAGTCGCTGGACGGCACGCACTTCGAACTGGCCGAGCGGGTACGGAAGGTGGAGTCCTGCATCGCGCCGCCCGGTGGCGCGGCGGCCCCGTACTACACGCCCCCGTCGGAGGACTTCTCCCGCCCGGGCCGCACCTGGCTGCCGACGATGGGCCAGACCCGCTTCCCGGCGTACGACCTGGTGTCGACCTGGTACCACGAGGGCGTCCCGGGCCATCACCTCCAGCTCGCGCAGTGGGTGCACGTCGCCGACAGCCTCTCCCGTTACCAGGCCACGGTCGGCATCGTCAGTGCCAACGCGGAGGGCTGGGCGCTGTACGCGGAACGGCTGATGGACGAGCTCGGGTTCCTCACGGACGCGGAGCAGCGGCTCGGCTATCTCGACGCGCAGATGATGCGGGCCGCGCGGGTCATCGTGGACATCGGCATGCATCTGGAGCTGGAGATCCCGGCCGACTCGCCGTTCCACCCGGGCGAGCGCTGGACCCCTGATCTGGCGCAGGAGTTCTTCGGGTCGCACAGCAGCCGTCCGGCGGACTTCGTGGAGAGCGAGCTGACCCGCTATCTGACGATCCCGGGGCAGGCGATCGGCTACAAACTGGGCGAGCGGGCCTGGCTGCTGGGCCGGGAGAACGCGCAGCGCCGCCACGGCGACGCCTTCGACCTCAAGGCGTGGCACATGGCGGCGCTCTCGCAGGGCTCCCTCGGCCTGGACGACCTGGTGGACGAGCTCTCCGCGCTGTGAGTCAGCGCGGGAATCCGCTCGGAGTCAGCGCCGGAATCCGCCCTCCGAGTCGATCACCTGCCCGGTGACCCAGCCCGCCTCGTCCGTCGCCAGCCAGGCGATGAGGCGGGCGGGGTCGTCCGGCATGCCCCAGCGGCCGGCGGGGAAGCGGGCCGCGACGGCCTCGTACACCTCGCCGGTCAGGTAATCCGTGTCCACGGGGCCGGGGTTGACGGTGTTCACCGTGATCGCCTGCTCGGCGAGGGTCGTCGACAGCGAGCGGGTGACGGAGGCCAGGGCGCCCTTCTGGAGGGCGTAGGCGATCTCGCCCGGCATGCCGCCGGCGATGTCCTGGCCGGACGTCATCATCACGATCCGGCCGCCCGGGGTGTCCGCGCGGCGGCGGGCGTAGGCCTGTACGAGCAGCAGCACCGAGCGGGTGTCGACCGCCCAGTGCGCGTCGAGCATGGTCGCGTCGACCTCGTCGAGGGTGCCGTCACTGCCGCTGAGGGCGTGGTTGGCGACCAGGATGTCGAGGCGGCCGCCGAGCGCGGAGACGGCGGTGCCGATCAGTTCGGCGGGTGCCGCCGGGTCGGACAGGTCACCGGGGCCCGCTTCGACCCGGGCCTGCGGATCGCCCAGTGCCTCACGCACGGAGGCGAGGACGTCCTCGGGGCGGTCGGCGCCCCACGGCTGGGCGGCGTCGTGCGGCACATGGTGGTGCAGATAGACGCTCGCCCCGTAGGCGGCCAGTCGGCGGGCCACCGCGTGCCCGATGCCGCCGCGTCTGCTGGCGCCGGTGACCAGGGCGGTGCGACCCCGCAGGGGCAGCGGGTCGCGGCGGAGCGATTCGGGTGCGGGGTGCGGGAGTCGGGGCATGGTCGACCATGATGGCCAGGGGGCCGCCGCGGCGCAGGTGATTATCCGTGCGCCAGTGGCCTCAGTTGTACGAGTCCCAGCCACGTCTCCGGCCCGGGCCGCACGTGCGCCGCGCGCACCGCGTAACGGCCGGGTTCCAGCGCGATCCACACATGATCGGTGCGCAGCGAGTCGTTCCCGGGCCACGCGGCGTCGAACAGCAGCACCGGTCCTGGCACGTTCCAGGCCACTTCGGGCCCCCACACGGCGCTGTCGAGCGCCGCCGGCACCTCGGCGAGCAGCCGCTCCTCGGACTCCCCTGCGGACCATCGTACGAAGATGCCGTGGTCCGGCAGATACGTGGTGGAGGCGGGCTCGTCGCCGAGCACGAGCGCCGCGCTGTCCCCGACGGGCAGCAGCCCGACGTATCCGTCCACCTCGCAGGCCCGGTCGTAGTCCGAGGCCAGTTCGTCGCCGTCGGCGCCCGCCCAGAACGGAAGCACCGTCTCCGGCACCGCTATCAGCGGTCCGCCGCCCGACTCGACCCACTCCGCCGCGCCCGGCTCCGCGTATCGCACCATGGCGCGGAATCTACCGTGTGCATGACGGCTTACGTCGGCGGATACCGAAAAGCGGAACATCGGATTCAGCTACCGCGCCGCTTCGCGGAGCGCCAGGCTCAGCACCCGCAGTTCTCCGCGCCCACCGGCGCCGTCAGCGGGTCGGCGTCCCGGCGCTCCGCGCCCTCCCAGGTCTCGAACCCGAAGCCCTCGCGCGCCCAGTACTCGAAGCCGCCGAGCATCTCCTTGACCTGGTAGCCGAGTTCGGCGAGGGCGAGGGCCGAGCGGGTGGCGCCGTTGCAGCCCGGGCCCCAGCAGTACGTCACGACCGGCACGTTCTTGTCGAGGAGCTGCTCGGCCTGCTCGGGGATGAGCGCGGTCGGCAGGTGGACGGCGCCCGGGATGTGTCCCTGGTCCCAGGCCTCGGTGGAACGCGAGTCGAGGACGACGAAGCCGGGGTCGCCATCGGCGGCGAGGGCGGCGGCGACGTCGGACACGTCCGCGTGGAAGACGAGGCTCGCACGGAAGTAGGCGGCGGCCTCGGCCGGAGCCGCGGGGGCGACACGCAGGACGGGGTTGACGACGGCGGTGCTGGTGCTCATGCTCTGGCCTTTCCCTGGCGGTTCTCGTGGTGTGGTTCCACGACCAGAAATCTACGGCCGATGATCATGATTCAGAAGTGTCGATCCCCGGCCTTCGGCTTGATCGGCCGGTGAATCCCCTGCTATCTCTCGGACATGACCGCGTTTTCCCCGGACGCCACCGACTGGCGCATTCTCGATGTCCTCCAGCGGGAGGGCCGGGCCAGCTTCGCCGAGCTCGCCCGGGCCGTCTCCATGTCCCCGAGCGCGGTGACCGAGCGGGTGCGCCGATTGGAGGAGGCGGGGGTGATCCAGGGGTACTCCGCGGTGGTCGACCCGGACCGGCTGGGGCTGCCCATCCTGGCGTTCGTGCGGCTGCGGTATCCGAACGGCAACTACAAGCCGTTCCACGACCTCGTCGAGGTGACGCCGGAGATCCTGGAGGCGCACCACGTCACGGGCGACGACTGCTTCGTCATCAAGGTCGCCGCCCGCTCGATGCAGCACCTGGAGGAGGTGTCCGGCAAGATCGGCTCGCTGGGCTCGGTGACCACGAGCGTCGTCTACTCCTCGCCGCTCCCCCGCCGCCCGCTGGGCCGCTGACTCACCCCGCGCCGCGCTGCCGCAGCGCCGACCCGGAGCGCCCCTTCACGACCTCCAGCTGGGCGTGGATGCGGCGCCGCAGGTCCGCGACATGGCTCACGATGCCGACGCTGCGGTCGCGTTCGCGCAGGGAGTCGAGGACGTCGAGGACCTCGTCGAGGGTCTGGTCGTCGAGGCTGCCGAACCCCTCGTCGATGAAGAGGGTGTCCAGGCGGACCCCGCCGGCCTCGTCGGTGACGACGTCCGCGAGCCCGAGGGCGAGGGCGAGCGAGGCGAAGAACGTCTCGCCGCCGGACAGCGTGGCGGTGTCCCGCTCACGGCCGGTCCAGGCGTCGACGACATGCAGTCCGAGCCCGCTGCGGCCGCGCCCTGCCCGGTCGTCGGAGTGGACCAGGGTGTAGCGACCGGAGGACATCCGCAGCAGCCGTACGGTCGCGGCGGCGGCGACCTGCTCCAGGCGGGCCGCCAGGACGTACGACTCCAGGCGCATCTTGCGCTCGTTGTCCGCCGAGGTGCCCGCGGCGAGCGAGGCGAGGCGCGCGACACGGTCGTACTCCTCGCGCAGCGGTGCGAGCCGTCGCACCGAGCCGGTCGCACGCGCGGAGAGCCGGTCGAGATCGGTGCAGCGCCGGGCGGCGGCGTCGCGCGCGGAGGCCGCGTCACGGACCCGCCGGTCCGCGAGGGCGGCGCTCCGCTCGGCCGACGCGAGGTCGCCGGGCGGCTGCTGAGCGGCCGCCGCGGTCTCGGGCTCGGCGAGCACGGCCCGCACGGCGGCCTCCTCGGACTGCCAGGCGTCCAGCCGCCGTTGGAGGTCACGGTGGGCGGCGACGTCGAGGAGGGCGTCGGCCGCGGCCTGCGGTGTCTCGAAACCGGCCCGGAAGGCGGCGTCCGCGAGCCGGGCGTCGGCGTCCTTGAGTCGCTGGGCGGTGTCCTCGGCGGCGCGGGCGGCGTCGGCGGCGTCGGTGAGCAGGGCGGTCTGCCGCTCCAGCTGCGCGGCCCGCGCGGCCACGCTGTCGGCGGGGCCGCGCGCCTGGGCCAACTCCTCCTCCAACAGGGTCCGTTCCTGGTCCAACCGCTCCCGGTGCCCCACCCGCGAGGCCGCCCGCACCTCGGCCTGCTGCCGCGCGGCGGTCCGCTGCTCGTGCTCGACCTCGGCACGGCGAAGCTCCTCGCGCGCGGGGTGCAGATCCGAGGCGTCCCGGTGAGCCTGGGCGTACAGCCACTCCAACTCCTCGGACGTCGAGGAGAGTTGCCCGGTGGGGGTGTCCCCCGCCTCCGCCGTGGCGGCGGCCAGCGCCTCGCGTACGGTGCCCAGGCGCCGTTCCTGCTCGATGTGGCGTTCGTCCGCCTGCTGGTAGGCGGCCAGCGCGCGCTCCTCGGCCTCCCGGTCGACGTGCCCGGCGTCCTTGCGGGCCGGGGCCGGGTGGTCGGTCGAACCGCAGACGGCACAGGGCTCACCGTCCGCGAGTTGCGCGGCAAGCTCGGCGGCGATGCCGTTCAGGCGCTGTTCCTTGACGTCGAGCCAGTGCGCCTTGGCCGCGAGCGCGTCCTCCTGGGCGAGGCGGACGCGATCGGCGATGGTGTCCGTGTCGCCGGCCAACTGGTCCCGCATCCGCGCGGCGTTGAGCCGCTTCTGCGCGGGCTCGCGCTGCACGCCGAGCTGCTCGGCCCGCGTCGCGGCCTCCTGCGCGGAGTCGATCCGGGACTGAAGCCCGGCGCGGATCGTCTCCCACCCGGCGAGCCACGCCTCCGCCTCCTGGCGAACGTCGTCGTCCGCACGCTCCTGACGGTCCAGCCCTGCCCGCTCGGCGACGAGTTCGGCCAGCCGCTGCTCGCCGCGCCGCGCCGACTCCAGCCCGCCCAGCTCCTCCGCGGCCCGGCGGGCGGCAGCCGCGAGCCCGGCCGCACCGGCGCCCGCGAGGGTCTGCGGCAGCAGGGCACGCGTGCGTGACTGTGCGACGGCCGCTCTGCCGTGCTCGGCGTCGGCGGCCTCCCGCAGCTCCAGCGCGGGCGCCACGGCCTCCGCCTTGCGGGACCGCTCCATGCGGGCCTGCGCCTGCCGGTAGCCGTCGGAGCGCTCTTCCATCAGGGCGGCCCGGTCCCGCGCCTGTGTGAACCGCTGTTGCAGCCGCGCCAGTTCGCGTACGTCGGCCAGGGTGTGTTCGGCGCCGGCCTGGGCGGACTCGGCGGCCGTGAGGCGGCTGTGGGCGATGGTCAGCTGTTCACGGGCGGTGCTGCGGGCGATCGCGGCGGCGCCCATGACGGCTTCGGCGAGGCCCGGTTCGCCCGGCGCGGCGTCGGGGAGTCGCATGGCGTCGCCGGCCGCCTGCTGCATGCGGTGGGCGTCGGCCAGGAGTTCGGTGTCGCCTTCGCGTACCTGGGTCTCGGTGGCGCGGCGGCGTTCGGCGAGGCGCTTCTCGACCTCGGCGAAGCGGTGGGTGTCGAACAGCCGGCCCAGCAGCCGGCCGCGCGCCTCGGCGTCGGCGCGCAGGAAGCGCGCGAAGTCGCCCTGGGGCAACAGCACGACCTGGCAGAACTGCTCGCGGCTCATGCCGAGCAGCTGGGTGATCTCCTCGCCGATCTCCTGGTGGGAGCGGCTGAGGTCCTTCCAGGTGCCGGCCTGGGCATCGTGCTCGCGCAGCCAGCTCTGGGCCTTGTCGACAGTGGTCCCGGGGCGTCCCTTCTTCTTGGGGCGTTCCCAGGGCGGCTGCCGGGTGATCTCCAACCGGCGTTCGGCAATGGACAGTTCGAGACAGACCTCGGTACGGGTCTCGGCAGTGGCATGATCACTGCGCAGGGTCATCCCCTGCCCGCTCTGCCTGGCACCGGGAACGGCGCCGTAGAGCGCGTAGCACACAGCGTCCAGTACCGAGGTCTTTCCTGCCCCGGTCGGCCCGTGGAGCAGGAACAGTCCCGCCGCGGACAACTCGTCGAAGTCCACGGTCTGCGAGCCGCCGAAGGGACCGAAGGCGGTGACCTTCAACCGGTGCAACCTCACCGCGCCACCTCCCGTACCGTCTCGTCCGCACGGACCGCGTCGAACGCGTCCCGCAGCACGCCCTGTTCGTGTGCGTCGGGTCCCGCGCCGCGCACATGGGCGACGAAGTCCTCGGCGATCTCCTGGTCGCTGCGGTCCGCGAGCCGCTGGGCGTAGGACACGTCGGGGTCGTCCGGCGCCCGCTCGGGGTCGAAGGCGAGGCTGAGGGTGTGCGGGAAGCGCTCGGTGAGCCGGGCCATGGGGTCGGCGGGGCGCACCGCGTCGGTGAGGGTCGCCTCGACCCACGCCTCCTCGTGGCGCGTGAGTTCGGGGTCGGCGAGCAGGTCCTCCAGTGATCCCCGGATGCGGGCCAGCGAGCGGGGCACCGGGCAGTCGACGCGCTCGGCGCTCACCGCGCCCTCGGCGTCCAGGTCGATCAGCCACATGCTCTTGCGGTGACCGGCCTCCGAGAAGGAGTACGGCAGCGGGGAGCCGGAATAGCGCACGCGCTCGGTGATGGTCTGGCAGCCGTGCAGATGTCCCAGCGCCACGTAGTCGACGCCGTCGAAGACCCCGGCCGGTACGGCGGCCACTCCGCCGACCGTGATGTCCCGCTCGCTGTCGCTGGCCTCGCCGCCGGTGACGAAGGCGTGGGCGAGGACGACGGACCGCGTCTTCCGCTGTCCACGCGCGCGTGCGGCGAGGTCGGCGCGGACGCGGTCCATGGCGGCGGCGAGCACGGCCTCGTGGCCGGCCTTCTCCACGCCGAACTCGTCCTTCACCAGAGCGGGTTCCAGATACGGCAGTCCATAGAAGGCCACGTCACCGAAATCGTCCGCCAGGACCACCGGTGTCCCGCACGCCGCGGGCTCGGTCCGCAGATGGATGCCCGCGCGGTCGATGAGGCCGGCTCCCACGCCCAGTCGACGGGCGGAGTCGTGGTTCCCGGAGATCATCACCGTGGGCACACCGAGGTCGGCCAGCCGGTGCAGGGCGTCGTCGAACAGCTCGACCGCGGCGAGCGGCGGCACCGCCCGGTCGTACACGTCTCCCGACACGACCACGGCGTCCACGCCGTGCTCACGCACGGTGGTGACGAGATGGCCGATGAACTCGGCCTGCGCCCCGAGCATGTTGACCCGGTGGAACGCCCGGCCGAGATGCCAGTCGGAAGTGTGCAGCAGTCGCATGATCCCCGAGACTAACGGCCGGGTCTGACATCACGGGCGGTTACCGGCCTTTCAGGCATCGCCATACGCCTCTCCGCCCAGTTCGAACCCGGCCGCCCCGGCGGTGACGTCGGCGAGCCAGGCCTCGAAGGCCGGTACGTCCGCGTCCGGCAGGCCGATCTCGATCGTGACCGCCTCGGCGTAGCGCACGTCGCGCACCTCGCGGCCGGTCGAGCGGAGGTCGTTCTGGAGTTTGCCGGCGCGCTGGTGGTCGACGGTGACCGTGGCGAGGCGGAAACGGCGGCGGGTGAGGGTGCCGAGGACGTCCAGAGCTTCGCCGACCGCTCCGCCGTACGCGCGGATGAGGCCGCCCGCGCCGAGCTTGACGCCGCCGTAGTAGCGGGTGACGACGGCGACGGCGTACCGCATGTCGCGGCGCAGCAGCATCTGGAGCATGGGGACGCCCGCGGTGCCGCCGGGTTCGCCGTCGTCGCT
Source organism: Streptomyces sp. WM6386 (assembly GCF_000972385.1). Taxonomy (GTDB): domain Bacteria; phylum Actinomycetota; class Actinomycetes; order Streptomycetales; family Streptomycetaceae; genus Streptomyces. The sequence continues at coordinate 23,698 of NZ_JXTE01000017.1, forward strand.
CGCCTTCTGGATCGCGGCGTCGGCGCCGATGACGTAGGCGAAGCAGTTGTGGGTGGCGTCGGCGTGCTCCTTGCGGACGGACGCGATGAAGTCCTGGGCCTCCTGCTCCGTGGCCGCGGGGGCGAGGGCGCACAGGAAGCGGGAGCGGTTGACCTCGGTCTCGTGCACGCCCGCGTGGGCGACTGTGCGGTACTCGTCCGGCATCCGGCCACCCTATGCGGACCGTCTCGGCCCGCCCGACCAGGAGGTGCGGGCGACGATGTGGTGAAGATCGCGCCGCAGGGAGATCACCGCATGACCGGCACGCAGGCGGAGGGCTCGGAGCGACGGCCGCGGGTGCACGTCGGCTGGTCGGAGTTCTCCCAGGCCAGGAAGCCGGGTCCGTCGGGGGTGAGCACCGGGACCCACGCCTCGTCGGCCTCGGCGAGGCGGGACTCGTCCAGGACGAGGGGGCTGGGCCAGGTGTCGTCGCGGTCGGCGGAGCCGTAGAGGTGGACGGCGACCGCCTTCCTGAGCCCGGCCAGGAGCTCCTCCGGCCAGTCCAGGCCGCGCGAACCCCGTCCCTTCAGCTCCCGCACGAAGATCTGCTTCAGCTCGTCGTCGAGGTCCCGCCCGAACACGGGGACCAGATAGCCCTCCTGCTCGTAGGGCATGCAGCCGTGACCTCCGCCCTGGGTCTGGTAGACCACCCCGGTCGGCGCCGCCACGACCACGAACATCCAGCCCTGACCGGTTCCGGTGCCGTCGGGGTCGAGGAAGACGTACCGCTTGGCCGCGCTCACTCCTTCTTGCCCCTCGCCACCGTCACCGCGGTCAGCAGTGCCGTGCCGGGGAGCAGGGCCTCCCACCCGGTGCCGCGCCAGGTCAGCACGGCGACGGCCGCGGTCGGGAACTTCACGTGGACCCGCTCCAGGGTGTCGTCGAGGCCGTCGCCCGCCAGATCGAGGACGAGCTCCTCCAGACCGGGGTTGTGGCCGACCAGCAGCAGCGTCTCGACCTCGGCGGGCACCTCGTGCACGATCTCGAGGAGTTCGGTCACGTCGGCGCCGTAGAGGCGCGCGTCGTGCCGGACCGGCGGCGGGGTGCCCCACTGGGCGGAGGCGAGGTCCCAGGTCTGGCGGGCGCGGACGGCGGTGGAGCACAGCGCGAGGTCGGGCAGGAAGTCGGCCTCGACGAGCGCGCGGCCCGCGGCGGGTGCGTCCCGGCGGCCCCGCGGGGCCAGTGGGCGCTGGTGGTCGGGGACGCTCTCGGGCCAGGCGGACTTGGCGTGCCGCAGCACGACCAGGCGGCGCAGCGGGCCCGCTCCGGCGCGCGCGATCACGCGAGGGTCCCCAGGTCGCGGGTCAGTTCCAGGCCGAGGAGCCGGTCGGCGTAGGCGTACGTCTCGAAGCGGGCGCCCGCCGGGAGGTCGGAGGCCTCGACCCGGCGCAGGACGCGCAGCACGCCGGGGACGTCCAGATCGTCCTCCCAGGCGGTACGCAGCTCTCCGCGCACGTCCTCGGGGACCGGCTTCGACGGTTCGCGCGCCCATGCGGCGACGGCTCGGCGCCAGCGTACGAGCGTGTCGTCGGCCTCCGACAAGGCGGCCGCGTCGAGCCGTACGGGCAGGCCATGGCGGCTGGACAGCAACGCCAGACGGAGCACACCGGGGTCGGCTCCTTCCGGGGCACCCGTGACCGGCGCGACGGCGACCCGCACCCCGTCGGGTGTCGCCCCGCCCTCGCCGGCCACGTGGACGACCTGGGACCCGCCTGTCCCCGGGCCGCTGTCCCGGCCGTCCTCGAAGGGCCGGACACCCAGGGCCGCGGCACCCGCCCGTAGCTCCGCCCGGTCCCGTTCGGCGCTGAGCAGTGACCAGACCGGTGTGCCGCCGATTTCCAGGGCGCGTGCGAGGACGTCGGCGACGAGCAGCACGCGCAGGGCGGTGCCGTCGTAGCCCGGCACATGTGCCTCGACGCGGGTCGGGCCACGGCGGGCAGGGACGGGGGCGCCGGTTCGGGCGTCGATGATGTGCAGCACGGGGTGAGCGTAGGCGGGGTCGGGGTCGTGCGCAGGCAGGTGGCACGGATTCCGGTCAGGGTGGCGGAGTCCGACGGCGGGCACGGCGCGCGTGACGTATCCGGACATCGGCCACCCCCTGCGTGCGGACCGCCCGCCGGCTCAGCGCTCCGCCCGGTCGAGTTCCTCGTCGAGGGCGAGGGCCGCGCCGATCAGGGCGAGGTGGGTGAACGCCTGGGGGAAGTTGCCGAGTTGTTCGCCGGTGCGGCCGATCTCCTCGGCGAAGAGGCCGACATGGTTGGCGTACGTCAGATGTCGAGCTGGAGCTGGTCGGCGGCGCCGTTGCCGACACGGACGGGGGCGGAGCCGCGGTGGCCCTCCAGGTGGTCGAGGGTCTCCTCGGCGAGGTGGGGGTCGCCGTCGACGCGGTACATGATCTGGAGAGGCTCGCCGGTGGCCGTGCGGCCCGATCTCAGGCGCTCACCGAGCCAGCGGCGGAAGGCGTGCGCCGCCTCGGTGAAACCCAGGGCCATCAGTGCCTGCATCGAAAGGGAGGCGTCGCGCACCCAGGTGTAGCGGTAGTCCCAGTTGCGTGCGCCGCCGAGCTGTTCGGGCAGGCCCGTGGTCGCGGCGGCGACGGGGGCGCCCGTGGGGGCGTAGGTGAGGAGTTTGAGGGTGATCGCGGACCGGTTGACCATCGCCTGCCAGCGGCCCCGGTAGGTACTGCGGCGGAGCCAGCGGTGCCAGAAGGCGCGCGCCGCGTGGAACTCCGTCTCCAGGGCCTCGGGCGTCGGCGGAGCGGGCGGCTCGGCCCCGGTCGCGCACACGGTCAGGATCAGGGCCGCACGCTCGCCGTGTGCCAGCTCGACGACGGATCGGGCGTCCGTGCCGTCCCGCTCCAGGGTGAGCGGTCCCGCGCTCTGGAGGTACGCGTCGGTGCCCGGACCGGAGAAGTGCGCGCGGTCCGGGCGCAGGTCGAGGCGGTGGTCCGCGCGGCCGTAGTCGAAGCGGGGGCGGCACTCCAGCGTGAAGCGGACCCGGCCGCGGGTCACCCGCAGGACCCGGATCAGCCGGTGCCGGTCCGTGGCGGTCTCCGGACGGTCCACCGGCATGAAGTCGACGACCTCGCCGACCCCGTCGGGGGTGAGGAAGCGGGTGACGAGGACGGCGGTGTCGGCCAGGTACAGCTGGCGGGTGGTGACGTCCTCGCCCTCGACGGTGACGGCGAAGTGACCGCCCCGCTCGTGGTCCAGCAGCGCGGCGAAGAGGCTGGGCGAGTCGAAGCGCGGGGCGCAGAACCAGTCGATGACACCGTCGGAGGAGACCAGGGCCGCCGTCTGGAGGTCTCCGACCAGCCCGTGGTCGGCGATGGGGGGATAGCGCCGCATGGCCCCGACACTCCTGCCGGGCCGCCGCCGTCGCCACAGGGGTTGCGCCGTCCGCGTGATCGAGGATCCGGCCCGTGATCCGGTGAAGGTTGAACCATCGGCGGGACCGCTGTCCGGCGGCGCTCTGAGAGCCGTGGGAATCCCGGTGCCCGGCCCGCTGTTGTCGCGCACACCAGCCCTGGCAGGACTTTCAAGGAGGCCGAGCGTGTACGGCGACCCAGCAACGATCCGCAAGATCCTCACCGAGAGCGGCGACACCTGGGCGATCGTGGGCCTGTCGTCGAACCAGCGGCGCGCCGCCTACGGCGTCGCGGACGTGCTGCAGCGGTACGGCAAGCGCATCGTGCCCGTGCACCCCAAGGCGGAGACGGTCCACGGCGAGCGGGGCTACCCCTCGCTGGAGGCGATCCCCTTCGACGTCGACGTCGTGGACGTGTTCGTCAACAGCGACCTCGCCGGTGCCGTCGCCGACGAGGCCGTCGCGAGGGGCGCCAAGGCCGTCTGGTACCAGCTCGGAGTGATCGACGAGGCCGCATACGAGCGCACCCGGGCCGCCGGTCTGGAGATGGTCATGGACCGCTGCCCGGCCATCGAGATCCCCCGGCTCGGCTGACCGGCCGCACAGGAACGTCGCCTGGCCTCGCGCCATGGAGGAGCACTGCGGTACCGCCGAGGCCCGAGGACCACAACGTCAGGAAGTCGGTGCGCTTCGGCGCGTCCTCGAAGTCCCGGAACGCGAACCACAGGGACAACCACGTCAGGACGATGGGCAGGAAGACCGCCACGTCCCGGAGCGTGGACACGCATGCGCTCGACCGACGACCAGTGCTCGACGGTGGTGCCCCGGGTGGCGGTAAGGACCCGGTCGCCCTCCCGTCGGCGCACCTTGCAGGCGCCGGTGTCACCGTCGCGCAGCCGGCAGCGGAAGGGGCAGAGGGTGCACTGAAGGCCACCGTCGACGGGACGGTAGAAGTCGGCCGGTACCCAAGCGACCACCCCGTCCAAGCCATCACCCCGCTCGCGAGCACCGCACGGTCACCCGGATTTCCACGGTACTCGGTTCCCGGGTGCGACAGGGCGCGGACATAATGCTCGGATGACTTCCCCCACCCCCCACTCCAACTCCGGCGCCGCGCAGCGCAGTCCGGTCGTCGTCATCGGCGCCGGGCCCGCGGGGCTCACCATCGGGAACATTCTGCGGGCCGCCTCCGTCGACTGCGTGGTCCTGGAGACCGAGACCCGTGAGTTCGTCGAACAGCGGCCCCGGGCCGGGGTTCTGGAGGAGTGGGCGGTACGCGGTCTCGAGCAGCGGGGCCTCGCGGTGAGCCTGCTGGAGCGTGCGCAGCGCCACGCCGAGTGCGAGTTCCGGTTCGGCGGGGAGCGGTACCGGTTCGAGTACGCCGAGCTGACGGGCCATCACCACTGGATCTATCCGCAGCAGTTGCTGGTGACCGACCTGGTGCGCGAGTACGCCGACGTGCGCGGCGGCGACATACGGTTCGGTGTGCGGGACGTGGAGCTGCACGGCCTGGACACGGACCGCCCGTCGGTGTCGTACACGGACCCGGAGTCGGGCGAACGCGTGCTGATCCACTGCGACTTCGTCGCGGGCTGCGACGGCGCACGCGGTGCGACCCGCGCCGTACTGACACCGGACCGCGCGCACATCTCCCGCTACGACTACGGCATCGGCTGGCTGGCGCTGCTCGCCGAGGCCCCGCCGTCCAATGACTGCGTGGTGTTCGGCATGCACCCGAACGGCTTCGCCGGCCACATGGCCCGCAGCCCCGAGGTGACCCGCTACTACCTGGAGTGCCCGCCGGGCGACGACCCGGAGAACTGGTCGCACGACCGCGTCTGGTCGGAGCTGCGGGAGCGCCTGGGGGCGGCGGGCGCACCGCCCCTCACGGAGGGCCGGCTGATCGAGAAGCGCGTCCTCGACATGCACAGCTATGTCGTCGAGCCGATGGTCTTCGGCCGTCTCTTCCTCGCCGGCGACGCCGCCCATCTCACGGCGCCCATCGCGGCGAAGGGCATGAACCTCGCCCTGCACGACGCGTTCCTGCTCGGCGACGCGCTGATCGCACAGCTCGGCAAGGGTGACGGCACGGGTCTGTCCGGCTACTCGGCCGCGTGTCTGGGCCGGGTCTGGGACTACCAGGAGTTCTCCCAGTGGCTCTCCGACATCTACCACGGCACCTCCTCCGGCGACCCCTACCGCGCGGGCACCACCCTGGCCCGCCTGCGCCGCCTCTTCGGCTCGCCGTCCGCGGCGTCGGCCTTCGCGGAGCAGTACCTGGGCAAGGGCTCCGGGTACTGAGCCCTCTCAGTCGTGAACCGGCCGGTCGTCGAGCCGGTGGTCCGCCACGCTCAGCGCCTCGTCCACCAGCCGTCGCAGATGCCCGTCCCGCAGTGAGTAGATCACCCGTCGTCCTTCCTTCCGTGTGGTCACCAGCCCCGCCAGCCGCAATCGGGCCAGGTGCTGGCTGACCGCGGGACGCGCCGCTCCGCAGGCCTCCGTGAGGGTCGTGACGTCGGCCTCTCCGGTCGTCAGGGCGTGCAGCAGGGTGAGGCGGGTGCGGTCGCCGAGGAGGGCGAGGAGTTCGGCGGCGAGGGCGAACTGTTCGTCGCCGGGGGTACGTGGGTGCGCATGATGCGCAGGTGATAGGTGCATGCGTGCGCTCATACGCACATAATGACGTCGTGGGCTTCCTGCGTCCACTTCGCGCACCGGAAGGGCAACGACGTGAGCGACCGACACCACCACGACCATCACCGGCATGCGGGGCTGCGCCACCGTCTCACCCATCTCTTCACTCCCCACTCCCACGAGACCGCCGACAAGCTGGACTCCGCCCTGGAGTCCTCGGCGCGCGGGATGCGCGCCCTGTGGGTCTCGCTCGCGGTGCTCGGCGTGACGGCGGCGGCCCAGGCGGTCGTGGTGGTGATGTCCGGGTCGGTCGCGCTGCTCGGGGACACCGTTCACAACACCGCGGACGCGCTGACCGCCGTGCCGCTGGGGATCGCGTTCGTACTCGGCCGACGTGCGGCGACGCGGCGTTTCACCTACGGGTACGGGCGGGCGGAGGATCTCGCGGGCATCGCGATCGTGCTGACGATCGCCGCGTCGGCGGCGTTCGCCGGGTGGACGGCGATCGAGCGGCTCCTCGACCCGCGTCCCGTCCAGCATGTCCCGGCGGTCGCCGTCGCCGCGCTCGTCGGTTTCGCGGGCAACGAGTGGGTGGCGCGGTACCGGATCCGGGTCGGCCGGGACATCGGTTCGGCCGCGCTGGTCGCGGACGGACTGCACGCCCGTACGGACGGATTCACGTCACTGGCCGTGCTGCTGGGGGCGGGCGGCTCGGCCCTGGGCTGGCAACTCGCCGACCCTGTCGTGGGGTTGGCGATCACCGCCGCCATCGCTCTCGTGCTGCGGGACGCGGCGCGCGAGGTGTTCCGGCGGGTGATGGACGCCGTCGACCCGGCGCTCGTCGACCGGGCCGAGCACGCCCTGCGGAAGGTCGAAGGCGTGCGCGAGGTCGGTGAGCTGCGGCTGCGCTGGATCGGGCACCGGCTGCGCGCCGAGGTCGCGGTGGTCGTCGACGGCGATATGACGGTTCGTCAGTCCCACGCGGTGGCCGTCGCGGCCGAGCACGCCCTGCTGCATGCCGTCCCCCGGCTCACGGCTGCCCTGGTGCACGCCGACCCCGCACCCCTGCCGGGCGAGGACGATCCGCATCACATCCTCGCCCATCACACCGCGGCCTGAGCTCAAGGGCTCAGGCGATCCCGAGCCCCTCCAGCACCACCGCACCCGGCAGCTCCGCGAACGCCTTCCCCGGCACCAGCAGCTTGCCGCGCCGCCGTCCGCTGCCCACCAGGACGTAGGGCAGGTCGACGACGGCCGAGTCCACCAGCACGGGCCAGTCGGCGGGGAGTCCCACCGGGGTGATACCGCCGTACTCCATGCCGCTCTCCCCCGTCGCCGTGTCCATCGAGGCGAACGAGGCCTTGCGGGCGCCGAGTTGGCGCCGCACCACGCCGTTGACGTCGACGCGGGTGGTGGACAGGACGACACACGCGGCCAGTTGGGACTCTCCGCCGCGCTTGCCCGCGACGACGACGCAGTTCGCGGACTGTTCGAGCAGCTCCTGCCCGTAGTGCTGCACGAAGACGGCCGTGTCGGCCCACTGCGGGTCGGTCTCGACGTAGACGATCTGCCCGGCGGGGACGCTGCCGCTCCAGCGGCGTACGGCGTCCGCGACGGGGGCGGTCAGTTCGTCGAGGCAGTCAGGAGCGGGCCGGGCGTTGTCGAAGTGTCCGATGGGTGCGTCCATGGCCGCACGCTAACAGCCGTTCAGGGCGCGGCCGGCACCGAGATGGCCAGCAGCAGTTCCATCGGGACGTCACCCTGATTGCCATAGGTGTGCGAGGCGTTGGCCTCGAAGGTGACGCTGGAGCCGGCCGGGACGCGGTACTCGACGCCGTCGACGGTGAGGGTCAGTTCGCCGCCCGTGACATGCACGATCTCGACCGTGCCGACCGGGTGCGGGTCGGAGGAGCTGCTCTCACCCGGCATCAGCTTCCACCCCCACATCTCCAGTGGGCCTGGGGCCTCCGTGCCCGCGAGGAGCTTGCTGTAGCTGCCCGCGTCCGTGTGCCACAGACGGACGACCTGCTCGGGCGGGACGATACGCACCTTCGGGCCCTGCTCGTAGTCGAGCAGGGTGGTGACGCTGACGCCGAGGGCGTCGCCGATCTTCACGACCGTGCCGATGCTCGGATTGGTCCGGGCCTGTTCGATCTGGATGAGCATGCCGCGACTGACTCCGGCGCGTGCGGCGAGCGCGTCCAGGGTGAAGCCGCGTTCGGTCCGCCAGCGCTTGACATTGCGCGCCAGGGACTGGGTCAGCAGATCGAGGTCCGACACATCACGTCCAATATTCTGTATGACACGGTGCACCTGATTGAACTACGGTGAGATGCACCCGATTGTTCACCGAACTGTACTGCGAGGCACCCCGTGACAGCATTCTTCGCCCTGGCCACCAGTCTCCTGTGGGGGCTGGTCGACTTCGGCGGCGGACTGCTGACCCGGCGCACCCCCGCGCTCACGGTGGTGGTCGTCTCGCAGGCGATCGCCACGGTCGTGCTCGGTGTGATCGTGGTCGCCACCGGCGGCTGGAGCGAGGCCGGGCCGCGGCTGTGGTTCGCGGTCGCCGCCGGACTCATCGGCCCCGTCGCCCTGATCTGCTTCTACAAGGCGCTCGCCCTGGGCCCGATGGGCGTGGTCTCCCCGCTCGGCACCCTCGGCGTGGCCGTCCCGGTCGGCGTGGGCCTCTTCCTCGGTGAGCGCCCCGGTCTGGTGCAGTTCGCGGGGATCGGGGTCGCCGTCCTCGGTGTCGTCCTCGCGGGCGGCCCGCAGCTGCGGGGCGCCCCCGTCCAGCGGCAGACCCTCCTCCTCACCCTGGTCGCGGCGTTCGGGTTCGGCACGGTGTTCGCGCTGATCGCGGAGGCGTCCACCACGGTCACCGGCCTGTTCCTCGCACTCTTCGTGCAGCGCGTGGTGAACGTCGCCGTGGGCGGCGCCGCCCTGTACGTCTCGGTCCGCAAGGGAGTCCCCGCGCTCCCGGCGGGCGGCTTCCCCTGGGCCTCGCTCCCGGCGCTGGCGTTCGTCGGCCTCGCGGACGTCGCGGCGAACGGCACCTACGCGATCGCCGCCCGGCTGGGCCCGGTCACCGTGGCGGCGGTGCTCGCCTCGCTCTACCCCGTGGTGACCGCCCTCGCCGCCCGCGGCTTCCTCAGCGAACGGCTGCGGGCGGTCCAGGCGGCCGGTGCCGGCCTGGCCCTGGTGGGCACACTGCTGCTGGCGACCGGCTGAGCCGCCCCCGGATCAGTCCAGCTCGGCGAGTTTCGCCGCCGTCTCCTCGTCCAGCCCGGCCAGCGCGTTGAGCTGCTCCGGCGTGACCCCCTCGGGTATCGGCCTGGGCGCCGGGGTCCGCAGCGGCGGCTGCCAGCCGGCCTCGGGAGTCCATCGCCGTACGATCCTGGCGGGCGCCCCCGCCACCACGGCGTGGTCGGGCACCACACCGCGCACCACCGCCCCGGCCGCCACGACCACGTTCCGCCCGATCCGCGCCCCCGGCAGGATCACGGCACCGGTGCCGATCCAGCAGCCCGGGCCGATCTCCACCGGCTCCATCCGCGGCCACTGCTTGCCGATGGGCTCGTGGGGATCGTCGTAGGAGTGGTTCGTGGACGTGACGTACACATAGGGCCCGAAGTAGCAGTCGCTGCCGATGGTGACCGTCGTGTCGGCGATGACATGGCTGCCACGGCCGAGGACGACACCGTCCCCGATCCGCAGGATCGGCTCCGGACCGAGGTCCAGGTCGGGCATCAGACCGGCGGTCAGCGTGACCTGCTCACCGACGATGCAGTGCGAGCCCAGCTGGATCCACGGCTCCCCGAAGACCGTGCCGAGCGGAAACGCGAGCCGCGAGTGCTCGCCCAGCGCGCCGAAGCGGAACCGTCCCGGGTGTTCGGCGGTCACGGAACCCGTGCGCTGCACCCAGGCCCAGCCCGCGTGGACGGCACGCTGCGTGAGGCCGCGGCACCAGGATGAGAACGTGTTCTTCTTCGGCACGAGGTCACCGTACTCAGGGTGAGGAGGGGCGATGAGCGACCGGGCCTGTGATCTTTGCCCCACGCGCGTGGCGTACGGTGCCGGTGTCAGCGACGACGAGGAGAAGGCGATGACGCACAAGGCGTTGATCACGGGCATCGGCGGCCGGGAACCGAAGATCGACGGCGCGGCCTTCGTGGCCCCCACCGCCTCGGTGATCGGCGACGTGACGCTGGAGGCGGGGGCGAGCCTCTGGTACGGGGCCGTGGTCCGCGGCGACGTCGAGCGGATCTCCGTCGGCGCGCAGAGCAACATCCAGGACAACTGCACCCTGCACGCCGACCCGGGATACCCCGTGACGATCGGCGAGCGGGTGTCGGTGGGGCACAACGCGGTGGTGCACGGGGCGACGGTCGAGGACGACTGCCTGATCGGAATGGGCGCGACCGTGCTGAACGGCGCGGTGATCGGCGCGGGGTCGCTGGTGGCGGCACAGGCACTGGTCCCACAGGGGATGCAGGTGCCGCCGGGTTCACTGGTGGCGGGCGTACCGGCGAAGGTGAGGCGTGAGCTGACGGAGGAAGAGCGTCAGGGCGTCACGCTGAACGGCACCATGTACGCGGATCTGGCGAAGGCGCACGACGAAATCCACAGCTAGGCAAACCCACCCAGGGGCGCGGGGAACTGCGCGACCAGCCACGACAACCCCGCGCCCGAGGTCACTCAGAAGCCCCTACGGTCTCGGCCTCACGCACCGCACTCTGAGCCTTCGCGGCCTTGCGCTTGAGCACCAGCATCGACGTGAGCCCGATCAGCACGGCGAGCACCAGCCCCAGCCACGAGAACCGCTTCAGCCACGACTCCGCGACGATCCCCACGTAGTAGATGACGGCCGTCGTACCGCCCGCCCAGATGATCCCCCCGAGGACGTTGGCGATCAGGAACTTCCAGTACGGCATCCGCAGCACACCCGCCAGCGGCCCCGCGAAGATCCGCAGCAGGGCGACGAAGCGGCCGAAGAAGACGGCCCACATGCCCCACTTCTCGAAGGACCGCTCCGCCGTGGCGATGTGCCCCTCGCTGAAGTGCCGGGGGAATTTCCTGCCCAGCCAGGCCAGCAGCGGCCGACCACCCTTGCGGCCGATCGCATAGCCGATCGAGTCGCCGATGATCGCTCCCGCGCTGGCGCAGGCACCGAGGATGAACGGGTCGATCTCACCGTGCTGGGAGGCGAGCAGCGCGGACGAGACGAGGATGATCTCGCCCGGCAGCGGAATGCCCAGGCTCTCCAGGCCGATGACCAGGCCCACCAGCAGATAGATGCTGACCGCGGGTACGGTCTCGAGCCACTCCTGGACGTGCACCGCCGGTTCCTCCCGTTGTCCTGTGTTTGCGACGCACTCTCCACGTGAGCGTGCGTCGGGGCAGCCTACCCGTTGAGTGTGACGGTGGCGGGGTCCCAGAGGTTGCACCGGTGCTCACGGTGCGCGGTCGCACTCAAGGCGTTACCACCGGCGGACGCCGTCCGCAGCGAGAGCACCGTCCCCGTACCGCCGGGCATCGAGGGCTGTCCGTCCGCCCGCGGCACTCCACCGCGGATGAACGATCCCCAGTACTGGACCATCTGCCGCGCCAGCACCTGCTGCTCGCGGTTCAGCGGGGACTGGAGGCCGAAGTGCTTGAAGAGGTACTGCAACTCGTTCACATGGGTCGCCCCGAAGTCGAAGTCGGTCCCCAGATCGCGCAGTGAGGCGAACGGCGGGGAGGTGCGGTCGGCGAACTCGTACCCGTAGACCGGTCCGCGGCCGGCGAGCACGCCGTCGAGCCGTAGCGCGCTGCACGCGAAGAGCTGGTCGCCGAGGGCCGTGGCATAGCCGATCGTGGGCGTCGGGTACGCCGAGACCGGGTAGCGCCGCAGCGCCTGCTCGCCGAATTCCTCCCGCATGACCGTCGGATACTGCTCCGCCGTGAGGGGGTTCCCGCCGAGGTCGAAGCGGGCGAAGGCGAAGAGCCGGCCCTCGTCCTGGTTCGCCCCGTTCATCACCGGCACCCCGGCGGCGGCACCCTGGGCGAAGGCGTCCGAGGGCTGGGTGGGCAGGAAGCGTCCGCCGGCCACCGGAGCCCAGTCGAACTCCCCTTGTGCGGCGAGGACTTCGGCGGCCGGCTTGCCGCGCAGACAGGCGACCGTCTCGCACCCGAGCTGCCGCGCGAACGCGGCCCCCTGACTCACTGCCGTCTCCCGCGTCCGGGCGGCGCAGTCGTCGTACGCCCCGCTCTCGATGATGCCCGCCCGGAACAGTCCCTTCGCCGTGGGTGAGGCGAGCTGGGTGCAGACCGAGCGGCCGCCCGCGGACTCACCGGCGATGGTGACACGGCCCGGGTCGCCGCCGAAGCGGCCGATGTTGGCCCGCACCCAGCGCAGCGCCGTCTGCTGGTCGAGCATGCCGAAGTTGCCGGAGACCCCGTCGCGCGCCTCGTCGTCGAGACCAGTGGTGGCGAGAAAACCCATCGCACCCAGGCGGTAGTTGACGGTGACCACGACCGTGCCGGTCTGCCGGGCGAAGGTGTCGGGGACGATGTCCTGTCCGGCCCCGGCGGTGAGCCCGCCGCCGTGGAACCAGACCATGACCGCGCGGTGTCCGGCGCGTTCGGGGACGTACACATTGAGGTCGAGGCAGTCCTCGGTGTGTGAGGGCTGCTCGTACCCCGGGTCCCAACTCGACGTCTGGACGCACTTGTTGCCGAAGTCCTGTGCTGTACGCACCCCGTGCCACGGCCTGACCGCTCTCGGTTCCTTCCAGCGGAGCGCGCCGACGGGCGGCTCGGCGTACGGGATGCCGAGGAACTGCCGCCCCTCGGTGGTGACTTCACCTCGTACCAGACCCGCTTCCGTACGGACGACGGGATCGGGCGAGCCGACCGCCTGAGCGGGTGCGGGCGTCACGAGCGCGGCCGCGAGGGCCGTCAGGGCGACGGCGATCGCCCCGCGCAGCGGACGCAGGGCGGGTCGCCGGGAGACGGTGTCGGTCATGAGCCGTCACTCCTTCGGTGTGCGGGCACGACTTTGTGAACACATCCGGTGGGAAACGCCATGGGCGCGGCGGGAAAACTATGACCCTTAGTGACTCGTGTCAATGAGGTGAACGAGAAGCGGCCGGATGCCAACAACAACCGAAGAGGGGCCGCCTCGACGAGGCGGCCCCCGGGTCAGTGAAGGAGGGATCCGACTGCGGTGACGACGGTTCCCGCGACCGGCACGTCCTGGAGGACGGCCGGGTCCTCGGGTTCGGCCCGATGGTCGACCTGGGCCGCGCGCGGCTCGTACTCCTCCGCCTCGCCCGGAGCGTGCCCGTCGGGCTCCTCGGGGCGCACGGGCTCAGCCGTGGGTGACTTCGAGGCGGTGTCCGGGAGTTGGAGATCCCCACCCTCCCCCTTCTCCCCCTTCTCCTTCGTCCCGCCCTTCCCCGTCTTCTCTGTCCTGTGTTCCTTCTCTTCCTTCCCTTCCGTCTCGCCCTTCTCCCGCGTCTCAGCGGTGGGCGGATCCGCTGTCTCGAACAGCCACCCCTGATCCGCGGAGCCGTCGCGCTCGACCACTACGACGTCGAGGTCCTTGTCGGGTGCGACGACCAGCCCCTTGCCCCAGCGGAGCAGGAGTTCACCGCGGACGGTGAGGTCGTACTGGACCTCACCGGCGTGCACCAGGCATCCGGCGAGGACGACCGAACCCTCGTCGGTGTCGGCGCCGAGGCAGAGGGTGGGATCGGCGAGGCTGCGCAAGAGGCCGTCGTCCTGGTACGACCACTGCTGGGACAGCACCGACGAGCAGGCCGCGAGCACCGTCGCGGATCCGGCCTCGACCTTGTTCCCCCGGATGTCGAGGCAGAGATCGGCGGTGCGGCTGCGGAGTCTGCCCTGGCCGATCTCCACGGGGTCGCTCGCGGAGGCGGCCGACGGGGAACCGTCGGAGGGCACCGAGTCGGGGCTGGGCACGATGTCGTTGCCGCTGGGCGCGCCCCAGGTGACACCGGGGTCGGGGACACCGTTGTCATCGGACCAGCCCTTGGTGACGAGGACGGTCGCGAGCAGGGCCAAGGAGGTCAGGCCCACGATCATCGCCGCCTTGGTGTGCCGTCTCGGTGCGGCGACACGTGCGGGCCGGTGACGGCCGCCGCGCGGACGGGCCGTCGGCGACTGGCTCGAACCGCCGCGGCCGGGCCGGGAGTCGAGATAGCGCCGGGCACCCCAGCCGAGCACGGTCTCGGCGAGCAGCGCCTCGAGGCCGCCCTCGAAATGGCTGAGCTGTTCGGCGGCGTGCCGGCAGTGGCGGCACTCCATCAGATGGTGCTGCACATCGGGGAGCAGGGCGCCGCCACGGCGAATCGGGACGTCGAGGAGACGGTTGTAGAAGCGGCAGTCCTTGGAGGGAGCGAGTTCCCGGTGGGCTCGTACACAGCCCTCCCGGAATTGGTCGCGCGCCCGTTCCAACCCGTCCGCCGCCTGGGGGATGTCGACCCCCAGCAGACCGGCCGGTACGGATATGTGCTCGGCCTCGACCTCGACATGCCACAACAGGCATTGCGAGGCACCCGGAAGGGCCTGGAATGCGCGCTCGGCGAGCTTCCGCCTTTCGGGGGTGACACCCCGCGCGGCACGCAGTCCGCGGCCGCCGGTCGTTTTGCCCAACTCCGGCAGCGCCGCGGAAATGCGGTCCTGTGCGGCCCACTCCTTCACCGTGTCCCGTACGGCGACCAGGAGTTGGGGCCGCACCGCGCCCCCGCCCGCCCGTCCGAGCACCCGGTGGAACGCCGCGGCGGCCACGAGTTCCGCCGAACCGGACGAGGAGGCCAGGCAGATGACCGCGTAGTCATGGGTCGCCCGCCAGTGCCGGGCCATCAGCAGTGCGACAGCGCGGTCACCGCCCTCGGCACCGCCCAATTGGGCGACGAGATTTCGGTCGGTCTCCCCCGGGGTCGCTCCGGGGCGCGGCGGATAGGGGGGCCTTGGGGGGGTAGGGGATTGCACTGAACCAATTCCTTCCAAGCCGCAGGACGGCATGGCTATTGCGCGTCCGCCGGAAAGCAGGTGCGTGATTGGTGCATACCTATGCCGCGTCAGGTACGGTGCGGTCATTCGGGGCGGTCACTTTCGCACACGTGAATCACAGGAAACAAGAAGTTCGAGTGACCAAAGTTCAAAACGCAGTGAATTCAGATAAGTTACCGGCGGTATCCGCACCCGCATTCGAAATCCCGGACCGGCCGACCCCAAGTTGTGTGCAGCCAAAGACAGTTGGCACACGAAATCTCCAACTTTCGCGACCCCGGGGCCGACACATAGCGCGCCCCCATGTTTCTCCCCGGAAGCTCTCATTCCCGTGGGCCGGCATGGGCCGCATGATCGTCTCCCGACCTCCCACCGACCTCGCGACCAAGACACGGTCCGCCTTGGCGTCGTGCGCGACCCCGGCCCGCCTCGCCGACTTCCACCACATCCGGCAGCGCGAACCCCTCGGCCACGCGGTGCTGTGCGCCCGTCGCCACCTCGGCGCCGAGCCGTTCGCCGTCCTGTTCGGCGACGACCTCATTGACCCGCGCGCGACACTGCTCATCCGGATGCCCGACCGACGCCCTCCAGGCACTCGCCAGGGGCGGCACGGTGCACGGGGTCGGCTTCGAGGGACTGCGCTACGACACCGGCGACAAGGCGGACTGGCTGCGCACGGTGGTCCGGCCGGCCTGTTGCCGGCCCGACCCGGGGCTCGAATTCCTCGCCTGGCTCAGGGAGTTCGTCACGGCGGCCGAGAACGGCGGAGCCGAAGGCCGGCGGCTCGGGGCCTGATCACACACCATGGCCCCGACCGACGGCCGGGGCCATGTCAGGACGGGTGGCTCAGCCGTTGGGACGCAGGGTCCAGACCACGGTCATCTCACCGGTCACCGCCCCGTCGGCACGGCGGATCTCGATCGCCACCGGGAACTCCGGGCGCTCCCCCGCGTCCAGCTCGGCGACCACGTCGGCGACAGGGCGGCCCAGGGTCGCGGTGGCGGTGACGGCTCCCATCGCGAGCTTCTTGTACGCGATCTCGGCCTTGACGGCGAGCGGCACGGCTCGCGAGAGCTGGTCCCCGAACGCGGCGAGGACGATGCTGCCGCTGGCGGTCTCACCGAGCGTGAACATCGCGCCGGCGTGCGGGCCGCCGACGTGGTTGTGGTATTCGCCCTGGTCCGGCAGGGACACCACGGCCTTCTCCGGTGTGGTCTCCAGGAACTCGAGGTGCAGGGTCCGGGCCATGGGGACGGTGGCGGACAGCATCTCGCCGATCGACATCTGGTCTGCGCTCATGATGGGCATGTTACCCACGAGTAGCCTCGCATGACCAGGCAGGTGTGATGATCGTCGTATCCTTACCGCCCATGTGGCCAGGAGAGCGACCGCCGGGGGGCGGAACGAATCCGCAGCAGGACGCGAACCCCTATCAGCAGCCGGGATATCAGCAGCCCAACCCGTACACCGCGCCACCGCCGCCACCGCCGCCCGCGCCGGACAGCGGGAACCGGCGTACGAGAACCGTCGCCCTCGCCGCGACCGCGGCCGTCGTGGTCGCCGCCCTGGTGACCGGCGCCGTGTTCCTCGGGGGTGGCGGCGACGACGAGGCGGCACCGGACCCGACGCGTTCCTCGGCATCGCCGTCCGCCTCCGGCAACCCGCGCACGGCCGACGGCCAGAAGCCGACCGTGGACGGCTGGAAGGTCGTGGTCAACACGGACCTCGGCGTCGCCTTCGACGTTCCGGCGGACTGGGCGCTGGAGTCGAGGGACTGGGTGTCCTACGTCGCGGAGGACGACGATCCCGACGAGACACCGCTGGTCGCCATGAAGGGACCCGCAGTCCTCAAGGCGCAGTGGTGCACCTCGGACGACGACAAGGACGGCAGGACCGACGACACCCCGTTGGCGAGCGCCGGATCACGGGGCAACAAGGGCGCGCGGAGCACCGAGGAGATCGCCCGCGCCGACTCCGCGGCCTGGGTCTACGGCATGTACACCCAGCCGGACAAGGAGAAGGTGACCACCGCGACCGCCACTTCGTTCACCACCGCGTCGGGTCTGACCGGCAGCGTCGCCACGTCGGAGTCCTCCGGGGTCGAGCGGCAGGACAAGTGCGACACGGACGGCAAGGCGACGACCTTCGCCTTCAAGAACGCCGAGGGTGACTTCGCGTCGTGGTCGTTCTTCGGCGCCGCGGGCGTCGACGAGGAGGTTCCGCAGACCACGGTCGAGGAGATCCTGAGCACGGTACGCGTGTTCACGCCCGGGGAGTCCTGACTTGCTACGTCCCTGACAAGGGGCGGTGACCGAATCGATGCACCGACGCCACTAAGGTGACTGCCCATGTGGCCAGGACAGCAGCCGCCCGGGGGCGAGCAGAACCCGCAGGACCAGAACAACCCGTACCAGCAGCCGGGGTACCAGCAACCCAATCCGTACCAACAGCCCGGCTATCAGCAGGCCAACTCCTACGGGCAGCAGCCCCAGTGGGACACGCCCCAGCCGCCGCAGCCCGGAGTTCCCGGAGGCGGCGGCGGTGGCAGCCGTACGAAGATCACGGCGATCGTGGCCGCCCTGGCCGTCGTCGTGGCCGCCGGTGTGACCGGCTTCCTCGTCCTCGGCGGTGACAAGGACGACGAGTCGGACGGCGGCTCGGACAAGCAGACCGGCCAGAGCGCGCCTCCGTCGAAGTCCGTCTCGACCGATCCGTCCGCGTCGGCCTCCGGCTCGGACGACAACCCGCGGGGCGGTGAGGAGGAGAAGGCGACGATCGACGGCTGGAAGGTCGTCATCAACCCCAAGTGGGGCACCGCCTTCGATGTCCCGGCGGACTGGCAGGTCGAGTCGCCGGGCATGATCATCGGCTTCGAGGAGGACGACGCCAAGGCCGGTGACAAGCCCATCATCACCATGTCGGCGCCGGCGTACCTCAAGGAACAGTGGTGCACCTCCGACGACGACAAGAACGGTGACAAGGAGGAGACCGCCCTCGCCACCGCGGGCACCAAGGGCGCGAACGGCGCCAAGGACACCGACGAGGTCGCCCTCAACCAGGTCGCGTGGTGGGTGTACGGCGGCTACACGCAGCCGGACAAGAAGAGCATCACCCTCGACGAGAAGGCCAAGGCGTTCACGACGACGTCCGGCGTCAAGGGCAGCATCGCCTGGGCCCGTTCGAAGAACACGCCCCAGAAGGGCAAGTGCGCGAGCGACGGCAAGGCGGTCACGTTCGGGTTCAAGAACTCCGCCGGTGACTTCGTGGCGTTCAGCCTGTACGGGGCCACGGGCGTCGACGAGGAGCTTCCGGACGCCACGATCACGAAGATCCTGAGCACGGTCCGGCTGCACGGCGAGCCGACGGGCTGAGCCGTGGGGAGGCCGTCCGCTAGCCGGATGTGCGGGGCACCGGCCTCCCCGCCCCCCTAGGGTTGTCGGCCATGTGGCCAGAACAGCAGCCGCCCGGGGGCGAGCAGAACCCGCACAACCCGTACCAGCAGCCCGGGTACCAGCAACCCAATCCGTACCAACAGCCCGGCTATCAGCAACCCACTCCTTACGGGCACCAGCCCCAGTGGGACATACCCCAGCCACCGCAGCCCGGGGGCGGCGGTGGCAACCGTACGAAGATCACGGCGATCGTGGCCGCCCTGGCCGTCGTCGTCGCCGCCGGTGTGACCGGCTTTCTCGTCCTCGGCGGTGACAAGGACGACAAGGCGGACGGCGGCGACCCGACCCCGACCGCCACCACCCCGGCGCCCACCTCGGCGAGCCCGAGCGCCGACGACGATCCGCGTGGCGGTGACGGGGCGAAGCCGACCATCGACGGCTGGAAGGTCGTGGTCAACCCGAAGTGGGGCACCGCCTTCGATGTCCCGGCGGACTGGCAGGTCGAGTCGCCCGGCGTGTTCATCGGCTACGAGGACGAGAAGAAGGGCGACGGCTCGGCCCTCATCGGCATGTCCGCACCGGCCTACGTCCAGGAGAAGTGGTGCACCTCCGACTCCGACAAGGACGGCACCACCAGCGACAAAGCGCTCGGCACGGCCGGCACCAAGGGCCAGAACGGCGCCAAGAACACCGCCGACGTCGCCCGCAACGACTCGGCCTGGTGGGTGTTCGGCGGATACACCGACCAGAAGGACGCCTCCAAGAAGCTGCTCACCATCGGCAAGGCGAAGGCGTACACCACGGCCTCGGGCATCGAGGGCAGCGTCGCCACGACCTACTCGACGGGCGTGCCGAAGACGGACAAGTGCGACACGAACGGCAAGGCGACGACGTTCGCGTTCAAGAACTCCACGGGTGACTTCGTCTCCTGGACTTTCCACGGGGTCAAGGGCACCGGTGACGAGGTGCCGGACGCGACGGTCCAGAAGATCCTCAGCACGGTCCGGCTGTACGGCGAACCCACGGGCTGACCAGCGTGTCATCGGCCGGGAACGGGTTCGGCAAGCCCGGGGACGAACCGGGGACAGCCGGCCGGTGACCTCCGCCGATGCGGCCCTACGACTGGTTCGGCTCCGTCGCCATGGTGCCGCCGGCGACCGCGGCGGTGCTGTGCGTATCGGACGTGCGGAGCCTGAGGCGGGGGAGCAAGCCGGTGGCACAGTCCGCCGCAGGCGGCTCAGCCGATGCCGAACGCCCCGTCGGGGGGCTCGGGTGACGGCACGGCGTCCTCGTCCCGCACGGGCCGCGCACCGCCGGTGAAGTCCCGTAGGGCGGCCCCGTGCTCGACGCGGGCGGGGAAGGCGTCGGAGGCGGTGAGCCGGGCGAGTGCGGCCGTGTCGATGGGCTTCCGGGCGGCGACCACCACGGCGTTCCCGAACCGCCGGCCCCGCAGCACCCCCGGCTCGGCGATCAGCGCGAGCTCCGGGAACACCGTGCCCAGGGTGGCCAGTTGGGACCGCAGAAAGGCGAAGGGCGCCGCGTCGGCGAGGTTGGCCAGATAGACACCCCCGTCGCGCAGCACCCGGTCGGCCTCCCGGACGTACTCCAGGGACGTGAGGTGCGCGGGCACCCGCGAGCCTCCGAAGACATCGGCGACCAGCACGTCCGCGGAGTCGGCCGGGGCCGCCTCCAGCCACGCCCGCGCATCGGCACCGTGCAGGGTGATCGAGGCCCCCTCGGGCAGCGGCAGATGCTCCGCGACCATCCGCAACAGCTCCTGATCGGCCTCCACGACATCCTGCCGGGACCCGGGCCGGGTGGCGGCGAGGTAGCGCGGCAGCGTCAGCGCCCCGCCTCCGAGGTGCAGCACGTCCAGGGGCTGTCCCGCGTCCGCGACGGTGTCCAGCACATGCCCGAGCCGACGGGCGTACTCGAACTCGAGATGCGTCGGCTCGTCCAGATCGACGTACGACTGAGGCGCCCCGTCGACGGTGAGCAGCCAGGCCCGCGCACGGTCGACGTCGGGCATGAGCTTGGCGAACCCGTGATCGACGGCACGGGCGACGGGGAGGGACTCGGTCACCTGGTCATTGTGCCTGTGACGCATGCCGCCACGGGGCGTGGGGGACTGCGCGACCAGCCACAACGGCCCCGCAGTCACCCACGCACACCAGCCACCCTCACACGACGGCTGTCACGGTCCCCGCACCCACGGTCCGACCACCCTCACGGATGGCGAATCCGAGCCCCGGCTCCAGAGGCACCTCCCGCCCCAGCTCCACGGTCATCGTGACCGTCTCACCAGGCCGCGCGACAGCCACCTCACCCAGGTCGACATCACCCACCACATCCGCCGTGCGGATGTAGAACTGCGGCCGATACCCCGTCGCCACCGGCGTCGTCCGACCGCCCTCGCGGGAGGACAGCACATACACCTGCGCCGAGAACCGCCGTCGCGGCTCCACGCTGCCCGGCGCGGCCACCACATGCCCACGCCGTACGGCGTCCCGGGGAACGCCCCGCAGCAGCAGCGCCACGTTGTCCCCGGCCTGCGCCTCGTCCATGGGCTTGCCGAAGGTCTCGAGCCCGGTGACGACGGTCTCGACCTCCGCCCCGAGCACTTCGACCCGGTCGCCCACCCGGACCGTGCCCCGCTCCACGGCACCGGTGACGACCGTCCCGCGGCCGGTGATGGTGAGCACGTTCTCCACCGGCAACAGGAACGGCGCGTCCAAGTACCGCTCCGGCATGGGCACATATGTGTCCACCGCGTCGAGCAGCGCGTCGATGGACGCCGTCCACCGCGGGTCGCCCTCGAGCGCCTTGAGCCCGGAGACCCGTACGACAGGCACCGCGTCGCCGCCGTACCCGTGCGTGGTGAGCAGGTCACGGACCTCCAGCTCGACGAGTTCCACGAGCTCGTCGTCCGCCGCGTCCGCCTTGTTCAGCGCGACGACCACGTGGTCCACGCCCACCTGCCGGGCGAGCAGCACGTGTTCGGCGGTCTGCGGCATGATCCCGTCGAGCGCGGAGACGACGAGGATCGCCCCGTCGAGCTGCGCGGCGCCGGTGACCATGTTCTTGACGTAGTCGGCGTGGCCCGGCATGTCCACGTGCGCGTAGTGCCGGGTGTCGGTCTCGTACTCGACGTGCGCGATGTTGATGGTGATGCCGCGCGCGGCCTCCTCCGGGGCCCGGTCGATGCGGTCGAACGGGACGTATCGGGTGCTGCCGCCGGTGCCGCGGTCGGCGAGGACCTTGGTGATGGCGGCGGTCAGGGTGGTCTTGCCGTGGTCGACGTGGCCCATGGTGCCGATGTTCAGATGCGGTTTGGTGCGCACGTATGCCGTCTTGGGCATGGCGATTCCTCGAAGCCTCTTCGTTGGTGATGGGGACCCCGGGGAACTGGCCGACCCTCCCCCTGCGGGGTCCGCCGGACAATCCGGAGAGGGTCAGCTTCGGGCGCCGTCGACAGCGGCCAGGAAGATTTCAACGGCAGCCTTCGGTGCATCCGCGACTGCGGATGCTGCGAAGAGGAAGGCGTGCCGGAACATGAGGCCGATCATTGCCGACCCCCCGCCCGGCGTCGAATGGTTTTTCGAGCTACGGGGCGTCAGGCACCGATGTTCTTGAGTGCTTCCCGCACCGACAGCGGCGCGAAGCGGCCCTTCTCCCGGGCGAGGAAGGACCGTACGGCCGCCGGGTCGGTCTTGGCGTACTCGCGCAGCGCCCAGCCGATCGCCTTGCGGATGAAGAAGTCGGGGTGTCCGGACTGGCGCAGGCAGTAGGCGAAGAGGCGGTCGGCGTCGGTGTGTTCCTTGTGACGCAGCTGGTGGAGCAGGGCGGTGCGGGCGATCCACAGGTCGTCGTCCACGATCCAGGCGTCCATGTCGGCCTTGAGCTTCGGGTCGGCGGTCACCATCGCGCCGACGACGTGTGCGGCGAGCAGGTCGACGGTGTCCCACCAGGGGACCGTGGAGACGAGGTGCCGGGCCACCGGCAGGAAGCCGGACGGGAGCACGCGCGCGTGGCGGCGCAGATAGTCGACGGCGAAGTACTGGTACTCGCGCTCGGGCAGCTCCCAGCAGCGCAGGGCGATCGCGGTGCAGTCGGCCTCGTCGGGGCGGGGCGTGCCCTCCAGGACGGTGCGGGACAGGCAGCGGCGTACGGGCGTGGTGAGGCCGAGGAAGGGGGCGACGTCCTTCATGTACGCGCGCATGGGCTCGGCCCGCCCGCGGTCGGCCGCTGCGCCGTAGACGGCGGTGAGCCGCTCCAGGACGGTGTCCGCGAGAGTGCTGTGCGGCAGTGAGGGAGATCCCACACCTGTGACGCTCATGAGACGAACCATACGGCGATCACACACATCGGTCGGTTAGTGTCACCGGATGCTCGATGCCACCACCCGCTCTGGGGGCACCGCCACGGCCGCTCCCCCGGCCACCGCCACGGAGCTCGCCCTCGCGGCACCCGTCACGGTCGGTCCCGCCGCCCGCTTCTCGAGAGTGCTGCTCTCGCCCTGGTCGCGGCTGTCCCTGCTCGTCGCGCTCCTCGTGGCGGCCGGGTCGACCGTGCTGCTCCTGGAGCCACAGCGGCTGCTGGCCGACGGCTGGCCACCGGAGCTCAGCGGGGCCGCGGCCGCCCTGGTGTACGCGGTGGCGTACGGGCTGTGCTCGGTGGCGTTCGTGCCGCGCCCGCTGCTGAACCTGGCCGCAGGCGCTCTCTTCGGCTCGCAGCTGGGTCTCGGCGCCGCGCTGGCGGGCACGGTGCTCGGCGCCGGCATCGCCTTCACGCTGGGCCGGGTACTGGGCCAAGGCGCCCTGCGCCCGCTGCTGCGCGGTCGCCTGTTGCAGGGCGCGGACGGCCAGCTCAGCCGCCACGGTTTCCGCTCGATGCTGGCGATCCGGCTGTTCCCCGGCGTCCCGTTCGCCGCCGCCAACTACTGCGCCGCGGTCTCACGCATGGGCTACGTGCCGTTCCTGCTGGCGACGGCGCTCGGCTCGATCCCGAACACCGCCGCGTACGTCGTGGCAGGGGCCCGTGCGTCGACGCCGACGTCCCCGGCGTTCCTGATCGCGATGGCGGCGATCGCGGTCCCGGCACTGGTAGGGGCCATGGTGGCCTGGCGTAAGCGCCACCATCTCCGGGCACGCTGATAAACGCCGGTCAGGGACGCGCCCACCGAGCACCATCGCGTTGGCCAGAGGCGCTGGCAGGAGCGACGGTGGGCGCAAGCCACCCTTTGCGAGGGCGCTGAGCAGAGCGCCCCGTCAGGGGCGCGGGGAACTGCGCGACCAGCCCCCACCGGCCCGCAGCCGCTCACACACGCTCAAGCACCATGGCGTTGGCGAGCCCACCCGCCTCACACATGGTCTGCAACGCATACCGCGCTCCACGCTCCCGCATCGCATGCACCAGTGTCGTCGTCAGACGCGTACCGCTCGCCCCCAACGGATGCCCGATCGCGATGGCACCCCCGTGCACATTGACCTTGTCCAGGTCCGCGCCGGTCTCCTGCTGCCACGCCAGGACCACGCTGGAGAACGCCTCGTTGACCTCGAACAGGTCGATGTCGTCCAGGGTCAGTGAGGCCCTCCGCAACACCTTCTCCGTGGCCGGGATGACACCGGTCAGCATGAGCATCGGGTCGGACCCGGTGACGGCGAAACTGTGCAGCCGGGCCAGCGGCCGCAGCCCGAGCCGGGCCGCGGTCTCGCTCGACGTGATCAGCACAGCCGACGCACCGTCGTTGATCGGGCTCGCGTTGCCCGCCGTGACGTTCCACTCGATCTGCGGGAAGCGTTCGGCGAAGGCGGGGTCGTAGTACGCGGGCTTGAGCCCGGCGAGGACCTCGGTCGTGCTGGACGGCCGTACGCACTCGTCGCGCACCACGCCCTCCAACGGCGCGACCTCCGCGTCGAACAGCCCCTTCTCCCAGGCCTCGGCGGCCTTGAGATGGGACGACACCGCGAACGCGTCCATCTGCTCGCGCGCGATCGACCACTTCGCCGTGATGAGCTCGGCGCTGATGCCCTGCGGGACGAGCCCGTCCGGGTAGCGCTCGGCGACGCCGGGGCCGAAGGGGTCCTTGCCGGGCGGCACGTTGGACCACATCGGCACCCGGCTCATCGACTCGACGCCACAGGCCACGACGAGGTCGTACGCGCCGGAGATGACGCCCTGGGCCGCGAAGTGCACGGCCTGCTGGGAGGAGCCGCACTGGCGGTCCACGGTGGTCGCCGGGACCGTCTCCGGGAAGCCCGCCGACAGGAGGGCGTAACGGGTGGTGTTCATGGCCTGTTCGCCGACCTGGTCGACGGTGCCGCCGATGACGTCGTCGATGAGGGCAGGGTCGACACCGGAGCGCTCGACGAGCGTGCGCAGGGTGTGGGCGAGGAGCTCGACGGGGTGGACGTGTGCGAGGGCACCGTTCGGCTTGCCCTTGCCTATCGGGGTGCGTACGGCTTCGACGATGACTGCGTCACGCATGGACGGCCTCCAGCACTAGGAATCCGGGCACTGCATTCGGGCGCTGCTTTGGGGTGCTGCACCCGGGCGCTACCGGTCAGTAGGAATTCCAAACTCACCATAGCTCCGTAGGTTGGAAAATCAAACCCTCCCCTAGAATCGGCACCATGGCCGCCACCAAAGACCCGCGCCCCTGCTCCATCGCCGACACCCTTGCGCTCGTCGGCGAGAAGTACTCGCTGCTCGTCCTGCGCGAGGTCTGCCTCGGCAACGGTCGCTTCGACCAGCTGGTGCGCAACATCGGCACCCCGCGCGACGTCCTCGCCACGCGTCTGCGCCGGCTCGTCGACGTCGGGCTCCTCACCAAGCGGGCCTACAGCGAGCGGCCGCAGCGCTTCGAATACCGGCCCACCCCGGCGGGACTCGAACTGGAGCCGGTCCTGATCACCCTCATGGCCTGGGGCGATCGCCACCTTCGCAAGGACGACGACCGTCCCATGGTGGTCGAGCACGTCTGCGGCAACGAACTGTCCCCGGTCGTCACCTGCGCGGCATGCGGCGAGCAGATCCGTCACGAGGACCTCACGGCCCATCCGCAGACACCCGGCTGGACGGTGGCGGGGCCGTCGGCGGCCCAGCCGCCCAAGGAGCCGGTCACGTTCGGGTAGACGCAGGTCAGGTCAGGACGAGTACGGGCCGACCTGTGCGCCGAAGCCCTCCGGGCCACGGCCGCCAGGGCCCGTCGCTTCAGGCCCCCTTGTAGACGTCCAGCCGCCCGCACATCCCGAACCTGCCGTGCTCCAAGGGCTGTTCGGACCGTACGGCGGCGTCGGCGAGGTGGGAGAGGTCGCCCTGTTCGAGACGGTCGAGCTGCTCCCCCGTCGCCGCGGCGGCGGCCGCCGCACCGTTGCGCCAGCGCTCCCGCCACTCGGCCAGCCGCGGCCGTACGAGCGCGGCGGCCGCGCGATGGAAGTCGGCCAGCCCCCCGGGAGCCTCCCGCAGCACCCGATAGCCCTCCAGGGCGAGGTCGCGGCGGGCCCGTGCGAAGCGTTCCCGTTCGGCCTCGGGCGCGTCCGCGGGGATGGCGGTCGCGGCGGCGTACCTCTGCGGGTCGGCCAGGTACTCCGGGGGCAGCGTGAGCACCGCGTCCCCCGCCTCCGGCAGCCCGCTGTTCTGCATCAGGACGGTGATGCGCAGATCGTCGTCGTTGACCAGCCGGTGAATGGTGCCCGGCGTGAACCGGGCGACCGTGCCGGGTACGAGGGGCGTGACCTCGTACCCGGACGTCGTGAGGGTCTGCACCGAACCCCGGCCACCGGTGACGACGTACGCCTCCGAACAGGTCAGGTGCATATGGGGGGTTCCGCCGGAGACGCCGTCGGCGGCGGGCCAGTCGTACACGCACAGATGCGAGACGGCGACCCCGCCGGGCAGTCCCTCGAAGGCGGTCACCACGGATGTGCCTCCAGGTACTTGGCGATCTCCTCCCGCTCCCAGGTACCGTCGGCGACGACGACGCGGTAGCGGCGGGTGAGGGTGTCGCCGGGGGCGAGTTCGAGTTCGTCGTAGAAGGCCCAGGAGGGGGCCACGCCGGCGAACGGCTCGTTGCGGACGAACCAGTGGGCCGGGTGGGCGCCTTCGGTGCCGAGGTGGTCGTTCTCCGGGGCGTGCTCGAAGACGAGGGTGGCGTGGCCGTCCGTGCCGTCGTGCTCGCCGGAGAGGGCCAGCCAGGGGGCCTGCGCACCGAGAAGGCCGGGGCCCTCGGTGTCCGGCGCGATGATGCGGCCGTCGCGGAAGGCGCGCGGGCCGCGCCAGAACAGACCCGTGTACCCGGCGAGTTCACGTCCGGCGGTGGTGGGGCTGCCGAAGACCAGCGGCTCGTCGCGCCGGTTGGTGATGGCGCTCGTCCAGGTCAGCGCCCAGGATCCGGACTCCTGGTCCACGTCGTGGATCTCGATCCGGCGCTGCTCCTCGGCCCACAGCTCGCCGCTGTACGGGTGCCAGGTCAGCCGTTCGGCGATGACGACCCGGTCGTCGTCGGCGCGGACCTCGTCGAAGGCGACGTGCGCCATCGAGCCGACGCGTTCGGGGAGTTCGAGGTAGCCCTCGCCGTGCACGTACGAGTTGCCGCCCCAGAGGTTGGCGCCCGACAGGTGCGAGGCGGTCAGGGACAGGCCCTTGTGCCAGCGGTGGTCGTTGGGCCGGTAGTCGGTGACGACGTCGCCGGCCAGGGTCCGCAGCGGGTGGATGTACGGCTTGGGGGCCTCCCAGGCCGCCTCCGGCCGGTAGACGTAGGAGAGCAGCTCCACGCCGGTGGCCGGGTCCGTCACGGTGATGCGGTCGCCGTGCGCGTGGACGATGCGCAGCCCGGTCATACGGGCACCTCCTCGCTGACGACGGGGGCCCAGCCGGGCGCGTTCCCGTGCATGGCCGTGTAGAACGCGTCGCCCGGGCCGATCTCGCCCGCTCTCACCGTGACGTCCGTGAACGCCGACTTGTACAGCGCGGCGATCAGCTCCAGGCTGCCACGTCCGTCGGCACCGCTGCTGCGCGGCCGCTCCCCGGCGCGCATGCTGGCGACCAGTTCGCGCAGCTGCTCCGTGTGCGAACTGGGCACGTCGGCGCCGAAGTCCCGCCAGGCGGCGGTCTGCTCGTCCGGCACGCCGGGCGCCGGCGTGATGGCCCAGTTCTCGTTGCCGTGACCGTACAGATGGGTGAGCTCGACGGTCGCGCGCTCGCAGTCGATACGGATACGGCTGACCTCGTCGGGACTCAGCACGCTGTTCACGACCGTCGCCAGCGCGCCGTTCTCGAAGCGGACCAGCGCGGTGGAGACGTCCTCGGTCTGTACGTCGTGGACCAGCCGCCCGGCCATGGCGCGCACCTCGCTCCACGGGCCGAGCAGGTCGAGGAGGAGATCCATCTGGTGGATGCCGTGGCCCATCGCCGGGCCGCCGCCCTCGGTCTCCCAGCGGCCGCGCCAGGGCACGGCGTAGTACGCGGTGTCGCGGTACCAGGTGGTCTGGCAGTGCGCGACGAGCGGGCGGCCCAGGTCCTGCCCGTCGAGCAGCCGTTGCACATGGCGGGTGCCGGAGCCGAAGCGGTGCTGGAAGACGATCGAGGCGTACGGGCCGCCGTCCTTGCCCTCCTCCGCCTCCACGGCGTCGAAGTCGGCGAGGGTGGGCACCGGCGGCTTCTCGCACCACACCCAGGCCCCGGCGCGCAGCGCGGCGACGGTCTGGTCGCGGTGCAGGGTCGGCGGGGTGCAGATGCTGACGAGGTCGGGGCGCTGCTCGCGCAGCATGCGGTCGAGGTCGGTGTAGCCGTGCGGGACACCGCCCGCCGTACAGAACTCCTCGACGGCCCTGGCATCGATGTCAACCGCCGCGACCACCTCGACCTCGCCCTCCTCGGCGAGTGCGCCGAGCGCGGTCAGGTGGGAGCCCCGGGCGATGGCGCCGGTACCGATGACGGCGGCCCGGATGCGGCGGCCGTCGTAGGGAGTGGTGGGTGACATGGACGCGATCAGCACTCCTCGAACGAACGGCGGACAGCGCCGACACCTGCCACACGAGCAGCAAGCGCTTTCTCTCCGCAGCAACCTAAGCGGCCGCACCCTGGCCGGTCAACAGCTCGCATGCCCTGCTCGCCGGCGCCCGGCCCGCACCCTGTGCCAGGCCTGTCACCAGAGGCCGCTAGGCTGCCCTCCACACCTGTGATCACCGCGCCCGGACGGCTCGGTGTGTCCGTAACTCCTCCCCGATCAGCGCTTGGACTCCCTACCTTCATGTCTTGGTTTGAATCCTTCATCCTCGGACTCGTCCAGGGGCTGACCGAGTTCCTCCCCGTCTCCTCCAGCGCGCATCTGCGGCTGACCGCGGCCTTCGCGAAGTGGGACGACCCCGGCGCGGCCTTCACCGCCATCACGCAGATCGGCACCGAGGCGGCCGTACTGATCTATTTCCGCAAGGACATCGGGCGGATCATCTCGGCGTGGACCAGATCACTGTTCAACAAGGAGATGCGGAGCGACCACGACGCCCAGATGGGCTGGCTGGTCATCGTGGGATCGATCCCGATCGGTGTGCTCGGGCTGACACTCAAGGACCAGATCGAGGGACCGTTCCGCGATCTGCGGATCACGGCGACGATGCTGATCGTGGTGGGCATCATCATCGGCATCGCCGACCGGCTGGCGGCCCGCGACGAGAGCGGCGGCAAGCACCGGGCCGCCAAGCAGCGCAAGGGCCTGGAGGACCTGGGCGTACGGGACGGCCTGATCTTCGGCCTCTGCCAGGCCTGCGCTCTCATCCCGGGCGTCTCCCGCTCCGGCGCCACGA
This sequence comes from Streptomyces sp. WM6386, assembly GCF_000972385.1. Classification (GTDB taxonomy): domain Bacteria; phylum Actinomycetota; class Actinomycetes; order Streptomycetales; family Streptomycetaceae; genus Streptomyces. The sequence goes on from NZ_JXTE01000017.1 coordinate 52,949, forward strand.
TCAGCGGCGGCCTCTTCATGGGCTACAGGCGCGAGTCCGCGGCCCGCTACTCCTTCCTCCTCGCCATCCCCGCGGTCCTCGCGTCCGGCCTCTTCGAGACCAAGGACGCGATGGAGGGCGGCCACGTCGACTGGCCCCAGACGATCTTCGCAACGATCATCGCGTTCGTCGTCGGATACGTGGTCATCGCGTGGTTCATGAAGTTCATCTCGACCAAGAGCTTCATGCCGTTCGTCTGGTACCGCATCGCGCTCGGCATCGTGATCATCCTGCTCGTGACCTTCGGCGGGCTGAGCCCGCACGCCGCGGAGTCGGCCGGCTGACGCCCACGACAGCAGAGTCAACACGTTCACACAGCGAACACCGTGACCCATCACATACGTTGTGTGTAGCCGTTCGGTAGCGCAGTGTCAGTTCCTGCCCTTAGGCTTGTCCGCATGCCCCCCTATTCCGTGGCTTCTGGTTCCGTGCGGTCTGCTGCCGAAGTGAACGAGCAGATCCGTGCGCTGTGGCTGCGGGCAGGCGGCTCGCTGTCGACCCAGGAGCGTAAGGAATACGAGTTGTTGGTGGTCGAGTGGGCCGCCGCGATCCGGGGGAACATCATCAAGGCGGCCTGAACGAGGGCCTGCGGCTCAGCCGTTGGCGGGGCCGTAGTGCAGGACTCCGTCGCTCGGCACCAGATAGCCGACGCCCCGCTTCTCAGGCAGCTCACCGGCCAGTGACGCCGCGTCGATGGATCCGGAGACCTCCCAGCCGACGGCGGCACAGCTGAAGGGCGCGCTGCGGAAGACCTCGGTGGCGATGGCGGCCAGCCAGTCGTCGATCAGCGCGGAGCGATAGAAGGGCCGGCCGTCCCAGTAGGCGACACCGACGGCGTCCAGCGCACTCGTCGGCACATAGAAGTCCAGCCAGTCGCTGCTGTCGCCACCGCCGCGCACCGCCATCACTCCACACACGACGAGGTCCCCCGTGGACAGCCGGACGCGCCCGTGGAGATGCCCGAACTCCTCCAGCGAGGCGACCGTGCAGGGCACCGCCTCCTGCTCCTCCGGCTCCCGGTCCCCATGCCCGTAGCACCCCTGCACCTCCGCCGCGGCCCACACAGCGCTCAGGACGGCCTGAAGCCCGGCGTCGTCCGTCGATCCGACCTCGATGCCCAGCTCGTAGAAGCCGTCGGACCGGAACTGGTGGCGGAAGGATGCGGCGTGCGTCATCGGACGATGATCCCTCACCGATCGCCGAAGCACCTCCTAAGATCCGCCCCATGGAGCACCTCGACAGCGTTCCCCCGCAGCAAGGCCTCGTCATCTTCCTGAACGGCACATCGAGTTCGGGCAAGTCGACCATCGCGGCCGAACTGCTCCAGATCCTCGACGAGCCGTACTTCCACATGCCCGTGGACGCGTTCCACGCGATGCGGTCGCGTGTGGCCGTGCCGCCGGACCGGTTGGCCACCCTGCTGCACCGCACCTGGCAGGGCTACCACCGAGCGGTCGGGGGGATGGCGGCCGCAGGGAACAACGTCGTCGTCGACCATGTGCTGAGCGCCCAGTGGCGGCTCCACGACTGCCTCTCACTGTTCGCACCCCAGGACGTGGTGTTCGTCGGCGTGCACTGCCCGCCCATGGAGCTGGCGCGCCGGGAGCGTGAGCGGGGCGACCGGCCGCCCGGGCTCGCGGAACGCCAGCTGGCGCAGGTGCACTCCCACGGGATCTACGACGTCGAGTGCGACACAGCCGACGCGACCCCGCGGGAATGCGCCCTGCGGATCAAGGAGTTCCTGCCGGACCGTCCGACGCCGACCGCGTTCGAGAGGTTGCGCGCGATGCTCTGATCTGCCGGATCACCCGTCCAGCAGGGCACAGCCCTCGCGGAAGTCGTCGTAGGCCTCACCGTACTGTCTGGCCGCGAGCAGGAACATGGAACGGTCCGTCAAGGCCCGGCCCAGCTCCTCCCGTTCGGCGAGGCGACGGGCGAGGGTCACCCTCTCGTTGAAGACGGGGCGCAGTGGCTTCAGGATGCGGTGGTTACGGCGCTCCCGGCACACGGCGGTGCGGATGGTCAGTCTGCGGTGCAGGGCGACCAGTTCGGGGAGAGAGGCGGACGGGTCCTGCCGTAGCGCCTCGACCTGGTCCTCAAGAGACCCCAGGCCGTCGAAGTACGCCTTCCTGACATCGGGCGACCACTGATGGAGTGTCGAACCGAACGCCGGCCCCGGCGCGGCCGCGGACGGTGTGGGCTCCGCCGACCGGCCCGACAGGGCCAACAGCGTGCTCCACCACGACAGGATGTTGCTCCAGCTCTTGGGTTCCCCGGTCAGGTCCAGCTCGGCCAGATGAACGAGTGCCTCCTGCCGGGCCGCGCCGGCCTCGCTGTGGCGCCCGGCGGCGTCCAGCATCCCGGCCAGGTGGACCAGTTGCCAGATCTGGATCGCCAACGCCTTGCTCTCCGCCGCGACTTCAGCCCTGGTGACCTCCACCAGTTCCGCGAAGACCGCCAGCGCCGCCTCGTGCCGACCGGCAGCGTCCAGTTCGGCCGCCCAAGCGACCATCGACCAGAAGGAGTTGTCCCCCGGAGTCAACGGGCGCTCCACATCGGCCGACCTCCCGCAGATCTCCGCCGCCTCCCCGTGCCGCCCCTCCTCTGCCAGCGCCACCGCCACCTGCCGATACCCGTACGCGGGGTGCTTCACCTGACCGTGCTCGAAGCCCCACCGCCCGGCCTCGGCCATCTCCTCGCAGACGGCCATGCCCGCCGTCCGCCGCCCGAGCTCGTACAGACCGAACCGGTAGGCGTCCAGGGCCCGGACCAGCAACTCGGTCCGCTTCGGTTCTCCTTCATCCACACGTCGTGCCGCGGCCGCCGCCTCCGCGTGCCAGGCCAGTTGCGCCTCCGGCAGGTCCCGGATCTCCGGCTGGTATCCCGCCGACAGCAGCGCCTCGGCCAGTTTCGGCATGTAGGTCAACGGACTCACCACCGACAGCACCCGGTATGCCTCGACCTGCCGGGCCACGCTCGGCCTGCCCGACTCGAGCAGCATCGTCCGCGCCCTGAGCACCGCATCCTGATCGACCTTCTCCGCGTGATCCATGACGGCGATTCTGGGAGGCCGCGCAGGGCTCGAACAAGGCTGCTGAGCAGTGCCGTTCGTCCTACGAAAACGGCCTCCGACCTGTCATGATGGAGACGTCTTCACCCCTTGGGCAGGAGGCCGACATACTGCGGGGCTCGGCCGTGGTCGCACCAACGCCCGAAATCCCCCGTACGGCACCGGAGTTCCCTTCGCTACCGTCGTGCCATGCGAGCCATCGTCATGGGCGCGGGCATCGGAGGGCTGGCCGCGACGCTGAGTCTGCGCCGTGCCGGGCACGAGGTCACGCTGGTCGAGCAGCTGCCGCGGTTCACCGAGGCCGGCGCCGGAATCCAGCTCGCGCCCAACGCCACGCGGGTGCTGCGAGACCTGGCCCTCCTCGACGCGGTCACCGCACAGGCCGCCCCGCCCGGCCCACTGAGCTTCCGCACCTGGTCCGACGGGACGGAGATCTGCCACTACGCGCTGGGCCGCGAGGTCGACGACGAGTTCGGGGCGCCCTATCTGCAGCTGCACCGGGCCGATCTGCAGCAGGCCCTGGCCGCCGCCGTGCCGCCCCGGTCGGTGCGGCTCGGCACCCAGGTCGTGGGGATCGGCCAGGACGACAGGTCCGCCCAGGTGACCACGGCCGGCGGTGAGCGACTGACCGCGGACCTGGTCGTGGCCGCGGACGGCATCCGCTCCGCGGCCCGCCAGTGGCTCTTCGGCGCGGACGAGGCGGTGTTCTCCAGGACCGCCGCGTACCGGGCGCTCCTCCCGGCCGGGCAGGTCGCCGATCTGGACCTGCCCGACACCGGGATCTGGCTCGGCCCCGGCCGGCACTTCGTCCACTACCGGGTGCGCCGCGGCGAACTCCTCAACGTCGTGGCCGTGTTCGGGACGCAGACGGCGCAGGAGTCGTGGACCGCCCTCGCGGAGCCCGGAGAGCCACTGCATGCCTTCGAGGAGTGGGATCAGCGGATCGTCAGGGTCCTCGAACGCGCGGAGCGGATGTACCGCTGGGGCATCTACACCCGTTCCCCGCTCGCCCGTTGGAACTCCGGACGGGTGACCCTGCTGGGCGACAGCGCCCACGCGATGGTGCCGTTCCAGGCCCAGGGGGCGGCCCAGGCGATCCTCGACGCGGCCGTGCTCGGCGACTGCCTCACTGACGTGGAACCCGCCGACGTGCCCGCCGCGCTCGACCGGTACGTACGCCGCCGACTGGCCACGGCCACGCGCATGCAGGCCCGTTCCGCGCACGCGGGCGACGAGTTCCACCTCCCGGACGGGCCCGCTGCCGGGGCACGGAACGCCCGGATGGCGGCGCACGCGGCCGAGCACAGGTTCCTGCCGGTGGCGACCGCATGGGCGGCCGACGTCCTCGACGAGCAGGCGGCGCCCTGAGTCGCGACCCGGCCCACCACCCGAATGTCACCGCACGCCTCTTGGCCCCGCCCGCCCCATGCCCAACACTGAGCCGATGACGCAGCGTGTGGAGCTCGCCACCGTGATGGACCGGCTGGCCGTCGACGAACTGATCACCGAGTACGCGGTGGCCGTGGACGACGGCGACTGGGAGGGGTACCGAAAGCTGTTCACCCCGGACGGACGCGCTGACTACCGCTCGGCCGGCGGTGTCGAGGGAGACGCCGGGCAGGTCGCCACCTGGCTCACGGAGAGCCTGCGGGTGTTCTCGATGCGGCAGCATCTGATCGTCAACCGGCGTATCACCTTCGGCCAGTGGGACCACGACACGGGCGACACGGCCCGCGTCCGGGCCGACTACGTCAATCCGATGCGCATCGACCGGGACGGCGACGGATCCGGTGCGGCCCCGGACTTCATCTGCGGCGGCCGCTACGCCTTCGGGCTGCTGCGCACGCACGACGGCTGGCGGCTCCGCGAGGTCGTCGTGCAGGAGAAGTGGCGGCGCCTCCCGGCCCCCGCCCCACGTCCATGATCAACTGAGCCGACGCCCTCTGTCCCCGGGGCGTCCGCACCACGCACACTGGAGGGACGCACGGGGTAGGAGGCGCCGTATGAAGACGCTCGGCCACTGGCTCACCTCCCCCTGGCGGCGTTCCACCGTCGTCGCGCTCTCCGGCGCCCTGCCCGTGCTCGCCTTCCCCGCCCCGTCCCTGTGGTGGTTCGCCTACGTCGCCCTGGTCCCCTGGATCGCCGTGGTCCGCTCCGCTCCGACCGGGAAGAGGGCGGCGTACGACGGCTGGTTCGGCGGGCTCGGCTTCATGCTGGCCATGCACCACTGGCTGCTGCCGAGCCTGCATGTGTTCACGTTCGTCATCGCGGCCCTCCTCGGCTCGCTGTGGGCGCCCTGGGGATGGCTGGTCCGCCGCTTCCTCACCGGGACGCCCTCGCGCGGCCGGATCTGCGGCGCCCTTCTCGTCCTGCCCTCGGGCTGGCTGCTGGTGGAGCTCGTCCGTTCCTGGCAGGGCCTCGGCGGGCCGTGGGGGATGCTCGGCGCCAGTCAGTGGGAGGTGGAGCCGGCGCTGCGGCTGGCCTCGGTGGGCGGGGTGTGGCTGATCAGTTTCCTGGTGGTGGCCGTGAACGTCGCGGTCGCCGTGCTGATCACCGTCCGGCAGTCCCGCGTTCCCGCCATGGCCGCTCTCATGGCCACGGCCGCCGCCGGCTCGGCGGCCTGGATGTGGTCACCGCGCCCGGACGCCGACGGCGGCCTGCGGATCGCCGTCGTACAGCCGGGCGTCATCGAGGGCGGCGACCGGCGCTTCGCCCGCGAGGAACAGCTCACCCGTCAACTGGCCGGGCAGGACGTCGACCTGGTCGTGTGGGGCGAGAGCAGTGTCGGCTTCGACCTCGTCGACCGGCCCGACCTCGCCCGCCGGCTCGCCGCGCTCTCGAGCGAGACCGGCGCCGACATCCTCGTCAACGTGGACGCACGGCGCTCCGACAAGCCCGGCATCTACAAGAGTTCCGTGCTCGTCGGCCCCGACGGCCTCACCGGCGACCGCTACGACAAGATGCGGCTCGTGCCCTTCGGCGAGTACATCCCCTTCCGCTCACTGCTCGGCTGGGCGACCTCGGTCGGCAAGGCGGCGGGCGAGAACCGCAGGCAGGGCTCCGAACAGGTCGTGATGGACGTCGGCCACGGGCTGAGGGTCGGTCCGATGGTCTGCTTCGAGTCCGCGTTCCCCGACATGAGCCGGCATCTCGCCGAGGACGGTGCCGAGGTACTGATCGCCCAGTCGTCGACGTCGTCCTTCCAGCACAGCTGGGCCCCCGAGCAGCACGCCTCGCTCGCCGCCCTGCGCGCCGCCGAGACGGGCCGCCCGATGGTCCACTCGACCCTGACCGGTGTCTCGGCCGTCTACGGCCCGGAGGGAGAGCGGGTCGGTTCATGGCTCGGCACGAGCGCGAGCGCGACGACGGTCTACGAGGTACCGCTGGCCACGGGTGTCACGCCATACGTCCGCTTCGGCGACTGGGTGCCCCACGCGGCGCTGCTCATCGTCGCCGTCTGGTGCGCGGGGCAGGGAGTCCGGGCCCTGCGGCTCAGGCGGCCCGCTCCCGGACCGCGCGTACCACCCGCTCGCACAGCTCATGGGTCGCCAGCGCGTCCCGGGCGCTGACCACCTTCCCCGCGCGCACGGCGTCCAGGAAGGCCATGACGACCTGCTCGATACCCCGCTGCCGGGCGACCGGAACCCAGTCCCCGCGCCGTCGCACGGTCGGCTGCCCCTTGTGGTCGATGACCTCGGCGAGGTTGACCACCTGACGCTTGGTGTCCTGCCCCGACACCTCCAGGATCTCCTCGGCCGAGCCGCTGAGCCGGTTCATCACGCCGAGCGCGGTGAAGCCGTCCCCCGAGAGCTGGAGCACGAGGTGATGCAGCAGACCGTCCTGGACCCGGGCGCGCACGGTGACGTCGTCGACCGGGCCCGGCGCCAGAAAGCGCAGGGTGTCGACGACATGGATGAAGTCGTCGAGGATCATCGACCGCGGCTCCTCCGGCAGCCCGATCCGGTTCTTCTGCATGAGGATCAGCTCGCGCGGATGGTCGGCGCACTGTGCGTACCCGGGCGCGTAGCGCCGGTTGAAGCCGACCGCGAGAGACACCTCCCGCTCCTCCGCGAGGGCCACCAGCCGCTCCGAGTCGGCGAGTTCGTACGCCAGCGGCTTGTCGACGTACGTCGGTACGCCCGCCTCCAGCAGCCGCGTCACGATCTCGGGGTGCACGACGGTGGGCGCGTGCACGAAGGCGGCGTCGAGCCCGACGGCGAGAAGTGAGTCGAGGTCCTGATGCCGCTGGGCCCCGGGCAGACGGAGGCCGTCGGCGACCCGGGCCAGCGTGGCCGGGGTGCGGGTCTGCAGATGGAGTTCGACGCCGGGCAGAGCGCCGAGCACCGGCAGATAGGCCTTGCGGGCGATGTCGCCGAGTCCGATGCAGCCGACCTTCACTACTGGGTTCTCCCTACCGCTTGCCCGCGCCTGACACGACCGAAGCATACGGCGGCTGCGGCGGCCGCCAGTCGGCGATGCCGTCGAATCCGCGCAGGAAGAGGGCCGGACCGGCGAGGGAGAGCGCGGCGATCGCGGAGTTGCGTACGGCCATGAGGGCGCGGTTCGGCGTCATGTTGAGGCGTCCGATCCTGACGGCCTGGCGGGCTATGGCGGTCGTACGGGGAAGGCGTGCCGCCGAATACGCGGCCAGGTCGTCCGCATGGTGCGCCACGACGACCGCGTCCTCGATCGCCTGGTTGCCGCCCTGGCCGAGGGTCGGGGGCATGGCGTGCGCGGCGTCGCCGAGGAGGGCGACCCGGCCGTGATGGAAGGCGGGCAGGGGTTCGGCGATGTGGTGGACGTCGTGGCGCAGGACGTCCTCGGGGCGGGCCGCGGCGAGAACGGCGGGGATGGGGTCGTGCCAGTCGCCGTAGCGGCGGACGAGTTCGGCCCTCTCGTCCGGGGCCCGCTCCCCCGCGGGCGCCAGGGCGGCGGCGTACGCGTAGACCCGGCCGTCCTTGAGCGGGTGGGTGCCCCAGATGCGGCCCCGGCCCCAGGTCTCGTGCGAGGCGAACTCCGTGGCGGGCACGGGGATCACCACACGCCAGGTGGTGAAACCGGAGTGGACGGCGCCGGGGTGGTCCGGGAACAGCGTGGCGCGTACGGCGGAGCGGACGCCGTCGGCGGCGATGACGAGGTCGGCCTCCAGCTCGCCGTCGGGCGTCCGCACGCGGGCCGGGCGGTGGGCGTCGCCGGGGTCGACGAGGGTGCTCTCGGCAGCCGTGCGGATGGCGTCCGGGGGGAGCAGTGCGGCCAGGCTGTTGATGAGGGTGGCCCGGTGCAGCAGCACGAGCGGGCCGCCGAAGCGCTCGGCCGCGGCGGCGGCACTGGAGCGGGAGAGCCAGCGCCCGCCGGGGGTGCGCAGGCCTCCGTCGCCCGTCCAGGCGGCGAGGTCGCGGATCTCGTCGCCGATGCCGATGACGTCCAGGGCGCGCAGGGAGTTGGGGGCCAGGGAGATGGCGGCGCCGACCGGTTCCAGGGAGCGGGCCCGCTCCAGGACGGTGACCTGCCTGCCGCTCAGGTGCAGGGCGGCGGCCGCGGTCAGGCCGCATATGCCGCCGCCGATGACGACGACGCGCCGGGTCTGTGTCATGACCACTCCTCACTACAGGTGTAGTTCCACACCAACCGTACTACAGCTGTAGTGCGCCGGGTAGATTGAGCTCCATGCCCGTACGCACCGAACCGGCCCCGGCCTCCCGTACCGATCTCGTCGCCGACACCGCGCTCGCGCTGCTCGCCGAGCGCGGAATGCGCGGGCTCACCCACCGGGCCGTCGACGAGGTGGCCGCGCTGCCCCAGGGCTCCACGTCGAATCTCGCCCGCACCCGACAGGCGCTGCTGGAGCTGGCGGTGCGCCGGCTGGCCGACCGCGAGGCCAAGGTGCTGGCGCTCGACGAGATGCCGGACCCGCAGGCCGGCCTCCCCGCGCTGGTGGAGGCGCTGGCGCTGGCGACGCACCGCGCCCTCACCCACCACCGCGAACTGACCCTCGCCCGCTACGAACTGGCCCTGGAGGCCACGCGCCGCCCCGAGCTGCGGGCCTACTTCGACGCCACCGGCGCCCGCTTCCGGGACCAGCTCGCCGTCCTCGTCACGGCCATGGGCTCCACCGAACCGGACCGGCATGTGCTGTCCCTGGTGGCCTGGGCGGACGGGCTGATGTTCTCCTGCGTGGCCGGGTCGTTCAGTACGCGGGTGCCGGGGCCGGAGGAGGTCCGGGCGGGGCTGCGGGAACTGCTCGACGGGATGCTCGGCGCCTGAAATACGTGGCCGGACCTGGTGGATTGGGACACGATGCGGGCATGACGACGCAGCGAAGTGAACCCGCCACCGACGCCGACGAGCGGACCATGCTGGAAGGCTGGCTCGACTACCACCGGCAGACCTTGGCCTGGAAGTGCGAGGGCCTGACCGACGCCCAACTCAGGACCGCCGCCGTGGAGCCCTCCGAACTGTCCCTGATGGGGCTGGTGCGGCATCTGGCGGAGTGCGAGCGGGGCTGGTTCCGCAAGGTGCTGGCCGACGACGATCAGGGGCCGCTCTACTACAGCGACGAGGACCCGGACGGCGAGTTCCATCTCACCGAGGCGGACACCTGGGAGGAGGCCCACGCCACCTGGCAGGCCGAGATCGAGGTCGCCCGGCGCAACGCGGCCGGCCTCGGGCTGGACGACATGTCCGCGGGCAAGCACCGGCGCACCGGCGAGCGCTTCAACCTGCGGTGGATCTACACCCACATGATCGAGGAGTACGCCCGCCACAACGGCCACGCCGACCTGCTCCGCGAGCGCCTCGACGGCGCGACCGGCGACTGACGTCACCCTCGCGGAGGCCCCGCCCTCCGTACGGGGCCGGAGATCACCCGTGCGGGGCAACCTCCGCTGGTCCGCTGTACCAAACCCGGCGCGACCCAGCAGAGTTGCGCGGGTGCATCGAACGACGACCACCGCAACGCTCCTGGTCACCGTGGCCGTCTCGGCCCTCTCCGGCTGTGTGACCGTCCAGCACCCATCCGTCGCCCCGGGTCCACCGGTGGCGCCGTCGCAGCCGACGGCGCCCCGGCCCGACGGCCGGGCGGAGCCGCAGGTCGTGCAGGCACCGGCCCAGGAGGCCCTGCAACTGATCGAGTCGTCCCGCAAGTCGGGACGGAGTACGCCCCTACCGAAGGAGGCACCCCCCTCCTCCGCCGCCGCGCCGGCGCCCGGGCAACAGCCGCACGCCCGGCCGGCCCATCCCCACCCCGGACACCCCGAGGCCCCGCGTCCACACGTCGAGATTCCCGACGTCGCCGGCCAGGTCCCGAAAAACCCGGACGTCTGCAAGCTCGGCAAGCAGTACGGCGGCTGGCGCAAGGACAGCCCGGAGGCGGTGATCTGCGAGCGGACGTACGGGCGTTAGCCGGGGCCGCGGGGCGGGCCCCAGCCAGGGCCGGGCAGGCGGGCGCAAGCCAAGCCTGCCGCGGGGCGGGCGCCAGCCAGGGCCGGGCAGGCGGGCGCAAGCCAAGCCAGGCGGGCGCAAGCCAAGCCAGGCGGGCGCAAGCCAAGCCAGGCGGGCGCAAGCCAAGCCAGGCGGGCGCAAGCCAGGGGCCGGGCGGGCGCAAGCCAGGGGCCGGGCGGGCGCAAGCCAGGGGCCGGGCGGGTGTGACCCAAGGTCATGCAGGCGTCCGCCAGACATGCGCGGCGGGCATCAGCCAGGCGTGCGACGGTGCTGGCCGAGGCGCGGCAGCCGCCGGGTGAAACGCCGCTAGGTGCGGGGCGGGACACCGCAAGGCGCCGCGAGGCGCGGGGCCAAGCGCCGCGAGGATGCCGGACTGGGTGCCAGCCGATCGGATTGCCGCCTCACCGACCGCCCCACCGGCCGCGCCGCCCCGCCTCCGCCACCTCAGGGCCGCTGTCGCGGCGGCCCCCACCCTGCGGTGCCGGAGGAACCGCCTTCCCCGAGCCGCAGCTCCAGTCGGCTGATCGCCGCCCGTACCCCGTCCCCGTAACTGTCGTCGCCGAGTGATTCCGCCGCCCCTCGCGCCCGGCGCAGATGCGTGCGGGCGGCGTCGGAGCGGCCGAGCTTCACATAGTCGGCCGCCAGGTTCAGATGCAGCGAGGGGTACAGCGCCCTGACCGCGAGCGCGCTCTCGTGCTCGGCGAGACGGTCGTCCGTGAGTTCCTCGGCGGCCGTCAACGCCCTCAGGTCCCAAGCGAGTTCGTCCGAGGGGTCGTCGTGGGTGTCGGCCATGTAGTGGGCGAGGGTGCAGCGGTGCAGCGGGTCGCCGTCCTCGCCGATCTCCGCCCACAGGTCCAGGAAGCGGTGCCGGGCCTCTTCGCGATCCCCCGCGTGATGCAGCATGACGACCTGCCCGATCCGCGTCATCACGGCATCGGGCGCCGTCTGCTCCTGTCGCTCCGCCACCGCGTCCTCCGGGCACTCGTCGGGCAATACCACCCGACGCTAACGGCCCCCACCGACAATCCCGGTCAGGCGGCACCGGGCCGGTCCGACGGGGAACCGGCCCGGCGGCAGTCAGCCCAGGTTCGGGATCGCCCAGTCGATCGCCTCGTGGCCCTGGAGCGCCACCGCCTCGTTGATCTGCGTGAACGGGCGGGAGCCGAAGAACTTCTTCGCCGACAGCGGCGAGGGGTGCGCACCCTTGACCACGATGTGCCGGCTCTCGTCGATCAGCGGGAGCTTCTTCTGGGCGTAGTTGCCCCACAGCACGAAGACCGCCGGGTCGGGCCGGTCGGCCACCGCGCGGATGACCGCGTCGGTGAACTTCTCCCAGCCCTTGGCCTTGTGCGAGTTCGCCTCGCCGGCCCGGACGGTGAGCACCGCGTTGAGCAGCAGGACGCCCTGCTCGGCCCACGGCAGCAGATAGCCGTTGTCCGGGATGGGCGTGCCCAGCTCCTCCTTCATCTCCTTGTAGACGTTCCGGAGCGAGGGCGGCGTCTTGACCCCGGGGCGCACCGAGAAGCACAGACCGTGGCCCTGGCCCTCGCCGTGGTACGGATCCTGACCGAGGATCAGGACCTTCACCTTGTCGTACGGCGTCGCGTCCAGCGCGGCGAAGACCTCCTCGCGCGGCGGATAGACGGGACCCTTCGCCCGCTCCTCCTCGACGAACTCGGTCAGCTCCTTGAAATAGGGCTGCTGGAGCTCGTCGCCCAGGACCCCGCGCCAGGACTCGGGCAGCATGGCGATGTCGGTCACGTCAACGTCCTTATGTCGTGCGGTCACTTCAGGTCTCAGAACCTACAGGCGACCACTGACAGTGCGCCGCTACCAGCTGGTCTTCCGGTACAGCTCCCACATCGTCATCATGGTCGCCGGGTCGATGACGTTCTCCAGGCCGCCGATCTCCTCGTCCGCGGCCACGTACTGCTTGCCCTGCCACAGCGGCAGCAGCCGTGCGTCGTCCACGAGGATCTGCTGAGCGTCCTCGATCTGCTGGGTCACGGCCCCGCGGTCGCTCTCCGCGCGCGACTCCGGCAGCAGCTTGCCGGTGATCTCGGGGGCGTCGTACGGGGTGCCGAGCGCGTTCTGCTCACCCACGAAGGGTGCGATGAAGTTGTCGGCGTCGTTGAAGTCGGGGAACCAACCGCGCCCGAACACCGGGTACTCGCCCTTCTGGTAGCCCTCGACGTAGGTCTTCCACGGGCGGCTCTTGAGGGTGACCGTGAAGAGGCCGGAGGCCTCCAGCTGCCGCTTCAGCTCCTCGAAGGCGGGCTTGGTCGTCGAGCCGTAGCGGTCGCTGGTGTACCAGAGGGTCAGCGGGACCTGCTCGGTGATCCCCGCCTGCGTGAGGAACCGTTTGGCCTTGGTCACGCTGGGGCTTCCGAAGTCGTCGAAGAAGCCCGTGGTGTGGCCGGTGAGTCCGGCCGGGACCATCGAGTACAGCGGCTGGACGGTGTCCTTGTAGACCTTGTGCACGAGCGCCGCGCGGTCGACGATCTGGGCGACGGCCCTGCGGACCGCGGGCTTCGCGGCCCAGGGGTCGCTGGGGTTGAACACCAGGTAACTGATCTCGGAGGTGGCGTTCTCGACGAGCTGGAGCCCCTCCTTGCGCTGGTTGTCCTCGATGTCCACGGTGTCGGAGGCGGCGAGGCCGCGGTAGACGACCGAGATCTCCTTGTTCCTGAGGGCCTTGACCATGTCGTCCGACTGCTGGAAGTAGCGGATGGTGACGGCGTCGTTCTTGCTGTCCGCTATGCCCTTGTAGTTGTCGTTGCGGACGAGTTCGGCCTTCTCGCCCTCATCGAAAGCGTCGAGGGTGTAGGGCCCGGAGCCGCTGATCCCGCCGTCCTTGCGGATCTCGGTCGCGGAGTACTCCTCGGGGTCCACGATCGACATGGCGGGCGTGGTGAGCACCAGGGGGAAAGTGGCGTCGGGCTGGCTGAGCTGGAAGACGACCTCGCGATCGCCCCTCACCTGCACTCGGGAGAGAGTGCCCAGCAGGCCCGCGGGGCCACCGTTGACGTTGATCTTCTTGATCCGGTCGAACGAGTACTTGACGGCCTTGGCGTCCAGTGTGTGCCCGTTGGAGAACTTCAGGCCCTCGCGCAGCGTGCAGCTGTACTCGGTGCTCGACGCGTCCGTGAACTCGCAGCTCTCAGCGGCGTCGGGCTCGGGTTCGGTGCCACCGGGGGAGTAGTTCAGGAGCGTCTGATAGACGTTGCGGAACAGCTCCCAGGAATTGTCCCAGGAGGCCGCGGGGTCCAGCGTGGCCGGGGCACTGGTGGTTCCGACGACGATCGGGTCCCCGCCATCGGAGGAATCCGAGGAGAACACACCACATCCGGCCACCAACGAGGATATGGATGCGATGGCTGCTATCCGCCGAAGGCCTCTGATCCGGTTGAACACGCGCACGCTCCTCGAGCTGCCATACCAAGGGTTGGCAGACCATACCGCAGCTTTACGCGGCCTGAACCGGGTCCTCCGGCTTGTGGACAGGAGGTGCTGTTGTGTCGGCCTTGTCGACGGCCTGTGCAGGTGCTGTACGTGAACACGGGCGCCCCTGGTGGCCAGAGGCGCCCGTGATGTGTGCGGGGTCGGTCAGCCGACGCCGGCGTTGAGGAAGATGCCGCCGTCGACGACGAGCGTCTGCCCGGTGATCCAGTCGGACTGCGCGGAGGTCAGAAACGCCGCGGCGCCGCCGATGTCGGAGGGCACACCGAGCCGGCCCAGCGGGTAGGACGCGGCGGCCTCGGCCTCCCGGCCCTCGTACAGGGCCTGCGCGAACTTGGTCTTCACGACCGCCGGGGCGATCGCGTTGACCCGCACCTTGGGCGCGAACTCGTGGGCGAGCTGCGCGGTCAGGTTGATCATGGCGGCCTTGCTGACGCCGTACGCGGCGATGAAGGGCGAGGGCGCGACGCCCGCGACGGAGGCGATGTTGACGATCGCGCCGCCGTTGTCCTTCTGCCAGGCGTGCCAGGTCTTCTGCGCGAAGCCGAGCGCCGAGATCACGTTGGTCTCGAACACCTTGCGGGCCACGTTCAGGTCGAGGTCGGCGATCGGCCCGAACACCGGGTTGGTGCCGGCGTTGTTGACCAGGTAGTCGACGCGGCCGAAGGCCTCCATGGCGCGCGCGACGGCGACGGCCTGGTGCTCCTCGTCGTGGGCCTTGCCGGCGACGCCGACGACGCGGTCGGCGCCGAGCTGCTCGACGGCCTCCTTCAGGGCGTCCTCGTTGCGGCCGGTGATGATCACGCGGTCGCCGCGGGCGACGAACGCCTCGGCGACGCCGTAGCCGATACCGCGGCTGGCGCCCGTGACGAGGGCTACCTTGCCGGAGAGCTCAGGAAGTTCAGTCATGTCCGTGATCCCTAGTCGAGCGGTCCGCCGGCCACGTACAGCACCTGGCCGGAGACGAAGCCGGCGGCCTCGTCGGTGAAGAAGGCGATCGCGTTGGCGATGTCCTCGGGCTCGCCGACACGGGCGACGGGGATCTGGGTGGCGGCCGCGGCCTTGAACTCCTCGAAGCCCATGCCGACGCGGGCCGCGGTGGCGGCGGTCATGTCGGTGGCGATGAAGCCGGGGGCGACGGCGTTGGCGGTGATGCCGAACTTGCCGAGCTCGATGGCGAGGGTCTTGGTGAAGCCCTGGAGACCGGCCTTGGCGGCGGAGTAGTTGGCCTGGCCGCGGTTGCCGAGCGCCGAGGAGGAGGACAGGTTGACCACGCGGCCGAAGCCGGCGTCGACCATGTGCTTCTGGACGGCCTTCGTCATCAGGAAGGAGCCGCGCAGGTGGACGCCGAGGACGGTGTCCCAGTCCGCGACGCTCATCTTGAACAGCAGGTTGTCGCGGAGCACGCCCGCGTTGTTGACGAGGATCGTCGGGGCGCCGAGCTCGGCGACGACCCGGGCGACGGCCGCCTCGACCTGGGCCTCGTCGGAGACGTCCGCGCCGACCGCGATCGCCTTGCCGCCCGCCGCGGTGATCTTCTCGACGGTGTCCTTGCAGGCGGCCTCGTCGAGGTCGATCACGGCGACCGCGCGGCCCTCGGCGGCCAGTCGTACGGCGGTGGTGGCGCCGATGCCCCGGGCTCCGCCGGTGACGATGGCTACCCGCTGCTCAGTGGTGGACATTGCTCGTTCTCCTCGCCCTTGAAGAATGTGCGGCCCAATCGGTGAGCGACCGCTTAGTACCTTCGGCAGACGTGACGCTAGAAGCCCTGGCACTCGGTGTCAACGTCACGCGGCCCGGGTGTGATCCATTACCTGACCAGGAGGTCCAGCAGTCGCTCGGGCTCGGCCGCCGGATCGGTGGTGAGTCCGGTGTGCACGGGCCCCGGCTGGACCACCGTCGAGCGGGGCGCGACCAGCCAGCGGAACCGCCGCCCGGCGTCGTCCGGGGCCGCCGGCCCCGCCGCGCCGCCGCCCGCGCAGACGCGCTCCACGGCGCTCAGCGCCGCGCGCACCCCGGCCACGTCCGCCGCCGGGTCGAGCGCCAGCAGGCGGGCCTCGTCGAGGTGGGTGCGGGCACCGACGTAGCCCTTCGCACGGCAGTAGACGAGCACACCGGCGTTGATGCACTCGCCGCGCTCGATGCGCGGGACGAGGCGCAGGACGGCGTACTCGTAGACGTCCCGGTCGCTGCCCTGCCCGCCCTTGATGATGTGGCGCTCGACCACACTGCCGGCCATGTGGATATGGCGCTCGCTCACTTGATCCCCTGGATGCGCTCGTGGATGAGGGGGGCGCGGGCCAGCAGGGGCCGCGCGTAGGCCGCTCTCAGCTCGGCCGCGCTGTCGAAGCCGGGTTCGTCGGCCAGCCAGACGTCCGGGATCTCGGCGGTGACCTCGGCGAGGAGGTCCTCGGTGACGAGGGGTGCCAGGTGCGCGGCGGCGGCCTCGACGTCCGGCCCGAAGCGCGCGAGGGCGTGGTCGCAGGCATCGTAGGGGCGGGCCGCGGAGGCGTCGGCGCCGGGCCAGTTGTGGTGCCAGATCATGGTCGCGCCGTGGTCGATGAGCCACAGATCGCCGTGCCACATCAGCAGGTTGGGGTTGCGCCAGGAGCGGTCGACGTTGTTGACGAGCGCGTCGAACCAGACGATCCGGCCGGCCTCCTGCGGGTCCACCGTGAAGGCGAGCGGGTCGAAGCCGAGGGCTCCGGAGAGGAAGTCCATGCCGAGGTTGGCGCCGCCGCTGCCGCGGAGCAGGTCCTGCACCTGCGGCTCGGGTTCGCCGAGGCCGAGCACCGGGTCCAGGGCGAGCGTCACCAGCCGGGGTACCCGCAGGCCGAGGCGGCGGGCGAGTTCACCGACGACGACCTCGGCGACGAGCGTCTTGCGGCCCTGCCCGGCGCCGGTGAACTTGATGACGTAGGTCCCGAGATCGTCGGCCTCGACGAGCCCCGGCAGCGAGCCGCCCTCACGCAGGGGCGTGATGTAGCGGGTCGCGATGGCTTCCTTGAGCATCGCCCCAGGTTACCGAGGGGTGGCTGAACAACGGGCACGCCGGGTCCGTACCCCTGGGCAGTTCACGAGATATCCGTGGAAGGGGACGTGACCATGTCCAGCGAATCGCTTCATCCCACCTCGGCACCGAGTCGGCGCACCGTCGTGGCGGCGGTGGGGGCGGCGGGGCTCGCCATCACGCTGAACGCGTGCGGGTCGGACGACGACGGGTCCGCCTCCGCCTCCGGCACCGCGCTCGCGAAGACGTCGGACATACCCGAGGGTGGCGGCAAGATCTTCAAGGACGCGGGCGTGGTGGTCACCCAGCCCGCGGCGGGCGAGTTCAAGGCCTTCTCGTCGAAGTGCACCCACCAGGGATGCGCGGTGACGGGCATCTCCGACGGGGTCATCACCTGTCCGTGCCACAAGAGCGAGTTCTCGGTGTCCGACGGCAGTGTGAAGAAGGGGCCCGCCACCCAGCCGCTGCCCGAGCAGAAGATCACTGTGAGCGGCGACTCGATCGCGCTCCCGTGAGACAGGCGACCACGTCGGCCGTGGTCGCCAGGGTCGCCACCAACGCGAGGGTGTTGCGGATCATCGCGGGGGTGTAGTCGGAGGGCGCCCCGGCGATCGCGTCCGTCGGGACGACCACGGTGTAGCCGCGGTTGACCGCGTCGAACACGGCGTTGGGGATCGCCACGTTGGCGGAGACGCCGGTGACGACGAGGGTGCGGCAGCCGAGGTTGCGCAGCAGGGGGTCGACGTCGGTGCCCTGGATCGGCGACAGCCCGTGCAGTCGTCGTACGACGAGGTCCTCCTCGGTGACCTCGATCGGGGCCGCGATCCGGACCGCGCTGGTGCCGGACAGCTGCTGGACGGGGAGCCGTTCGGCGGCGCGGAAGAGTCGGGCGTTGCGGTTGGCGCCGCGGCCGTCGGGGCGGCGTTCGGCGAGGGCGTGGATCACCTGGATCCCGCTCTCGTGGGCGGCGGCCACCAAGCGGGCGACGTTGGCGAGGGCGCCCGACGACCGTGCCTCCTTGGCGAGTTCGGGCAGTGCGCCGTCCGGGCCCACGACACCCTGCTGGCACTCGACGGTGAGCAGCACCGTGGAGTGCGGTTCGAGAAGCTCGCTGAGCTGTTCGTTCGACGGCACGGTCGCCCCCTGGTCGCCGACGGTGGAGCGGGGAGCGTAGCCACCATTGCGTGGGGACGGAAGACGCCGCATCCTTTTCTGACGTGATGTCAGAGGATCTCTCCTCTGGCACGACGTGGGAGAAGGAAGAGGGGGCCGCATGACCGTCACTCAGCGCCGGGGCCGGAAGATCATGATGACACCGGGCGAGCTGGACGAGTTCCTCACCAGCCAGCGCACCTGCCGGGTCGCCACCGTGTCGACGGGTGGCGCCCCGCATGTCAGCACGCTCTGGTTCGCCTGGGACGGCACCTCGCTGTGGCTGTACTCGGTGGTGAAGAGCAAGCGCTGGACCGACCTGCGCCGCGATCCCCGGGTCGCGATCGTGGTCGACACCGGTGAGGACTACGACGAGTTGCGTGGCGTCGAGCTGTCCGGGGCCGTGGAGTTCGTGGGCGAGTCCCCGCGCGTCGGGGATCTGTACGCCGAACTCGACGTCCCGGAGACGCTGTTCGCGCGCAAGAACTTCGGGCTCGACGAGATGCCGCACGACGGACGGCATGCGTGGATGCGGCTGACGCCGGACAAGATCGTGTCCTGGGACTTCCGCAAGCTCGCTGCCCTGTAGGGCGGTTCAGCCGACGCTCGCCGCGGCCTCGCGCAGCGCCTCGACCGCCGCCCTGATCGACGGGCGGCGGTCGGCGTCCGCGCGCCAGACGACGTACACATGCCGTCGGACCCGCTGCTTGAGCGGGACGGTGACGACTCCGTCGGGCATCGGGTGGCGGCCCAGCAGCGGAGCGATGCAGATGCCCAACCCCGCTGCGACGAGCCCGAGTTGGGTGTGGGTCTCGGCGGCGCGGTGACCGACGATGGGCTCGATGCCCTTGGAGCGCAGGGTGAACATCAGCCACTCGTGACAGAACTCGCCCTGCCCCCAGGTGATCCACTCGTCCCCGGCGAACTCGGCGAGGTCCACCTCGTCACGGTCGGCGAGCCGGTGCCCGACCGGCATCGCGACATCCGCCGGGTCGTCCAGGACGGATGCCTTGACCAAACCGTCCGGCAGCGGCATCGGCTTGTTGTACCAGTCCAGGACCACGGCGAGGTCGAGGTCGCCGCGGACCACCCCCGCGATTCCGAGCTCCGGCTCCAGCTCGCAGGAGCGGACCCGCAGCGCGGAGTGCTCCGCCTTGAGGGCGGCGAGCGCGGCGGGGAACAGTCCGCGCGCGGCGGTCGGGAACGCCGACAGCCTCAACTCGCCGACGACCTGCCCGCGTTGGGCCTCCAGATCGGACTGCGCGAGCTCGACCTGGGACAGAATGCGGCCCGCGTGCTCGGCGAGCAGCCGGCCGGCGTCCGTGAGCCGCACTCCCCTGCCGTTCTTGGCGAGGAGCTGCTGGCCGACCTCACGCTCCAGCTTGGACATCTGCTGCGAGACGGCCGAGGTCGTGATGTGCAGCCCCGCGGCGGCGCCGCTCACCGAGCCGTGCCGGGCGAGGGCGTCGAGGGTGCGCAGGCGCTCCAGGTTCAACATATAAGCAATGCTACGAGATACCGGGGCAAAAATCTCGATTGTGCTACGCGGTGTTCGGCGTCAGGGTTGTCCCATGACCACCGCCGTCCACACCCGGACCCGCACCCTCGACTGGCGTCTGCGCTTCGCCGCCCTCTCTTTGATCTGGGGCTTCAGCTTCCTGCTCATCAAGGTGGGCACCGAGGGGTACGCGCCCTTCCAGGTCACGCTGGGCCGGCTGCTGTTCGGGACGGCGGTACTGGCGGCGGCGATGGCGGTGAAGCGGGAGCGGCTGCCGCGCGGGGCGCGCACCTGGGGGCATCTGGCGGTGGCCGCGTTCTTGGTGAACGCGCTGCCCTTCTCTCTCTTCGCCTACGCGGAGCTGACGATCCCGTCCACACTCGCGGGCATCTGCAACGCGACCTCGCCGCTGTGGGGCATGGCCCTGTCGCTGGTCGCCCTGTCGGAGGACCGCCCCACCCGCACCCGGGTCGCCGGTCTCGGCCTCGGCTTCCTCGGCGTCCTGACGGTCCTGGGCGCCTGGCAGGGCTTCCATGGCCTGGACGCCCGCGGCACCGCGATGGCCCTGCTGGCCTCGCTGAGCTACCCGATCGGCTGGATCTACATCCGCCGCACGCTGGCCGGGGCCGGTCATTCCCACCTCTCCATGACCGGCGCCCAGTTGCTGTTGGCGACACTGCAACTGACGGTCGTGACCCCGCTGTTCACCGACCTGCCCAGTCGTTTCGCCGTGACGCCCCTGCTGGCGATCGCCGCCCTGGGCACCCTGGGGACGGGCCTGGCCCTCCTCATCCAGTACGGCCTGGTCGCCGAAGTCGGCCCGACCACGGCCCAGATGGTCACGTACTTCATCCCGGTCATCGCCACGGCAGCGGGCGTCGCGATCCTCGGGGAGTCGCTGAGCTGGTCGACCCCAATCGGTGCGGTGATCGTGCTTGCGGGTGCGGCATTGACGCAGGTGCACCACAGCGCCCCGCCAGGGGCGCGGGGCCGTATCGATCTGCGGCTCCGCCGCGATGGGGGTCCCCCCGCTCGAGCGAAGCCGAGAGTGGGAGAGCGATCAGCCCCCACCGTGCCGCACCCGAAACACGACCTCACATCCCGTTAGACATATCCCCGCACCGGCCCCGCCCCCACCGCCGCAGCGATCGCCTCCGCCAGCGACACCGCCTCCCTCTGTGTCAACGTCGACACCGTGACCCGGATCCCGGGACCCGCACCCATCCGGAAGCGGGCCCCGGGGGCCACCGCCCACCCCGCGTGCAGCAGCCGGGCCACCGCCCCGGTCTCGTCCGGCACCGGAATCCACACGTTCATGCCACTGCGGCCGTGCGCGGCGATACCGCGATCCGCCAGAGCCCCGATCAGCACGTCCCGCCGCCCGGCATACGCCGCCGACACGGCCCTGGTGTCCACCGCACCCTCGGCCCACAGCCCCGCCAGGGCCCGCTGACCGATCCGGCTCACCCAACCGGGCCCGACCCGCTGCCGCCCCCGCACCCGGTCGACCGTCACGGCGTCGCCGGTGAACACGGCCAACCGCAGATCCGGCCCGTACGCCTTGGCCGCCGACCGCACGAAGACCCAGCTGTGAGTGACACCGGCCAAGGGATGCAGCGGCAGATCCACGATGCCGTGCCCATGGTCGTCCTCGATGAGCAGCACCTGCGGGTACTCCTTCAGTACCGCCCGCAACGCCTTCGCACGCCCCGCACTCACCGCCGCCCCGGTCGGGTTCTGCGCCCGGTCGGTCACGATCAGTGCTCGCGCCCCCGCTCCCAGCGCCCGACGCACATCGTCCGGGAGCGGCCCCTCGTCGTCGACGCGGACGGGAGCCGTGCGCAACCCGACCGCCGGGACGAGGTCGAGCAGGCTGCCCCAGCCGGGATCCTCGACGGCGACGGTGTCGCCGGGCTTGAGGTGGACCGCGAGGACGCGCTCGACGACGTCGAGTGAACCGGACGCGACGTGGACAGGCCCGTCCGGAACCCCGTCGGCGTCCAGCGCGGCCCGGGCCAGGCGCGCCAGTTCCGGCTCCACGGCGGCGTCGCCGTACAGGACCGGCTCCCGGTCGTTCCGCTCGGCCGCCGCCGCGAACACCTTCGCCAGCGGTGGCAGCAGCCCCGGGTCCGGGTTGCCGTTCGCCACGTCGCGCACCCCCTCGGGCACATCCACCCGGACGGCCTCGCGCCCGGTCGTGGCCGGTCTGGGCCGCACTCTGCTGCCCCGGCGCCCCGCGGTCTCGATGACCCCGCGCTCCCGCAGGATCCGGTAGGCGGCCGCGACGGTATTGGGATTCACCTCCAGCTCGACCGCCAACTCCCTCATGGGCGGCAGCAGTTGACCCGGTTCCAGCTCGCCGGAGCCCACCGCACGCTCGACGCTCGCCGCGATCTCAGCTGCGCGACGCCCTTGGATCTTGTATCCTCCTAGCACAAAGTAGATTATGCACTAGTGCAACATGGACCGCAAATGGAGAGAGCCATGCAGGGGACCCAGCAGCCGACGTCTCAGCCGACCGCCTACCCGGCGACCGACCGTACGGTCCCCACCCGCTCCCCGGACCGGGCGTCGTACGACAAGGAGGTCGTGCACGCGATACTCGACGAGGCCTGCGTCTGCCATCTCGGCTTCGTCCGGGACGGCGCGCCGGTCGTGCTGCCCACGCTCTTCGGCCGGGTCGGCGAACGGCTCTATGTGCACGGTTCGACGGGCTCGCGTCCGCTGCGGATGACCGGCCAGGCCGACCCGGGGCTGCCGGTGTGCCTGACGGTGACCCACGTCGACGCGCTGATCCTGGCCCGCTCGGGCTTCCACCACTCGATGAACTACCGGTCCGTGGTGGTGCACGGCACCGCGTACGACGTGACGGACCCCGAGGAGAAGCTCCTCGCCCTGGACGCGCTCGTCGACCAGGTCGTGGCCGGCCGTTCCAAGGACTCGCGGCCCGCCAACAAGAAGGAGTTGGCCGCCACCGCCGTGATCCGGCTCGACCTGGACGCGGTCTCCGCGAAGATCCGCACGGGTGGCGTCAACGACGAGCCCGAGGACCTCGACCTCCCGCACTGGGCCGGAGTGGTCCCG
The DNA here is from genome assembly GCF_000972385.1 of Streptomyces sp. WM6386. GTDB lineage: Bacteria > Actinomycetota > Actinomycetes > Streptomycetales > Streptomycetaceae > Streptomyces. The sequence continues at coordinate 75,701 of NZ_JXTE01000017.1, forward strand.
TTGCGCAAGGGCTACGAGGCCCCGGTCGCCGACCCGCTCCTGGCCCCCGGGACCGAACTGCCCGACTACCTGCGGGCGCTGTGATGCTGATCCACCCCTGGGACGCGCCCCACGCCGACGCCGAATGGCAACGGTGGCTGGCCGTGCACGACTTCGGCACGCTGGTCGTCAACGGCCTGGACGGCGAGCCGCCGTACGCCCAGCCGCTGCACTTCACGTACGACGCCCCGCGCGGTGTGGTCCTGACACATCTGGCCCGGCCGAACCCGATGTGGGCCGCGCTGCTGGCGAACCCGGAGGTCGTGCTGAGCGTGGTCGACGACTACGCGTACATCCCGGGCCCCTGGCAGGCGCCCCCGGACAGCCCGCCCGAGCACGGCACACCGACCAGCTTCTACGCGGCGGTCCAACTCCGTTGCCGGGCCCATGTCGTGGACGACCCGGCAGAGAAGGCCGCGCTGCTCAACCGCCAGGTCGGCCACTTCCAGCCGGAAGGCGGCTCCGCCGAGGTGGCGGTCGGCGAGGCTCCTTACGGCCGACTGCTTTCCGGTCTGCGGGGTGTGCGGCTCGAAGTCACCGGTGTACGGGCGAAGTTCAAGTACGCGAACCATCGGACGCCCGAGGTGCAGGACCGGATCGTGGAGAGGCTGACGGAACGGTCCGGGCCGGGTGACGCGGCGGCGCGCGAGCATCTGCTGCGCCGCCGCGGAGCCTGAGCGAAGGGGCCCTCACCACAAGGCGGGGCCCCTCGGCGTCAGGCCACCGGCCGTTGCGCTCCGCGCGCCTCCGTCACCGCGAGCCCCGTGACGGCCCCGAGCATGAGCAGCGTGCCGGCGAGGGTCGGCGTCGTCAGCCGCTCGCCGAGCAGGACGACGGCGAGCACCGCCGCGCCGACCGGCTCGAGCAGCATGATCACGGACACGGTGGCCGACCGTACGGCGGCCGCGCCCGCGAAGTAGAGGGCGTAGGCGAGGGCCGTGGGGACGGCCGCGAGGTAGGCCAGCAGCAAGAGCAGCAGCCCGGGCCGCGCGGTGTGCGGCACGAGGCCCTCGGCCAGAGCGAACGGCAGCAGCAGCACGCTGGTGACGGCGAACACCCCGATGGACGTACTGGCGGCGTCCGCCCCGCCGTCACGACCCCAGCGGCGCGTGAGCAGCGTCATCGACGACCCTCCGGCCGCCGACACCAGCCCGAGCAGCACGCCCGACGGGCGGACGGTCGAACTATCGCCGCCGAGCATCAGCACCCCGAGCCCGGCGAGCGCGCCGACGACGGCGACGGCCCCGCCGCGCCCGAGCCGCTCCCCCAAGGCCAGTCGTGCGCCGAGCGCGACGAAGACGGGACCCGCGCCGAGCGTGACGACCGTGGCCACGGCGAGTCCGGTGGATTCCACCGCCGCGAAATAGCCGGTCTGGAACACGGCGAGCCCAAGACCCGTGGCACCCGCCCGCGGTCCCCTGCGACGGAGCGGTTCCCGTACAGCGGTCCGGGGCCGCGGCCGCACCAGGCGTACGGCGGTGAGCAGTACGAGCCCGGAGGCGCAGCGCCAGAAGGACAGGGCGACCGGTCCCAGGTCGCTGACCCCGTAGGCCAGCGCGGCGACCGCGCCCGCGGTGCCCCAGGCGGCACCGGCGATGATCAGATAGAGCAGGCCTCGCCCGATGGGCAGGCCGGAAGCAGCATTCGACACTTGTCGTCTCCGCAGACATGGAGAAGTGAGGAACCCGGCTCAGCGGGATCCGTGGACTTCGTCCGCGGGCAGCACCGTTGCGCCCGGCGCACGGCCGGGCGTGATCTCCGGAGGGCCCGCCTCAGGCGGCGGGCGGCGCGAGGATGACGCGGTGGGAATGCATGATCGGCAGCCTAGGAGGCGCTCGACCGAGCCGACAACTCCCTTTCCGGGCCGCCGCTCGCCACCGGCTCCGGGGCGGGATGGGCAGGGGCCGAGGACTGCGCGATGAAGGCACCGGCCAGGACGACCGCGCCGCCGATGATCTGCGGGGCGGACAGGTGCTCGCCGAGCAGGACCCAGGCCAGGACGGTGGCGATGACCGCTTCGAGGCAGGCGACGACGCCGGCGACCTGCGGGGAGAGGCGGCGCACGGAGACCACGCCGGTGACGTAGGCGACGACCGTGGCGATGAGGACGATCCAGGACAGCAGCAGGGCGGCGGCGACCGGGGTGCCGTTCATGTCCCCGGTGCCGCGGAGGACGGACCAGTCCATCGTCCAGGGGCGGGCGACGACGGTGAGCACGGCGGCGCCGACGAGGAGGCCGTACGCGATGACGCCGAGCGGATCGGGGGCGTCGGCACCGGAGTCGCTGCCCTGGTCGGACAGGACGAAGTAGCCGACCTGGCAGCAGGCGGCGCCCAGCGCCAGGAGCAGGCCCACGGCATCGAAGCTCAGTCCCGACCAGACCTCCACGACACAGGCGAGCCCGCCGACCGCGAGGACCACCCCGAGCGCGGCGGCCCGCGTGACCGGCCGCCGCTGCACGAAGCGGACCCAGCCGAGGACGAGGGCGGGGGCGAGGTACTCGACGAGCAGTGCGACGCCGACGGGTATGCGGGAGATCGAGGCGAAGTAGAACGCCTGGACGCCGGCCACGCCCAGCAGTCCGAACCCGGCGAGCAGCGCGGGCCGACTGCGCAGCAGCGCACGGTGACGGATGGCGAGCGGCAGCATCACGAGGGCCGCGCCGGTCACGCGCAGCCACACCACATGGAGCGGATCGAGCCCCGCCTCGATCAGCGGCTTGGCCGCGACACCGGATCCTCCGAAGGCGACCGCCGACACGAGCGCGAGTCCGAGCCCGGCGCCCTTTCCGCGGTTGCCGCCCCTGCTGTCAGTCGTATGCACCGACACATGATGACAGGCGATGACAGGAGCGTCATCCCCGATGACACCTGTCTCAGCGGCTGGACCGGCACGGTCGGGGCAAGAGGGTGGCGCACGGGTGGGACGAGGGGGCGCCCACGGGCGGACCAAGGGGGTCCGCGTCGAGCTCAGGAAGGGCTCTGCGCCCGGCCCTCGATCCCGCCCAGCACCGCCCCGGCGTCGATGCCCGCGCGGGTGAGGACCTCGACGGCGCGGGCCTGCGGGTCGACGACGAGGGCCGCCAGCAGGTCCATCCCGTTCGCGCGGCCGGCGCCGCGGCGGACGGCGCGCTCACCGGCGTACTCCATCGCACCCGCGGCCAGCGGTGAGAGACCCTCCGCCTCGGTCACCACGGGGACCGCGCCGGAGTCCTCGACGCTGCCCTGCCAACGCAGTCCGTAGCCGATGCTGCGCTGCACGAGATAGCCGAGCAGCCGCGCGAGCTGCGGGCCGTCCTCGAAGACGGCGCGCACCTCGGGGTCGTACTCCAGGAGCGAGTGCAGCAGATGGGCCGTGTCGATCTGCCGGTCCCCGTCCCGGACCGATCGGCGGCGCGCTCCGGAGACCACCGTCGCCAGCTCTTCGCCGAGCCTGGCATCGATGTCCGCGCGGTTGCTGCCCGGCCCGTTCACGGATTGCCGGGGGATACGGGGTGGCACATCCCCCACCTCATCAGCCACGCCGACCCGGGTCATCCCCGGAGGGAACCATTTTCGCGTCCCACACAGAGTGGACCCCGGTGGCCGGAATCTCCTCCTTACGGAGGAGATCAGGCCCCTCACCCCGCAGCGGCGCGCGTCTCCTTGCCCCGCCCCCCGCACGCAACCACCGTGCTCCCTCGTTCGTCCAACACGGACATGGAGAGCAGGTACTGGCTGGTGGCTCTGCCGGCCGTCGACGGCAGGCAGTACGTGTACCGGGTGTACGCCCCGGAGGACGCGCTGCTCGCCGACCTGTTCTGGGAGGCGTGGCACTGCCACGACGAGAGCGCCTTCCCGCGGGCGTGGGACCTGTTCGACGCGGCGGTGATACGGCTCGTGGCCTGAGCGGCGCCCCGGTCCGGGGTCTCCACACTTTCTGACGGTTCATCAGCATTGAATGTTTCAGGCCCTGCGGCTACGTTCCGCGACACCGTAGCCCGAGTCGAAGGGGTGGTCGCATGGCCGAAGTCAGCGCGGAGGCACGTATCGAGGCACCGGCCGAGAAGGTGTGGGCACAGCTCACGGACTGGCCCGCGTACGGGGAGTGGAACGCCACCCACACCAGCTTCCCGCAGGGCGGCCCCACGGCCCTCGAGGTGGGCGCCACGTTCCAGGAGAACATGAAGCTGATGGGCTTCCCGGCCGAGGTCGAGTGGACCATCGAGGAACTGGAGCCGGCCAGGGTGCTGGCCATTCGCGGCAAGGGCCCGATGGCGGTGACCGTCGCCAACCGTTACACCCTCACCCCGGACGGCGACGCGACGGCGGTCCGTATCGACGGCGAGTTCACGGGCGCCGCGGTGGCGCTGATGGCGGGCAAACTCAAGGACTCGGCGACCGCCGCGCTCAACGAGTCGCTGCGCAAGCTGGCCGGGCTGGTGACCTGACGAGCCCGGCAGCACACACGAAGGCGCCCCGCGGATCACTCCGCGGGGCGCCTTTTCACGGCCCCGTGACCGTCAGTCCTCGTCGGCGAGGATCAGGTACAGCTTCTTGCGGGCATCGGTGATGACCGCGAGGGCCTTTTCGCGCTGCTCCTTGCTGCCGGTCTTCCAGACCTGGCCGAACGCCTCCATCAGCCCGAAGCCGGCCTGACGGATCTCGTTCAGCGCCTCGAAGTCGACGCCGCGGGAGGCTTCCTCCCAGGGCGCGTCGGGACCTTCCTCGGCCGCGGTGCGGCCCGCCTCGGTGAGCGCGAACAGCTTCTTGCCGCCCTCGCTCTCGCTGGCGATCAGGCCCTCGTCCTCCAGCAGCTGGAGGGTGGGGTACACCGAACCCGGGCTGGGCTTCCACGCCCCGCCGCTGCGTTCGGCGATCTCCTGGATCATCTCGTACCCGTGCATGGGCCGGTCCCTGAGCAGGGCCAGGATCGACGCACGTACATCGCCGCGCCGCGCCCTCCCCCTCGGTCCGCCACGCCCTCGAGGCCCCCAGGGGCCCGGGCCACCGAAGCCCGGTCCGCCGAAACCACCGGGGCCGCCGCCCGGCCCGAAGGGGCCGAAGGCACCACGCCGTCCGTCGAAGCCGCCTCGGCCGCCGCGGGGGCCGGGTCCACCGTGTCCACGTTCGAATCCATGGGAACGCATCGCCATCACTCCATCCATCGTTGATCTGTCGCGATGCGTCAACGATATATCGGAATACTTCGCATGGCAAGCCTCTGCCGAAAGGCCTCGTCAACCGTTCGGTTGAACCGCGGATACCACTCCAGCGCGCCCCTCGCTCCGCCCGGCGGACGCGAACACCCGCCCGGAACGAACAAGCTGCGTACCTCACCCCCCAGCAGAGAGGCCCCCGCAGCATGTCCAGCTTCCCCAGCAGACGACGTGTCCTCGCCACCGGCGCCGGTGCGGCCATCGGTATCGGTGCGCTCGGCGCCAAGGCGGCCCAGGCCGCCCCCACCGCGCGTACCACCGGATCCGAGGAGACCAGGACCCTCGACGAGCTCTACAAGGCGGCCCTCGCGGACGGCGGGAAGCTCGTCCTCTACGCCGGCGGGGACACCCCCACCCAGCAGGACTTCACCAAGGCCGCGTTCCTCAAGCGGTTCCCGGACATCGACCTGACCCTGGTCGTGGACTACAGCAAGTACCACGACGTCCGCGTCGACAACCAGCTCGCGACCGACACCCTCGTCCCCGACGTCGTACAGCTCCAGACCCTCCAGGACTTCACGCGCTGGAAGGAGCAGGGCAGGCTCCTGCGGTACAAGCCGGCCGGGTTCTCCAAGGTGTACGACAAGTTCAAGGACCCGCAGGGCGCCTGGGTCGCCATCGGGGCGATCGGCTTCAGCTTCATGTACGACACCGCGGCGGCCGGCTCGGGCGCCCCGCGCACCCCGCTGGACCTGGTCGACCCGAAGTGGAAGGGCAGGATCGCCTCCTCCTACCCGCACGACGACGACGCGGTCCTCTACCTCTACTCGCTCTACGTCCAGAAGTACGGCTGGGAGTGGGTGGCCAGGCTCGCCGCCCAGGACGTGCGCTTCGCGCGGGGCAGCAACTCCCCCGGCGACGCGGTCCGCGCCGGCACCCACGCGATCGGTATCGGCGGCTCGGGCGCCCCGCTCGCCTCCGGGCCCGTGAAGTGGGTCGCGCCGGAAGGCGCCCCGTTCATGGCCTGGGGCCAGCGCGCTGCGATCCTGAAGCAGGCCGCGAACCCGACCGCGGCCAAGCTGTACCTCAACTGGCAGCTGTCGCTCGCCACCCAGCAGGGGTCCTTCAACGGCTGGTCCGTGCGCACCGACGTCACTCCCCCGGCAGGCCTCAAGCCGGTCTGGGAGTACCCTGACGCGCACGTCGACGGCTTCCCCCGCTTCATGGCCGACCGTGCCGCGATCGAGCGCTGGAAGCAGACCTTCGCCCTGTACTTCGGCGAGGTGAAGGGCGACCCCACGCCCGGCTCGCTGGGACTCCACCCAGGCGCATAGGGGCGGACAGCGCGCCCCAGCCCTTCACACCGGTCATACAGCCCCCGGATAGACTCGGACGCCCTGTCCAAGTGGATCAGTGAGTCCAAGGGGATCTGCCGTGACCGACCGCGCTCCCGTCCGCGGCACCCGACACGCCCTGGAACACGCCCCGCACTTCGTGTTCTTCCTGGTCGTCGGCGCCGCCGCCGTGCGGCTCGTCGATCTCAACAGCCCGCTGTGCTGGCACATGGTCAGCCTCAGCGGGCTGCTGGCCGTGGTGTACGGGGCGGGTCTGGGCCTGTGGAGCCGGCTCGGCCCCGCCCTCCGGCTCGCCTGGATCACGACGCTGATCGGTCTCTGGAGCTGCCTCCTGTTCCTCGTCGAGGCGCCGGTGACCTGGGCGTACGCCTGGTGCGGCGTACCGCTGGCGTGCGCGGCCCTGCGGGCTCTGGGGAAGCGGGCGGCGCTGGTCGCGGTGGGCGCGATCTCCGTCGTACTGGGCTGGCGGCTGGTCGGCTCGACCGGGCGGCTCGACCTGGAGATGGCGCTGATCCCGGTCGCCGCGGTGTGGGGCACCGTGGCCCTCTACCGGACGCAGCAGCGGGACGCCGCCGAACGCCAGCGCCTCCTCGACGAGTTGCGGAGTACCCGCCACATCCTCGCCGAACAGCAGCGCGAGGCCGGCGTGCTGGCCGAACGCACCCGGATCGCCCGCGACCTGCACGACACGCTGGCCCAGGAACTCGCGGGCAGCCTGATGCTGCTCCAAGCGGCCGAGCGGGACTGGGACCGACGGCCGGACGCTGCCCGTACCCGGGTGCGCGCGGTGGCCGACGGCCTGGACGGCAATCTCGCCGAGACGCGCCGGATCATCCACGACCTCACACCGTCCGCCGTCGCCGAGGACGGACTCGAGGGCTCGCTGCGGCTGCTGTGCGCCCAGGCGGAGCGGGAGGGGTCGGCCGCCCAGGTGCGGTTCCGGTCCGCGGGCGAGTCCCGTCCCGTGCTGGACGAGCAGGCGGCCGCCGCCCTGTTCCGGGTCGCGCAGGGCACGCTGGCCAATGTCCGCGAGCACGCCCGCGCGGTGAACGTCCTCGTCACCCTTCACCACGAGGCGGACCGGATCGAACTCGACGTACGAGACGACGGAGTGGGCTTCGACCCGGCGGGCGCCGGGGCTCTCGCCCGTACGACCCGCGGCTTCGGCCTGCCCTCCGCGCGCGCCCGGCTGCGCGAGTGCGGCGGCGACCTGCGGGTCACCAGCGCGCCCGGCCGGGGCACCCGGGTCCGGGCCGTGCTGCCGGCGGCGGCACCCCGTCTGACCTCGGCGACCGCCGGATGACCGTACGGCTGGTGATCGCCGACGACCACGCCGTCGTACGCGCCGGGCTGCGGGCCCTGTTGGAGGGGGAACCGGATCTCGAGGTGATCGCGGAGGCGGGCACCGGCGAGGAGGCCGTACGGCTCGCGGCGGAGCTGAAGCCGGACGTCGTGCTGATGGACCTCCGGTTCGCCGGTTCCGCCGTCGACGGCATCGAGGCGGTCCGCCGGTTGACCGTCGAGGCCCCGGCCGTGCCCGCGCTGATGCTGACGAGCTTCTCCGGGCGGACCGACGTCGTGCGGGCACTGGAGGCGGGCGCCCGGGGATACGTACTGAAGGCCGGGCCGCCCGAGGAGCTCTTCCGGGCGGTCCGTGGCGCCGCCGCCGGCGCCCTGGCCCTCGCCCCCGAGGTCGTCGGCGAACTCGTCGGCCAGGTGGTCAGCCCCGACGTGGATCTGACCGGGCGCGAGGTCGAGGTCGTACGGCTGGCGGCGGAGGGTCTGAGCAACCGGGCCATCGCCCAGGCCCTGTTCCTCAGCGAGGCGACCGTCAAGACCCACCTGGTGCGGATCTACCGCAAGTTGAAGGTGGGGAACCGCGCGGCTGCCGTGACGGAGGCCGCGCGCCGGGGACTCATCCAGCTCGACTGACAGCCCGACCGAACAGCCCGGCCGGCCCTGAACGGGTCGGGTGAAGTTCTCTACGGTTCGGCAGTGCCCTGAGGGGGCGCGGGGCCGTATCCATATGCGGCTCCGCCGCGGGGCGCGACCAGCCACGACGGCGCCGCGGACGGCCGACGGCACATCGCGGCACTTCCCGCGGAGCGCTCAGTGCCCTCGGAAGGCCTCCTCCAGCCACCAGGACCCGTGCTCGCCCGCCACCTTGGCGTCGACCAGCAGCGGCACCGACCGCGGCCCGGCCACCCAGTCCTCGACCGCCTTGAGATCGGCGCGCGTCCGCACGGTCACCGCTTCGAAGCCGTAGCCGCGGGCGATGGCGGCGATGTCGGTCGCCGGGAAAGTGACCGTGTCGAGCGGGAAGCCGTCCGGCCCGAAGTGGTGCACCTCCGCCCCGTAGCCCTCGTCGTTGTAGACGACCACCGCCATCGGCAGCCCCAGCCTGCGTACGGTGTCCAGCTCGGCCGCGCCCATCAGTGCGCCGCCGTCGCCGAGCACGGCCACCGGCAGCCGGTCGGGCCGGGCCAGGGCCGCGCCGATCGTGGTCGCCAGGCCCAGGCCGATCGACTGGAAGGCCTGCGTGAAGCAGAAGCCGTCCTGGTCGGGCACCGACAGATAGGCGCTCGGGTATCCCATGAAGTTCCCGGAGTCCACGCCGACGACCCGCTCCGCCGGGAGGATGTCGTCGAGCGCGATGCTCAGCGTCCTCGGGTCGATGCGGTCCCGGGTGCTCTCGTCCACGTACGGCACGTCCCGCCGTCGCACCCCCGCACCGAGGGCCTCCGCGCGGTACCCCTTCCGCGGCGCGCCGCCCGCGTCGAGTGCGCGCCGGGCGGTGCGGGTCACGTCGCCGACGACACCGAGGTGGACCTCCCGGTGGGCGCCCAGGGCGGACGCGTCGTCGTCGACCTGGACGACGGTGGCGTCCGGGCCGATGAGGCGGCCGTGCCGCATGGTCCACATGTTCAGGGCGCAGCCCCAGCCGACGATCAGGTCGGCGCCCCGGATCAGTTCGGCCGTCAGGTCGGACGCGAAGCCGCCGGAGATGCCGAGCGACCAGGGGTCGCCGTGGAACAGACCGTGGGCCACGGCCGACGTGGCGAGCAGTGCGCCGTGGTGGTCGGCGAGCGCGGTGAGGGCGTCGCGGCCGCCGGGTGAGCGGGCGCCTCGCCCTGCCACGAAGACGGGGCGGCGGGCACGATCGAGGGCCGCCACCAAGGCCGCCACATCGGACTCGGACGGCTCGACGGCGGCCCGCGCGGGTGGCGGGGCGGCGGTGATGGCGGCGGTGTCGGGCAGGTCCAGGGCCTGCACGTCCAGGGGGAGGTTGAGCAGTACCGTACGGCGCTCGTGCAGGGCGCGTCGTACGGCGTCGCAGGCCTGTTCGACCGCGGAGTGCGGGGAGGTCACGCGCTCGGTGACCGCGCCGACGGCCTGGGCCAGCGCCTCCTGGTCCACGAAGAAGTTGGAGGTGCACCGGGTCGCCTCGGCCGCGAGCACGAGGAGGGGCGTGCGGCTCTTGGCGGCTTCCGCGATGCCGGTCAGGGCGTTGGTCAGCCCGGGCCCCTGGTGCACGCTCAGCGCGGCGACCTTCCCGCTCATCCGTGTGCAGGCGTCGGCCATGGTGGCCGCTCCGCCCTCGTGGCGGGCGGCGACGTAGCGGGCCCCGCCGGCCACCATGGCGTTGGTGAGGTGGAAGTTGCCGGAGCCGACCACGCCGAACACATGATCCACGCCGGCCGCGGTCAGTGCCCGGCCGACGGCTTCGGCAACCTTCATGACCGCTCCACCAGGGCGAGGACGCGGGCGGGTGAGCCGGAGCCCTTGACGATCGGCAGCGGGCCGGCGATGACGACCGCGCCGGTGGCGGGCAGTTCCGCGAGGTTCTGCAGCTGGGTCAGGCCGTACTTGTCGTTGCCCATCAGGTGGGAGTGGCACGGGAAGGCCGGCTCGAAGGAGTGGGCGCCGCCGGCGTCGGTGCCGACCGTCTCGGTGCCGAAGCCGATCACCGGCGACTCCTCGGCGACCCAGCGGGCGCACTCCGGGGACAGGCCCGGGGTGTGCGGGCCGTTCTCGTCGGCGTTGAGGAACTCCTCCTGCGAGTGCGAGCGCGCGTCCCAGCCGGTGCGCAGCAGCAGCCACCCGCCCTCGGGCAACGGGCCGTTCTCCGCCTCCCAGGCCTTGATGTGGTCCACCTCGACGAGGAAGTCCGGGTCCTTGGCGGCCGGGGCGGAGAAGTCCAGCACGGCGGCGGGAGCGATCAGCCGGCTCGCCGGTACGGAGGCCACGTCCGCGAGGTCCTTGCCGGTCACCCAGTGGTTGGGCGCGTCGAAGTGCGTACCGGTGTGCTCACCCGTGCGGAAGTTGTTCCAGTACCAGGCCGGCCCCCGGTCGTCGTACCGACTGATCTCCTCCAACTCGAACACCTGCGTCTGCCCGAACCCTTCGGGCAACTGGATCACGGGGGTCTGCGACGACAGGGGTGACGTGAGATCGACGACTTCGATCGCACCGCTCCGCAGCCCGGACAGCAGCGCGGCGAGAACGGACGGCTGGGACATGACGGCCTCCTGAACTGTCGTGTGCGCGAGACGCGTTGACGACAGTCGCACCGCATCGACGAGCTCGTCCAGAGGCCGCGGCTCCCCGCGTGTCCCCAAATCGGTCCAGTGCCCCGGAATTGGCCTTGGCCTGCGGCTTCGTGTCGGCCTAGCGTCGACGTCATGCGTATCCGAATCGTCGACGCCTTCACCGACCGGCCCTTCGCCGGCAACCCGGCCGGGGTCCTGCTGCTGGACGCCTTCCCGGACGACAACCGGCTGCAGAACATCGCCGTCGAGGTCAATCACGCCGAGACGGCGTTCGCCCACCGTCTGCCCGAGGGCGGCGAGGCCGACTGGGCGCTGCGGTGGTTCACGCCGGCCGCCGAGGTCAACATGTGCGGGCACGCGACGCTGGCCACGGCCCATGTGCTGCACACCACCGGCGCCCACGAAGGGCCGGTGCGGTTCGCCACGCGGAGCGGTGTGCTCATCGCGACGCCCGGTGCGGACGGGTCGATCACCCTGGACTTCCCGACCGCGCCGCTCACCCCGGTGGAGTCCCCGGAGGGGGTCGCGACGGCCCTCGGCGCCGAGCCGCTCACCGCCTTCGACACCGGTCCGAACGTCGGTGACCTCCTCGTCGAGCTCGCCGACGAGAAGACGGTCCACGCCCTCACCCCCGACCACAAGGCCCTCGGCGCCTACTCGGAGCGCGGCATCATCGCCACCGCCCGCGCCGAGAACCCCGCGCTCGGCTACGACTTCGTCTCCCGCTGCTTCTTCCCCAACGTCGGCATCGACGAGGACCCGGTCACCGGCAGCGCCCACACCGCCCTGGCGCCCTTCTGGTCCGAGCGGCTGGGCCGTACCGAACTCACCGGTCTGCAGGCCTCGCCCCGCTCCGGCCGCGTCCGCACCCGGCTGGTCGGCGACCGCACACTCCTCACCGGCCGGGCGGTCACGACGATCGATGGCGAGCTGCTCGTGTAGGCGGCTCCACCGCGCCCCGAAAGGGGCGCGGGGCTGTATCGACATACGGCTGCCGCCGCGTCGGCGCGCTCAGCCCCCACCGGTCCGCGGCTTCCTCACGGCCCGCACCCCCGCACACGGTTCAGCCGCCGGCAGGCGTCGGCAGCCAGCCCACCTTCCCTGCCAGCAGCGCATAGCCGACGAACGCCCCGATGTCGAGCAGCGAATGCGCCACCACCAGGGGCCCCACCCGCCCCCACCGGCGGTAGAGGTAGACGAACACCACGCCCATCACCATGTTGCCGATGAAGCCACCGATGCCCTGGTAGAGGTGGTACGAGCCGCGCAGTACGGAACTGGCCATCAGCGCGGACCCGGGCGTCCAGCCCAACTGGCCCAGCCGGCGCAGCAGATAGCCGACGACGATGACCTCTTCGAGGATCGCGTTCTGCATCGCGGACATGATCAGCACCGGGTACTTCCACCACACCTCGGGCAGCGCCTCCGGCACCACCGTGAGGTTGAACCCCAGCCCGCGTGCGGCCAGGTAGAAGGCGATTCCGGTACTGCCGATCACCGCGGCGACCGCCGCCCCGCGGCCGAGGTCGGGCCACGGCCTGGTGCGGTCGAAGCCGAGGGTGCGCAGGCTTTTGCCCTCGCGCAGCAGGAAGTGCGCGACGAGCAGGACGGGCACGAGGGACGAGGCGATCCCGAAAAGCTGCCAGGCAAGATCGAGCCAGGGACGGCCCGGCGCGGCCGAGGCGTTGAGGGTGGCCGCCTGGTCCTTGAGGCCGCCCGGTCTGGTGACCGATCCGACAAAGCTGATCAGGGCGGACACTCCGCTCGCACCGAGCGAAAGCCCCAGAACGAGCAGCGTCTCATCCCGGAAGATCCGCCGCGAAGACCCCTCCTCTGGAAAAGAATCGGCCACGCGGCCCGCCTCTCCCTGCACACCTGACTCCAATTCAGTAATCCCGTCCCATCCCCATCGCCGCCCCGCTAGGGTCTCGAAAGAAGTTGCGAAGATCGTGCGCGACTGGCCGTTGGGGGACGGACACCGTACGGGGCTGACCTCCCCTTTGCATGCCATACGGCCGTGAGACCGGCAGAAGGTACGACAGGGAGGGGCACCACAGTCATGGGACGTCACAGCTTGCCCGATCAGTATGGGGCGGGCGGCAGCGACCCCCGCCCACGCACCCGCCGCCGTACGGTGGCCATCGCGACCGTGCTCGTCCTGACCGTCGCCGGCGGCACGGCGGCCGCCGTCCAGAGCGGACTGCTCTCCTTCGGTTCCTCCTGCCAGGACGACGCGGTGGACCTGAAGCTCGCCGCCTCGCCCGACATGGCCCCCGCTCTGCGCGCCGCGGCGGAGCGGGCCCGTGACATCAGCCTCACCTCCGACGGGCGCTGCGTCGACGTCGAGGTGACCGCGCACGACTCGTACAAGCTCACGGCCACGCTGCTGGCAGGCAGGCGGACCGACGTCCAGGTGTGGGTACCGGACTCGGAGCTGTGGGTCCAGCGGATCGCGGCGGACACCAAGGCGACGGAGGTGACCCCGGTCGGCAGCTTCGCCTCCAGCCCGGTCGGCGTGGCCATGGTCCCGGAGGCCGCCAAGTCGCTGGGGTGGCCGAAGAAGTCGTACAGCTGGATCGAGCTGGTCGGTGCCACGATGCGGGACGACTCCCTCAAGCTCGGCGCGGCCGACCCCTCGCGCAGCGCCACCGGACTGCTCGCCCTCACCCAGCTGGGCGCCGGCGCCGCCGAGATCAAGGGCGGGGACACCCAGGCCGCGGCCATGATGAAGACCCTGTCGCAGCGCACCTCCGACAGCGACACCCAGGTCCTGGACACCCTGCCGCGGGATGCCTCGGGCACCGAGCAGGGCAACCCGAAGCGCAACCAGGCGCTGATCCTCAGCGAACAGGCGGCGTTCACCTACAACACCGCGGCCGACGGCGAGGGTCTCGACCTCTTCTACCCGAAGGACGGCTCTCCCCGGCTCGACTACCCGTACTCGCTGGTCGACCAGACGGCGCTGAGCACCGACGAGAGCCGGGCGGCGCTGAAGTTCATGAACTATCTGCGCAAGCCCGAGCAGCGCCGGCTCATGGAGAAACACGGGTTCCGCACCTCCGCCGACGAGGTCGCGCAGACGCTGGTGACGCGGGCCGGCGGCAGCAAGCCGCAGCCGTACACGCAGGACGCCCTCAAGCCGGCCTCGCAGGTGGCCCTCCAGGAGGCCCTCGGCACATGGACGATCACGGTGCAGAGCGCGCGGGTCACCACGGTCGTCGACGCGTCCTCCTCCATGTCCGAGCCGGTCCCGGGCACGAACCGGTCACGCATGGAAGTGACCAAGGCATCCCTCCTCCAGGCACTCGCCACGTTCACGCCGGAGGACGAGATCGGTCTGTGGCAGTTCTCCACCAAGCTGGACGGCGACAAGGACTACCGCGTCCTCGTCCCGACCGGACGCCTCGGCGACAGCAAGGACGGCGGAACCCAACGGGACAGGCTGTCGGCGGCCTTCAGCGAACTGACGCCGGTCCCCAACGGCGCGACGGGCCTGTACGACACCACGCTCGCCGCGTACACGGAGGCCACCGCCTCCTACGCCAAGGGCAAGTTCAACGCCCTGGTCGTGCTGACCGACGGCGTCAACCAGGACCCCGGCAGCATCTCCCGCTCCACGCTCATCAGGCGTCTGCAGGAACTCACCGATCCCGACCGCCCGGTTCCGCTGATCATGATCGCGGTCGGCCCCGACGCCGACCGCGAAGAGGCACAGCAGATAGCGAAGTCCACCGGCGGCACGGGCCAGGAGGTCTCCGACCCGTCCCAGATCCACGAGGTGATCCTCAAGGCGATCGTGGCGGCAGGGGCGGAGGGCAGCGGGCAGGACTGAGCGGGCGGAGGGGCCCACTCGGCCGTGCCCTTCCCCGACTACCCCTCGCGCCGCTCACCCCAGCGGCACCGGCTCCGGCAGCCCCACCGGCCAGGTATGCACCGGCTCACCGAGGTGCATCAGCTCGGCGTAGCGACGGGTCGTCGCGGCGAGTGCGGCGTCGCGGTCGAGGCCGCACTCCAGGGCCCGGTGGAACGTCGCGGCCTGCCAGGTCGCCCCGTTGGCCCGCCGCCGGCACCGCTCGTCGATCACGCCCAGGTACAGGTCCCGGTCCGCGGGTTCGACCCCCCACGCGTCCAGGCCCGCCGACGCGAGCGGCAGCAGTTCGTCGCGTACCAGGGTGACGGCGTCGACCTGGGTCAGCCCGCCGCCGTACCGTCCGCGCCGCGGCCAGTCGAAGCGGGCCTCGATGCCGTGCTCGCAGGCCGCGTCGAAGTTGGCGGCGGCGGCCTCGAAGGGCAGCCGGGTCCACACCGGCCGGGACTCCTCGGCGAGGGCGCGGACCACGCCGTAGTAGAAGGCCGCGTTGGCGATGACGTCGGTGACGGTGGGCCCCGCGGGCAGGACCCGGTTCTCCACTCGCAGGTGCGGGACACCGTCGGCGATGCCGTACACCGGCCGGTTCCAGCGGTACACGGTGCCGTTGTGCAGGACGAGTTCGGCGAGCGAGGGGACGCCTCCCTCGTCGAGGACCCGCAGCGGATCCTCGTCGTCGCAGATCGGTAGCAACGCCGGGAAGTAGCGCAGGTTCTCCTCGAACAGGTCGTGCGCCGAGGAGATCCACCGCTCCCCGAACCAGGTCCGCGGCCGCACTCCCTGCGCCTGGAGCTCGGGCGGCCGGGTGTCGGTGGACTGCTGGAACAGCGGCGGCCGCGACTCGCGCCACAGCTCACGCCCGAACAGGAAGGGGGAGTTGGCTCCTACGGCGATCTGCGCGGCGGCGACGGCCTGCGCCGCGTTCCACACGTCGGCGAAGCGGCCCGGGGTGACCTGGAGATGCAGCTGCACGGAGGTGCAGGCGGCTTCCGGGGCTATGGACTTCGAGGTGCAGACGAGATGCTCGACCCCGTCGATGTCCAGGACGAAGTCCTCGCCCCGGGCGGCCACGATCTGTTCGTTCAGCAGCGCGTAACGGTCGACGTCCGAGAGGTTGGAGGAAACCAGGTCGTCCCGGTCGAGCGTCGGCAGAATGCCGATCATCACGATTCCCGCGTCAAGCTCTCCCGCTTTTCGATGGGCATATGCCAGCGAGGTGCGGAGTTCCTCGGCGAGCCGGTCGAATACCCGACCGCCCAAGGGATGTGGGGCTATGTTTACTTCCAGGTTGAACATGGCGAGTTCTGTTTGGAAATCTCGGCTTGCGATACGCTCAAGAACCTGCGCATTCAACATTTTCGGCATACCGTCGGCACCGGCGAGATTCAATTCGATCTCTAGCCCCATGAGGTTCTTCGGGCGATCGAACCGCTTCTCCGCCAGCAGCCGCTCCAGTCCCGTCAGGCACTTGCGGAGCTTGCCGCGGTACAGCTGCCGATCGGACAGGTCGAACCGACCTGCCGCGACCTTCTCCCCCATCGAAGCGTCCCTCCTTGGATGGGCGGACCGAAGATCCGGCCGCCGGTGTCGGGTCACGTGGGATGATGCCCAGTGAAGACGATCGATAACGTCCCGCGCGGCCTTGGCGCCCGCTACGCTGTTTGAAGTGACCGGCGGCACATTCACCGGGCATGCGGCACTGTGCAGTTTCGGGTTCCCCATACGCCTCGTGAAAAACGCCGACGAGAATTGGCCGACCGCGCCCCCGGTATTCATCGAGGTCATCGCCGTACCGTCGCCGAAAATCGGGTTGATTCCCACGTATCGCCGACCGGATGGGCCCTTGCTGTTCACGTCGGAAACGGGTAGACGAAACACCGTCTGAACACGTGTCGTATAAACTCCGCGAACGAGGCAGAAGGTTGGCGCCGACGGTCTGTTGATCCTGTCGTCGAGGTGACGCACGGCAGGTCTCACGCACATCCCACGCACCCATGACCCGGCCCCCGCCTCTCTGACCCCGCGAGCTGACAGCGCCGTCCGCCCACGTCCTCGCGCCACTGTGCCTGTCGAATGAGAGGCGACCCACCATGCCGCTGCATGTCCCCCCGGCTCCCGCGCCCGCACTTCGCTCCGTCCTCACCGCGCTCGGTTCGCCCACCGCCGTCCGCGAGGCCCGCACTCCCTCCCTGCGCGCCGCCCAGGGACCCGCGACACCCGAACTCCCACTGCCCGTACACGTACTTGACGAGATCACCGCCGCGGGCGCCTCCGCCACCCGACTGACCGGGTGGCGTTTCCTGATCCGCTGCCAGGAGCGTGCGGTGGCCGCCGCCGAGACCCGGCTGACTCCGGACGGCTGGGCCTTCTCGCACTTCTTCGAGGGCCCCTACATCGCCTCCACCGAGCGTGCGCTGCGCCAGGCCGAGACCATGCAACAGCCCTATCAGCCCCGCCTGCTGTCGGTCCCGGGCCTCTACATGCTCACCCTCTGGCTGCACGGGGACCTCACGGCGGACGGCGCCACCGGCCACCCCGCCGCCACCGATCTGCTCGTCCCGCTGGCGCCCGCACCGCCCGGTATCGCGGCCCACCGGCCGCACCGCGTCGCCGAACTGCTCCCGGTGCTGACCCACCGGGCGGCTCCGGCCCCGCTTCTGGGACAGCTCGCCTGACATCTTCGATCATGGGGCTCGTACGAGCGAAATGCAGCTCGTACGAGCCCTTTCCATGCCCGCACCCCGTCCGGACTAGCCCCATCCGGCCATCCCGAACCACCCGAACAGACAGCGCAGTTGGAATGAACCGTCCGCGTGGGTGATGCGTCATGAACCTGTGAGTAGCGGTGCTGCCAAATCCCTGCGGATTGACGCCCGTGGGGCAACACTGGTTCCGACCGACTTATCACAACGGGGGCAGCGATGAAAACCACGACAAAGCGAAAGATCCCACCAATGTGCCAGCACCAGCCGCCGTGTCCGACAGCCGAATCCGCCGACCGGGAGTCCGCCCGACTCATGGCGCACCACCCGGAGCAGGGATGGAGCCTGCTGTGCAACGGCGTTCTGCAATTCGAGGACACCGGTGAGCTCCTGCCCGACGGCAAGATCATCGCCCCGCACCGCCCCATGGGCACCGAACAGGTGATGACCGCCGCCTGAGGCGCTACCGGGCGGTGGGACCGACCGCCCGGTGACTTGAGGGGCCGGCCCGCAGACCTGTGCTGCGAACCGGCCCCGACGCATGTCCGGGGGTGATCACTCCCTGTAGTTCCCCATGCGGAATGCGCTCTTCTCCCTGGCGCACTTCCCATGGGCACCCATTTTCCGGAAGACTCCTGGAAGTTTCGATCCGTCGACGGAGGTGGGGAGTTGACAGCACACGAGGTCGACACCGAGAGAGCGCCCGAGACCGGGGGCCGGGTCACGATCACCGAGATCGCCCGACAGGCGGGCGTCTCCGTGCCGACCGTCTCCCGGGTCGTCAACGGCCGTTCCGACGTGTCGCCCAGGACCCGGGCCCGCGTGGAGGATCTGCTCCGCCAGTACGGCTACCGCAAGCGCCCGAGCACCTCCGCCAGCGGTGCGGCCCTGCTCGACCTGGTCTTCAACGACCTCGACAGCCCCTGGGCGGTGGAGATCATCCGCGGGGTCGAGGAGGTCGCACACGCGGCCGGCGTCGGCACCGTGGTCTCGGCGATCCACGGCCGCTCCGGCGACGCCCGCGAGTGGATGCGCAATCTGCGGGCCCGCGCCTCCGACGGCGTCATTCTGGTCACCTCGGTCCTGGAGCCGGTGCTGCACGAGGAGTTGCGCATCCTCGGCGTCCCGCTCGTCGTCGTCGACCCGGCGGGCTCCCCCGCCCTGGACGCCCCCACCATCGGCGCCGCGAACTGGTCGGGCGGCATGGCGGCCACCGAGCATCTGCTGTCGCTGGGCCACCGCAGGATCGGCCTGATCTCGGGCCCGCCCCGGCTGCTGTGCTCCCGAGCCCGCTTCGACGGCTACCGCGCCGCCCTGGAGGGCACCGGGCTCACGGTCGACGACTCGCTCGTCGTCCCCGGCGACTTCCACCCCGAGTCCGGCTTCGCGGGCTGCAACGCGCTGCTGGACCTGCCCGAACCGCCGACGGCGATCTTCGCGGCCAGCGACCAGATGGCGCTCGGCGCGATCGAGGCACTGCGCAGACGCGGGCTGCGGGTCCCGGAGGACATGAGCCTGGTCGGTTTCGACGACCTTCCGGAAGTCCGCTGGTCCGCCCCGCCACTCACCACGGTCCGTCAACCGCTCGCCGACATGGGCAAGCTGGCCGTCCGCACGGTGCTCAAGCTGGCCCGCGACGAGCAGCCGGACTCGCCGAGGGTGGAGCTCGGCACGGAACTGGTGGTCCGCGCGAGCACCGCACCCCCGGCGCGCTGACCCGGCACCGGCCCGGCGGTGAGCCACACCGCCGGGCCGGGCCGCACCCCGGCGGACTCCCCTCCGTGCCCAGCCGCCGGGCGTCTCACCGCCGTACCGCTACTTCTTGAGCGCCTCCTTGATCGCGAAGTAGGCGGGCTTGGGCCGCAGTTGCTCGTCCCACGGCAGCGCCGCGCCCTGACCCTCGAAGAACGCCGGGATCCAGGAGTACTTGTCGGTGTAGTCCCAGACGGTGATGCCGACACACCGCCGCACGGCGAGACAGGCATCGGTCAGGTCGGCGTACCAGTCGGCCTGCTGGGCCAGCTTCTCTTCGGTCGCGGGCAGGATCATCCGGATGTCGACCTCGGTGAGCGAGGTGTCGAGGCCGAGCCCGGCGAACCTGCGGAGGTTGTCCTCCAGGGTGGTCGGATAGCCGTACTGGAGTGCCAGGTGGGCCTGAAGACCGATGCCGTCGAGCGGAACGCCTTGCGCCTTCAGCTCCTTGGCCAGGGTGTAGTAGGCGTCGCTCTTCGGGCCGACCGCCTCGATGTTGTAGTCGTTGAGGTAGAGCTTGACCTTCGGGTCGGCCTGTCGGGCCCAGCGCAGGGCGTCGGCGATGTAGCCGGGGCCGAGGGTCTTGTAGAAGACCGTCTCGCGGTACGTCCCGTCCTCGTTGAAGGCCTCGTTGACGACGTCCCAGGCGAATACCTTGCCCCGGTAGTGCCGTACCTCGGTCTGGATGTGCTTCTTCAGCACGGCCCTCAGTTCGGTCGCCGTCCACTCCTTGCCGGTGAGCCAGCCGGGCAGCTGGCTGTGCCAGACGAGGGTGTGGCCGCGCACCTTCTGGTGGTTGGCCCGGGCGAGGTTCACGATCTCGTCGCCCTTCGTGAAGTCGAAGACGCCCTGCTGGGGTTCGGTGGCGTACCACTTCATGCCGTTGCCCGGCGTGATCTGGTCGAACTCGCTGCCGAGGACGGCCTTGTAGGGCTCGTCGACGAGTTCGGGGTTGTCGGTGGCGCTGCCGAAGTAGCGGCCGTGGCGCTGGGCGAGGTCGGCGAGGGTGACCTTCTTGCCGTGGGTCTCGGCGTTTTCGTGGGCCTGGGCGCCCGGGCCGGTGGCCACGCCTGCGGCGACCAGGAAGGCGGCGAGAGCGCCGGCGAGTCTGAGGCGGTTCTTGCGCATGGTGCGACTCCTCACGTGCGGGTGTGTGGGCGAGCCGTACGGGATTCCGGCGCGGGTCATCCCTTCGTGGCGCCGGCGGTGAGGCCGCCGACGAGCTGACGCTCGGCGACCGAGTAGAAGGCGAGGGCGGGAACCATCGCGAGGACGAGATAGGCGAAGACGCGGGCGTACTCCGCGGAGTACTGGCCCTGGAACTGCTGGACGCCGATGGGCAGCGTCCACCAGGTGTTGTCGGTGAACACCAGCAGCGGCAGCATGAAGTTGTTCCAGCTGGTGACGACGGCGAGCACCGAGACGGTGCCGAGTGCGGGCCGGGCCATGGGCAGCAGCACCCGCCAGAAGAAGCCGAAGGAGCTGCACCCGTCGAGGGTGGCCGCCTCCTCCAGTTCGCCGGGGATCTCCCGGAAGAAGGCGCGCAGGATGATGATGGTCATCGGCAGCCCGAACGCGGCCTGCGGCAGGATCACGCCCAGCGGGTTGTCGAGCAGCCCGAGATAGCGCAGCAGCAGGAACAGGGGCAGGGCGGCCACCGCGAAGGGGAACATCAGCCCCATCGTGAAGAAGGTGAACAGCACCTCCCGGCCCCGGAAGGCGAACCGGGCGAAGGAGAAGGCCGCGAGCGCGGACGCCGCGACGACGAGCACGGTCGTGGCGACCGCGATCAGCGTGCTGTTGCCGAGCAGCTTCCAGAAGTCGCTTCCGCCGAGGATGTCGGTGTAGTTGCTCCCCAGCCAGCGCTTCGGCAGTCCGAAGGGATTGCTGGAGAGCTCGTCGGTGGACTTGAAGCCGGACAGGACGGCGTACACCAGGGGGACGAGCATGACGACGCCGACGGCGACGAGGATGAGGTGCAAGGGCAACGTACGGGCGTTCCTGCGGCTCATTTCCCGGCCCCCCTCATCGTGGTGGTGGCCCCTTCGAGGTCGCGGCGGAGCACGAACCGCTGGTAGGCGAGGGCGAAGACGAGGCAGATCCCGAACATGACCACGCTGATCGCGCTGGCGTAGCCGACCTGGTAGCGCTTGAAGCCGTACTGGAACATGGTCACGGCCATGGTCTCGGAGTGGTGGTCGGGGCCGCCCTGGGTGATCACCCACACCAGGTCGAAGAGCTGGATCGAGCCGATGACGGCCAGGAAGACGCTGATGCGGATGGTGGGCGCGAGCAGCGGCAGGGTGACGCTGCGGAAACGCTGCCAGGCGTTCGCACCGTCGATCAGTGCCGCCTCGGTCAACTCACGGGGGACGGACTGGAGTCCGGCCAGCAGGAGCATCATGTGGAAGCCGAAGTACTTCCAGGTCATGACGATGAACAGGGTCGCCATCACATACGACTGATCGGCGAACCACTCACCGCCGACGCTGTCGAGACCGATGCTGCCGAGGAGATGGTCGGCCAGACCGTCGTCCGGGGCGAAGACCATGCTGAAGAGCACGCCGGTGATGGCCTCGGACAGCACGTAGGGCGCGAAGAACAGCATCCGGTAGACAGCCCGGCCGCGCAGCCGCTGGTTGAGCAGGACCGCCATGGCGAGCGCGAACGGCAGCTGGAGGGCGAGCGTGAGGACGACCAGGACGAGGCAGCGCCACAGGTCGCCCAGGAAGACCGGGTTGTCGAAGAGGTCGGTGAAGTTGTCGACACCGACGTAGTCCTCGGGCATCCCGAAGCCACCCCAGCGGAAGAAGGCGGCGTACAGCGCGAACAGCATCGGCAGCAGCACGAGCCCGGTGAAGAGGACCAGGGCGGGCAGCTGGAAGCCCATCGCCGTGAGCCAGTTGAGGGCGCGCCGCCGGGCCCGCCCCCGGGCCCTGACGATGTCCGGGGGCGGGGCATCGGCACCGGGACCGCTCCGCTTGTCTGCGAGGAACGTGGAGGTCATCGCCTGCTACTGCTCTTCCTTCGCGGACTTCGTGATCGACTGGGAGACCTGTTCAGGAGACTTGGAGCCGGCGATGAGCGCGGCCACGCTGTCGTTGACCTCCTGGCCGACGGCGGGGGCGTACGCCTGGTCGAGGTAGAGCTGGAAGCCGGTGGCGGCGTTCAACTGCGTCTGTACGGCCTTGATGTTGGGGTCGGTGATGGCGCTCTCGGCGCCGGCGACCACCGGGAGGGTGCCGGTCTTCTTGACCAGTTCCAGGTCTGTGGCCTCGGAGGCGAAGAACTTCAGGAAGTCGACGGCCGCCTGCGGGGCACCGCGGCGCAGGGCGTGCCCGCCCCCGCCGCCGAACACCTCGGTGATGGCGCCCTTGCCGCCCTCGACCGCGGGGAACGGGAAGAAGCCCAGGTCCTTCCCGAGGCCCTTGCCGGCGTCGGCCTGCACGTTCGGGGCCCACTGGCCCATGAGCTCCATGGCCGCCTTGCCGTTGCCGACGGTGGCCGCCTGGCCGGTCGGGGTGGAGTAGGCGGCGTTGAGGAAACCCTTCTGGAACGGCTCGAGATCGACGAGGGTCTTGAGGTGGGCGCCCGCCTGGATGAACTCGTCGCCGGTGAAGTCCTTGTCGTCATAGGCCTTCTGCAGGGCGCTCGCGCCGGCGGTACGCATGGCGAGGTAGGCCCAGTAGTACATGCCGGGCCACTTCTCCTTGCCCGCGAGGGCGATGGGGGTGATGTTCTTCGACTTCAGCTTGCTGACGGCTTCGAGGAACGCGCCCCAGGTGGTGGGGGGTTCGCTGATGCCGGCCTGCTTGAAGAGCGCCTTGTTGTACCAGAAGCCGATCATGCCGATGTCGAACGGGATGCCGTACACCTTGTCGTCGAGGAGGTAGGGCTCCTTCGACACCTTCAGCAGGCTGTCGGCCCACGGCTTCGTCCGGTCGGTGAGGTCCTCGACAAGACCGGCGTCGACCTGCTGCTTGAGGACGCCGCCGCCCCAGGTGTGGAAGATGTCGGGGAGCTTCCCGGAGGCGATCAGTGCCGTCATCTTCGACTTGTAGGCGTCGTTCTCCAACTGCACGATCTTCAGCTTGACCTTGGGGTTCTGGGCCTCGAACTTCTTGGCGAGGTCCGCCCAGACGCTCTTGGCCGGCTCGGTGGTGGAGATGTTCCACCACTCGATGGTGGTCGTCCCGTCGGACGACCCCTCGTCATCCGAGTCACCGCAGCCACTCAGTGCGGTCATGCCCAGACCGGCCGCGGCGGACGCCGCCAGGAAGCCTCGGCGGGACAGTGCCGGGTCGCCCATGGTGTGCTCCTTGGGTACGGGACGGAGCGTCTACGCCCGTCCGCTGGACCGAAAGTTTCGGAGTTGATCCAGAAAGGTTCGTTGATGCCGCACCCTAGAGACAGCTGCCAAACGGTGGCAACCCCTTGTACGCGGTGAATCTGCGGCCGACTTCCCTGGTGTCCGGGCCCGTTGGCACCGACCGGCCCGGACCGAGAGTTTCCGAGGCTTTCCGGAACTACGGCTGCGGCTCGGGCACGTACTCGAACCAGTCGAAGGCCGCGCTGCCCTCGGTGACGTACATCCCGACCACCCGCCCGGTGAAGCCACCGGCGACCTGCGTGGACAGATAACGACCGTCGAGCTCGGCCAGCCGTACGCCGTCGATCCCGAGCGCCACCACGTCGGGGCCTCCTGCGCGAACTCCCGGCTCCTCCTGCCCGGTCGGGGACACCGGCGAGTCCGTACGGACCTCCACGGTGAGCGTGACCGGCCCCGACCCCACCGTCCGCCGCGCGAGGCACTGGCGCACCGGGCCGATCCGGGCGAACACGGCCGCCTCTCCCTGGGCGACCTCGATGTCGTAGTGATGCGCCTCGTCGAGGCGGACGGAGAGTCCGGCGCGCCCCGCCCCGGGGTCCAGCCGGGCCGCGAACCGGCAGTCGTGGTGCTGCTGACGGCGCCCCACGAAGGTGTGCCCCGGCCGGTCGAGGCTGGTCCCCGTCGCCCGCAGGGTCAGCCATCCCGGCCGCTCCCCCAGCGACCACGAGTCGTCCGGCCTGCGGCGCGGGGAGATCCAGTGCGGGGACAGGTCGGCGGCGTCGAAGTCGTCCCGTGCGGGCGGGAGTTCGACGGTGTGCCAGGCTGCCGGCGCCGGGTGCCGCTCCCGTACCAGCCCCGCCCTCGGCCAGCCGTCGGCCCACTCCACCGGGGTCAGGAACGTCTCGCGGCCCAGCACATGGAAGGACGGGAAGTACCCGCGCGGGCGGGTGCCCAGGAGCACCATCCACCAGGTGCCGTCGGCCGCCTCCACCAGGTCGGCGTGGCCGGTGCACTGGATGGGCAGACCGGTGCTGCGGTGGGTCAGGATCGGATTGGCCGGGGCCGGTTCGTACGGCCCGCGCGGGGACCTCGCCCGGGCGATCGAGACGCTGTGCCCATGGGCCGTACCGCCCTCGGCGACCAGGAGGTACCACCACTCACCGATGCGGTAGAGGTGCGGCGCCTCCGGGTCCTGCATGCCCGACCCGGACCACACCGGAAGCGGGCCCTCCAGCACCTTGCCGGTCTCCGGGTCGATACGCGCGACCGCGCAGCCGGCGACGGCGACCCAGCAGGAACCGTCCTCGTCCCAGGCCAGGTCGGGGTCGATGCCGGCCAGGTCGAGCCATACGGGATCGGACCACGGCCCCTCCGGGCGGTCGCTGGTGACGATGAAGTTGCCACGGGCCCCGACATTGGTGGTGATCAGGTAGAAGCGGCCGCCGTGATGGCGCAGGGTGGGAGCGTAGACACCGGCCGAGGCAGGCAGGTCGTCGGGCAGCTCCAACTGCCCGGGCCGGTCGAGGACATTGCCGATCTGCCGCCAATGCACCAGGTCACGGCTGTGGAAGAGCGGCACGCCCGGGAAGTACTCGAAGCTGGAACAGACGAGGTAGTAGTCCTCCCCCACCCGGCACACACTCGGATCCGGATGGAACCCGGCGATCACAGGATTGTCGTACGTCCGCATGTGCGTCAGTCCCTTCGAGCGTCGCACGATGGCGAAACTTTCGGATGATCTGGCGAACGTTACGGAGTCGCACTGTAGGTAGCCAGGGGGCCGACGACAAGACAGCCGGGGCCACGGACCCGCGCCCCGGCTGCGGATGCCGTCCGGGGCATCCGGGTGGCCTCTACAGACGTACGACATGACGCTGGGTGTCCGCTGCCGCCGCCCCGCCCCCTCACTCCCCACTACGACCCAGTCCACCCCGAATCCGCCCCTACGCTCCTCTCTTGTCATGCCGCGGCCTTCCGCAAAGCCAGTCTTAACGGAAGCTTGACGCCCCCGGCCCCCTCATCCGTGGGCCCTGACGTCACTCTCCGCTTACGCTGATCCGGCCGTCCAGGTGATGGCCGGAAACACACGCTGAGCCGCACACAGGAGCCCCGATGGCCACCACCGAACACGCGCCACCCAGTCGGCTGCGCGCCTGGATGCTGGAAGGCCTGTCCGACATGGGCAAGGGCAGCCACGGCCAGCCGGCCGAGTCCAAGCCGGAGCCGGAGCCGGAGGGCCAGCAGTGGTGGCGGGTCATGTGTCTCACCGGCGTCGACTACTTCTCGACCCTCGGCTACCAGCCCGGCATCGCGGCGCTCGCGGCCGGTCTGCTCTCCCCGATCGCGACCATCGTCCTGGTGATCGTGACCCTGGCGGGCGCACTGCCCGTCTACCGCCGCGTGGCCGAGGAAAGCCCCCACGGCCAGGGCTCGATCGCGATGCTGGAACGCCTGCTCACCTTCTGGAAGGGCAAGCTCTTCGTCCTGACCCTGCTCGGCTTCGCCGCCACGGACTTCCTGATCACCATCACCCTGTCGGCCGCCGACGCCTCGACCCACCTCGTCGAGAACCCGCACCTGAACAGCGCCCTGCACGACAAGCAGCTCCTGATCACCCTCATCCTGGTCGCCCTGCTCGGCGCGGTGTTCCTCAAGGGCTTCCTGGAGGCGATCGGCGTCGCGGTCGTCCTGGTCGGCATCTACCTCGCGCTGAACGTCGTCGTCGTGATCGTCGGCCTCTGGCACGTCATCACCGCCGCACACGTGGTCACCGACTGGTCGACCGCCCTGACCAACGAGCACGGCAACGTCTTCGTGATGATCGGCGTGGCCCTGATCGTCTTCCCCAAGCTCGCCCTCGGCCTCTCCGGCTTCGAGACCGGCGTAGCCGTCATGCCGCACGTCAAGGGTGACCCCGGCGAGACCGATCAGAACCCGGCCGGCCGGATCCGCGACACGAAGAAGCTGCTCACCACCGCCGCCGTGATCATGAGCTGCTTCCTGATCGCCACCAGCTTCATCACCACCCTCCTGATCCCGGAGAAGGAGTTCGAGTCCGGCGGCCAGGCCAACGGCCGCGCCCTCGCCTTCCTGGCCCACAAGTACCTGGGCGGCGCCTTCGGCACGGTCTACGACGTCTCGACGATCGCCATCCTGTGGTTCGCCGGCGCCTCAGCGATGGCCGGCCTGCTGAACCTCATGCCGCGCTACCTGCCCCGCTACGGCATGGCCCCGCACTGGGCCAGGGCCGTCCGCCCGATGGTCATCGTCTTCACCCTGATCGCCTTCCTGGTCACCTGGATCTTCGACGCCGACGTGGACGCCCAGGGCGGCGCGTACGCCACCGGTGTCCTGGTCCTGATCTCCTCGGCGGCGATCGCGGTGACCATCGCCGCCCGCAGGGCCGGCCAGCGCAACTGGACCATCGGCTTCGCCGTCATCTCGGCGGTGTTCCTCTACACGACGGTCGTCAACGTCTTCGAGCGCCCGGACGGCGTGAAGATCGGCGCCTGCTTCATCGCCGGCATCATCCTGGTCTCCCTGCTCTCCCGCCTGGCCCGAGCCTTCGAGCTCCGCGTGACGAGCGTGACGCTCGACCCAATGGCGGAACGATTCATCCGGGACATCGCCAGCCGCAAGATCCGATTCATCGCCAACGAGCCCGACGCGCGCGACAAGGCCGAGTACCGCGACAAGATCGAGCAGATCCGCGAGGACAACGACATCGCCGGCCAGGAGGACTTCGTCTTCGTAGAGGTCACGGTCCTGGACCCCTCCGAATTCGAGGCGGGCCTCACGGTGCGCGGCGAGGTCCTCCACAACCGCTACCGCATCCTGACCCTGGAATCCTCCTCCATCCCCAACGCCCTGGCCGCGCTGCTGCTCCACGTCCGCGACACCACGGGATGCACCCCCCACATGTACTTCGAGTGGACCGAGGGCAACCCCTTCGCCAACTTCCTCCGCTTCTTCCTCTTCGGCCAGGGCGAGGTGGCCCCGGTCACCCGAGAGGTCCTCCGCGAGGCAGAACCGGACAGAGCCCGCCGCCCGAGGGTGCACACGGGCTGACGGACGAACAGGCCGCGCGCGCATCCGACCCGCCGTCGGCGCCAATCCCTCACAGGGCCCACCCGCACCCGCGCCCGCACCGCCATAGAAATCGCGTCAATCTTCAACGGAACGACGTCAGAGCACCGTCAGTGGCAGCACACCCGCCCCCGTCTCGCCCTACCGTCGACTCATGCGACCGAGCGGACGGAGCGATCCCCCACCCCCGGCCGACGACCGCCACTGGCGCGGCACCGTCCGGCTGGCGGCAGGCCTCGCCCTCACCTTCGGCGCCCTGACCCTGTTCGTCGACTGGGACATGGGCACCCTCACCCTCACCCGCGCCCTGCTCTGGCTCACCCTGTCCGCCACGGTCTTCGCGGTCCTCTTCCCCCAACGCGTCACCGCAGGACCGGGCTGGCTGGAAGTACAGGGCCTCGCAGGCCACCACCGGGTGCACACGGACGCCCTGGTATCAGTACAGCTCTACGGCCAGATCTCCTCGCATCTGATCCTCCGCGACACCCACGGCAACCGCCTGGAATGCGACCCCCGTGTCCTGATCACCAATCCCTTCCTCTGGCACGAACTGGACACGGGCGTACGCCACTCGCTCGAACACGGCACTCTGCGCCAGAGCCCGGACGCCCTGCGCCACCTCGGCCAGGAGATCGACGACGAGGCCGCCCTGTCGGTACTCAGGGCGTCCGGGATCTCCTGAGGAACCCCCGCCGCCCCCGGGCCACGACCTTGCCGTACCTCAGCCGCCCGCCGACCTCCACCCGCAGCACGACAGGTGTGCCGGAGTCACCGGCAGGACGCGTTTTCACCTGGGCGTACTCGACGACGAGCGAGTCGGTCTCCACCACGACACCGGGCCGCGTCACCAGCCGCAGCGTCCCGCCCCGCATGCCGAGGTCGACGTAGAGCGTGTCGTACGTGATCACCGCGTCGGTGAAGTCGAGCGTCACGTCACCCCAGGAGGACTCCACCTCCAGCCGCCGGGGTACCGCCCACCCGTCGCCGCGCACGGCCGACCCGCCCTGCTGCTCGATCCGGACGACGTCCTTGACCTCGCCGGCCGCGTCCGCCGGGAGGTCCGCCGTCAGCCCGGCCAGCTCCCCCAGGGTGCGGGCGGACAGGGCGGCCTCCAGGCGCTCGTCGAGTTCCTCAGCGGTCAGCCGGCCGTCCCCCGCCGCGATACGCAGCACGTCCACGACACGATCCCGGTCCGCATGCGAGGCCCTCAGCCCGACCGCTGCGTCCCTGCCACCCCGCGCCAACTCACCCGACATGCCCTCACTCCGATCCCAGGTGGCGAACTAAAGCTATATCGCGTTATACCCAACGCTCAACCCCGCACCCGCCGTTCCCCGTTGATGCCCCTATCGTGATCCGCATGCAGTCGTACACGATCGGCCAGGCGGCCCGACTCCTGGGCGTGAGCCCCGACACCGCGCGCCGCTGGGCGGACGCGGGCCGGATGGCGACCCACCGCGACGAGGGCGGGCGGCGGCTCATCGACGGCCAGGACCTGGCCGCGTTCTCCGTCGAGCTGGCCAGGAGCGACACCGGTGACGAGGAGCCGTCGTACACCTCGGTCCGCAACGCCTTCCCCGGCATCGTCACCGCGATCAAGCTCGGCGACGTCGCCGCCCAGGTCGAGATCCAGGCCGGCCCGCACCGCCTGGTCTCCCTGCTGACCCGCGAGGCCGTCGAGGAACTGGGCCTGGAGGTCGGCATGGAGGCCACGGCCCGCGTGAAGTCGACAAACGTACACATCGACCGCACCTGACACCCACCAGGCACGCTCAGGGCCAGTTCGGCAACCAGCTGCTTCACGGGACACCACCTCCGGCAGGACCGTACCCGCAAGGCCGTCCCGTACGAACGCACATGCACACCCCAGCCCGCCATGGGGCCGGATCGTGCGATGCCACAGGAGACTTCCACCTTGCATATGCGGCAGTATCATCGCCGCAGGGTCTTCGACAGGCCGCTGCCGGGCCCCAGCGGCCCAAGCCCGAAGATCGTGAAGGAGTAGACCGTGATGACCCGTTCCGCTCGCCGGACCCGTCGCACCCGCAGGAGCCTCCAGCTGACCGGTGCCGGAACCGCCGCGCTGCTGGCCCTGACCGCCTGCTCCTCCTCCGACTCCGACTCCGACTCCGCGGGCTCCGACACCTCGGCCTCCGCGTCGGCGAAGCTGTCCGGCACGGTGAACGTCTTCGCCGCGGCCTCCCTGAAGGAGAGCTTCACGACCCTGGGCAAGGAGTTCGAGAAGACGCATCCCGGCACCAAGGTCACCTTCAACTTCGGCGGCAGCGACACCCTGGCCGCCAGCATCACGAGCGGCGCCGGCGCCGACGTGTTCGCCGCGGCCAGCCCCAAGACGATGAAGATCGTCACGGACGCGGGGGGCGCCACGGGCACGCCCGCCACCTTCGTCCGCAACCAGCTGGAGATCGCCACCCTGCCGGGCAACCCGGACAGGATCGCCTCCCTCAAGGACCTCACCAAGTCCGGCCTGAAGGTCGTGCTGTGCGACGAGGAGGTCCCCTGCGGCGCCGCCGCCCAGAAGGCCCTCGACGCCGGCCGCCTCAAGCTCACCCCGGTCTCCTACGAGCAGGACGTCAAGAGCGCTCTGACGAAGGTGGAGCTCAAGGAGGCTGACGCCGCGGTGGTCTACAAGACCGATGTGAAGACCGCGGGTGACAAGGTGGAGGGCGTGGACTTCCCCGAGTCGGCCGACGCCATCAACGACTACCCGATCGCCCTGCTCAAGGACGCCCCCAACGCCGCCACGGCGAAGGCGTTCATCGAGCTGGTCCAGTCCGCCGAGGGCCAGAAGGTCCTGACCTCGGCCGGGTTCCTCAAGCCGTGACGTCCCTGGACAGGACCGGCGTCGCGGACACCCTCAGGGGCGGTCAGCGGCGCCGCCGCGCCCGGCAGCCGTTCAAGGGCGTCCCGCTTCCCCTCCTCCTGCCGGCCCTGCTGGGCCTGGCGTTCCTGATCCTCCCCCTGGTCGCCCTGCTGGTCCGGGCCCCCTGGAGCACCCTCCCGCAGCAGCTGACCAGCGCCGAGGTATGGCAGGCACTACGTCTGTCCCTGGTGTGCGCCACGGCCGCGACCGCCCTCAGTCTCCTGATCGGCGTCCCCCTGGCCTGGCTCCTGGCCCGCACCGAGTTCCCCGGCCGCGGCCTGGTCCGCGCCCTGGTGACCCTTCCCCTGGTCCTGCCTCCGGTGGTGGGCGGCGTGGCCCTCCTGATGGCCCTGGGCCGCAACGGCATCGTGGGCCGCTGGCTGGACTCCTGGTTCGGCGTCACGCTCCCCTTCACCACTGCGGGCGTCATCGTCGCGGAGACCTTCGTGGCGATGCCGTTCCTGGTCATCAGCGTGGAGGGCACCCTGCGCGCGGCAGATCCCCGCTACGAGGAGGCGGCCACCACCCTGGGCGCCTCCCGCTTCACGGCCTTCCGCCGCGTGACCCTCCCCCTGATCGCCCCTGGTATCGCTGCCGGCGCCGTCCTCGCCTGGGCCCGGGCCCTGGGCGAGTTCGGCGCCACGATCACCTTCGCCGGCAACTTCCCCGGCCGCACCCAGACCATGCCCCTCGCGGTCTACCTGGCACTCCAGAGCGACCCGGCAGCGGCGATCGCCCTGAGCCTGGTGCTCCTGGCGGTATCGATCGCGGTCCTGGCGGGCTTGCGGGACCGCTGGATGACGACGTCATGACGAACCCTCGCCCCGCCGACGGCGCTCAGCCCCCACAGGGGCCACCCGCACCCGACAACGAAAGCAGCAACGGCGGTGCGGGTGGGAAAACAAATCCGGCCGAAGGCCGGATGCGCCCCACAACACACCCGCACCCACCCGACGGCCTCCACGCCCATCTGATCGTCACCCACCCCACCTTCCACCTCGACATCACCCTCACGGCAGCCCCCGGCGAGGTGGTAGCCCTCCTCGGCCCCAACGGCGCAGGCAAGACCACCGCCCTGCGCGCCCTCGCCGGCCTCACCCCCCTCACCGCCGGCCACCTACGCCTGGACGGCACCGACCTGGACCGCACTCCCCCCGAATCCCGCCCCGTCGGCGTCGTCTTCCAGGACTACCTCCTCTTCCCCCACCTCACAGCCCTGGACAACGTCGCGTTCGGCCCCCGCTGCCAGGGCGCGACAAAGGCGGAGTCCCGCCAACAGGCAAGCGAGTGGCTGACCCGCATGGGTCTCGCCGACCACGCCACAGCCAAGCCCCGCAGACTCTCCGGCGGCCAGGCCCAACGCGTCGCGCTGGCCCGCGCCCTGGCCACCCACCCCCGCCTGCTCCTCCTCGACGAACCCCTCGCGGCGTTGGACGCCCGCAGCCGCCTGGAGGTCCGCTCCCAACTCCGCCGCCACCTGGCCGACTTCGAGGCGGTCGCCGTCCTGGTCACCCACGACCCCCTGGACGCGATGGTCCTGGCCGACCGCCTGGTCGTGATCGAGCACGGCCGGGTCGTCCAGGAGGGCACCCCGTCCGACATCGCCCGCCACCCCCGTACGGACTACATCGCCCAGCTCGTCGGCCTGAACCTCTACAAGGGCCGGTCAGAAGGCCACAGGGTCCACCTGGAGGCCGGCCCCGTCATCACCACCACCGAGGACCTCACGGGAGACGCCTTCGTCGCGTTCCCCCCGTCCGCCGTGACCCTCTACCGCGACCGTCCCACCGGCTCCAGCGCCCGTAACCTCTGGCGCTGCCAGGTGGCCGGCCTGGAGACCCACGGCGACCAGATCCGCGCCGACCTCACCGGCGAACTCCCCCTCGCCGCGGACCTCACCACGGTCGCCGCGGCCGAACTCGACCTGCACCCGGGCGCGGAGATCTGGGCCACGGTGAAGGCAACGCAAACGCATGCATACCCGGCGTAAACGTCACATGGCCTCGCCGCCGGCACCCCCGCCGGGAGCCAGGCGGACACGGCGGACACAGAAAATGGGCCCCGCCGCAAGCGGGGCCCATCTCAACAACCGGCTCAGTCCTCGTAGGCGTCCAGCGGCGGGCAGGAGCACACCAGATTCCGGTCACCGAAGGCCTGGTCGATCCTGCGCACCGGCGGCCAGTACTTGTCCGCGACCGACACCCCGGCCGGGAACACGGCCTCTTCGCGCGTGTACGCGTGCTCCCACTCCCCGCCGAGCGCCCGGGCGGTGTGCGGCGCGTTCCGCAGCGGGTTGTCGTCCGCGGGCCACTCGCCGGCGCCGACCTTCTCGATCTCCCCGCGGATCGCGATCATCGCGTCGCAGAACCGGTCGAGTTCGATCAGGTCCTCGGACTCGGTCGGCTCGATCATCAGCGTCCCCGCCACCGGGAACGACATCGTCGGCGCGTGGAACCCGTAGTCGATGAGCCGCTTGGCGACATCGTCGACGCTCACTCCGGTCGCCTTGGTCAGCGGCCGCAGATCGATGATGCACTCGTGCGCGACCAGCCCTCCAGGGCCGGTGTAGAGCACGGGGTAGTGCGGTTCGAGCCGCTTGGCGATGTAGTTGGCACCGAGGACCGCCACCTGCGTGGCCCGCTTGAGCCCTTCACCGCCCATGAGCCGGACGTACGTCCACGAGATCGGCAGGATCCCCGCGGACCCCCACGGCGCGGCCGAGATCGGCCCGACACCCGTCTCCGGCCCGGCGGCGGGCTGCAGCGGGTGGTTGGGCAGATACGGCGCCAGATGCGCACGCACACCGACCGGCCCGACGCCCGGACCGCCACCGCCGTGCGGGATGCAGAAGGTCTTGTGCAGGTTCAGGTGCGAGACGTCCCCGCCGAAGTGGCCCGGCTTGGCAAGCCCCACCAGGGCGTTGAGGTTGGCACCGTCAACGTACACCTGCCCGCCGGCCTCGTGCACCTGCGCACAGATGTCGGCGACATGCTCCTCGAACACACCGTGCGTCGACGGGTACGTGATCATCAGCACCGAAAGCTCGTCGCGGTACTGCTCGATCTTCGCCCGCAGATCCTCGACGTCGATCTCGCCGTCCTCGGCGGTCTTCACGACGACGACCTTCATCCCGGCCATGACCGCGCTGGCGGCGTTGGTCCCATGGGCGGAGGACGGGATCAGACACACGGTCCGTTGCTCGTCCCCATTGGCCCGGTGGTACCCACGTACGGCGAGCAGTCCGGCCAGCTCACCCTGCGACCCGGCGTTGGGCTGCAGCGACACCTTGTCGTATCCGGTGACCTCGGCGAGCCGCTCCTCCAGCTCACGGATGAGCGTGAGGTAGCCCTGCGCCTGCTCGGCGGGCGCGAAGGGGTGCAGCTGCCCGAACTCGGGCCAGGTGACCGGCTCCATCTCGGTGGTCGCGTTGAGCTTCATGGTGCAGGAGCCCAGCGGGATCATGCCGCGGTCGAGCGCGTAGTCCCGGTCGGCGAGCCTGCGCAGGTAGCGCAGCATCGCCGTCTCGGAGCGGTACTGGTGGAAGACCGGGTGCGCGAGGAACTCGTCGCTCCGCAGCAGCGCGGCCGGCACGGCCTCCTCGGTGGCGGCGTCGAGCGCCTCGACGTCGCCCTCGACCCCGAACGCCGTCCATACGGCGGTCAGCTGGGCCCGCGTGGTCGTCTCGTCGCAGGAGGCGGAGACCCGGTCGGCGTCCACGAGGTGCAGGTTGACGCCGTTCTGGCGCGCGGCGGCGACGACCTCGGCGGCCCTGCCCGGCACCCGGGCGGTCACTGTGTCGAAGTAGGCGCCGTGCACGACCTCGACACCACCGGCGGTGAGCCCCGCGGCGAGGATGCCCGCGTAGCGGTGGGTCCGCCGCGCGATGTCCTTCAACCCCTCGGGCCCGTGGTAGACGGCGTACATCCCGGCCATCACGGCGAGCAGCACCTGCGCGGTACAGATGTTGCTGGTCGCCTTCTCCCGGCGGATGTGCTGCTCACGGGTCTGCAGAGCCAGTCGGTACGCCTTGTGCCCGTCGGCGTCCACGGACACACCCACGAGCCGCCCGGGCAGGCTGCGCGCGAACTTCTCGCGCACCGCCATGTAGCCGGCGTGCGGCCCGCCCAAGCCCATCGGCACACCGAAACGCTGTGTGGTGCCGACCGCGATGTCGGCCCCGAGCTCACCGGGCGACTTCAGCAGCGTCAGCGCGAGCAGATCCGCGGCGACGGTGACGAGCGCTCCGAGCTCGTGCGCCTGCTCGATCAGGGGCTTTATGTCCCGTACGACACCGGAGGCGCCGGGGTACTGGACGAGCACGCCGTTGATCTCACGAGCGGCGACCTCGGCCGGAATGCCGTCGCTGAGGTCGGCGACCACGACCTCCACGCCGGCCGGCTCGGCACGGGTCTCGATGACGGCGATGGTCTGCGGAAGCGCGTCCGCGTCGACCAGGAACAGCCCCTTCTTGTTCTTGCCCATGCGCCGGGACAGGGACATCGCCTCGGCGGCCGCCGTGCCCTCGTCGAGCAGCGAGGCACCGGAGGTGGGCAGTCCCGTCAGTTCGGCGACCATGGTCTGGAAGTTGAGCAGAGCCTCGAGCCGTCCCTGAGAGATCTCGGGCTGATACGGCGTGTAGGCGGTGTACCAGGCCGGGTTCTCCATGACATTGCGCAGGATGACGGGCGGCGTGAAGGTCCCGTAGTACCCGAGTCCGATCATGGAGCCGAGCACCTGGTTCCGATCGGCGAGCGAGCGGAGCTCGGCCAGCACCTCGGATTCGGTGCGAGCACCGGGCAGGTCAAGGTCATCGGCGTTCTTGATCACATCCGGCACCGCGGCGGCGGTGAGCTCGTCCAGCGAGCCATAGCCGACCTGCGCGAGCATCTTGGCCCGCGCCTCCTGGTCGGGCCCTATGTGGCGCTGCTCGAAGGGGATCCCCTGCTCGAGCTCTGTGAGCGGAGTGCGGTGGGCGGTCATTACGGAGGCCTCCTGGTCTGACACGACCTGCGAGGGGCACCACGGCACGGGTACCCGGACGGCCTCCCCCTCTGTCATCTCAACCTGAGAGCTTCACCGGGACGCCCGAGGGCTCCCGGCTTTCACCGTCGGTGAGAGCGGAAGCCGTACTCCCGCCCTGCTTTCCAGAGTGGCCTCGTCCATGCGGTACGTGTGCCTGAGAGATTCCGGGGAGGATTTGCTCCTTCGGCGCCTCCGAACGGTGTCCGGAGGACTCTCCCGCACAGGGTCGGCAGCCGCTTGTCAGCCTAGCAGCGAGGTCGACGCGGATCCCTCGAGATCCCCTCGAGTGGCCACCTCCCCCAATGTGCTCTTTCGTAGTCCTTACGGATGAGTTGCGAGTCGCGACCTAGTGGAGGGCCCGTGCAGACCGATATCGATCCTCGGAACCTGATCGGCCGCAAGGCCTTCGACCGCAACGGCACCAAGATCGGCACGATCGACGAGGTCTACCTCGACGACGCGACCGGCGTACCGGAATGGGCGGCCATACGCACCGGCCTCTTCAGCAGGGACGCCTTCGTCCCCCTGGAGCCCAGCGAACTCCTCGAGGGCACCCTCCGAGTCCCCTTCGAACGAGCCCTGATCAAGGACGCCCCTGACTTCGGGGTAGGCCGCCACTTGTCCCCCGACCAGGAACTCCAGCTCTACCACCACTACGGTCTGGACGTGGCCCCACCGCCCCCCTTCCCGGACCATGACTTCGGCAAGCTGGCAGGCACGGAGGACGCGGAAGCCTGACAGTGGGATTCCAGATCCGGCCGAAGGCCGGCTGCCTCACACCCAACCGGCACCAACGGCAACGGCTCAGCCACCGCCAACGCAGGATCCTCCACCGAGAACGTCCGCACCCGCCCCGGTTCGGAATCCGGCGTCTCGAACCTCACGGTCACCCTCCCCAGCCCACTCCCCTGCACCCACCCATGCCCGAACTCGTCATGCCGCACATCGTGCCCCGAGACCCACCGCCGTTCGACAGGAACCACCGGCGCGTCCTCGGCCGGCTCGACCCGCTGCTCCTCCTCCGCAAGCTCGGCACGCTCCCCCGCGGCCTGAGCGAACAGATCCTCCTGCGTGTAATCAGCAAGCCCACTCACCCCCACCCCCAGCAACCGCACCCCACCCGTCGTGTCCACGGAGTCCAACAACCGCGCCGCGGCCTCCCGCACCACGGCCACGTCATCGGTCGGCCCCCGCAACGTCTCGGACCGGGTCAACGTGGAGAAGTCGTACCGCCGCACCTTCAGCACAATGGTCCGCCCCGACAGCCCGGCCCCCCGCAACCTCCGCACACACCGGTCCGCCAGCCGCTGCACCTCCAGCCCGACCCGCACCCGGTCATGGATGTCCACGTCATACGTGTCCTCGACCGACACGGACTTGGTCTCCCGCTCGGCCACCACGGGCCGCTCGTCGTACGCCATCGCCATCGCGTACAACCCGTGCCCATGGGCCTTCCCCAACAGCCGTACGAGCTCGTCCTCCCCCGCCTCAGCGATCTCCTCGACCGTGTGGATCCCGGCCCGCCGCAGATGGTCCCCCGTCGCCGGCCCCACCCCCGGCAGGATCCGCACCGACTTGGGCCCCAGCAGCGCCCGCTCGGTCCCCGGCTCGATCACCACCAGCCCGTCCGGCTTGGCCTGCTCGGAGGCGATCTTCGCGAGCATCTTGGACGCGGCGAGCCCCACCGACCCCGTGAGCCCCGTGCCGGCCCGTATGTCGGCGCGCAGCTTGACCGCGGCCAGCCGCGCCGACTCCTCGTCCCAGGCCGTTCCCCCGGCCTCCAGATCCACGAACGCCTCGTCGAGGCTGAGCGGCTCCACAAGCGGCGACAGCGCCCGCAGCAGCCCCATCACCTGCTCACTGATCGACCGGTAGAACCCGAAGCGCGGCACAAGATACGCGGCGTTCGGCACCAGCCGCCGCGCCTGAGCCATGGGCATCGCAGAGTGAACACCGAACACCCTGGCCTCGTACGACGCCGTGGCCACCACCCCACGCGGCCCGAGCCCGCCCACCACCACGGCCTTCCCTCGCAGGCTCGGCTTGGACGCCTGCTCCGCCGAGGCGAAGAAGGCATCCATATCGAGATGCAGGATGGTGGGCGCGGTTCTCACATCTCCGATGCTGCCCTACGCCACTGACAATGCCCCGCCTCAAGCGCGGAGCGGCCCTCAGACCGCCCGGTTGCGCCGCCGCGCCAGCTCGTCCGCCGGGTTGTGCCCGACGAGGGTCTCGCCGGTGTCGATCCGCTCCCCGTGCAGCTGCGACAACGCGCTCTCGACGTCCCGCCACACCACGCCCACGGCGATGCCGAAGATCCCCTGCCCGCCCTGGAGCAGCGCGTGGACCTCGTCCGGCGAGGTGCACTCGTAGACCGTGGCACCGTCGCTCATGAGCGTCATGCGCTCCAGGTCCCGGAACCCGCGCTCGCGCAGGTGCAGCACGGCGGTGCGGATGTTCTGCAGCGACACCCCGGTGTCCAGGAACCGCTTGACGATCTTCAGGACGACGACGTCCCGGAAGCTGTACAGGCGCTGCGTCCCCGACCCGTGGGCGGGCCGCACGCTCGGCTCCACGAGCCCGGTGCGCGCCCAGTAGTCCAGTTGCCGGTAGGTGATGCCGGCGGCCGCACAGGCCGTCGGACCGCGGTAGCCGATCTCCTCGGACGCCATGGACGTCGCCCCTCCGCCGCTGCTCGGCACGACCGCCGGTCGCTGCGGAGCGTGATCGGCCGCGCTGCTGTGAAGCGGGTACGGGCCGCTCGCCCCCAGACTGCGTCCGGGAGCACCCCCAGCCGTACCGTCGCCGCTGCTTCTCACGCCGACCTCCGTCCTTGACCTGCCTTCTCGACGGTAGGCAGTCACCCGGGGTGCGTCAACGATCGCCACGCTCGGCACACCGAGTGATAATCACCCTAGGAGTGGTTTCCCGTACCCCACCGCGGGGAAAGGCTAGCCGAATGCGCTCGGGGCGGGCCGCAGGACGCTCTCACTCGCCGCTGGCAAATGCCGGCATTTCAGTGGTCACCAGACACGGCCGCCCCGTCCGGGACCGCGAGTCCGCCCCTGCCTCACTGGCTGCTGGTGCCGAAGTCCTCGGGCGAGATCTGGTCGAGGAACTCGCGGAACTTCTCCACCTCGTCCTCCTGCTCGTCCGGGATGGCGATGCCCGCGTCGTCGAGCACACCGTCGCTGCCGTAGATCGGCGTCCCGGTACGCAGCGCCAGTGCTATGGCATCGGAAGGCCGGGCGCTCACCTCGACTCCGCTGGCGAAGACCAGCTCCGCGTAGAAGACGCCCTCACGCAGATCCGTGATGCGTACTTCGGTGAGCTCCTGACCGACGGCTTCCAGCACGTCCTTGAACAGGTCGTGGGTCAGCGGTCGCGCGGGGGCCATGCCCTGCTGGGCGAAGGCGATCGCCGTCGCCTCCCCCGGCCCGATCCAGATCGGGAGGTAGCGGTCGCCTCCCACTTCACGCAGGAGCACGATCGGTTGGTTGGAGGGCATTTCGACCCGGACACCTACGACATCGAGCTCGTTCACACAGCAACCCTAGGCCGTGCCCGGGACGTTTGGGTAGTCGGGCAGGAAACGGGGGACGGATCCGGTGTACGAGGCCCTCAGGGCAGCCGCACACCGAGGGCGGTCTGCACCAGCGCCGCATGCAGCTTCACCGTGAGCCCCGCCAGTTCCTTCGTACGGGCTTCCGCGTGCGCCCGTGTCTGCGGATTGCGGTGCCGCTTCAACGGGGCCACCACCTGGTCCACCAGGCCGGCCTCCCGGTCGGCGGCGGCCTTCATCACCCGCAGATGCCTCGGCTCGATCCCGAACCGCCCCAGCTCGAGGACGAGCGCCGCCACGGTGACCGTCTCGGCGTCGTACGCCCCGTCCGGCAGCGCGGCGATCAGCCCGTACGACTCCCACTCCTCGAGCTCCCGCTCGCCGATCTCGGCCGCGACAAGCAGCTCGGCCCGCCCGATCCGTACGGCGGTGGGCGCCTCGAAGGTGTCGGGCAGCGCCTCACCGTCCCGCTGACGCCCCACGACGGGCAGTGCTACGGCCTCGCCCCGCCCCATCGCGTCCAGGTGCTCGCGGATCACCTTGAGCGGCAGATAGTGGTCCCGCTGCATCCTCAGCACGTGCCCGAGGCGCTCGACATCCTCCGGGCTGAACTTGCGATACCCCGAAGGAGTCCGCTGCGGCTCGATCAGCCCCTCCGACTCCAGGAAGCGGATCTTGGAGATGGTGACTTCGGGGAACTCGTCACGCAGCGCGTTCAGCACCGTGCCGATGCTCATCAGCCCACTGTCCGCGGCGACGGCGCCGTCCCGGGCACCGCCGCTCGGTGTTTGAAGCATGGACCTTCCCTGGGGTGTCCCCCCGGACGGAGCCCGGGGGCGGGTCAGTAGCCCCGCTGGCTCGCGTAGAAGACCAGCCGGTACTTGCCGATCTGCACCTCGTCGCCGTTGTGCAGCGGCACCGAGTCGATCCGCTCGCGGTTCACGTACGTACCGTTGAGGCTGCCGACATCGGCGACGGTGAACGAGCCGTCCGGCTGGCGACGGAACTCCACATGCCGGCGAGACACCGTCACGTCGTCCAGGAAGATGTCGCTCTGCGGATGACGTCCGGCCGTGGTCAGCTCGCCGTCCAGCAGGAAGCGGCTGCCCGAGTTCGGCCCGCGGCGCACCACCAGGAGCGCGGAACCCAGCGGCAGCGCGTCGACGGCCGCCTGCGCCTCCGGAGAGAGCATGGGCATCTGCGTCTGGCCGGTGACCTCGGCGTCGTAGGCCTCGAGACCGGAGATGGAGATCGTGGAGGTCGTCTCCGACGGGCGCTCGGGCGTACCCCGCAGCGGCGCACCACAGTTGGAGCAGAAGCGGCTGTTCTCCGCGTTGCGGTTACCGCACCTCGTACACACCAGGGCCGACATGGAAAACTCTCCACCCGTACTCGAGGTTGACGGTTGCCCGAAACCTATGCCGCCGGACTGCGCAGGGTCAACAGAGGGCGCGCCCTGACCTCCGGGAACGTCGCCGCCCAGCTGGTCCCGGAACAGCGGGCGCTGGCCCTCCGCGTCTGGCTGTGCGCGATGACGAGCGGTCGCGTTCGCATTGTCGCTACCCTCTCGCGCGCTCTTGCCGAACAACTTCGCAAACAACTTCACGGGCGATTCCCCTTGACCGAAACAGACCCGCCCGTGGGGCAGGACGAACCCTGATTGCATACACCGGCCGACCCGGACATCCTCACAACGTCCGTATCCACCTGACAGTTTCCACCACGCACCACCCAATCGGTGCGTCGACCCCCCGCAACCTCATGCCCTGGCCGGACGCCCCCCATGCACCCGCGGTTCACTGGGAGGACGACCGAGCGTAGTCAGGCCGCTTCGCCGCTCGCAAGGCGTCCACGACGATCTTGGTCGACCGCTCGACGGCAACGGTGGCCTGCTCCTTCTCAAGAGTCTGCACCACGCCTCCAGGAATGTTGAGCGCCGGTTCGAGATCCTGCGGCTTGCCGATGACCTTGAAACGATAGGGAGCGTTGATCTTGTTCCCGTCGACGCTCACGCTCTTGCCCGAGTCGGTCAGGTACGTGCCCGCGACCACGCGTACGCCGTTCACCTGGATCGCCTCGGCACCGGCCGCACGCAGCTCCTGGATCGCGTCGAGCAGCATGTCAGCCTCGACCGTCCCCTTCGTGTCGTCGATGGTCATCGTGATGCCGGGCCCCTGCGCGGCCACCGTGCCCGCAAGGATCCCGAGCTGCCTCTCCTTCTCCAGCGTCTGCTTACGGGCCTCCTCGGCCTGGTCCGAACTGTTCTCCAGCTCGTCACGCTGCTTCTCGAGGCCCGCCTTCTCGTCTTCAAGACGCTGAGTACGGTCATCCAGTTCATCGAGGATGCGAACAAGATCTTCCTGACGCGCACCACGCAGAGCGCTGTCACCGGCGCTGTTCGACGCCACCTGTACGGCCAGACCGAAGCCGAGGCCGAACAGCAGCACGGCGACGATGAGTTGGGCCCGGGTCAGCCGCGGCGGCCACAGGCCCTGCGCCAGCCGCTGACGGCCGGTGAGTCCGGGTTCCTGCTTCCCGGCCGGTTCGGCGGCCTCGGTGTCCGTCGAGGGCACCTCCTCGGGCAGCTCCTTGCGCAGCCTGTTCTCCGACGTCCCGTCCTGGTTGCTCATCGGCCTCACGCCCGGAACACGTGTCGGCGGATAGCCGCGGCGTTGGAGAAGATGCGGATACCGAGGACGACCACCACACCCGTGGACAGCTGGGCCCCCACGCCCAACTTGTCGCCCAGGAACACGATCAGTGCGGCGACGACCACGTTGGACAGGAACGACACCACGAAGACCTTGTCGTCGAAGATGCCGTCGAGCATGGCCCGCAGCCCGCCGAAGACGGCATCGAGCGCCGCCACGACGGCGATCGGCAGATAAGGCTCGACGACCGCCGGAACCTCAGGCCGGACCAACAGGCCGGCCACGACTCCCACGACGAGGCCCAGTACGGCGATCACGATGTGCCCTTCTCGCTTTTCTCGATGTTCGGCTGTGCTGTACGTACGATCACACTCGGCGCCGCGGGCAGCCGGAGGTCGTCCTCCGTGGAGATGCTCGTCCGGATGCCGTAGTTCTCCTGCAGGGCGTGCAGATACAGCCCGTCGGCGCTGTTCTGGAACTTGGTGCTCAGCCGCTGCCCGTCCCCCACCGCAAGCACCGTGTACGGCGGTACCAGCGGCCTGTTGTCGACCAGTATCGCGTCACCCGCGGCCCTGATCGCCGACAGCGCCGTCAGCCGCTGCCCGTTGATGGAGACGGCCTCGGCGCCCGACTCCCACAGTCCATTGACCACGCGCTGCATGTCCCGGTCCCGCACCCGCCCGGTGTCGGAGAACCCGGAGGTCTCGCGTGGGCCTCCGTCGCCGCCGGTGGTGGCTTCCTTGGCATCGTTCACGACCAGCTTCACTCCGGGGCCGTGCACCGCGGTGGCCCCCGACAGGATGCCCACCAGGTCCGCCTGGCCGCTGCCGCCGCTGTCCCGGAGCGCCTCGCGCTGGCGCGTGCTCACGTCGTCGCGCAACTCGTCGACGCTGTTCTCGAGCTTGTCCGCCGCGTCCGTCTCACGGTCGATGCGGTCGATGAGCTCCTCGCGCTCCTTGGCCACGACGGGCGCCGCCACCCGTGCCTGCGCCGCCCCGACGGTCACGACCAGCGCGGCGAGTACCAGCCCGCCGGCCAGCCCGAGCTTCGCCCGGAGCGTCTTCGGCATACCACTGTCGCCCGCGGCCTTCTTCCGGGCGGCCGCCTCTGCGTACCCGTCGTCGAGGCTGTGGTCCATGACGTTGGTGAGCAGCGACATGGACGCGTCCGGGCGCGAGGGGCGCGTAGGGGCGCTCCGAACGGGGGGCTGCTGCGGCATGCCGCACATCGTCGCACGTCGCGACCACTACCTCCGAATGGCCCCACCGACGTGCCGGACAGGCCCCCTTGGGGACACCTGTCCGGCACGCACGCGTGCTGCGTCCTTCAGCGGCCGGCGCTGTCCACGACCGCCGCCCACTCGTCGAGCAGCGCCTGCGCGGACGCGTCGTCCGGTCCTTCCGCCCACAAATGGGTGACGGCTTCGGCGGGGTCGGGCAACACCATCACCCACCGCCCGTCGGTCTCCACGACTCGCACACCATCAGTCGTGTCGACAAAGCGATCCCCGGCGGCCTCCACGACCCGCCGCATCACAAGACCCTTGACCGCCCACGGCGTCGCCAGATCCCGCTTGAGCACATGCGCCCGCGGAATCCGCGCATCGATCTGGCTGAGGGTCAACTGCGTCCGCGCCACCAGCCCGATGAGCCGTACGAACGCCG
The DNA here is from genome assembly GCF_000972385.1 of Streptomyces sp. WM6386. GTDB lineage: Bacteria > Actinomycetota > Actinomycetes > Streptomycetales > Streptomycetaceae > Streptomyces. The sequence goes on from NZ_JXTE01000017.1 coordinate 119,303, forward strand.
CCGTACCGTCGAACACACCGCTGAACTCCGGCACGATGAAGGCACCCTTGCCATCACCGCCAAAGATGGTCGAGTCGTCCCGCCCGACCCGTGTCAGGTCGTCAGGCGACGTGGTCGTCCACTCCACCTGCGTGCCGTGGTAGGCCGCCACCTGCTCGGCGATCCTCGTGGTGGTCACCGGCAACGCCACGCGCCCACTACGACGCTCCGCCGCCACGAGATCCAGCATGACGAGCAATGCCCGATCGTCCTCCACGATCCGCCCCTTCTCATCGACCAACGACAGCCGCTCACCCACCGGGTCGAAACGCACGCCGAACGCGGCCCGCGACGACGCCACGATCTCACCGAGCCTCACAAGCCCCGACCGCCGCACATCCGCGGTCTCCGTCGGCCGCGACTCGTCCAGACCGGGATTGACGGTCAGCGAGTCCACACCGAGCTTCCCGAGCAGACTGGGCAGCACAAGCCCGGCACTACCGTTCGACGCATCGACGACGACCTTCAGACCGGACTCGGCGATCCCCGTCGTATCGACATTCCGCAGCAGCGATCCGGTGTACGAGTCGAAGACACTGGCCGGGAAATGCAGATCCCCGATCTCACCGGGGAACGCACGCCGGTACTCCTGCCGCGCGAACACCCGGTCCAGCTTCCGCTGGCTCCCCTGCGACAGGTCGGCTCCGCGCCCGTCGAAAAACATGATGTCGACGGAGTCCGGCACCCCAGGCGTGGTCCGGATCATGATCCCGCCCGCGCTGCCCCGCGCGGTCTGCTGCCGAGCGACGGGCAGCGGTACGTTCTCCAGGTCCCGTACGTCGATGGCGCTGGCCTGCAGCGCGGAGATGACCGCCCGCTTCAGCGCACGCGCACCACGGGAGTGGTCGCGGGCCGTGGTGACGGTGGAGCCCTTCTTCAACGTCGTCGCATAGGCGCCGGCGAGGCGGACCGCGAGTTCGGGCGTGATCTCCACGTTCAGGATGCCGGACACCCCACGGGCGCCGAAGAGATGCGCCTGGCCCCTGGACTCCCAGATGACCGAGGTGTTGACGAAGGCACCGGCCTCGATGGTCTTGAACGGGTAGACCCGTACATTGCCCTGCACGATCGATTCTTCACCGATGAGGCACTCGTCGCCGATGACGGCGCCGTCCTCGATCCGGGCCGCACGCATGACGTCGGTGTTCTTGCCGACGACACAGCCCCGCAGATTGCTCTGCTGCCCGACATACACGTTGTCGTGCACGACAGCCTTGTGCAGGAAGGCCCCGCTCTTCACGACCACGTTGGAGCCCACGACGGTGTGTTCCCGGATTTCGGCGCCCGCCTCGACCTTGGCGTAGTCCCCGATGTAGAGGGGACCACGGAGAACGGCATCCGGATGCACCTCGGCACCCTCGGCCACCCACACTCCGGGCGAGAGCTCAAAGCCGTCGATCTCGACGTCGACCTTGCCCTCCAGGACATCGGCCTGAGCCTTCACATAGCTCTCGTGGGTGCCCACGTCCTCCCAGTACCCCTCGGCCACGAAGCCGTAGATCGGCTTGCCTTCCTTCATCAACTGCGGGAAGACATCGCCGGACCAGTCGACGGGCACATCGGCTTCGACATAGTCGAAGACTTCGGGCTCCATCACATAGATACCGGTGTTCACCGTGTCGGAGAAAACCTGGCCCCAGGTCGGCTTCTCAAGGAAACGCTCGACCTTTCCCTCCTCATCGACGATGGTGATGCCGAATTCCAGAGGATTGGGTACGCGCGTCAGGCAGACAGTGACCAGCGCGCCCTTCTCCTTGTGAAAATTGATCAGCTCGGTGAGATCGAAGTCGGTCAGGGCATCGCCGGAAATAACAAGGAAAGCATCGTCCTTCAACGCCTCTTCGGCGTTCTTGACGCTTCCGGCGGTACCGAGTGGCTTCTCCTCATTGGCATAGGAGAGCTCCATTCCGAGCTCTTCGCCGTCACCGAAGTAGTTCTTGACCAGAGAGGCCAGGAACTGGACAGTTACGACGGTCTCGTTGAGACCATGCCTTTTGAGCAGCCGTAGCACGTGCTCCATGATCGGGCGGTTCACCACCGGCAGGAGCGGCTTGGGCATGCTTGAGGTCATGGGGCGAAGGCGTGTGCCTTCACCTCCGGCCATCACGACGGCCTTCATGTCGGAAGCGTCCTCCTCTAAGAGACGACGGTCTAGCCGACTTCACCCGACTGATTGTCCCGCACATTCTCGCCGCGGGCCATCGAGCCGCTGTCGGCCGCGCCTATCGACGAGTTCCATCGGCCATGGTGTCCGCACGAACCAGGCGGCGGACTTGTACCACGTAGAGGACTCCTGCCCACCAGTACAGCGTTGTACCCCATCCGGCGAACGCCCATCCGAAAATAGCAGCGAGTGACGGGAGCCAACCACTTCCGTCACTGAGCAGCAGGAGCGGGAAGGCGTACATCAGGTTGAACGTGGCAGCCTTGCCAAGGAAGTTCACCTGCGGAGGCGGATAGCCATGGCGCCTGAGGATACCGACCATCACCAGCAGGACCAGCTCACGCGCCAGAAGTACAGCGGTCAACCAGATTGGCAGAATCTCGCGCCAGGTGAGCCCGACCAAAGTCGAGAGAATGTAGAGCCGGTCTGCCGCGGGATCCAAGAGCCGGCCAAGGCTGCTGATCTGGTTCCAACGCCGCGCGAGCTTGCCATCCAGGTAGTCGCTGACTCCGCTGAAGGCCAGCACCAGAAGTGCCCAGCCGTCACTCTTGGGGCCTCCGAACTCGGGCCTGAGAATCAGCCACAGGAAGACAGGCACACCGACGAGGCGCGCCATGCTGAGGATGTTGGGGATGGTGAGGACTCGTTCCGTCTGGACGCGAGTCTCCTGGACCTCCACCCGGGGGCCTCCTGTGGGAAACGTGCCAACGATGCCCCCTGACCCTACCTCAACGCAAAAAAGCTCTGGCTCCTGGGCGGTATGCCCAGGAGCCAGAGCTATAAAAGGAGTTCGGCGGTGTCCTACTCTCCCACAGGGTCCCCCCTGCAGTACCATCGGCGCTGTAAGGCTTAGCTTCCGGGTTCGGAATGTAACCGGGCGTTTCCCT
>NZ_JXTE01000170.1 GCF_000972385.1 Streptomyces sp. WM6386
CCCCCCGAGGACCCCAAGCCGCTGTCCGAGCTGGTCGCACTGGAGTCGATGCCGGCCGCCGCGGCCGCGAACCTCGACCTGTTCACCCGGTACGGCGTGGCCGACAAGGTGAGCCTGGTCGGCATCGACTACCGGCACCGGTCGGTGAACCTGTACTTCGGGGCGGCACCCGCCTCGGTCTTCGAGCCCGGGACGCTCACCTCGCTCCTGCGGGAGAGCGGGCTGCCCGCGCCGAGCGAGCGGCTGCTGCGCTTCGCCACCGGGGCGTTCGGCATCTACGCCACCTTGACCTGGGACTCCCCGAAGGTCGAGCGGATCACCATCGCCGCCATGACCGAAGACCCGCTGTCCCTTCCGGTGACCGTCGAGCCGGACATCGAGGACTTCCTGAAGAACTCCCCGTACCGCACCGACGGCCACCAGTTCGTCTACGCGATCACGGTGGCGCCGCGCGGCGAGTACCACAAGCTCCAGTCGTACTACCGATGGCGACCCCAGGTGGAGACCACCCTGCTGGTGCCCGACAGCCAGTAGCGGCACGCCGGCCACCGCCGCACCCCAGCCGAACCTGTCGAAGGAAAACTCTCATGAACATTGCTCTGTGGATCATCGCGGGAGTGCTGGGCGCGGCCGCCCTGGCGGGCGGTGCCCAGAAGCTGGCCCAGCCCAAGGCGAAGCTGGCCGCGGGCGGTTACGGCTGGGTCGACGACTTCAGCGACGGCGGCGTCAAGACGATCGGCGCCCTGGAGGTGCTGGCCGGTCTTGGCCTGATCCTGCCCGCCGCGCTCGACATCGCGCCGGTGCTGGTGCCGCTCGCCGCGACGGGCCTGGTGCTGCTGATGATCGGCGCCGCCCTCACGCATCTGCGCCGCCACGAGCACCAGGCGATCGTGGTCAACGTGGTCCTGCTCGCCGTAGCCGCCTTCGTGGCGTGGGGCCGCTTCGGCCCCCACTCCTTCTGAGCCCTCCTGGTCTGTCCCCTGCGTCCCGCACCGCGCCGGCGACCGCCCGAACGTTCACCGCCCACCACAAAGGAGACAGCCCAGATGAAGGGCTCTGTGGCCTATCACTCGATACAGAAGCGCGGTCTTCACATCGGCCTGCTGCCGCAGATGGCGGCCGCCGTCAACCCGTCGACCCCGATCAGCCTCGACCACGACCTGGGCGTCCTGCCCGAGGCGGGACGGCGTCTGACGGTGGCCCGGTACGCCGAGTACGTCGACGACCTGGCGGCCCGACTGTGGGCGGCCGGGGTCCGGCCCGACGAGCGGGTCGTCATCTACAAGACGGCCAACGCCGACCACTGGATGCTCGCCGCCGCCGTCTCCCGTATCGGCGGCGTCGTCGTGAACCTGTCGCCGGCCCTGGACGCCACGACCGTGGGCGTCCTGCTGGAGCGGGTCGGCCGGCCGACCCTGCTCACCGACGGCGCCAAGCTCGACGTCCTCGCCGACCTGCCCCTCACCGGCCTCACCCGGCGGGTCATCACCTCGGCCGACCACCGGCCCGGGTCGATCCCGCTCGCCGAACTCGCCGGCAGCCCCCGGGTAGCGCCCGTCGTGCGGCCCATCGACGAGGCCGCCGTCATCACCCACACCTCCGGCACCACCGGCATTCCCAAGCTCGTCGTGCACACACCCCGCACCCAGGGCATCCGCCTCGTACCGCAGTGGCGGCTGCTGTCCCTGATGCGCAGGAAGGAGACCGTCGCGATCAACGTGCCCTTCGTGCACTCGCGGATGGTCGCGGCGATGTCCCTGGCACTGCTGAAGGAGTACCCGGTCCTGCTCATGCGGGAGA
>NZ_JXTE01000171.1 GCF_000972385.1 Streptomyces sp. WM6386
CCAGGTGACCGGCCCTGCGGGCATGGGAAAGACCGCGCTCGCCGTGAGCGCGGCGCACCGCGTGGCGGAGCTGTTCCCCGACGGGCGGATCCTGGTCAACCTGCGCGACGAGAGGGGCCATCCACTGCCCGGAGCGCGGGTCCTGCACGCGGTGCTGCGTGCCCTCGGCGCCGTCGGCCAGCAGCCGCGCTCCGTGGCCGCCCTGCGCGACAGCGTGCACCGGCTGACCGAGGGGCGCCGCCTGCTGCTGGTCCTGGACGACGCGGTCGACGCCGACCAGCTGAGCCCGCTCCTGCCGCTGCCGAGGGGCTGCACGGCCCTGGTCACCTGCCGCCCCGTGCTGTCCGGCTTCGACGGCCCCGTACTGCCGCTCGAGGAGCTGTCGTCCGCTGACGCCCGCGAGCTGCTGCTCACGTCGTACAGCCGCCGAACCGCCCCGTACCCCGGCACCGAGGCTCCCTTCGAGAGCAGCTCCGGCGACCGGCTCGGAGCCGCCGGGCACAACGGATACGACGGATACGACGGATACGACGGCGAGGGACACGGCTACGTCACGGGCGAGCCGGAGACCACGCCGGAAGAGAGCGACACGAGGGACGTCTGGGACCGGCTGGCCGATCAGTGCGGTCGGTTCCCGGGGGCACTGCGCGTCGTGGCCCAGCATCTGACGTTCCACCCGCACCACTCCCCCACCGACATCGCCACCCGGCTGTCGGCCGCCGAGAGCCGCCCGGCCGCACTGCGCGCGCTCGACGAGGAGTACGGGCGGTCGCTGTACGCCGCGTACAGCGCGGCACCCCAGGAGGTACGCCGGGCGGCCCGGCTGCTGAGCCTTCTGCCCTCGGGGCCGTTCACCACCGCCGCAGCGGCTGTCGCTCTCGGCGTACCCCGGGAGACCCCCGAGCTCCCCGTGCAATCGCTGGTCGCAGCAGGCCTGATGGTCACCTCCCCCGACGGCACCGGTCACCGCTTTCCCGAACTGCAGCGGCTGACCGCCGGCGAGGCCCTCGACGAGGAGCAGCCGGCTCGGGTGCGCGCCGCCCTCGCCCGGCTCAGCGGGGCGGCTGCCGACCACGCCGAGACCGCACAGCACGCGACCCGCGTGGACGGTCTGCACCCCCTGGACTGGTTCGCACGCCGACGACAGGATCTGGTCGCCCTGCTCGACCAGGTCCACGACGCCGGCCTGTGGGCGCAGACCGTGCGGCTGGCCGACGCCATGACCGCCTTCCTGGAGGCGCTGGCCGTCTGGGACGTCTGGGGGCACACCCATACCCTGGCCCTGGACGCCGCCGGACAGCTGACGGACGGGGCGGCTCGGGCGCGTCTGCTGCGCTCACTGGGCGACCTGGCCTGGCAGCGCCAACGACCCGACGAGGCACGGGAGCTGTACGAGCAGGTACTGGCGAGCCCGGAAACCGTCAGCAGCGAGCGCAGCCGTGCCCTGGCCGGGCTCGCCGATGTGCACCTGGGCGAAGGAGCCGGCACCGTCGCGGCCGGTCTCGTCACGCCCACCCTGCTCCGGACGCCCGGCGACACCCGCGGCTGCTTCGAAGCCCATCGGGTGCTCGGCCTGAACACGCTGGCCGCCGAGGGCCCTTCCGCGGCCGAGAGTCACTTCCGGGAGTGCCTCGCCCTCGCCGGCACACTGGGCGACCGTCGCCTGGAGACGTACGCACGCCGCTGGCTGGGCCGCCTGCGGGACGGGGCGGTCCACCCGGGCTGGACAGAGGTCCGGCCGGGCGTCTGGCGCGGACGGCGTGAGTC
>NZ_JXTE01000172.1 GCF_000972385.1 Streptomyces sp. WM6386
CGCCCAGCCGACCGGGCCCTGGGCCCGCAGGTCGTCGTAGTAGCGGTACGGGTCAGAAGCGAAACCGTCCTCCCACAGCCGCACGGGTGCGGAGCGGGAGAAGTCCTGCCGGGCAGGGGGGTAGGTGGTCACCGGCTCTCCGAAGGGTGGCGGTCGATGAGGTGCTGGACCAGCGTGAGCAGTGCGTCGATCGAGGAGTTCGCGTCCCGCGCGTCACAGGTGACCATCGGGGTGCCGGGCTCCAGGTCCAGGGCGGCACGCAGCTGTTCCCCGGTGTGGTGGCTCTGCGCGTCGGGAAAGGTGTTGAAGGCGACCGTGTACGGCAGCCCGGTCTCCTCCACCAGGCCGAGCACGTCGAAGGAGGCGTCGATCCGACGGCTGTCGACCAGGACGAGGGCGCCCAGCGCGCCGTAGGCGATGTCGTCCCACAAGGCCCGGAACCGTTCCTGCCCGGGCGTGCCGAACAGGTACAGGACGATGCCGCCCGCCAGGCTGATCCGGCCGAAGTCGATGGCGACGGTGGTCGTCGACTTGTCCCGCACCCCCTCCAGGTCGTCCACCTGCGCGGACGCCTCGCTGAGCTGTTCCTCGGTGTGCAGTGGCACGATCTCGGACACCGAGTCGATCAGGGTCGTCTTGCCCACGCCGAAGGGGCCCGTGACCAGGATCTTCACCAGATCGCGGGCGGTGTCCGGCAGATGGACGCGGCCAGGTGTGCCGGGGGCGCTGCTAGCTGTGCTTGAGGGCGCGGAGGCCATCGGCCACTCTCTTCAGCAGGTCGGGGTCGAACCGTTCGGCGGGCGGGACCGGGGCGCGGGACACCACCAGGTCCCGGTCGAGGAGGGCGCCGGCCAGGACACGGACGGCGGAGACCGGGAGCCGGAGCAGGGCCGCGGCCTCCACCACCGTCAGCGAGCCCTCCTCCAGAGCGTCCAGGAGGGCCAGTTCGGCGGCCGGGAGATCGACCGGCGACGGTGTGCGGTTGGCGGTGAGGACCGAGAGCCGTTCCAGGTGCGGGCGGCTGGGGCGGGCGGTGCCGCCGGTGGACAGATACGCCGGGACCAGGGGGCGGCCGGTCATGCCGGAGCGCCGTCGTCGCTCCCTCGGGGTGCGGTGGCCATCGCCTTCTCGCCCAGCCGTGCCACCTGCGAGTGCAAGCGGTGCGCGAGCAGGTCCAGACGCACCTCGCCGCTTCCGTACGCGGCCACACAGGTGCCGTGGTCGGTCGGCACGATGAGGACGTAACCGTGGTCCGACTCGATGACGACCTGCCGTATCTCGGCCCGGTCCCGGTCGGCGAACGCGGCCGTGGCGGTCCGGCACGCCCCCTGCACGGTGCTGGTGATCGCGGCCACCCGCTCGGCCGAGGGCCGGGACAGCGCGTCCGTGTACCCCGTGACCAGGCCGTCCCGGGTGAGCAGGACGGCGGCCACGACATGCGGCACCTCGAGGATCGGTTCCAGTACCCATGCCGTGTCGCCTGCGTCGCGGCTGGTCATCGAGCCGGTCCCCCCTCGTAGTCGGTCTCGTTCGTCGGTACGTCGGTGGCGGCACCGTCCGCGCGGGCCGCGGCGGTGCCGGACTGCAGGGCGCCGAGCGCGGCGGCGGCGTCCTCGGGACTGCGGGCCACATGCTCGGCCGCGGATGCCTTCGGAGCGGCGGCGCGGGTACGGCGGCCGGGTTGCGGAACCCCGTCGGGGTGGCCGGCGGGGGCCGGGTCGGCGGGGCCGTAGG
>NZ_JXTE01000173.1 GCF_000972385.1 Streptomyces sp. WM6386
GTTGGGCCCGCAGCTCGCCGACGAGTTCGCCCTCCAGGGCGCCGGCATCCGCGTGCACTGGAACAAAACGGCCCACGAGGCCGGCTTCGTCCCCCGCCAGGTCGACAAGGGCACCGGCTGGGACTCGCTGCGCGCCTCCGCCTCCCAGAACCTGGCGATCTCCACCATCGGCTACCCGTTCGTCGAGTCGGACATGATCGGCGGTTCCGGCGGCCAGCCCGCACCGACGAAGAACGTCCTGGTGCGGTGGGCGCAATCCGCCTCCCTGATGCCGCTGATGTACGCCTCGACCTCTCCGGTGGACACCAACGACACCACCACCGGGCAGAAGGTGGACTACGACCAGGAGACGGTCGACCTCTACCGGCAGGCCATCAAGACACACGAGAAGCTCGCCCCCTACATCTGGGACCAGGTGCAGAGCACCCTGAAGACGGGCGATCCGATCATGCGGCCGCTGTTCTTCGACTTCCCGAAGGATGAGGCGAGTTACACGGTCGCCGACGAGTGGATGCTCGGCCCGGCCGTGCTGGCGGCGCCGAAGCTGAGCACCGGCGCCACCCGCTCCGTCCATCTGCCGCCGGGCACCTGGTACGACATCAACCAGGGCACCGTGATCCGCGGCCCCAAGACCCTCAAGGGGTACGCGGCACCGCTCGGCGTCACCCCGGCCTTCGTCAACCTCAAGGCCAAGGGCGCAGCCAAGGCCGTACAGGCGCTCAAGCGCGACGACGCTCCGGCCGCCTCCGTGCTGATCACCCCGGACGCCCCGGCCACCGACGCCGGCAAGCCGTTCGAGGTGACCACCGAGGTGACCAACTGGGGCACCGGGACCATCAATAGCGTCAAGGCGGCCCTGGACCTGCCCGACGGCTGGAGCGCCAAGACGACCGGCCCGACCACCGCCAGCTCCCTCAAGAACGGAGCCACACTCACCACCACGTGGACGGTGACCCCCGCCGCGGACGCCCGCTGGGGCAGCCACGACCTCACCGGCACCGCCACCTACAACGGATCCAGCGGGTCGCAGAAGGTGTCGGACACCGTACAGGCGCAGGTGAAGGCCGCCCCGGGCAACGTGCAGGAGCCCTATCTGACGACCGACACCCCCCCAGAGGACCCTCAGTACGCCCAGGCCGGTGACCAGTTCGCCATCTGGGCGGGCGGCCAGGACCTGTCCGGCTGGAAGGACGAGAAGGGCGTCATCTACCGCGACGACGCGGCCGGCGAGAAGTCAACCGGGCAGGCCCAGTTGGTCTCCCAGAACAGCCCCTCACCGGTCGGCAAGGCGGGCATCGCCCTCGCCAACGACCTGACCGCACCCGAGAAGGGCGGTTACGCGGTGCTGGTCATGACCCAGAGCTACGGGCTGGAGTTCATGACCGACAGCAACGGCGACGGAAAGCTCGACACCTGGGCAGGAGGCGGCAGTTCGTACCCCCCCGCCTGGCTGAAGCTCGTCCGCGACGGCACCGCCTACACCGCGTACGCCAGTTCCGACGGCACCGCCTGGCAGCAGGTGGCCACCGCCACCGTTGCCTCCGCGAGCGGCACCGGCGATGCCGGAATGGTCGCCGGCGCCGTCAACCTCAACTACCCCGACCAGATCACGACAGCACTCTTCGACTCCTTCTCCACGCACGCGTGATCCACGTACCAGCGAGAGGCACGTCTATGGCAGTCAACCGCAGACACTTCATGACCACCGCGGCCGCCCTCGGCGGCGCGGGC
>NZ_JXTE01000174.1 GCF_000972385.1 Streptomyces sp. WM6386
TCGCCGCCTCGGTCCTGGCGATCGAGAACAACGTGGTGCCGCCGACGGCCAACCTCCACGAGCCCGACCCCGAGTGCGACCTGGACTACGTGCCGGTGCACGCCCGTGAACAGCGCACCGACACGGTCCTGAGCGTGGGCAGCGGATTCGGCGGGTTCCAGAGCGCCATGGTGTTGCGGAGGGCGGCATGAAGACGACCGAGGCCATGAGCACGGCAGCCGCCGCCCCGTCCACGACCACCCGTGTCGTCGTCACCGGACTCGGCGTCACCGCCCCCAACGGCCTGGGCACCGACGACTTCTGGAGCGCCACCGTCGAGGGCCGCAGCGGCATCGGCGAGATCGGACGCTTCGACGCCTCCGGCTACCCGTCCCGCCTGGCGGGCGAGGTCCCCGGATTCGTCGCCGAGGACCATCTGCCGGGCCGGCTGCTGCCGCAGACCGACCACATGACCCGCCTCGCGCTGGTCGCCGCCGACTGGGCCCTCGCGGACGCGGGCGTCACGCCGGAGGAGTGGGCGCCCTTCGACATGGGCGTGGTCACCGCCAGCTCCTCGGGCGGCTTCGAGTTCGGCCAGCGCGAACTGCAGGCGCTGTGGAGCAAGGGCGGCCAGTACGTCAGCGCGTACCAGTCCTTCGCCTGGTTCTACGCCGTCAACACCGGCCAGATCTCCATCCGGCACGGCATGCGCGGCCCCAGCGGCGTCGTCGTCTCCGACCAGGCCGGGGGCCTGGACGCCCTCGCGCAGGGCCGGCGTCAGATCCGCAAGGGCAGCAAGCTGATCGTCTCCGGCGGGGTCGACGGCTCGATCTGCCCCTGGGGGCATGTCGCCCAGCTCGCCGGAGGACGTCTGTCCACCAGCGACGACCCCGGCCGCGCCTACCTCCCCTTCGACATCGAGGCGGCCGGCCATGTGCCGGGCGAGGGCGGCGCCCTGCTCATCCTGGAGGACGCCGAGGCGGCCAGGGAGCGCGGGGCCCGCGTGTACGGCGAGATCGCCGGGTACGCGGCCACCTTCGACCCGCCGCCCGGCCCCGGCCGTGAGCCGGGCCTGGAGCGGGCCATCCGCCAGGCCCTCGCGGACGCGGGCACCGAACCCGGCGACGTCGACGTGGTCTTCGCCGACGCCGCCGCGATCCCCGAACTCGACCGCGTCGAGGCGGACGCGGTGACCAAGGTCTTCGGCCCCGAAGCGGTCGCCGTGACCGCGCCCAAGACGATGACCGGACGCCTGCTGTCCGGCGCCGCCTCCCTGGACGTGGCCGCGGCCCTGCTGTCCATCCGCGACGGCGTGATCCCGCCCACCGCCCACGTCACCCCCGACCCGGCCTACCGCCTGGACCTGGTCACCGGCGAGGCGCGCAGTGCCCGGGTGGACACCGCGCTGGTGCTCGCCCGCGGCCACGGCGGCTTCAACTCCGCGATGGTCGTGCGCCGGAGCGGCTCGTGAACGCCGGCCGGGCCCCTACAGACACGGCTCAGACAACGTCAGAAGAGAGGGTGGCGCGTATGGCCAGCAAGGTGATGGCCAAGGGCCAGGCCAAGAGGTCCGACAACGTCCAGCACTGCGACGTCTTCATCCTGGGATCGGGCCTGGCCGGCTCGGTCGCCGGGGCGATCCTGGCCCGTCAGGGCACCAAGGTGGTCCTCGTGGACGCGGGGCAGCATCCGCGGTTCGCGGTCGGCGAGTCGATGACGCCGCAGCTCATCGAGTG
>NZ_JXTE01000175.1 GCF_000972385.1 Streptomyces sp. WM6386
GGCGACGGGGCCCGGGCCGGGGATCGCGAACACCCGCATTGTCTTCACGTGTTTCCGATGACGCACCACGTTGAGTGTGTCGCTATCCTTGAATCGACCGCAAAGGGCTCCTTGCCGGGGCCGCAAGGCCATCCTCCTCACTCACCCCGCTTGGCGCCAGCGGCTCTCTGTGGCAGAAGCACACGTCGGACGCATCTTGGCACTCATCGGCTGCCCGGGCCGACGCCGTAGAGCTCGCGCAGCCGCGTGGCGATAGCCCTCACTGCACCCGCGTTGGCTTCGAAGAACTCGTCGCGGTGACTCGGATCGCTCCCAGACTCGCGGGTCCAATACATCGGGTAAGCGGCAGCTGTCAGACGTCTCACTGCCTCGATCACCGGAGGATGCAGCAGCAGAGCGGACTCATGGCTGCACCGCACTGTCGCATGCATGGCCGCTGCCCGCAGCTCCTGCCCTTCGCCACTATCGCGCCAGTCCAGTCCCGCGGCTTCCGCTCGCGCCAGGGGGATGGCGATTGCGTTCACCTTGCTCAAGAGGGCGTGAATGGCTGTGTGAACGGCGCGGAGTCCGTCACGTTCAAACGCCACTCTCTCCAGGTGAGCAGCCTGGTGCCGCTCCGTGTCGCGGACATGCTGCACGCTCTGCGTCGTCCAGCGATTACGGAACAGCTCAAGGAGGAAGCTCGCGACGAAGCCGAGGACAAGTGTGACCAAGGGCAACAGCACGTCGACCATGCCGCTTACCATCCCTGACCTGGCATGAGGTGTCTATGGCCACACTCCAGCGTGGCTGGCTGAAGTGCACAAGTGACCCATGTAGCGCGCTCGGCACATCGGCACACCAGCTCCCCGGGATGTCGCGTGCACAGAAATTTGACAGTCCCTGGCCAAACAGGCCAACTCCGTGTACAGGACCACCGGCCGGGATCGGGAAGAAGATCAGGCACGCCGAGACCGTTGAGGCCAGTCGGCTACACCGGGTCGGCCGCGCGGCCGCAGGCACTCGCGGTCCGCCTCCCCGACGGACGCGTTGCGCTCACTCAGGCACTCAGGGCACCGGCAGCAGGGCTCGATGAACACCCATTCCACGTCCGTGGTGTCCCAGGAATACCGGCGCCGACGCATGTTGGTCCGCCTCCCGCTGTCTCAGGCGGTCAGGTCGAGGGCCACGCCTTGTCGGACGACGACGGCTCCTGCCAGGTGGTCGTGGTGCGCGTGTCCACCTGCGTCGGATACGTCAACGCGGAGCCGTGGCCAGATCTCGGGAGGGAGAGCGTCATGGCGCCCGGACACCGTCTCCGAACCAACGCCGGGGCACGGGGTCCCGCGACCAGTGGTGGCAGGACCCCGGTGCCCTGACCGCGGCCGTCGCGGTCACAGCGCTCACGTCACCGTGAATCCGTCGAACGTGGCGATGCCCCGTGCGTCGGTCCAGCCGTTGGCCGCGGTCATGAAGACCCCGACGTCCTGTGCGGCGGCCGCGCCCGACGGCGTGGCCGTGCCCACCGTCGTCCAGGTGACGCCGTCCGTGCTGGCCTGGCCGGTGTACGAGGCGCCGGACCTGGTCAGCCGCAGCCGCACCGGCGCGGTGAAGGAGCCCGACAGCTCGATCGAGTCGAAACGGCCGTCGCCGTCCGCGTCCCAGCTCAGCGCGCAGCCGTTGGACGGAGTGTTCGCCAGGTTCACATAGCC
>NZ_JXTE01000176.1 GCF_000972385.1 Streptomyces sp. WM6386
GGGTGCCGTTGGCGGCGGGCAGCGTCGTGGGCGGGTTGTAGAACGCCGGGATGGTGACGCCTCGGGAGACGGCCTCGTCCGCTGCCATGGCGGCGGTGTCCGTGAGGGCCTGGGCGCCGAGGCAGGCGGCAGCGGTGACTGCTGCGGCCATGAGCCGTCTGCGTGCGGGCATGGCGAACCTCCTGTGGAAGCGGCTGGCAGAGAGGTGCACAGGTGAGACCGGCACGGGACGCGGCCGTCCCACGGGCCGGTCCATGCCGCACTGAAGTGGTTCGCCAGGACCTTACCTACGAGTAAGTTACTCGTGGTAGCACTGCGGAGGTTACGGTTCGGTAATTTGACAGGATGTCTAATTACGTGCCGCGGCGGCTACACGGCGTAGCGGTGGACGGGCTCATGGTGTGCTCACCGACGCGTCGAGCCGCTGTCACTCCCGGCAGAAGGGGCGCTTGCCCATCGCCGACTCGATGCCGCCGAGGATCAGCCTCTGGAACTCGGCGGCACCGGCGTAGGAACCGTCGGTGGAGAACGCCCGCGCGTCATGGCCGAGGGTGGTGAGCCAGGCGCGGCCGCCGTCGTAGTACTGGCGCCAGGCGACCGGATGGTCCTTGCCGTGCCCGGGGTGGTGGTGGTTGCCGGCGACGCCCTCGGTGAGGGTGCTCTCGTCGACCTCGGCCAGGACACGGACCTTCGAGGGGGCCGGGATCAGGTTGTACCACTCGTCGGTGAAGGTCCAGGCCGACGGCAGCGAGGCGGTCGAGGCGTCCTTGCGGCCCACCATGCGTACGGTGTCCCCGGTTGCACCGGACCGTGGTCGTAGAAGTTCGCCCCGCCCAACAGGCCCTCGTACCAAGGCCAGTTGTACTCCGTGCCGAAGGCGTTGTGAATGCCGACGAAACCCCCGCCGCCCCGGACGTACTGGCGCAGCGAGGTCTGCGCGGCGTCGTCGAGCGTGTCGCGGCTCGTGGAGAAGAAGACGACCGCGTTGTATCGGAACAGGGTTGCCGGGGAGGCCAGTTGGGTGACGTCCTCGGTGCAGTCGCCCCGGAAGCCGTTCCCCGCGCCCATCTCGAGGATCGCGTTCCGGACGACGTTCGCGGTGGTGAGCGGCGGGTTGAGTCCGGTGGACAGGGCCGGTCCGAGGTTGGCGTGGCGGGGGCCAGCGGTACGCGTGTAGAGCAGGACCCTGTAGTAGCCCTGCGTGGCGTCGAAGTTGCCCCAGTCGTGGTAGCAGCGGGGGTTCGTGCCCTGGCACACGCCGTAGTCGGGGTCGCCCAGTTCCTGTGCGCCCTGGCTCACCCGGGGTTTTCCCCCCGCTGTCCGTCTCCGCGCTCCACGACGGCCTGTGGGTGGCCGACCTCGTCCACCGCCCGCTGGAGACGGCCTTGCTGCGCGCCGGACGCAGCCGGGGATGCCGCGTCCTGCACGGCGGCGGGATGCTCGTGCACCAAGCGGCGGACGCCTTCCGGGAGTTCACGGGCCCGGAGCCCCGAACCTCCTCCATGCCGGCCGACTTCGCGGACCTCACTGCGGCGCCGGGGGCACACCTGACAGGGTCGCAGCCCAGGTCTCCGATGTATGTAGTGTGCGGAAATGACAAGAAGCGAGCGGCTCGCGGACCAGCTGGACCGGCACTGGCACAAGAACCTGCGGCCGCGGCTGCACGGTCTTGCCG
>NZ_JXTE01000177.1 GCF_000972385.1 Streptomyces sp. WM6386
ATCGCCAACCTGCTCGTCATCCGCTGAACCCCCCAGGAAGGCAAGGCAGAGCATGAAGAAGACCCCACGCCCCAAGAACCTGGGTGCGTTGTTCGAGTACTACGCCGACGCGAACACGCCCACCTGGCACCTCGACCGCCCCTACGACATCGCCCCCGAGGGCGGCCGGGAGTACGACGTCGCCGCACTGGCCCGCCTGGTCGCCGACATGTCGGGACGCCTGCACGCGGCCGGTCTGCGCCGCGGCGACCACCTGGCCATCATCAAGGAGAACCACCACGACGTGGTGCTGCTCGCCGCGGCCGCCGCCCGGATCGGCGCGCTGCCCGCGATGATCTCCTCCTCCAACGCCCCCGACGTGCACGCCAAGATCATGGAGCGCTTCCAGCCGAAGGTGCTCGTCGCCTCCGGCTCGGTGCTCGGCGCGGCCGCCGCCCAGGACGTACGGCTGACCGGCCCGGGCTGCCAGGTCATCGCCATCGACGGCGACCCCACCCTCGCCGACGGCGGGATCAGCCTGGCCTCGCTCGCCGGCGCCGACATCCCGGCGATGAACCTGCGCCCGGACCACGAGCCGATGATCTGCACCCACACCTCCGGCACCACCGGTGTGCCGAAGCTGGTCGTGCACTCCCCGAACACCCTCCTCGGCGTGCTCACCAAGCTGGAGACGATGCCGCTGCCGGGCCTGTCCATCCGGCCCGACGACGTCTTCGCCTCCTGCATCGCCTTCGTCCACGGCCGCGCCATCACCTGGACCTTCGCCCAGCTGGCCCGCCCGCCGAAGAAGGTCGTCATTCTCGGCGGCAACGAGCCCGACCTGGTCGCCGAGATGCTCAGCGAGCACCGGCCGACCGTGCTGGAGGCCTGCCCGAACATCTTCCAGCGCTGGGAGCACCTCACCGAGACACACCGTGCCGCGTTCAGCCGCGTCCGGTTCTTCGTCAACACCTTCGACGCGATCCACCCGCCCACCGTGCGGGCGTTCATGGACGCCTCCGACCAGCGCCGGCCGGTGTGGGGACAGGTGTGGGGGCAGAGCGAGACCGGACCGGTCGCCATGGCCGTCTACTCCCGCAAGCAGATCCGCAAGAACGAGGGGGCGCTCGACCCCGTCACCAACGTCGTCGGCCGCCCGATCCCCTTCATCACCCAGGTCAGGATCGTCGACCCCGACACCCGCAAGCGGGTTCCGGCCGGCGAGGCCGGTGTGGTCCTGGTCAAGACCAAGGGGCGCTGCCTCACCTACCTCGGTGAGGACGACCGGGCCCAGGAGAAGGACTGGGACGGCTGGTGGAACACCGGCGACCTCGGGGTGAAGTCGCGCACCGGTGCGCTGCGCCTCCAGGACCGCGAGGTCGACCTGATCCCCGGCACCAGCTCCATCGCCCTGGAGTCGATCCTGCTGGAGCGCATCCGGCGAGCCACCGAGGTGATCGTCCTGGGCGACCCCGAGGGCGGCAGGCCCGTCCCGGTGCTCAGCCTGTCCGAGGGCGAGCTGAGCGAGGCGGAGTGGCAGGAGGCCACCCCCGACCTGCACGGGGCCGAGGGCCCGACCCTCGAGAAACACCCCGCCAGCCATGGCTTCCTCAAGCGGGTGCGCCGCGAGATCGACCTGATGTACCCGGACACGGTGCTGCTGG
>NZ_JXTE01000178.1 GCF_000972385.1 Streptomyces sp. WM6386
CGGCGCCTTCTCCGGCAAGGACCCGTCCAAGGTGGACCGTTCGGCCGCGTACGCGATGCGCTGGGTCGCCAAGAACGTCGTCGCCGCGGGCCTCGCCTCGCGCTGCGAGGTGCAGGTCGCGTACGCGATCGGCAAGGCCGAGCCCGTCGGCCTGTTCGTCGAGACCTTCGGCACCCACACCATCTCGGTGGAGAAGATCCAGCAGGCCATCGGCGAGGTCTTCGACCTGCGCCCGGCCGCGATCATCCGCGACCTGGAACTGCTGCGCCCGATCTACGCCCAGACCGCCGCCTACGGCCACTTCGGCCGTGAGCTGCCCGACTTCACCTGGGAGCGCACCGACCGCGCCCAGCAGCTCAGGGCAGCTGCGGGCATCTGAGCCCGACACCTGACGGCCGGGCCCGACGGTCGCGGCCGACGCCGTGCGACACCGGCGATCAGCGACCGAAGCGACCGAAGGAGTTCCCGTGCGCATCGCGGTGACAGGATCCATAGCCACCGACCATCTGATGGTCTTCCCCGGACGGTTCACGGACCAGCTGCTTCCCGAGCAGCTGGCCCACATCTCGCTCTCCTTCCTCGTCGACCGCCTCGAGGTGCGCCGGGGCGGCGTCGCCGCCAACATCGCCTTCGGACTCGGCGGTTTCGACCTGTCACCCCTCCTGGTCGGGGCGGTCGGCACCGACTTCGCCGAATACGCGGTCTGGCTGAAGGAACACGGCGTCGACACCGGGGGAGTGCACATCTCCGCCGAACGGCAGACGGCCCGCTTCATGTGCATCACCGACGAGGACGCCAACCAGATCGCCGCGTTCTACGCGGGCGCCATGACCGAAGCCCACGACATCGACCTGCGTGCCCTCCTCACCGGCCCCGACCGCCCCGGCCTCGTCCTGGTCTCGCCCAACGACCCGGCGGCGATGCTCCGCCACACCGCCGAGTGCCGGACCCTCGGCCTGCCCTTCGCGGCCGACCCCTCGCAGCAACTGGCCCGCCTGGACGGCGACCAGGTCCGCGACCTGGTGGACGGCGCCACCTGGCTGTTCACCAACGAGTACGAGGCCGCGCTGCTCAAGGAACGCACCGGCTGGAGCCGCACCGAGATCCTCGCGGTCGTCGGCACCTGGGTCACCACCCTGGGCGAGAAGGGGGTGCGCATCGAACGCGCCGGACAGCCCCCGCTCGACGTCCCCGCGATCCCCGACACCGACACGGCCGCCCCGACCGGTGTCGGCGACGCCTTCCGCGCCGGTTTCCTCGCCGCCGTCAGCCACGGCGTGCCGCTCGAGCCCGCGGCCCGACTGGGCTGCGCACTGGCCTCAGTGGTCCTCGGCGCGGTGGGCTCCCAGTCCTACGAGGTCGACCTGGCACAGCTGACCCGCATCGTCGAGCGAGCCTACGGCCCCGGTACGGCCGCCCCGCTCGCGCCAGTCCTCGGAGACCACTCATGACCGCTGACCACCGGACCCGCATCGCCGCGCTCCGCGAGGCCTTCGCCACCCGCGTGGTGGTCGCCGACGGGGCGATGGGCACCATGCTCCAGGCGCAGGACCCCACGATGGAGGACTTCCAGCAGCTCGAGGGCTGCAACGAGATCCTCAAC
>NZ_JXTE01000179.1 GCF_000972385.1 Streptomyces sp. WM6386
CCGCCGCGTCGGCGGCGGAGAGGGTGAAGAAGCGGCGCAGGCGCAGTCGGCGCCCGTAGAGGGTGCTGTAGAAGGCGAGGGAGTCGCCGCGCAGCGGATAGCAGCGGAAGTCCTGCTCCGTGACGTTCGCGACGGCCACGCGCGGGATGGTGTGGGTGGCGTGCATGAAGGCACCGCCACCGCCCGAGACGACGTACTGGATGGTGCGGCCGTCCACGTCGACGGGGTAGCGCTGGTAGTTGTGGATGTCGCCGCCTATCGCCGCGACGTAGTGGTGCGCAGGGTCGCGGACGATGTCGTCGACCGTGCCGCCCCCGTCGATGGCACACGGGTGGTGCTCACCGTCCACGTACAGGGGCGAGCCGGTGATGAGGATCTTCGGGCGCGGCCCCCGGGAGACCTCGCGGAGCCATGCGCCCTGCTCGGCGTCGATCGTCCCCAGCAGTCCGGTGTCGATGCCTATGATCCGCACCGGCCCGGCGTCGATCGCCCAGTACGGGCCGGGCTGGGCCGCCTGTTGTCCGCTCGCGGAGCGCAACTGCCGTGCCTGGTCGAGGCGTTGTCCGTCGTGCGGGCTCGGACGGTGCCAGAGCACATAGCGCAGCCAGGCCCGGCTGAGGGAGCGCGGCCTGGGCTCGGGGTTGAGCGCCGGGGTGTCGGCGCAGAAGACCCGCATGAACGCGCCGAGGTCCTCGTACCAGTCGTGGTTGCCCGGTATCGCGTAGATGGGCGCCGGGTAGTCCCGGTAGGGGCGGAAGAACTTCGTGTCGTAGTCGTCGGCGCTGCCCACCGGGTAGATCACGTCACTGGCGACGACGGAGAAACGGGTGTCCTGACTGACCTTCAGGAAGCCGGGCACGACGGCGTACTGGGGCGCGTCGCCCTCTCCGGTGTCGCCGATCACCATGAAGGAGAACCGGTCCGGGTCGTCCCGCCGGATCACCTTGTCCGCGGGCGCTCCGGCCGCCGCCCGCTGGGCCACCCAGCGGCTGCGGGTACGGCCGGTGGGGTCCCCGAACCAGGAGGCCAGCACGCCGTTGCGGGCCGCCCACAGGGTCCGCGGGTCGAGCCACGAGAGCTTCTCGACCTTGGGCGGCATCAGCCGTTCGTACGCGCCGGGTTCTGCGGCGCCCCAGCCGGCGCCCTCGGCGGTATCGCGTGATGAGTCAGACACCGGTGCACCGTAACAATGATCTAGCGGGGGCCGGGCAGGGGGAGGGTCCTCCCGTTCGTGAACGCCCCTGGGGTGGACGGCTGTTGGCCGGTGGTGCCGATCACCACTCGCCGGTGCGCTGCGACGCCTCGTACGGGTGCTGCCGGGCGCGCAGGGGCACCGCGGGCGGGTCGAAGGCCGAGCTGTGCCGGGGTGCGGCCGGTTCCTCGGCGGGTTCCCTGGCGGGTCGCCGGCGCGAGGTGGGGCGGTTCCAGTTCCAGTCGCCGTCGCCCAGCACGAGCAGGGGGTCGAACATCACGACCACGCCGGCGAGTACGAGGAAGATGACCGGTCCCAGCAGCATCGGCAGGAGCAGCGAGGACGTCGATTCGCCGTCCCAGGTGCCGCCGGTAGTGCCGTGCACATGCACGCTGACCGCGGCCATCGCCGTGTAGTGCATCCCGGACACGGCGACGCCCATGACCAGACTGGCCCCGAGGCTGGTCAGGAAGCCCCGGATGGTGACGGCGGCCCACAGTGCCGCGGAGGCGGCGACGATGGCGATCAGGATGGACAGGGAGACGGTCAACACGTCATATCTGACCGCTCCGTTGAGCCGCATCGCGTACATGCCCAGGTAGTGCATCGCGGCCACACCGAGACCGGTGACCGTGCCCGCCAGGGCCAGGTTGGCGGTGCCGGCGCCGCGGTAGCCGACGATGAACACGCCGATGCCGACCACGATGACCGCCACGGCGAGGCTGAGGAGGGTCAGGCCCGCGTCGTAGCGGATCCTTGTCTCCTCGACCTGGAAGCCGATCATGGCGATGAAGTGCATCGTCCAGATACCGCAACCGATCGACGCGGCGCCCAGCGCCAGCCAACCGGGTTTCCACGACTGGTCGTTGAGCAGGGACCGGACGATACAACGCAGTCCCAGCGCCCCTCCCAGACAGGCCATGACATAGGCGGCCACCGGCGTCACAACGCCATAGCGAAACCCGTCAACCGTGCCTTCCATAAGCCAACTCCCCCCAGAGTCACGGCTGCTGATGGAGCAAGGTCTACGGGTAAGGGCCGGGTAAAGCAAGCATTTACCGCCAGTAACCATTGAACTCTGAACCATCACAGGTTCACTTCGGTCACCCAGTGACGAGATCAGGCCATGAACGACTGGACCGACGCGGGTGGACGGGGCGCGAGACCTTGATTCCGCCGCGAGACCTTGATTCCGCTCACCCAAACGCGGAAGGCGACGCACCCGGTCTCGGCGTGCACGGACGAGGTGGCGAGGGTGGGCGGCCTAGGCTCTCAGCCGGTACCGGCACGATCTCAGGAGCGCACATGGACATCCCGTACCCCGACGGACGCGGCCCCGACGAGGCGCCCGTCGCGCACGCACTGCTCGCACCCGTGCTCGGCTTCCTGGGGACGTGGCACGGGCGGGGCCAAGGCGGATATCCCACGCTCGCCGAGGACTTCACGTACGCGCAGGAGGTCACCTTCAGCCACGACGGGCGCCCCTTCCTCCGCTACGAGGCCAGGGCCTGGCTGCTCGACGGCGACGGGGCGCCCCTGCGGCCGGCGGCTCGGGAGAGCGGCTGGTGGCGACTTCAGCCCGACGGCAGGGTGGAGGCGCTGATCACCCAGCCGACCGGCATCGCGGAGATCGCGGTCGGGCAGGCGGCGGACGGCGCCGTCGACCTGTCCACCCACGACGTGGCCCTCACCCCCACGGCCAAGGACGTCACCGCCACCCGCCGCCGCTACACCCTGACCGACGACGACACGCTCACCTTCGTCCACGACCTCGCGGCGGTCGGCCAACCCTTGCAACACCATCTCTCCGCGAGCCTGCGCCGCAAGCGGTAGTGTCGTCCGCGTTCGTGTGTGCCCGAGTCGAGGAATGCGGGGAGGCGAGGTCGATGACCGCGCTCAAGGTCACTGCCGTGCGCAGCGCCCGGACCCTCCTCACGTCCCGGGCGACGGTCTGACCTCCACCGCAGCTGCCTCGCCGGGAGCGTGAGCTCGCGAGGCGTCACCCACACGAACACCACCATGAAACGGATCCCATCCCGTCATGAGCATGCGAACCGACTGGATCACGCGCGCCGAGACCGGCGCCGACGTCCCCGCCATCCGCGAGATCGACCTGGCGGCCTTCGACACCCCGCTGGAGGCCGATCTCGTCGAGGCCCTGCGCACCGACACCGCCTGGATCGACGGCCTGTCCCTCGTCGTCACCGGCCAGGACGGCAAGGTCGTCGGCCACGCGCTGATGACCCGCTGCCACATCGACGACACTCCGGCCCTGTGCCTGGGCCCCGTCGCCGTACTGCCCGAGTACCAGAGCACCGGTGCCGGGTCGGCTGCCATCCGGGCCGCACTCGAGGCGGCCGGGAAGCGGGGCGAGCGCTTCGTCACCGTCCTCGGACACCCGCCGTACTACCCGCGCTTCGGCTTCACCCGGGCCTCGGCACACGGCATCCGCATCACCCTCGACGTCCCGGACGAGGCCATGATGGCCCTCGCCCTCGACGCGGCACACCCGCTGCCCAGCGGCACGGTCCGCTACGCGGCACCCTTCGGTATCTGAGCAGTCCTGGCGAAGTCCGGTGCGGCCCCGCGCCCCGTCGCCCTGGTGGCGCTGCTCGGGGCGGCCGCACCACCGTCGGCCGGCTCGTCCGGCGCGGGCGACCCGTACTTCCCGCTGGCCGGCAACGGCGG
>NZ_JXTE01000018.1 GCF_000972385.1 Streptomyces sp. WM6386
CGGGCCTCGTCCTCAAACGCCGGACGGGCTGATTGAACTGGACCGGCGTTGGCAAATTCAGCCCCTCCGGCGTTTGAGGAGCGGGGGTCCAGGGGGCAGCGCCCCCTGGGAGCGGAGTCGAAGGGGCAGCATGCCCCTGGGGATGGGAACGGGTAAGGGCGGCGGGGGCGAAAACACACCGGCGCCCGCCCCGGGCCTCACGTCTCCGTGCGGTACATCAGGTCCGTCTCATGCGTCACGAAACCGAGCCGCTCGTACACCGACACCGCCGCCTTGTTGTCCGCGTCGACGTACAGCATCGCCGTGGGCAACCCCTGCCCCGCCAGATGCCGCAGGCCGATCGTGGTGAGGGACTTGCCGAGCCCCCCGCCCTGCGCCCCCGGCTTCACACCGAGGACGTAGACCTCGCCCAGCTGCTCCGCGGCGTGGACCTTGGTCCAGTGGAAGCCGATCAACTCGGCGCCGCGGAAGGCGAGGAAGAATCCGGCCGGGTCGAACCAGGGCTCGGTCATGCGCGCGTCGAGGTCGCGCTGGACCAGGGAGCCCTGCTCGGGGTGGTGGGCGAAGGCGGCGGCGTTGACGGCGAGCCAGGCCGTGTCGTCCTGGCCGGGGACGAAGGGGCGTACCGTCACGCCGTCCGGGAGGACCGGGTCGGGCAGCTCAAGGCCCGTCAACGGCCGCCGCATCTGCCGCAGCTCACGAAAGAGGGTCAGACCGAGGACCTGGGCGAGATGCCGGGCCGCGGAGTGGCCGCCGTGGGCCCACACCCGCAGCCGCTTGCCGGACGCGGCGAGGAGAGCGGCGCCCAGCGCCCGGCCGTGGCCGTGACCGCGGTGCGCGGGATGGACGACCAGTTCCGCGGCCGGCGCTTCCACCGGGTCGGTGTCCTCCAGCTGGGCGTAGCCGACGAGTTGGTCGTCGACGCTCAGCAGCAGATGGGACACCCCCTCGCGTGCGCCACCGCGCAGCTGCAGCCGCCCCTGCTCCGACACCGCCTGCTGCCCGTCGCTGCGCACGGCCTCCGCGAGGAGCGCCAGCACCGCTTCGGTCCGGTCCGGAGAGAGCGCCGAGTAGGTGTCGATCGAGCGGGAGGTGCCACGCCGTGCGGTGTCGTCGCTGGTCATGCGTACGAGGGTACGGGGAGGACCCCGCAAAATGGCGGCAAAGGAAAGGGCAAAGGGAAACCAGGATGTAACCAGGAAACCCCTGTCGCGCTACGCGCGTTGACTCTAGGCTGCGCCGGACGGGGCCCACGTGATTCAGACATCCCACAGGGGGGCGTATGCCAGCCATATCCCAGCCGCACCACCGCCGCAGACGGACCGTCCGTCTCCTTGCCGCAGCCGCCGGTCTCGCGACCGTCGGCGCTCTCGCCGCAGCGCTGCCCTCGACGGCCGCAGCGGGCGAATCGGGCAAGTCGGGTGGTAAGGCGCCCAGTCGTTACCAGGACGTGCAGCTGCTGTCCTTCAACGACCTGCACGGCAACCTGGAGCCGCCGTCCGGTTCGTCCGGCCGGGTCACCGAACTCCAGGCGGACGGCACGACGAAGACCATCGACGCCGGTGGTGTCGAGTACCTCGCCACGCACCTGCGCGAGGCGCGTGCGGGCAACAAGTACTCCATCACCGCCGCCGGCGGCGACATGGTCGGTGCGTCTCCGCTCATTTCGGGACTCTTCCACGACGAGCCGACCATCGAGGCGCTCAACGGCCTCGACCTGGACGTCACCTCCGTCGGCAACCACGAGTTCGACGAGGGCGCCAAGGAACTGGCCCGTCTGCAGAAGGGCGGCTGTCACCCGACCGCCGGCTGCTACACGGACGAGGAGTTCGAGGGGGCGAACTTCCCCTACCTCGCGGCCAACGTACTGAACGAGAAGACCGGCAAGCCGATCCTCAAGCCCTACTGGGTGTGGAAGAAGAACGGCGTCAAGGTCGGCTTCATCGGCGTCACCCTGGAGGACACCCCGGGCGTCGTCTCCGCGGAGGGCGTCAAGGGCCTGAAGTTCAAGGACGAGGTCGAGACGATCAACAAGTACGCCAAGGAGCTCCAGCGCCAGGGCGTGAAGTCGATCGTGGCCCTCATCCACGAGGGCGGGGCCCCGGCCTCGGCGTCGTACAACTACGACTGCGACGCCCCGGGTGCCGGCGACGGCATCTCCGGTCCGATCGTGGACATCGCCAAGAACATCACCCCGCAGGTCGACGCGCTGGTGACGGGTCACACCCACGCCGCCTACGCCTGCACCATCAACGACCCGGCGGGCAACCCGCGCACGGTCACCTCGGCCGCGTCCTTCGGCCGTCTCTACACGGACACCACGCTGACGTACGACCGGTGGACGGGTGACATCGCCCGTACGGCCGTGAAGTCGGCGAACCACGTGGTCACCCGGACCGTCGCCAAGGCGACGGACATGACCGAGCTGATCAGCAGGTGGAACACCCTCGCGGCGCCCATCGGCAACCGCGCGATCGGCTACATCTCCGCCGACATCCCGAGCACCGGCACCGAGTCCCCGATGGGCGACCTCATCGCCGACGCGCAGCTCGCCCACGGCAAGCAGCTCGACCCGGAGACCGACCTCGCGCTGATGAACCCGGGCGGCGTCCGCGCGGGCCTCACCTACGCGGCCAAGGGGGCCGAGGGCGACGGCGTGGTGACCTACGCCGAGGGCTTCACCGTCCAGCCGTTCTCCAACACCGTGAACCTTCAGGACTTCACCGGCGCCCAGCTGATCAAGGTCCTCCAGGAGCAGGTGAGCGGCAGCAACGCGGCGTCGCCGAAGATCCTTCAGCCCTCGTCGGGTCTGACGTACACGCTGGACCTGACGAAGACCGGCGCCGACCGGATCGTCGTCGACTCCGTCAAGCTGGACGGCACGGCCATCGACCCGGCGGCCACCTACCGCGTCGCGACCAACAGCTTCCTCGCGGGCGGCGGCGACGGCATCACCACGCTGGGTCTGGGCACCAACGACGTCGTCGGCACGGATGACCTGGCGGCGCTCGAGCAGTACCTCCTGGCCAACTCCTCGGCCACGAGCCCGATCGCACCTCCGGCCGCGAACCGGATCACGATCCTGAAGTAGCCCCCTGGGGCGGTAAGAGGCGGTCGCGTCATATCGACGCGGCCGCCTCTTCGCGTATTAAAACCTGTGTGAGTGGCGGATTGGTTCCGGGTGACGCCGTCGAAAGCGAACGGCATCGAAGAAGGAGAACGAAATGAGCTTCCACAAGATCGCCTCCGTCGCCAAGAAGAACACCAAGCCCGCCGCCCCGGCGCCGAAGAAGAAGGCTCCTCAGCAGAAGAAGGCCGCCGCCCGTCCGGTATCCCGCAAGGGCTGCTGACGCCGCATCACGAGGCGGGGCCACCGACAGGGACTCGGTGGCCCCGCCGCCGCCCTGTACCTGCGCTGGGACCTGGCCCTCGTCACCTTCGTCCTCGCCCCCCTGTTCCTGCTGGCCGCCCGCCGCTTCGCCGGCCGCATCAAGAGCGCCTCCCAGGACGAGCGGACCGCCGACGGCGCCATCACCTCCGTCGTCGAGGAGTCCCTCGGCAATGTGGTGCTGACCCAGGCCTACAACCGCCGCGCCGACGAGGAGAAGCGGCTCGCCCCCGACGCCGACCGCATCCTCGTCGTGGACGAGGGCCGGCTGGTGGAGGCCGGCACGCACGACGAACTCGTGGAGCGCCGCGGGACATACGCCAGGCTGGCCGGGAAGCCCACCGGACTCCTGAGCGGTGCTGGAGCCGGCAGGGCGTGAAGCTGGGGCTTCAAGGACGGCGCGCGTGCCAGTGGAACAGGCCGGCGAGGAGGGCGAACGTGGTGAGAGGGAGGTAGCCGAAGTACAGGAGTATCGAGGGATCGTCCGAGGTGAACGTGAGCACCACCCACGTCACGAAGCCGATGCCGCGACGACGCCACCGGTGGCCGCCCGCACCCAGGCCTTGACGTGCGCGGCCCCCTTCCGGATGAGCGCCTCGACGGCCGGCCGTTGAAGAGAACGCCCCCGGCAGCCGACGCCGCTTGCGGTACTCCCGATCGATCCTGACGTCGTCCAGCTACGCCACGCCCCGGCCGCTCGCCAGGACGCCCCGCAGGAACTCGGCCTCGGTGGGCAGGTCCGGCACACACCGGTCGTTGACGAAGGGCAGCACGGTCCGGCGGCCCGCCGTGTCGTGCAGGCAGGTGACGAACCGGAGACTGGAGGCCTGCGGGGCGTTCTCGACGCGCAGGTCCCGGATGTCGTGCCAGGTCCACTTCCGCACGCGCAGGGCGCTGTACGAGGTGATCCCGCCGGGCCGTACGACGGTACGGGGCCGCAGCAGGGCGAGCGCCATCCAGCCGTTGGAGAGCAGCAGGACCGTCACCAGGGCCACCGCGGGCCACAACGGCACCCCGTTGAGCAGCACTTCCCCGACGCCTGCCGCGAACAGGAGCCCGACGGCGCCGAGCGGCTTCCACGCCGACCCCTGCCTGCGGTACTCCCTGATGATGTCCCCGCCCATGATCCCTCCCCGTGGTCGGGATGATCGTAGGACGGGGACCTGTCCGTCAGGAAGCGGTGGGCGTCCAGTCACCGAGCCAGTCCGCGACCTCCTGGCCTGCGGCCTGCGCGTCGGTCAGCTGCGGCCGGTTGCTGCTCGCCGCACCCGAGCCCGCACCGCTGTTCTTGTACTCCGCGAACCGGTCGTCCTTCCAGGAGAAGCCGCTCATGTCGCTCCACGGCGTGGACTTGATCGCGGCGCTCAACGACGTGTTGCGGACCGTGGTCTGCGGGTCGAGGCTCGCGTCACCGCCGGCGTGCCAGGGGCGACCGAGGGAGAAGCTCGCGGAGGAGACGTCCCCGTTCACGGTCGAGTTGGCGATGAGGATGCCCTTGCGGTCGGCGACGGTGCTGGGCGCGGTGATGTAACCGGCCGAGGTGCCGTTCCAGCGCTTCTTCAGCGTGATGACGGACTTGTCGATCACCGCGGTCGCCCGCCCGAAGATGAAGTCGACGTTGCCGATGACGTAGGAGTTGGTCATGTAGACCCGGCCCAGCTTCTCCTTGGCCGCGGTGTCCACGAGGAGCGTGTCCTGGTCGCCGCTGACGATGACCCCGTCGAGGAACACCTTGTCGGCGGAGGTGCGCAGGGCGACCGCCTGATTGGCGATGTCCTGGTGAGCGGCCTCGTCGAAGTCGTTGGAGATCGTCAGGTTGCGGGCCTGGAAGTCGTCGGCCTCGACGGCGACGGTGGCGCTGCCGCCGGTGCCGTAGGTGCCCGAGCCGTCGGGCTTGGGCGTGCCGGACGCGTTGTTGTAGACGATCACCGTGTCCTTGCGGCTGCCGCCCGTCCCCTGGATGGTGACGTGCGGTTTGTTGGACGGCACCTTGACCAGCTCGCGGTAGGTCCCCGGCTTCACCGAGATCACCACGCGGGAGGGGTTGCCCGCCGGTACGGCGTTCACCGCGGCCTGCACGGTCGAGTACTGCCCGCTGCCGTCCTTGGCGACGGTGAGCGTGGTCGCGGCGGCGGCCTTCGTCGAGGCGGCCGCCGTCGTACCGATCGAACTCCGGGGTCCCGCACCGGACTTGAGGAGCGCCGGTACGTCGGCCGTCTTGTCGAGCGTGTAGGCGTAGTACGTCTTCGGGTCGAAAGCCGTACCCCCGCTCTCGTTGCGCCCGCTGGTGCCGACGAAGGTGTTCCCCTTCTGCACGATCGTCGCGGTGCTGTCCTTGGTGACGGGGTTGTTGACGCCCTGGAAGTAGGAGTTCTCCAGGACCATCTTCGTGGCGCCGCGCGAGTAATTGCCGTACGACGACCTGATGTCGGTGCCGGGGGCGTCCTCGAGGAAGTTGTTGTAGAGGTGCGCGTGGGCGGCGTTGTCCGTCGACGGGTTGCGCTGCTCGGTCTCGCGGATCCAGTTGTGGTGGATGGTGATGTCGGTGACGACGTTCTCCGTCCACCCGATGCCGAACGCCTTGTTGTCCTGGCTGAGCTTGTTCCAGGAGACGGTCACATAGGTGCTGTCCTTGCGGACGTCGATGAGCCCGTCGGCCATGTGCCGCAGATCGTTGTGGTCGATCCAGACGTGATGGGCACCGTCCATCTGGATCGCGTCGAAGTCGTGGTCCTTGTCGTTCCAGATGCCCTGGTAGGCGTCCCGGATGGTCAGGTTCCGGATGATCACGTTGTGCACGCCGGACCCGAGGAAGAACCCGCCGCCGACGATGTGCCCGGAGGTTCCGGACCCGACGATGGTCTTGTCGGACTGGACCTTGATCTCTTTGCCGACCGGGTTCATGTTGATGGTCGCGGCGACGACGATGACGTACGGCTCGGCCGCGGTCGCGTACTTCTCCAGGTCGGCGAGCGTCTTGACGGTGACGATCTGCCCGCCGCGTCCGCCATAGGTCCCGTTCTGCCCGAGCGCGTTGACGGAGGCGAAGCCGTCGGCGGTGGCGGTCGCCCAGGCGGGGGCGGCGGTGGCCGCGGAGGCGGTGCGCTGCGCGTCCGCGCCGAAGACGCCGAAGTCCATGCCGTAGGCGAGCGTTCCGGCGGCGGTCAGCGCCAGGGGGACGCCGACCGCCAGCGCGGTCTTCCTTCTGCGGTGACGGGGCTTGCTGCGGGTTTCACTCACGACTGCGTCCGATCAGGTCAAGTGACGGTGGTCAAGTCACGTTCCTGTCGCCGCTGTTGAGGAAAAGGTTGCCGCGCCGACCGGATCGGTCGCCGACCCGGGTCGGGCGCGGCTCCCGAATCAGGCGCGGCTCCCGAATCAGGCGCGGCTCCCGAATCAGGCGCAGGTCTTCGGGTCCAGCTTCTCCTCCACCTTGTCCTCACGGCCGTCGGGCTGGCCGTTGGGGAGAAGGGTGTCGGAGATGCCGTCGATGTAGTAGCCGTACGAGTAGATCGTGTTGTACCCCCGGTCGCGCCAGCTGTGCACGGTCCGCATGTTGTCCCTGCTGGAGGGGTCCTTGTTCCACTGGTAGTCCTCGACGTAGAAGATCGGGTTCACCCGCACCACGCGCTGGTACGGCGTCCACGTCACGGCGACCTGGGTGCACGGCGGGATCGTCTTCTCGCTGCGGCGCTCGAAGGACGAGGTCTTCTCCCAGCCCCACTCGTAGCTGAAGCTGCCGCCGGCGGTGCCGGAGAAGATGCTCTTGGCGGCGGAGAGGCTGATCGTGGCGCCGACGCTCTTCTTGGCGAACGTCTTGGTGCTGTAGCTGCTGACGAAGGTCTCCTTGTCGTCCTTGGAACCGCGGTTGCCTATCCACGGCGAGGTGCGCACGGGCTCCCCCTTGATGGACCACGTCGAGGCCTGCGCGTAACCGCACCAGCCGCGGAAGGTCTCCCACGGTCCGACGGGCTCCCAGAGGGGGAACACGTCGTCCAGGTACTCGTCCCGGGTCTTGAACTCCCCGGTGTCGACGTTGAGGGCGCCGTAGACGCCCGTCAGGCTGCCTTCCTGGCCGCAGAGCCGCTCGATCATCAGGTCGGTGTTGCCGGGGTCCGTGCCCCGGATGTTCGTCGCGCCGCCCGGGCCGCCGTCGGCCGCCTGCGCGGAACCGGAGCCGGCCAGCAGGCCGGTCAGGGCGAGGGCGGTGGACGCGGTGATCAGGGCGCTCTTCTTGAGAGTCCCGAGCTTCTTGATCTTCGATTTGCGAATGAGTCGCATGGGGGTTGGCTCACTCCCGAGTGCTGTGCACGGGTGCCGATGGCACCTGTCGGACAGCCAGGAAGGTCTCAGGGTACTCACGGGTAGGGTCAGGAATGCGGTACAGATGACAGGACATCGACAGCTGGCGGGGGTGTCTGTCGTTCTTTGTCCTTTTCCGATTTACGTAAGCAACCGTGCCGGACGGGCACAAGACGCTGAACCTGCTTGCCGCGCACATGGCCCGGACCCCGGGTGATCTCCTCCGGATTCCTGCCCTCTGCCTGACGCAGGCGGAGTCCGAGGATGCCGATGCGGCCCGCCGGGTGCTCGGGTTCTCCTCGGTGGTCGTCGACCCTCTGGACATGGTCTCCTCGGTCGGCGTCGGCACCATGATCCGGGACGGGTACGGGGGCGCCGACACCTGCCACGCCTTGTACTGTGCGCTGCCCCGGTATCGGCGAGCACGGCTTTGGCGCCCGCTCGCCCGTGACCCGAAGCTCGACGCTCATGTGACCGAGCTCCAGCACCGTGCCGCAGAGGCGACCGACATCGCTGAGGCCAAGGCTCTGCTCGATGAGGTGGCGAAGATTCGCTACCTCATGCGGAAGCTGGAGCCCGGCGAGTGACCGACGAGATCATGGGGCCGCCTTGGCAGATGGACTGGCGGCTCGATGCCCTCGCCAGCCGTGATGCGCTGCCCGAGCATGCGCGGAAGATGGTCGACGAGGCTCGCGCAGAGCTGGTCACGGCGAAGGACCCGTACATCCGGGGTATCGACGCCGATGGCGGTCTCCCGGAGACCATGTGTGTCGAGCCGGTGCGGTCCAGTGATCC
This sequence comes from Streptomyces sp. WM6386, assembly GCF_000972385.1. GTDB lineage: Bacteria > Actinomycetota > Actinomycetes > Streptomycetales > Streptomycetaceae > Streptomyces. Next base: position 8,486 of record NZ_JXTE01000018.1, read on the forward strand.
GAAGGGGCCGCGCATCCTCTACTTCGGATCGGACTACTGAGGCTCAGCAGGCGGCAGTGTCGGCGCCCCCGGCAGTCGTACGGTCGCGATCGTGCCGCCGCCGTCCGCGTGGCCCAGGGTTACCTGGCCGCCGGCCTGCTCAACGGTGCGGGCGACGATGGACAGGCCCAGGCCCGAGCCCGGGAGGGCCCTCGCGCTGGGGGAGCGCCAGAAGCGGTCGAAGACGTGGGGGAGTTCGTCGGCGGGGATGCCGGGACCGTGGTCGCGGACGGTCAGGACGCCCTCGGTGAGCTGGACGTCGATCGTGCCGCCCTCGGGGCTGAACTTCACCGCGTTGTCCAGGATGTTGACGACGGCGCGTTCCAGAGCGGCGGGTTCCGCGCGGACATACCAGGGCTGGAGATCGGCGTCGATGGTCAGCTCGGGTCCACGCAGCCGTGCGCGACGCAGGGCGGACTCGACGGTGTCCTCCAGCGAGACGACCTGCACTCGTTCCCCTCGCTGCCCCTCCGACCTCGACAGCTCCTGCAAGTCGCCGATGAGCGCCGCCAGTTCCGTCATCTGCGCCTTCACCGAGGCGAGCAGAGCCTTCCGATCCGCCTCGGGGAGGGGACGGCCGGTCTCCTCGCTGCGGGTCAGGAGCTCGATGTTGGTGCGGAGGGAGGTGAGGGGGGTACGGAGTTCATGGCCGGCGTCCGCGATCAGCTGCTGCTGGAGCTCACGGGAGCTGGCGAGGGACGAGGTCATCGAGTTGAACGACCGCGAGAGCCGGGCCACCTCGTCCTCGCTGTCCTCCTCGACGGGGATGCGGACGCTCAAGTCCTCGGTACGGGCCACGTGTTCGACGGCCTCGGTGAGCTTGTCGACGGGGCGGAGTCCCGCGCGGGCCACGGCGAGCCCGGCGGCTCCGGCACCGAGGACTCCTACGCCGGAGACGAGGAGGAGGATGAGGGCGAGTTCGTTGAGGGTGGACTGAGTGCCCTTGAGCGAGGTCGCGACCATGAGGGCGGCCGGCTGCGAGGTGACCTGGTCGATGCCCTTGTACATGGTCAGCACGCGGACCGCGTTGCCGTCTCCGTCGGTACCGTTGCGATAGTTGGCTTTGGTGATGTCGGCCCTCTTGATCACCTCCTTGTCGGAGTCGGTGACCTTGACCGTGCCTTCGGAGTACCGGGGGACGCAGGTCGTGCCGTTCTGCCTGACGAGCTGGAAATAGCCGTTCTTGGGCTGGAACTCGTCCTTGTTGGAGGAGTCGGCGCAGACGATCACGCCGTCCGGGCCCACGCCCCGAGCGACCATCTTCGACAGATCGTTGTTCACCTGCTCGTACAACTTCCCCTGCACGATGAACCAACAGGTCACCGAAACCGCCGCCACCGCGAACGCCACCGCCGCCGCCACCAGCAACGACAACCGTGCCCGGATGGGAAGTGTCCGGAACCGGTGCAGAACCCTGTTCACTCGGCCCCGCCCTGCCGCAACACATACCCCACGCCACGCACCGTGTGCACGAGCCGAGGCTCTCCGCCCGCCTCCGTCTTGCGGCGCAGGTACATCACATACACGTCGAGGGAGTTCGAGGACGGTTCGAAGTCGAAGCCCCAGACCGCCTTGAGGATCTGCTCACGGGTGAGGACCTGGCGCGGATGCGCGATGAACATCTCCAGCAGCGTGAACTCGGTACGGGTCAGCTCCACCGGCCGACCCGCACGCGTCACCTCCCGCGTCGCCAGATCCATACGGAGGTCCGCGAAGGTCAGCGCCTCGTCCTCCGGGACGGCACCGGCACCGGCGGCAGCCGCGTACGAGCTGCGCCGCAGCAGCGCACGGACCCGCGCGAACAGCTCGTCCAGCTCGAACGGCTTGACCAGGTAGTCGTCGGCGCCGGCGTCGAGACCCGTCACCCGGTCACCGACCGTGTCCCGAGCCGTCAGCATCAGGATCGGCGTCGTCGTGCCCGCCCCCCGCATGCGTCGTGCGGCGGTCAGGCCGTCCATGCGCGGCATCTGGACGTCGAGGACCACCAGATCCGGCTGGTACGCCGTCGCCTTCTCCAGCGCGTCCGCGCCGTCGACCGCGACCTCCGTGTCGTACCCCTCGAAGGCGAGGCTGCGCTGGAGTGCTTCGCGCACGGCCGGCTCGTCGTCGACGATCAGGATGCGCTGGGGGTCACGGTCGCCATCGGCGGGGCTCATCGCTCGCGGTTCCTCGGGGTGCGGTGGGGTGGGGCTGGATCGCTCTCAGCCTCGCATGTTTCGGTGCGGTGGGGTCGAACACGGTGGGGATCAGCCGCGGACCGTACGACGCGGGGTGACCCTCGCCGCGTGCCGGGCGGCCACGGTCGAGATCTCGGGGGCCCGGACCGCGACCGTCGGCGCGTGCAGCTCGTACGCCACCTCGAGCGCGAGGGCGAACCCGGCAGCATCGGTACCGGCCACGGTGTGCGAAACCTGCTTGATCATGACGTACTCCTTCTCGGTCCAGGCTCTGCGGCGATTCGGTCAGGCCCCGCAGGGACTGAGCGGCCCTGGCGAAGTCCAGTGCGGCACCGCGCCCCGTAAGGGGCGCGGGGAACTGCGCGAACAGCCACCACCGGCCCGCAGCTTCAGCACTGCCCTTACAGCGGAGCGCTCAGCTGTCGCTGCCGCCGGCCCGCAGCTTCGCCAGGTCGGACTTGACGGTGTTGATCGGGATGGCGAAACCGAGGCCGACGCTGCCGGCGCTGGACGAGGACGTGGAGTCCGCGGCCGAGTACATCGCCGAGTTGATCCCGACGATGTTGCCGTTCATGTCGATCAGCGCGCCGCCGGAGTTACCGGGGTTCAGGGACGCGTCGGTCTGGAGCGCCTTGTACGTCGTCGTGGACGAACCGGTGTCGCCGTTGAACTCCTGACCACCGAACTCGAACGGCCACCGCCCGCCGCCGCCCTGGCCGCCCTGGCTCTGGCCCTCGTCGGTCGAGACGGTCACGTCGCGGTCGAGCGCCGAGACGATGCCGCTGGTGACGGTGCCGGTCAGGCCCTCGGGGGAGCCGATCGCCACGACCTCGTCGCCGACCTGGACGCCGTCGGAGTCGCCGAGGGTCGCGGGGGTGAGGCCGGAGGCGTCCTCCAGCTTGATCAGGGCGAGGTCCTTGGCGCTGTCGGTGCCGAGGACCTTGGCCGTGTACTCCTTGCCGTCGCTCGTCGAGACCTTGATCGAGGAGGCGCCGGAGATGACGTGGTTGTTGGTGATGATCTCGCCGTCGCTGGTGATGATCACGCCGGAGCCGGTGGAGGAGCCGTTGCTCAGCGTCGCGTTGATCTCGACGATGCTCGGGCTGACCGCCTTGGCGACCCCGGAGACCGTGCCCCTGGCGGAGGACGGGATGACGTTGGTGCTGGTGCTGCTGGAGGTGACCGTGTCGTTGCCGGTGAGCTCCTGGATGCCGTACGCCGTACCGCCACCGATCGCCGCGGCGACGATCGCTACGGCGGCCAGGAGGGCGAGGGGACCCCGGGTCCGCTTCTTCGGCGCGGCAGGCTCCGCCGGTATCGCGGTGAGGAGAGCCGTACCGCCGCCGCCGTTGCCGTCGCCGCCGTCAGTGGAAGTGGCGTAGGCCGCCTGCTGCTGGGCCGGCCACACGGTCGTACCCGGATCGACGGTCACCGGCTGCGGCGCGGGCGGCTGCGCCGGCGGGGGCGGCCACTCCGGGTTCACGGGGGAGGAGGCGTGCTGCTGGGCGCCCTGGTAGGGGTTCGCGTACTGCTCGTACTCGCCGTCGCGGCGGAAGCTCTCGGTCATGGCAATGAGCTTGTCGCCCCACCATGAGAGCTCCCTGAGTGCTCCCTGAGAACGCCGCGAGAACCTCGTTTGCCCGATATAAAGCCGGACCAGGGAGCGGGCGGAGGCTTCTCAGACAAGCCTCATGAAAGCGCGTGGAACCTCATGCGCAGCCACAGGAGTGTCGTACGACCAACCGCGACGGGAACACCTTCAACCGCTCCCGGCGCGATCCCGCCACCCGAAGCCCGTCATCGAGCACCAGGTCCACCGCCGCCCGCGCCATCGCCGACCGGTCCGAGGCGACCGTTGTCATCGGCGGATCCGCGAGCGCCGCTTCCTTGATGTCGTCGAACCCGATCACCGCCAGCTCACCCGGCACATCGATCCGCAGCTCGCGCGCCGCGCGCAGCACGCCGATCGCCTGGTCGTCGGTGGAGCAGAAGATCGCGGGCGGACGCTCGGGGCCGGACAGCACACCCAGCGCCACCTGATACGCGTCGTAGCGGTTGTACGGCGCCTCGAAGAGCCGCCCCTCGGTGGAGATACCCGCCTCGTCCATCACGCGCCGCCAGCCCTCGACGTGGTCGGAGACCGGGTCGCCGACGGAGGGGGTCTCGGCGGTGCCGCCCATACAGGCGACGTACGCGTACCCGTGCTCCAGGAGATGGCGGGTGGCGAGCTCGGCGCCGCCGAGGTCGTCCGTGACCACCGCGACGTCGTCGATCGCCTCGGGCCGCTCGTGCAGCAGCACCACCCGGGCGTCCCAGGCGTCGATCTCGGCGGCGGCGTTGTCGTTCAGTGCGTGGCTGACCAGGATCAGTCCGGAGACCCGCATCCCGAGGAAGGCCCGCAGATAGTGGACCTCGCGCTCGGCGATGTAGTCGGAGTTGCCGACCAGCACCATTTTTCCGCGCTCGGACGCGGCCTGTTCGACCGCGTGCGCCATCTCCCCGAAGAAGGGCTGGCGCGCGTCCGGCACGATCAGGCCTATGAGGTCGGTGCGCCGCGATGCCATCGCCTGAGCGACCCGGTCGGGCCGATAGCCCAGTTCCTTGATCGCGGCGAGGACACGCTCGCGCGTGGCCGGGGCAACCGGCCGGGGTCCGTTGTTGATGACATAGCTGACGACGGCAGTGGACGTCCCCGCCAGCCGCGCCACATCATCCCTGGTTACCTTGGCCACGCGCGGAGTCTACGCGGATGGACCCGCTCTGGGCAGGGCGTGAAGGAGCTTCCCTGTGCCCCGCCTGAGCGTTTCCGATGGGCGCTATACGTCGGCATTGACCTCGGCCGCGTCCAGGGCGGCCGTCTCGTCCGCATCCTCCGCCTTTGGCTGGGCGCTCTTGGACTTTGCCTCGTCCGAGACAGCCCCACCCTTCTCCGGCGTAACGAATCGATAACCGACGTTCCGGACGGTTCCGATGAGCGACTCGTGCTCGGGGCCGAGCTTGGCGCGCAGACGTCGTACGTGCACGTCCACGGTCCGGGTGCCACCGAAGTAGTCGTAGCCCCAGACCTCCTGGAGCAGCTGGGCGCGCGTGAAGACGCGGCCCGGGTGCTGGGCGAGGTATTTGAGGAGCTCGAACTCCTTGAAGGTCAGGTCGAGGACCCGGCCCTTCAGCTTGGCGCTGTAGGTCGCCTCGTCGACCGAGAGGTCGCCGTTGCGGATCTCCATGGGGGAGTCGTCGTTGACGATCTGCTGCCGGCCCATGGCCAGTCGCAGTCGTGCCTCGACCTCGGCCGGTCCGGCGGTGTCGAGCAGGACGTCGTCGATGCCCCAGTCGGCGGTGACGGCGGCGAGGCCGCCCTCGGTGACGACGAGGATGAGCGGACAGCCCGGCCCGGTGGAGCGCAGGAGCTGGCACAGGCTGCGGACCTGTGGCAGATCACGGCGGCCGTCGATGAGGATGACGTCGGCCCCAGGGGTGTCGACGAGGGCGGGGCCTTCTGCCGGGGCCACTCGCACGTTGTGCAGGAGCAGGCCGAGAGCGGGAAGCACCTCCGTCGACGGCTGGAGTGCATTGGTCAGGAGCAGCAGAGAACTCATACGGCTGGTTCCTCCTCGGTCCCGGCGAGGTTTTCGCTTTCGTATACAGGTGATCCGAAAGCACAAAAGGACCCGGGGGCTGCATTGCCCGAGTCCTCTGTTGAGGAGAATAGCCCACATGCGCATTGATCCGGCAGGTCGTGTGGTGCGATCCACCCCGATTCCGCACTCTGAGACGAACAGAGGCACACCTATACGGACGTTTCTGCACACCGTCGACGGTGTGACGATCGATTCCGTATACGATCCGCCGGCCGTTGTATACGACGCCTCCGCTTCATCAGCGCGTGGTCTCGTGTTCGTCGTCGCGCACGGTTTCACCGGCGACGCGGATCGTCGTCATGTTCGCCGGGTGGCGGAGACGTTCACGCAGTACGGGGCCGTGGTCACGTTCTCCTTCCGCGGTCACGGGGCCTCCGGTGGGCGCTCGACGGTGGGGGACCGCGAGGTGCTCGATCTGGCGGCCGCGGTGGAGTGGGCCCGGTCGCTCGGGCACACGCGCGTGGTGACCGTCGGCTTCTCCATGGGCGGTTCTGTGGTGCTGCGGCACGCGGCCCTGTACCGGCGAGACGAGACAGGTGACGACTCGGGGCGCGAGGGGCGCACGGAAGCGCACTCGGACGCGGTGGTCTCGGTGAGTGCACCGGCTCGCTGGTACTACCGCGGCACGGCCCCTATGCGCCGGGTCCACTGGCTGATAACCCGCCCCGAGGGCCGTCTTGTGGGCCGCTACGGCCTGCGGACGAGGATTTACCACCGGGAGTGGAACCCGGTCCCGCTGTCCCCCGTGGAGGCCGTCCCGAGGATCGCCCCCACTCCTCTCCTCGTCGTCCACGGCGACCGCGACGGCTACTTCCCCCTCGACCACCCCCGCATGCTCGCGGCGGCCGCCGGTGACCACGGCGAACTCTGGCTGGAGCCCGGCATGGGCCATGCCGAGAACGCGGCGCCGGACGGGCTGCTGAAGCGCATCGGGGACTGGGCCGTCGCGCAGGGCGGCTAGCCTGACCGTGTACACAGCCGATCGATTGAGGAACCGGATGCCCAAGGTCACGGTCCGCTACTGGGCCGCCGCCAAGTCCGCGGCAGGCGTCGCCGAGGAGGCGTACGACGCGGACACGCTCGCCGAGGCGCTCGACGCGGTGCGCGGGCGACACCCCGGCGAACTCACGCGCGTCCTGCAGCGATGCTCGTTCCTCATCGACGGTGACCCCGTGGGCACCCGCGGACATGAGACGGTACGGCTGGCCGACGGCGGCACGGTCGAGGTGCTCCCGCCGTTCGCAGGAGGGTGACGATGACCGACCAGCCGTATGAGGGGCAGCAGTACCAGCAGGGGTACGACCCGTACTGGCAGCAGCCCCAGCCCCAGCCCCAGCAGCAGTCCTGGCCCGGGCAGCAGCAGGGCTACGAGGATCCGCAGGCCGACCGGCAGTACACCCAGCAGTGGCAGGGCCAGACCTGGGAGACACAGGTCCAGGCACCGGTCGCGCCGGCCGCGGACACGTCGTACCTGCCGCAGCAGCAGTACGCCGAGCCGCCGGCCCCCGTGGCGACCCCTGCGCAGGCCCCCGCCACCTCCGACTACGGCCCCGCCAGCCTCGGCGGCAACACCCGCATCACCGACGCCCAGCGCGCCCGCCTCGAGGGCCGCTCCCCGGTCATCGAACCCGGCATGCAGCCCGCCGCGCTCACCGCGCTGCTCGGTCTGCTCCTCGCCGGCACGGCGGCCGTCGGGTCGTACGCCCTCCTTGTCCCGCTCGTCGCCCTGCAGGCGGTGACGGCGGCCGGCTGGTTCCGGCTGAACGGCATGTGGCCCGCCCGGCAGGGCATCGCGCTGGCGTTCCTGGGCGCGCTGGTCGCGGACGTGGCGCTGCTGGCGTCCGACCACGCGCCGTCCGCGATCCTCGGGACGCTGGGCGTCTGGGTGCTGCTCTCCCTGGTGCTCCAGCTGCGCTCGCACGCCGACCCCGACACCCGGATGTACGGCCTGATGGCCACCGTCGCCTCGGCGGCCCTGGCGATCATCGCCTCCGGCTATCTCGCGGCCGCCGCGGACGCGGTGACGGTCGGCGCGGCCTCGGTCGCGGTAGCCGTCCTGGCCCGTGCGCTGCCGCTGCCGACGCCGGCCTCCGTGGTGGTCTCGCTGCTCGCCGCGGCGGGCGCGGGCATCGCGGTCGGCGGGATGACGGACCTGGGCTCGGAAGGTGCGCTGCTGGGCGCGGGCGCGGGGGCGTGCGCGCTGATCGGCCACCGGGTCGCGAGCTACGACTACCCGTCCCGCTTCGTGCACTTCACGGCGGGCGTGGCCCTGCCGCTGGCCGCCGCGGCACCGGCGGTGTACCTGCTGGGGCGGGCGCTCGGGTAAAGCCCTGGCCCGCCTTGTCACAGGTGATCGACAAACTCCTGGTCGGCGCCCCGGCCGGAGTTACGGTGGCACCCGGACGTAGACCGCCTAGGTGGGGGAACACCAAAGAATGCGCGCACTGCGAATACTTCTGATCGTCGTCGTCATTCTGGGCGGCCTCTTCGTGATCGCCGACCGTGTCGCGGTCCACTTCGCGGAGGGCGAGGTCGCGGACAAGCTCAGGACCACCGAGAACCTCTCCTCCACCCCCGATGTGTCCATCAAGGGCTTCCCGTTCCTCACCCAGGTCGTCTCCGGCGAGCTCGACGACACCGAGGTCGGCATCAAGGACTACGAGGCCGCCGCCGGCACCACGGGCGACAAGATCCGCATCGACGACATCAAGGCGAACTTCAAGGGCGTCGCCTTCTCCGGCGACTACAGCTCCGCGACCGCCGCCACCGCGAACGGCACCGCGAGCATCTCCTACGACGAGCTGCTCAAGGCCGCCAAGTCCGAGCCGACGGAGATCTTTCCCGGGGTGACGTCCGAGGTCGTCGGTCTCTCCGACGGCGGCAACGGCAAGATCAAGGTGAACGTCAAGGTCACGGCCCTGGGCAAGTCGACGACGTATCCGGTGCTCAGCACGGTCACCGTCGACGGCGACACCGTGAAGGTGCACGCGGACAACCTGCCGAACATGGTCGTCGAGGTCGCGGAGGGCAAGGTCCGCTCGATCACCGACTTCGCGCAGAAGATCGACGACCTGCCCGGCGGCGTGCAGCTCGACAAGGTCGAGGCCGCGCCGAACGGCGTAGAGGTGACGGTGAAGGGTTCGAACGTCGAGCTGGCCGGGTAGGACGGCGTTCGGCGGACAGGAACTGTCCGAGGAGCGAGACGGGTCGTCCGCACCGCAGATGTGACGACGGCCACCGGCGCCCGAAACCCGTGCGGTCACGGCCCGGGCGCTGCTCTGATCCCACATCCCGGACGATCGCGTCTCAAAATACGACACGCCGGTGACACGCCAGGCTGTCCGTCCCTACGATCGACGCATGAAGCGACAGGCGGATCTCACGAAGCGGCGGGCAGTGGACCTGTGCCGCGTTGCCGCCATGCTCTGTCGCACCTTCTGAGCGGAAGCTCCGTCCTTCCGCATCCCCCGCCCTGATTCCAGGGCATCCGTGCGCCGCGCCCGCACCGGGCCACGCACCCTCGCACTCGCACGCCCCGCCGTAACTGCCCCGGAGGAGAAAGAGCATGAGCCGCAGCGACGTCCTGGTCGACGCCGACTGGGTCGAGGCCAACCTCGACAACGCCGACATCGCGATCGTGGAGGTGGACGAGGACACGTCCGCCTACGAGAAGAACCACATCAGGAACGCGATCCGGATCGACTGGACGAAGGACCTGCAGGACCCGGTCCGCCGTGACTTCATCGACCAGGAGGGCTTCGAGAAGCTCCTCTCGGCGAAGGGCATCGCCAACGACACGCTGGTGATCCTCTACGGCGGTAACAACAACTGGTTCGCCTCGTACGCCTACTGGTACTTCAAGCTGTACGGCCACGACAGCGTCAAGCTGCTCGACGGCGGCCGCAAGAAGTGGGAGCTCGACGCCCGCGAGCTGGTCGAGGAGGTCCCGGAGCGGGCCGCCACCGACTACAAGGCCAAGGCCCAGAACACCGCGATCCGCGCCTTCCGCGACGACGTGGTGGCGGCGATCGGTTCGCAGAACCTGGTCGACGTCCGTTCGCCCGACGAGTTCAGCGGCAAGCTGCTCGCCCCGGCGCACCTTCCGCAGGAGCAGTCGCAGCGTCCGGGCCACGTCCCGTCCGCCCGCAACATCCCGTGGTCGAAGAACGCCAACGACGACGGCACCTTCAAGTCGGACGACGAGCTCAAGGAGCTCTACGCCGAGGAGCAGGTGGACCTGGCGAAGGACACCATCGCCTACTGCCGCATCGGTGAGCGCTCGGCTCTCACCTGGTTCGTGCTGCACGAGCTGCTGGGCGTGGAGAACGTCAAGAACTACGACGGCTCCTGGACCGAGTACGGCAGCCTGGTCGGCGTTCCGATCGAGCTCGGCGCCAACAAGTAAGCAGAGTCCCCGCTCAATCCCGACCGGCCTTCCTTCCGGTCAGACCCCTCTTGGAGAAAGACATGTGTGGAGCGAAGGCCGGCGGCCCGGACGCCTCGACGATCAAGCCCGGTGAGACCACGATCCAGGGCCAGGTGACCCGCGACGGCGAGCCGGTGGTGGGCTACGTCCGCCTCCTGGACTCGACCGGCGAGTTCACCGCCGAGGTCCCGACCTCGGCGACGGGCCAGTTCCGCTTCTACGCGGCCGAGGGCACCTGGACCGTCCGCGCCCTGGTCCCCGGCGGCACCGCCGACCGCACGGTCGTCGCCCAGCAGGGCGGCCTCGCGGAGGTCGCGATCGCGGTCTGAACCGCCGAGATCGACCGAAGGGCCGCACCCCGTCGGGTGCGGCCCTTCGGCATGTCCGGGTACGGGCCTACGCTGGACTCATGCTGGCGCGACGACGTCATGTCTACTTCGCCATGATGGGCACGTGCATCGGGCTCTTCGTCCTGGCCTGGTCAGTCGTGCGACTCTGGTCGGTTCCGGTGGCCGTCGGCATGTGCGTGGTCGCCATGCTGATTCCCCCGGTCGCCGCGATGGTCGCCAACCGCCGTGGCCCTGACGACCGTTGGTGGGACGACCCGTCCGGGGACCCCAAGTCGGACGACTGGTGGGACGAGCTGGACGGGAAGAAGCGGCCGCGGTAGGAAGGCCTGCATGTCGCCCACGAAGCTGTCAGCCGTCGTGCTCGACGCACCGGACGCCCACCGGCTCGCCGACTTCTACATGCGTCTGCTCGGCTTCGTCGTGCGCACCGATGAGTCCGACTGGGTGACCATCGGCCCGCCCGGCGGCGGCACGGGCCTGTCCTTCCAGACCGAGCCCGAGTACGTGCCGCCGGTCTGGCCCACCCGCAGACCCGGCGAGCAGCAGATGATGCTGCACCTCGACATCGAGGTCGACGACCTGCACACCGAGACCGCGCGGGCCATTGCGGAGGGGGCGCGGCCGGCCGACCACCAGCCGCAGGACGACGTCCGGGTGCTCTTCGACCCTGCGGGCCATCCGTTCTGTCTGTGGGTCCGGACGGCTCAGTAGACCAGCGCCTGCGTCCCGTCCCCCAGCGCCTCCTGCACGAACACCTGCGCCCCCGCGATCCGTACGCCCTCGATGACGTCCTTCTCCGTGATGTCCCGCCGGGCCGCGCACTGGGTGCACAACGTCAGCGTGCCGCCGGCCAGGATCGAGTCGATCAGGTCGGGGAGCGGGGCCGCGTGCGGCAGTTCGAACTCGGCGGCGCGCCCCGGCAGCGCGAACCACGCGGACTCCCCGGTCAGCCACAGGGAGACCGTCACCCCGCTGGCCACGGCCACCGCCGCCACCGTGAACGCCTGCGAGCAGCGCTCGGGGGCATCGGCCCCCGCCGTCACCTTGATCACGAGCTTCTTCGCCATGCCTGAATCGTAATCATCTCGCCTACAACCCAGGTCATCGGCGGTGAGTCTCCTGTGCGCGCATACGGAATGCGCACTTCACGTTCTGTGGGGGGACGTCTTGGAAGTACCTGAAGTTCTGGAAGTACCGGTAATGGCGGAGGTGCCCGAAGCGCCCCGTCAGCGCCGGCGCGGGCGCACCACACTCCTCATCGCCGCGGCCGCCGTCCTCGGCATCGTCGCCGGCACCTGCACCGGATTCCTCGTCCAGGCCGACCGTGAGCCCACCCGGCTGCCGTCGCTGTCCCAGCCTGCCGTCAAGCAGGCCAAGGGCGAGGTCGAGCCGTTGTCCGCGGCGCAGGACCGGCGGGTGAAGACGGACGGAGACCTGCGCAAGCTGCTGCTGAAGAAGCCGGCCGGGGCGAAGAAGGCCGACTGGCTGGACGCCAGCGACGGCTGGATGAGCCTGGCGTCCTACGCCGACGCCTTCGAGAAGCCGGGCGGTGCCTTCGACGACCTCGTCAACGACGAATTCCGCCGCGCGGCCGTCACCGGCTGGGAGACCGGCAACTTCACGGTGACGGTCCGGCTGATCCAGTACCGGCAGGAGGAGTACATCGCGGCCGCCGACGCCGTGGACGACGGCCAGTACTGGGCGGAGAAGGAGGACTCCACCGACAGCTGGGTCGTGCCGGGCACCGAGGACGGGATGGCCTACGTCCACCACGAGCCCGAGACCGAGCCCGGCTACCTGCCGCTCTACAGCGCGGAGGCGCACGCCTGGCGCGGTGACATCGCCGTGGAGGTCTGGATCTACGACACCAAGCCGATCACCAAGAAGAAGATCATGGACCTGGCCGAGCGGCAGATGGAGCGGCTGTGACGGAGAACCAGAACGAGCCGATCAGCCAGGCCGGCAAGGTCGAGGCCGGGGTAGAGGCGGGGGCCGGGGTTGAGGTCGAGGCCGGGCCCGGGGCCGAGGTCGAGGCCGGGTCCGGGGTTGAGGTCGAGGCTGAGGTAGAGGCTGAGGTCGTCGAGCCCGCGGTGCCCGTCAAGAAGCCCGTCCGCCGTGGTCGCATAGCCGCGATCGCCGGGTCCGTGCTGCTGGTCGGCGCGGTCGTGGCAGGCGTCGGCTACACCGTCGTGACCGTGGACGGCGCCGACCGTGACGCCGGTGCCCCGGTCTGGAAGTTCCCGAAGACCGTGGCCGAGGAGAAGAAGGCGGCCGAGGCCGACGGGCTGGCCGGTGTGCTCGTGCCGTACGGGTTCGACGGCTGGCACCAGGGCCCGGACCTCGCCGAGTTCGGCTCCGACGTCGAGCTCAGCGGCACCCAGGCGACCGCCCTGCGCAAGGAGTCGCTGAGCGGCCTGCCCCGCACCCAGCGCCGGCAGCTGGAGAAGGAGATCGACAAACGGCGCATCACGGGCATGGTGATGCGCAGCTACGTCAGCATGACCGGGAGCAGCTTCACCGGGCCGGGTGTCTCCACGGTCAGCATCACGCTGGCCCGGATGGAGAAGCGCGCCGCCGCCAAGGACATCTCGACGTCCCAGAATGCCTTCCTCGACGCCCTGGACATCTTCCGAGCGGGCCCGAAGATCAAGGGCTTCAAGAATGCCGAGTGCTTCCTGCCGCCCAAGGACGCGGACGACGACCTCGACATGATGTTCTGCTCCGCCTACCAGGGCGACATCCTGATCAGCGCCACCGCCGACGGCGCCAAGCCATTCGACACCAAGACGATCGCGAAGCTTCTCGCCGAGCAGCTCGACCGCATCGCAGAGCCGGGGGAGGCGGTATGACCGAGCAGACCGAGCAGACGGAACCCACCGAGCAGCGGCACCTCGTGGTGCCGCCCGTGCCCGAGGCGCCCCCGCAGCCCGTGACCCCGGCCTCGGCCCCGGCCCCGGCCCCGGCCCCGAAGGACCGTCGCGTCCTGTGGGCCGTACTGCGCTGGACCGCCGCCGTCGTGGTCTTCGCCGTGGCCGGCGCGGGGACGGCGTACGGCATCACCCGCATGGAACGCACGGACGTACCCGGACTCGCGACCGAGTCGGACGGACGCTGGGAATACCCGGAGATCGTCAAGCCGCCGCTGCCCTCCGGCAGCCCGGGCCCCTTCGCCGAGGCGAACACGGCCGGCTCGCACTACGCCGACCTGCGGGGGCTCGTGCTGCCCGCACCCGAGGGCGCGACGCCCGACAAGGCACTCGTCGGGAAGGACGGCTGGCTGGCGACGAAGGACTTCCTGGCGGCGTACGAGTCGAAGGGGGAGGGGGAGACGGTCGGGGCGCTGCTGACCGACCACGGGCTGCGGCACATCGCCGCCCGCGGCTGGACCACGACGGACGGCACGCGTACCCGGATCTACCTGCTCCAGTTCGAGACGGCCGCGGTCGCCGAGAGCCTTGAGCAGGACTACTTCTCCAGCGTCATGGCCCCTCCGTACGCTCTGAAGGGCGCCACCCAGAGCCTCATGGACGAGGACTTCCCGACGAAGGTCGCGGTGGAGGACGTACGGCGGTACCCGTACACCGAGACCAAGCCCTATGGCGCCGAGCACGTCCGCCAGGCCTACCTCGTCTCCGGTGACATCCTCGCGCTGGTCGTCCAGTCCAGGAAGGGCGGCGCCGGGGCCATGCCGTTCCAGCAGACGGTGGTTCTGCAGAGCCAGCTGCTCGGCTGAGGCGTACCTCGCAGAGAAGGCAGGGCCCCGGCCGACTAAGCTGGGGCCCGGCTCGTGTACCTCCCCCAGAGGGGGTACCCCCAACCCTCGCTCACCGTAGGAGCACCAAGTGCTTGAGGTTGTCTTCGAAATCCTGCTCGCCATGGTCTGCGTCGGCGTCCTCGCCTTCGCCGGGCTGACAGCGAAGAAGCTGTACCAGGGCCAGCGCTGACCCATACCTAGGAACTTCCACTCATGATCGAGATCCCGTCCGACCTCCACAAGGAGCTCGTCCCGCTCGCCTTCCTGCTCGGCAACTGGGCCGGCGCGGGCGTGCACGACTTCCCCGGCTCCGAGAAGTGCAACTTCGGGCAGGAGGTCACCTTCTCGCACGACGGCCGGGACTTCCTGGAGTACCAGTCCCACACCTGGGTCCTGGACAACGACGGGAACAAGGTCCGTCCGCTGGAGTCCGAGCACGGCTTCTGGCGCGTCGACGCCGACCGCAAGGTCGAGATCACGATGGTCCGTGACGACGGCGTCGTGGAGATCTGGTACGGCGAGCTGGCGAAGCAGAAGCCGCAGATCGACCTGGTCACGGACGCGGTGGCGCGTACGGCGGCCTCGGGCCCGTACACCGGCGGCAAGCGTCTCTACGGCTATGTCAAGAGCGACCTCATGTGGGTCGGCGAGAAGCAGACCCCCGAGGTCGAGCTGCGCCCCTACATGTCCGCGCACCTGAAGAAGGTCGTCACCCCGGAGGACGTCGAGCGCTGGGCCAAGGCTCTCCCCGACGACATGCCGGACGACGGCATCGCCTTCTTCAAGTAATTCTTTACGGTGGTCACCTGTTCGGATGAACCGCGTGGTTTGGCGGGACATGGCAGGGGTCGCCGTCTGGCTTCGTGCTCGTGAAGCTGGTGGTGCGGGTCAAGCTCCTGCCGACGCCCGAGCAGGCGGCGGCACTCCCACAACATCGCCTCTCGTGGGTGGCGGGTGTGGGTCTGCGGGGCCAGGTCGGTGGCCCCTGCTCTCACACTCGTTTCGTGAGGACTGGACGCGGCCGGTCTCATCGAAGCCATCGATGTCCTGAGCTGCAAACCCGGGACGGCAGTCCAGGGTGGCTGACGTAGGCCTAGACTCGTCGGTGTGGTGAGCACCGACTGGAAGAGTGATCTGCGGCAGCGCGGTTACCGGCTGACCCCGCAACGGCAGCTTGTGCTCGAAGCCGTGGACACCCTTGAGCACGCGACCCCCGACGACATCCTCACGGAAGTGAAGAAGACGGCGTCGGGGGTCAACATTTCCACGGTCTACCGGACCCTGGAGCTCCTGGAGGAGCTCGGTCTGGTCAGCCACGCCCATCTGGGGCACGGGGCGCCGACGTACCATCTCGCGGACCGCCACCACCACATCCACCTGGTCTGCCGCGACTGCCAGAACGTCATCGAGGCGGATATCGCGGTGGCGGCGGAGTTCACCGCGAAGCTGCGCTCGACCTTCGGGTTCGAGACGGACATGAAGCACTTCGCGATCTTCGGCCGGTGCAAGGACTGCTCCCTCAAGGCTTCAACTACCGAGTCGTAGGCTTAGGCATATGAAGAGCCCTCTGCTGTCCCTGCCCGGCGCCGTCCCCGCCGAGGGCGTGGACGAAGGCGTCGCCGCCCACTACGGCGACCTGTTCCGCGAACAGCGCGCCCTCGCCGACGGCACCGGATTCGTCGACCTCTCCCACCGCGGTGTCCTCACCGTCACCGGCGAGGACCGGCTGAGCTGGCTGCATCTGCTGCTCACGCAACACGTCTCCGAGCTGCCCGTGGGCGAGGCCACCGAGGCGCTGATCCTGTCCGCCAACGGCCACATCGAGCACGCGCTGTACCTGGTGGACGACGGTGTGACGGTCTGGATCCACGTGGAACCCGACACCCAGGAGGCGCTGCTCGCCTACCTGGAGTCGATGAAGTTCTTCTACCGGGTCGAGGCCGCCGACCGCACGGCCGACTTCGCGGTCGTCCATCTGCCGGCCGGTTCGATCGCCCCGGTGCCGGCGGGCGTCGTCGTCCGCGAGACGGCGTACGGCCGTGATCTGTTCCTCCCGCGCGCGGACCTGGAGTCGTACGCCGAGCAGGCGGGCCCGGCGGCCGGCCTGCTGGCCTACGAGGCGCTGCGCGTCGAGCACCACCGCCCCCGCCTCGGCTTCGAGACCGACCACCGCACCATCCCGCACGAGCTGGGCTGGATCGGCACGGCGGTGCACCTGCAGAAGGGCTGCTACCGAGGCCAGGAGACGGTCGCCCGCGTCCAGAACCTGGGCAAGCCCCCGCGCCGCCTCGTCTTCCTCCACCTCGACGGCAGCGAGGTCCACCTGCCGCCGGCCGGCACCCAGATCCACCTCGCGGACGACGGCCCCGACGGCCGCAAGATCGGCTTCATCACCACGTCCGTACGCCACCACGAGCTCGGCCCGGTCGCCCTCGCACTGGTGAAGCGGAACGTGCCGCTGCACGCGCGACTGGTGGCGGACACGACGGCGGCGGCGCAGGAGGTCGTGGTCGAGCCCTGAGGGACCGAGGGGCTAGATCTCCACGAGCACGGTGAAGGGACCGTCGTTCGTCAGCGACACCCGCATCTGGGCGCCGAAGCGCCCCGTCGCCACCGTCGCGCCCAGGGCGCGGAGTTGGGCCACGACCTCGTCGACGAGCGGCTCGGCGACGTCGCCGGGCGCGGCGGCGTTCCAGGTGGGGCGGCGGCCTTTCCTCGCGTCCCCGTACAGCGTGAACTGGCTGATCACGAGGAGCGGGGCGTCGATGTCGCTGCAGGACTTCTCGTCGGGCAGCATGCGGATCGACCAGAGTTTGCGGGCGAGTTGGGCGGCCTTCTCCTTGGTGTCCTCGTGGGTGACCCCCACGAGGACACAGAGCCCTTCGCCGACGATCTCCCCGACGGTCTCACCCTCGACGACGACACTCGCGCCGTCGACTCTCTGCACCACTGCACGCATGGGACCATCATGCCGCCCGGGCCGCAGGGACCTTTCCTCGGGCTTCTTTTTGCTCGATAACCCCCCATCTGGGGCCGATCGGGGGCACTCAGTCACATAGCGGCCACTTGGGGTGGCACGATGCTCATACACGCCCGGTCGAGGGGACGGTTGAGGCACATGAGCACACCGAGCATCGGACAGCCGCCCGGGGCTGTTGTCCGGCCGCCCGCGCAGCGTACGGAGGAGCCGTGGCTGCCCGCGGACCCGTCCGGGCACGACCTGGCCCCGCTGAGCCTGCCCGAGCTGCGCACCCTGCGCCGGGACGCCCAGCGCGACGAGGCGGACCTCAGCTATGTACGGCGGCTGCTGCAGGGCCGTATCGACATCCTGCGCGCGGAGTTGGCACGCCGCTCGCCGGCGGGGGAGGGCTCGGTCGTGGAACGCCTCTCCGAGATCCTCGCGGACGCCCCGGCCCGCCACCGCTCCTCGGCCCGCCACGTGACCCTGGGCACGCCCCACAGCGAGGAGTACCGCCGCCTGGCCGCCGAAATGCTCGCCGAGGTCGAACTCTCGGACCTCCGGGCCCGCACCGACCTCGAACTGAACGCCGCGATGGCCCGCCTCGTCCGCTACGAGCAGCAGGTCTCCCGCCGCCGCCAGCGCCTCCAGCGCACGGCGGACGACTGCAGCGCGGAGATCGCCCGACGGTACCGGGAGGGCGAGGCGCAGGTGGACGACCTGTTGATGTGAGGAGGGGGGTCGGGTCCCTGAGGGGGCGGGAAAATCGTCGCGACAGCTCACCGTCGTAGACCTAACGTGGCTCCATGACTCGCCCGCATCCCGACATCGTCATCCGTCCGATCGACGAGGACGAGATTCCCGACTGGATCCGTGCTCTGAACACCGGTTTTCTGCGCAGTCCCGGCGTCACCGAGGACGAGGTCGCGGACCGGAACAGCTACATCGAACCGTCCCGGACGCTGGGTGCCTTCGAGGGTGGGCGGTGTGTGGCGACGTTCCGGTCGTTCGACCAGCAGCTCACGGTTGTCGGTGGCGCGGCCGTTCCCGCGGATGCCGTCACGAACGTCACTGTGACGGCCACCCACCGCCGACGCGGCATCCTGACGCGGATGATGGCCGAGGATCTCGGCGCGGCGAAGGAGCGCGGGGACGTCGTCGCCACGCTGATCGCCGCCGAGTACCCGATCTACGGCCGCTACGGCTTCGGTCCCGTCACCTGGATGACCGAGTGGACGGTGGACGTGCCCCGCGCCGGGCTGGACGCCCGTTGTTCGGGGCCCGAGGACGGCGGCCGTATCGATCTCGTGGACGGCGAGGACGTACGCAAGCTCGGCCCGGACCTGC
Source organism: Streptomyces sp. WM6386 (assembly GCF_000972385.1). GTDB lineage: Bacteria > Actinomycetota > Actinomycetes > Streptomycetales > Streptomycetaceae > Streptomyces. The sequence goes on from NZ_JXTE01000018.1 coordinate 27,176, forward strand.
ATGAGCGCGTGCGCCGCGGCCAACCCGGTGCGGTCAGCCGTACGCAGCGATGGTGGGAGACCGAGACCGGGGTCGTACATCTGGACCGGGCCCCCTGGGTCGAGCCGTTCTTCGCCGTGTACCGCTCGGCCACCGGCGAGGTCGAGGGAATGGTGGCGTACAAGTGCGACGACCGGTGGGACGACAAGCAGCCGGCGGAGACGGCCAAGGTGAGGTGGCTGATAGCCACGACCGCGGCCGCCGAGCGCGCCCTGTGGCGGCACCTGTGCTCGATCGACTGGGTCACGAAGGTGCGGAGCGGCTGGCGCGGGCCCGACGACCTGTTGCCGTTCTTCCTGCCCGACCCGCGGGCCGCCCGCATCACCACGCACGCGGACTGGCTGTGGGTGCGGATCCTGGACGTCGTACGGGCTCTGGAGGCGCGTACGTACGACAGGGCGGGGGCGTTGGTCCTGGAGGTCGTCGACGGGGCCGGCCTGGCCGGCGGGCGTTATCGGCTGGAGGCGGCTGAGGACGGTCGGGCGTCCTGTACGGCGACCACGCGGGGTGCCGAACTCACCCTGGATGTCGCTGACTTGGCCACCCTGTGGCTCGGCGACGAGTCCGCCGTACGGCTTGCCGCGCTCGGCCGGGTCCGGGAAGACCGAGCGGGCGCCGCCCTGGTGGCCGACGCCCTGCTGCGTACGCCCGGGCGGCCTTGGTGCCCGGACATGTTCTGAGGTCTCCTTCCCGTCGGGGACAGGACTGATCCGTAGCCGTAGCTCTTGCTGTTGTTGCTGTGGAGTTGTGGCTGTGCGCAGCGGTGTTCAGTTGTCGATGTGGAGTTGTGGCTGTACTGACCGACCAGGCTCTCGGCTCCCCTCCGGAAGAGAGCCCGGTCGGCCGACTGCGCGGACTTGGGCGGTCCGGTCAGCCGGACTGGGCGAGCAGCATCACGAGGATCGCCGCTCCGATGCCGCCGACCATGGTGTTCTTTGCCTTGATGCCGACGGTGAGAAGGACGAAGGCGATGATGCCCATCGGCCCCCACTTCCACTGGATGAGCTGCTCGAATCCGATGGCGAGGGCGGCGATGGCGATGGCGAACGGCATGACGATCCCCCCTGAACGAAGTCCCTGTTTGGCGCCAACCCCTTGGAAGCTTGACCATGTTGTGCAAGTTGGCGACCAACTTCACTGTACTTATCTCCGCTTGGATGCGTCTCATAACCACCTTCCCTCGAACTGCCCAAAGATGGCGAGAAGTTGTAGTGTTTGGTCGTGGACCCGAAACACGCCTCCGTCAATGGACGGGAGAGGTCACAGCGGCCACACACATCACATCGTGACGTGGCCGACGAGCTGCGTTCCCGGATCCGGTCCGGTGAGCTGCGGCCGGGTCAGCGCATGCCCACCCAGGCCAGGCTGGCCGACGAGTTCGGAGTGGAGCGCGGGGCGGTACGACAGGCCCTGCGCATCCTGCAGTCCGAGCAACTGCTCACCAACGTGTCCAAGGGCAGCCCCGCGACCGTCGCCCCCGACCTCGGCAGGGCGCTGACCGGCCCCGGAGCCCCGCCGCAGCCCACGATGGTGGGCCTCGCCCCGCGGATAGCCGCCGCCTTCGCGACCCCGCACGTGGAGATCGACGCGCTCTGCCTGACCTCGGTCTCCTTCAACCTCGCCCTCGGCGAACCACTGCGCCAGATTCACGCCGGACAGCTGAAACCGGCCAAGATCGACGTCCGCGTACTGCTGCCGAGTCGCGACATCGACCTCGCCTTCCCGGCCCCGGTCGACGCCTCGGTGGACGGCCGGCTCCAGCGCCACTGGCTGGCGCATCGCAACGCCCAGGGTCATGTGCTGCGCCACAACCTGCTGGCCCTGCGCGCCACGCACGGCATCGACGTCCAGGTCACCTTCCGCGCGCTGCCCTTCACCCCGCCGGTGAAGCTGTACCTGCTCAACAACACGGAAGCCCTGTTCGCCTACTACACCCTGACCCAGCGCGAGGAGCAGGTCGACCACGAGTTCCTGCAGATGTACGACGCCGAGGGCACCCAGTCGATGCTGTTCGCCTTCGAGCAGGGCGCCGGCCTGCGGGACACCACCTTCGTCGAGCAGTCCCACCTGTGGTTCAACGCACTGTGGGAGACGATCAGTTCGGAGCTGACGCTCACGAGCTGAAGGTCTCCCACAGTGGCGGATCCGGGCGTTGCCTGTCTGTCATAGGGCGGGCCCCGCGACCAGCAGGGCGAGCACGACGGCGCCGATGGAGCTCAGGGCCGGGCTCTTGGCCCTGACGCCGATGGTGAGCAGCAGCAGACCGACGATGCCGGTGGCGCCGTACTTCCACTGAACGGTCTGCTCGATGCCGGTGACGAGGAGGGCGGAGAGGAGGTAGAGAGCTGGCACGGTGTTCCCCCTTCGGGCGTGAGGCGGGCATCCGGGACGGTCGGATGTGCGGGGGGTTGGATGTGCGGGGGGTTGGGCAACAAGGAGGCAAAACTTCCGCCAACTTGGCCAAGTTGGCAACCATCTCAGTATTAGTTGTCCCCACTTGGCCCGTAGTCCGAAACAACTTCCAAACAACTCCCCATAGATGGATCGGAGTTGTAGCGTTTGGTCGTGACCCAGGAGAACGTTGCAGTGAACGGCAGCAGAAGGCTCTCGCCCCAGGAGATCGCCGACATCCTGCGGGAACGTATTCGCGCAGGAGACCTCAAGGCGGGAGACCGCCTGCCCACCCAGGCCGAGTTGGCAGAGGAGTTCAACGTCGAGCGCGGCGCCGTCCGCCAGGCCCTGCGCGCCCTCCAGGAGGACGGGCTGCTCAGCAATGTGAGCAAGGGGAGCCCGCCGAGGATCGCGGAGCCGGCACCGGTCCGGGGGGCGCCGCAGCCGACGATGGTGGGGCTGGCGCCGCGGCTGGCGGAGGCCTTCTCGGCGAAGCACGTGCGCGTGGACGTCGTGAGTCACACCTCCGAGACCCTGATGCTGGCCCTCGGCGATTCACTCCGCCGGATCCACGAGGGCAGGATTCACCCCGAGTCGATCAACTTTCGCGTCCTGCTGCCGTCCCGGGACATCAACCTCGCCTTCCCGGTACTGATCGACCAGGACGGCGAGGAGAACCCGGTCCACGAGCGTTGGCTGGAGATGCGCAATGCTCAGGCCCACGTCCTCAAGTACAACCTCAACGCCGTCCGCTCCACCCACGGCATCGACGTCCAAGTCACCTTCCGCGCCCTGCCGTTCACCCCGCCGGTGAAGATGTACCTTCTCAACAGTGATGAAGTGCTGCTCGGCTACTACATGCTCGAACGGCGCGAGGAGGAGTACGAGAGCCAGACCCTGGAGATGTACGACGTCCTGGGCTCCCGCTCCGTCCTCTTCTCCTTCGTGAAGGCGGCGAGCCAGCGCGATGCGGCGTTCGTGGAGGAATCCCAGAAGTGGTTCGACGCCCTCTGGGAAACCATCACGACGGACCTGACACTCTCCTAGTGACCCCTGATACGACGCAGACTGAAGCGGTGACAGCAGAACTCGAGGAACTCCGCGACCTGATCACCCACGCCCGAGTCGTCCTGTGGGACTTCGACGGCCCGATCTGCCGCCTGTTCGCCGGGCACACGGCGGACGGGGTGGCGAGGGGGCTGGTCGAGTGGCTGGAGAGCCGTGGCCTGCACGGCCTGGTGACGGAGGACGAACGGGAGTCCCTCGACCCTCATGTCGTCCTGCGCGCCGTGGACGGCCGGCACCCCGGCAGTGACCTGGTCGCGGAGCTGGAGGAACGTCTCACCCAGGAGGAACTGCGTGCCGCGTCCTCCGCGATGCCGACGGCGTACGCGGACCCGCTCATACGCACCTGGACGGCGATCGGCTCCCGTCTGGCCATAGCGACGAACAACTCCCCCAGGGTCGTCCGCAGATACCTTTCCTCCCGGGGCCTGATCTCCTGCTTCACCCCCCACATCTACGGCCGCACCGAGGACCTCCACCGCCTCAAGCCCGACCCGCACTGCCTGAACCGCGCCCTGAACGCGATGGGCGCGGCCCCCTCGGCCGCCCTGATGATCGGCGACACCCCCTCCGACTACGAGGCCGCCCAGAGCGCGGGCGTCCCTTTCCTGGGCTACGCGCGTAACGAGCGCAAGGAGAAGCTGTTGCGGGATGCGGGGGCCGCGGTGGTGGTGAACTCGCTGGCGGTGGTGCGGGCCGTGGTTCTGGATCAGGCCTGAGTCATCAGCGCCACGAACACCACCGCTGCCCAAGCGGCCAGATCGTACCGTCGCGCCCGTATGCCGATGCCGATCAGCAACAGGACCAGCACGCCGACGGAGCCGAGCTGAGCCTGTGCCTGCCTGCTCAGGGCGAGCTCGCCGAGTCCCCTGAGGACCTGGATCAGGAGCATTCCAGCCACCTACCTTCCACTTGAGGCACCAACGCCCCAACTGGCCTTCCAATTGGAATGATTGGCTTGGAAACGGTCTGCCCTGCCGTAATGATCCCTTAACCAACGGTCCAATATGACTGCGCAGTTGGGCGATCCGGTTTGAGGGTGGACGGAAAGCGGTACGGTCGAACTGTGGATACACAGCAGGCCAGTGGTGGCGGCAAGGAGTTCGAGCGAGTCGCGGGTGAGTTGCGCGCGCGCATGACGGACGGCACCTATCCGGTGGACTCGCTTCTTCCGCCGCAGCGTGAACTGGCCGAGGCCTTCCGGGTCTCCCGTGACACCGTTCAGAAGGTGCTCAAGGAACTGAAGAGCGAAGGCTGGATCGAGTCGCGCCAGGGCAGTGGATCGCGGGTGGTCAAGACCCAGCGCGTCCAGTCGTCGGCGCCCAAAGCGACCAGGCTGCGGCGTGGCACAACGCTGGGTCCCCTCATAAGCGAAGCGTTTGAACAGCCCCAAGTCACCCTGGACGTCTATACATTGACGTCCGAGTCCCTGGACGCGCATATGCGACTCCAGGCTGAGCGGATCCGGGCCGGCTTCATCCACCCCGAACGTATCGCCCTGCGTATGTTGCTTCCGTCCACGTCGTTGCCCCTGCCCTACCCGAGGGCCGTGGACGACCGTGAAAGCCCTCGCCTGACGGACCGTCTGCACACCATCACAGAACGGCACACCAGTTCGTTGCGGTCGGTGCTGAGGGAGTTGGAGGCGGAGAAGCTGGTGCCGTCCGTCGACGTGCAGGTACGCCACGCGCCGCTGACACCCACTTTCAAGCTGTACCTGCTCAACGGCATCGAAGTACTGCACGGCCTGTACACGGTCATCGAGCGTCAGATAGTGACCGACGGCGGCGAGGCGATACCCGCTCTCGACGTCCTGGGGCTCGGCGCGACACTGACCCACCACGTGAAGGACGGCGACCCGGACTCGCCCGGCTCCGTCTTCGTGGACACCATGCGGGACTGGTTCGAATCGGTCTGGACGCGGCTCTCAGAGTCGTAACACGACGGTGTCCGGAGAGCACTCATGGGTGCGTTAACATTCCCGGACCGCCTGAGCAACCGCTCTGTTCCGCGCGTATAGAGAAGGCGAACACGCCAATCTCGAACGACCTGACTAAGAAGAGTGACAAACCTACCCGTTCTGGCTACTCGAGCTTGACTCTGGTCGTGGCTGGTAGAACCGGCATCTAGGGTTTCCCTTACTTCCGTGTCTTGCGCGAGTCATCCGGAGCGGCCCGTGGGCGCACCACCTCTTCCCCGCCCCGACCTCGGGGAACGCGTCCCGTACGCCGCCTTCAGAGGGTTCGTGAGGCGAGCCCAACAGCTGGGTGATGCCAGCAACGGACACCACAACCAGAACTACGTCTTACCGATGACGGACGATGTGGCACGGCTGCTGAGCCGCGAGCCCGGTACGACGGTTACCGTACGGATCCGGCGTGCCGAGGCCCTGCCCGTCGTGATCAGGACCTGGCAGGACGAGGCGAAGATCCTCAACGCCATCCAGGGGATCCTGCCCCATGTCCCGGAGTGCCTCGTCAAGCGGGACACCTTCGCGATCCACAGCTATGTCGAGGGCGTTCCCCTCTCCAGTGTCTGTGGCAACGGCAAGCCCGTGGACGCGTTGCTCATCAAGGCGCTCGCCGACCTGCTCGCCCAGATGGCCCAGGTGCGCAGGGGGGCGCTGCCCGCCCTGCCGGCGGACTGGCCCAACAACGACGACACAGACAGCCAGGGCTTTCTGCAGACGTTGGCATTCATGGCGGACCGGCAGATCCGACAGCCCAATTGGCATGACTTCGGTGGACTGTTTGCGGCCCTCGGCATTCCCGAGGACGCCATGCTCCGGCTGGCCAAGCGGATTCCGGCGATGGCCCGACGGCCATACAGTCTCCTGCACGCTGACCTGCACCGTGACAACCTGATCGTGACGTACGCCGGTGTTCCGCCGCTGATCTGCGTCGACTGGGAACTGGCGACCTACGGTGATCCTCTGCACGATCTCGCGACGCACCTCGTACGTATGCAGTACCCGGACTACCAGTGGCACGAGGTGGTCGACGCGTGGGCGAACGCCATGCAGGCGATCCGTCCCGCGGCCGTGAACGGCCTGTCGAAGGATCTGCGCCACTACGTCGCCTTCGAGCGGGCGCAATCCGTCTATCCGGACGTCATGCGGGCGGCACGGTCCCTGCAGGCTTGTCCCGACCAGAAGGGTATGGACGAGGCCAAGTCTGACGTGCGCCGGGCGCTGGAGGCGGCCGCGCAACCGCTCGGACTCAGCAATATTCCGGACGAGCAGGAGATCGAGCAGATCCTCTTCCGGTGGCAGGCCGCCAGGAACGACAGGCATGGCCCCTCCGTAAAGATCATCGGCTGGAGTCCGGACGCGCGTTTCCCCGAGCACCCGGCCTTTCCCGGCTCAGCCGTCCATGAGGCACTGCTCGCGGAGGGCGCCGCACCGGCCAGTCGGGTGTTCAAGGGCACCGGGCACCTCAACTCCGTGGTCCGGGTGCCCGGCGCCGACACCCCCGTCGTGGTCCGTCGCAAGGTGGCCAACGTCTGCCGGCGGGAGCGCGGTTTCCTGAGCGAGCACGCGGTTCTGCGGGCCATCGAGCAGTCGCAGGTCGATGTGACGGCTCCCAGGTTCCTCGCCCTCGGCACGAGCTACCGGGGGGAACCTTTCGCCATCCACACATACGAGGGTCCGCGTGACACCGGCCGGCCTCCCGAGCATCCCGTACAGGGGTTGCTGCCCCACGAGGCGAACCGACTCGTGGACCAGCTCTGCGAGCTGACAAAAGTGAACTACAAAGTGCTCGATCCGGCTGCCGGCGAGGGTCGTTTCTACGAGTGGCTGAGCGAGCAACTCGTGATTCTGGTAGCTGAGTTGCCGAAGGAATCACAGCAATTGGCCCGAAATCTGGGACTGCCCGATCACTTGCGGCTAAGGGAGATCCTTTCCCGGCATCAGGTGAGCCACCGCAAGCCCGCCTTGTTGCACGGTGACCTGAACCCGTGGAACCTCGTGCGCCGCGACGACTCTCTCGCGCTGACCATCATCGACTGGGAAATGGCAGTCGTCGGCGACCCCCTCTACGACCTGGTCCGGCACATGCACCTGACCCCCACGAGGCCGGAGATCCGCGAACGCATGTTCCGCCGCTGGGAACGTCTGCTTGAGACCGAACACACCACCAACTGGCGAAAGGACTGGGGTGTGTACCGCTGGATCGAGATCGTGCGTTCTGCGTACATCGACCTCGACCGTCTGGTGACCGGAGCCAGCCTGGACGCCCCTAACGTGCGCCGGGCAGTCGATTCCTACGCGATGACTCTGGCTGCGGCCACCGCCTCTCTCGGTCTGCCGGTCCGTTCCACGGCGAACCCCCATCTTGCCCGGGCCCTGGCCTGAGGGGACCATGGCTGGAACGAACACCGGGTCGCTCAAGGGCTTATGACGCTCCGCCGGGTCCGGTGACGGTCTAGGGGGCGACCATGTCCGAGCGGGGGAGCGGTGCGGCCGGTCAGGGCGTGGGGCAGTGGCTGAAGCGCATTCAGGAGCGCTTCGAGCCCGTGCTGACCCGCATCCTGTTGTTGGGCATTTTCGTCACGGGACTGACCGCGCAATTCGTGAAGGCGGTCGGTGATGCCCTGGAGGGCAAGGCCTATCTCGGCGGCGCGCTGCTGAGCCTGATCGGGTACGTGCTGTATGACCAGGTCAAGGAGCTGTCCTCGGCGGTCAGAGCGCCGACCCGGGTGTTGGTGAACTCCAGCCAGCTCGGCAGCTTCGTCAAGGAAGCCTTCCAGAACCGCAATGTGGAAATCGGCTTCCTCGGCTACACCGGGGAAACGCTTTACAACGCTCTTTACCATCGACTCGAGGATCTCTTCGACAATCCGGGTCCCACCAAGCGAGTCTCCATTCGCGTGCTGGTGCCGGACTTCGGACTGCCGATGATCGTGCCCTCCAAGGTCGGCCATGGCGACAAGCCGGAGGACGACGAGGATTTCCGCAAGCGGATGGAGCGGCGCTGCGGCGAGTACGACGACATACTGTCGGAGCTGGCGGAACGGCTCACCGCGAACGGGCGTGTGACCGTCCAGTGCGAGTACCGCCTCTACCCGGGCATCCCTCGGGACAAGATCTGCATCTTCAACCGGCAGCTCGTCCTGCACGGTCTCTACGACCTGTCCGCCCGGATGCGCCTGCACCACATGGGCGACGAGTACTACGACCCCAAGGGCTACAGAACGGACCTCAATGTGTGGTCCCGGGAGGGCACGGCCGCCGCGGAGGAAACCGTCGCCACGTGGAACAAGCACTTCGACGACTTGTGGGCACTCGCCAAGCGTCCGGCTTGGCGACGGGAGGGTGCTGCCGGAGGAGGACCCTCGCCGGTCACATCTCCAACATCACCTTCCCCAGCGCCCCCCGCCCCGCTATGACCGCATGCGCCTCGCCAGCCCGCTCCACCGGAAACACCGCCCCCACCACCGCCCGCAACCGGCCCACCGCAGCCTCCTCCAGCGCGTACGCCATCAGCCGTCGCACCGCTGCCGGCCCGAACTGCCGTGACCGTGCCGGAGACGCCGCCCCCGGGAACGTACGGCGGTGTCACCGGGAACCAGTCGCGAGCCCGACCCGCCCGGATCTGGGTCTCCACGAAGATGGTGTCGGCGTACGCGACCTCGATCAGTACCTCGCTCGGACCCGGCGCCGGGTCCGGCAACTACACCGGGACCAGGACCTCCGGCCCGCCGAACTCCTTCACCTGCGCTGCTCGCATGGCTTGCCCCCAACAGAAGATCTCGTCGTCCCCGCAGTCTTCGACCTCAAGTCCACTTGAGGTCAAGCAGCCCACGCGCCGCCCCTTACGCTCGACCCCATGACCACCCCCGGCCTGCGCGAACGCAAGAAGCAGCGGATGTACGAGACCATCTCCGAGACCGCGATCCGCCTCTTCCTGGAGAAGGGCTACGACGCCGTCTCCGTCGCCGAGATCGCCGCAGCCGCCGAGATCTCCAAGCCGACCCTCTTCCGGTACTTCCCGACCAAGGAAGACCTCGTCTTCCACCGCATCGCCGATCACGAGGACGAGGCCGCGCGGGTCGTGGCGGAAGCTCCGGACGTTGCGCCGCTGGTTTCCCTCCGGCGGGACTTCCTCGAGGGGATCGAGCGGGCGGATCCCATCACCGGGCTCAGTGATCACCCCGCCGTGCTCGCCTTCTATGACCTGCTCTACGGCACCCCCGCCCTCGTCGCCCGTATGTACGCCCACCTCGAACGCTCCGAGGAGGCCCTCGCCGAAGCTCTCGGTGGTGATCTGGACGCACGGCTCGCTGCCGGGCAGATCATCGCGGTGCGGCGGGTGCTGGCTCAGGAGAACTGGCGGCGGATCACTGGCGGCGAGGGCGCGGGCGTCGTACGGGCGGATGCTGTCGCCGCTGCCGAGAGGGCCTTCGATCTGTTGGAGGCGGGGTTGGCGCGGCTGGCATAGGCGAGGCTCGGTAAAAAATTTAACTCGGTTACGTTATTTCGGTACGCTCGACCGCATGACGTCACCCGACCCCACCCTCCACCACGCCCTCCACCTCGAACGCACCCACCACGACACCTGCCGCGCCGCCCTCGCCGCCATGGTCGACGGTGCCCAGGAGCAGGTCGTCACCGGCGAGGACGTCTCCGCCTCCGGTGCCGACGCCGAAGTGCTCGGGTATCGCCTGCGCAGTCGGGCCAAGGAGATGCGGGAGCTGCCTGAGGGGCCGTTGTTCTTCGGTCGGCTGGACTCGTCCGATGACCGGCAGACGCTGCACATCGGGCGGCTGCGGATCAGTGAGCACCCCGCCGCCCCACCTCTTGTCGTGGACTGGCGGGCCCCCGTCTCCCGCGCCTTCTACCAGGCCAGCGCCCGCGACCCGCAGGGCGTCGCCGTGCGGCGGCGGTTCGGGTGGGCGCCGGGGAGCAAGGGGGACTCCGCCGATCTCACCGGGCTGGAGGACGAGCATCTCGAAGAAGGTGAGGACCAGGTCGGCGACATCGTGCTGCGGGAGATCGAGCGGCCCCGCGTCGGGCCCATGCGGGACATCGCCGCGACCATCCAGCCCGAGCAGGACGATCTCGTACGAGGAGATCTGCGCACGTCCGTGTGTGTGCAGGGCGCCCCGGGCACCGGCAAGACCGCCGTCGGGCTGCACCGGGCCGCGTATCTGCTCTACACCCACCCGCAGCGCATCCGCCGCGGCGGCATGCTGATCCTCGGCCCCAACCGCACCTTCCTGGCGTACATCTCACAGGTGCTGCCCGCGCTGGGCGAGGCCGGCGTGCGGCAGGCCACCCTCCAGGAGGAGATCGCGCGGCACCCGGTCAGGGGTGCGGACGACGGGCCGGCCGCCGCCGTCAAGCACGACGGGCGGATGGCGGAGGTGCTGCGGCGGGCGCTGTACGCGCGGGTGTCCGCGGACGTCGTCGAGGCGCTGGCGATTCCCGACGGGTCGTACCGGTGGCGGGTGCCGGCCGGTGAGCTGGTGCGGATCGTGGCGGGGGTGCGGGCCGAGGCGCCGCCGTACGGTGTCGGGCGGGAGCGGGTCCGGGCGCGGGTCGTGGCGTACGTCCGGGCGCAGGCCGAGCGGCGCGAGGGGCCGGTGCCGAACTCGTGGGTGCGCAGGATCGAGCGGGCGCGGGCGATCAGCGCGTACGTCGATGCCGTGTGGCCTCGGGTGCGGCCGGAGGAGGTCGTCGCCGAACTCCTCACGGCACCCGGGGTGTTGGAGCGGGCCGGGGACGGGGTGCTGGACGCCGAGGAGCAGAAGGCGCTGCTCTGGGACAAGCCGCCGCGGTCGTGGAAGTCGGCGCGCTGGTCGGCCGCCGACCTCGTGCTCCTCGACGAGGCCGACGGGCTGATCGAGCATCCCGAGGCATACGGGCATGTCGTCGTCGACGAGGCGCAGGATCTCTCCCCGATGGAGTGCCGGGCCATCGCCCGGAGGGCCTCCTTCGGGTCGCTGACCGTGCTGGGGGACCTGGCGCAGGGCACCACGCCGTGGGCGGCGCGGACCTGGCCCGAGCAGCTCGCGCACCTCGGCCGGCCGGACGCCGTCGTCGTGCCGCTCACCACCGGATTCCGGGTGCCCGAGGCCGTCGTAGGCCTGGCCAACCGGCTTCTGGAGCGGCTGGACGTCGACGTCCCGGCCTCGCGATCCCTGCGCGGGGACGGGGAGTTGCGGATCCGGGACGCCGGGGACGACGTGCCCGGCGCGGTCGTGGCCGCCGTGCGCGAGGCGCTCCTGAGGGAGGGGTCGATCGGTGTCGTCGCCGCCGACGCGGATGTGCCCCGGGTGCGAGCGGCCCTCCTCGCCGCGGGCCTCGACACCGCGGGCCCCGACGACCTGGGCGCCCGCGTGACCCTCGTACCGGCGACGCTGGTCAAGGGGCTCGAGTACGACCATGTCGTCGCCGTCGAGCCCGCGGCGATCGCCGAGGCGGAGGAGCGGGGGCTGCACCGGCTGTACGTGGTGCTCACGCGGGCGGTGTCGGGGCTGGAGGTGGTGCACGGACGGCCGCTCCCCCTGTGAAGGACCTCAGCCGTCCAGCAGAGGGATCAACTGCTCCTCCTCGTACGTCAGATGGGCCTCCAGTTCGGACGCGAGCCGTTCGACCTCCGCCTGGGCCGTGGCGGGGTCGCCCGCCGTCCAGACCACCTGCTTCAGCTCCTCCACCAGCGCGGCGATCCGCTCGTGCTCCTCGCGCAGGCGCGCCAGCGCGGGGGCCGCTTCGGGGTGCCGGTCGGCGAGGAGGGGGAACAGGCCCATGTCCTCGCCGGTGTGGTGGTTGTGGATGCCCTGACAGAAGGTGAGGCAGTTGACGCGGAGCTGGGCGCCGAGGGTCGAGCCGGTGCTCTTGCGCATCTCCTCGCGGATCAGGGCGAGTTCGTGGCGGAAGTTGTCGTGGACGAGCTTGACGGCCTCGCCCATGGAGCCGGCCCGGATGTTCGGCGGACCGGGTGCCGCGTTCTCGTACAGGGCGACCATGGGGATCACCCGGTCGCCGGCCTTCTCCTGGTACGCCGCCCAGCCCGGCTCCGTGTCCACCGCCCGCGCGAACGACCGGTCGCGCTCCTCGCCCTCCAGGACGACGGCCCGGGCCTCGTAGGTGAACGCGCCGCTCTCGACGGTCACTTGGGGGTTCGCGCGGAGGTTGTGGTACCAGACCGGGTGCCTGGGGGAGCCGCCCGCGGAGGCGATGACCAGGACGCGGTCGCCGCCGTCGGGGAGGTAGCCGAGGGGGGTGGTGTGCGGGGTGCCGGTGCGGGCGCCGGTCGTGGTCAGCAGGAGCAGCCGGGCACCCTCGAACATGCCGCCGACGCGGCCGTTGTTGGCCCGGAACTCGTCGATGATCGGCTGGTTGAAGTCGTTGGGCATTCTCTTCTTTCTCTTCGTCGCTGGTCTCCGGGAGGCGAGGGCGAAGAGAAGGAGGCGGACCTCTGGCCCGCACCGGCCTCACTCGGAGGCCGGGTACCCAACTGTCGCGCGGCGCGTGGCCGCAAACCCGGCAGTCATGGGAGGGACGGTAGTCCCGCGGTCATGAACGGCGCCACCGAATATCGGTGCACGCGGTCGCGGGCGGTGCATGCTGGCTGCCGATGATTCTCTTTCTCGACATCGACGGGACGATCCTGCCGTTCGGATCCTCGCGGCCGTATCCGGTCTACGACGGTGAGGCGGCCGCCGGCCATCCCCTGCTGACCCGCGTCGATCCCGGTCTGGGGGCGCGGCTCACGGCGTTGGGCTGCGCGCTCGTATGGGCCACGACCTGGGCGGCCAAGGACGCCAACGACCTCCTCGCCCCCTGGCTCGGGCTGCCCCCGCTGCCGGCCGTGGACTGGCCGGACCCGGCCGGCGAGGAGGACGGCGTCCTGCACTGGAAGACGCTGCCCTCCTCGCCCGGGCGGCCGGGCGGCCCTTCGTCTGGGTCGACGACGAGATCGGTCCGGCGGACCAGGCATGGGTGGCGGATCACCATCCCGCGCCTGCCCTGCTCCACCGCGTCGATCACCGGTACGGGATCACCGACGCGGACTTCACGGTCGTAGCGGACTGGCTGAGGTCCCGGCGGTCGTAGCGCACCGGCTCAGCGGCGGCCCAGCAGCTCGGTCAACCGTGTGATCCCGTCCGTGCCGTGGCCCAGACCGACGGCGCGGCGGGCCTGGCCCTCGGCGGCGCGCAGTACGGCCGTGTCGATGCCGTGCGCCTCGGCGGTGTGGACGATGTGGGCCATCGAGGAGACCGACGAGGTCAGCGGGTTGCCCTCGCCGGAGTAGGTGCCCTCGTCGATGTCGTCCGCCCACTCGGCGAACAGCGGCGGCAGGATCGCGCCGATGCCCTGGGCGAAGGGGGCCAGTTCGCGGGCGGTGATGCCCTCGGCGCGGGCCAGCGCGAGGGCGTGGACGTAGCCCGCGGTGGCCGTCCAGAAGATGTCGAGCAGGGCGATGTCGTGGGCGGCGGCCCGGCCGGGGTCCGCGCCGAGGTGGGTGTGGGTGCCGCCCAGCGCGTCCAGGGCGGGGCGGTGCTCGGCGTAGAGGTCCTCGGGGCCGCTGTGCAGGAAGACGGCGTGGGGCGTGCCGATGGTCGTGATCGGAGTCATGATCGCGCCGTCCAGGTAGCGGATGCCGTGCTCGGCGGCCCAGTCGGCGGTGCGGCGGGCGCGGTCGGGGGTGTCGCTGGAGAAGTTCACGACGGTACGGCCCTTGAGGGCGTCGGTGACGGGTTCCGTACGCAGGAAGGTGTCGGCCGCGTCGTAATTGACCACGCAGACGACGGTGAGCGGGCTCGCGGCGACCGCGTCGGCGGCCGAGGGGGCGCTGATCGCCCCGCGCTTCTTGAGGTCGAGGTCCCGGCCCGGTGTGCGGTTCCAGACCGTGGTCCGCAGACCGGCGTCCAGGAAGGCACCGGCCAGCGCGTGGCCCATCGGGCCCAGACCGAGGAGGGTGACGGAAGAGGACAGGGGCATGCTGAAACTCCCTTGGGAACAGAGGCCGTTGGCAGGCCGTTACGAATGACGACGAAGGGGGCGGAGATGGGCTGCACGCGCGTCCTGGACATGAACACCTGTGGAGTGACCGCCGCGATCACGGTGATCGACGGCAAGTGGAAGACCTCGCTGCTGTGGCTGCTGGAGGCCGGTCCGCAACGGCCCGGTGAGCTGCGCAGGCAGCTGCCGGGCCTCAGCGAGAAGGTGCTGACCGAGGCGCTGCGCGCGATGGAGGCGGACGGTCTTGTGCACCGGGAGGTGCACGACGTCCTGCCGCTCAAGACGGTCTACTCACTGACCGCCTTCGGCCGTGAACTCTCCGAGCTGCTGGCCCCGTTGTCCGACTGGGGCCACCGCCACATGGAGAAGCAGGCCGCTTCCTGATCCCTCCCGGCTTCCGATCCCCTTTCCTTCGCCGGCCCTTCGTGACCAGCTTCGGATCCACCCGGTCCCGCTGCCAAGTACCCACTTTTTTGTGGGTACTTGGTCAGTCCTGCCGGTCGGCCTCCCGAGCCGCCCTCTCCAGCCGCTCCCGGTAGGCCTCCCACCAGGCCGGGTCGTGCGAGGCCATGCTGTCCTTGCCCTGGTTCATCCCGACGGCACCGTCCATGAGCTCCCGCAGGATGTCGGCGTGCCCGGCGTGCCGCTGCGTGTCGGCGATCACGCGGACCATCGCGTGATGCAGCGTGACCTCGTCCTTGCCGTCCGGCCACCACGGCACCCTGCCCACGGTGTCCAGGGCGAGCGCGTCGAGCGTCGCGTCCGCGTGCGCCCATGCCCGGCGGTACAGGCCCACGATGTCCTCGCGCGACTCGTCGGCGGTGGCCCACATGTCGCCGTTGGTCTCGCCGGCGGTGTCGAGCCAGGGGAGCCGCTCCCCGGACGGGCGCCCGAAGGTGTCGCCGAGATACCCCAACTCCACGCCGGCCGCGTGCTTCACCAGCCCCAGGAGGTTGGTGCCGGTCGGTGTCAGGGGGCGGCGGGCGTCGTACTCGGAGAGCCCTTCGAGCTTCCAGAGGAGGGCGTCGCGGGCGGACTGGAGGTAGAAGCGGAGGGTGTCCTTGGGATCCGTTTCGGTCATGCGTGCCAGTCTGTGACGCGGGCGATCTTCGCGCACCGCTTTTCGCACGGACAGCCGGGTGGAGGGCCGTCCAGGGTGCTCATCCGCGGGCGCCGGCGACCCCCGAACCGTCCATGTAGTCGCGCGCCCGTGTGATCAGTCCGTCGTGGACGTGGAGTATCAGCAGGCCGGGGACGGTGAAGGCGGTGCGCCGGGGCGGCAGCGACCCCACCACGACATGCTCGGCGACGATCACTGCGGGTTCGGCGATCTCGTAGGCCGCGATCTCCCTGATCTCGTCCACCCGGGCGGGGCTTCCGCCCCAGGCCGTCCGGTAGCCCACACGCACGGCCTCGCGTCCGTCGTAGCGAGGCGGGAAGCCGGGGACGGCGAACGGGAACTCGTGCACCGCGTCCACGGCGTACAGGTCGGCGAGGTCGTCCGCGGACTTGTCGACCATGGCCCGGTAGTACAGGGCCAGCACCTCGCGTGGGGTGCGGAGGGCGGGGAGCTGTGGTTCGGGCATGGTGACCACTCCAGTCCTAGTCACTTTCACTCAACAGGCGTTGACTCAATTACCGTAGAGAGGGCGGGGTGGTTCGGTCAACGGCTGTAGAGTGAATTGATGCCTACGTCCCCCTCCTCACCCCATCGGTCCCGCGCCGACCGCCGTCGGGCCACCGAGGCGCGCATCCTCGGCAGTGCCCGGGAGCTGTTCGCGGAGAAGGGCTTCGACCGCACCACCATCCGTGCCGTGGCGGCCTCGGCGGGTGTGGATCCGGCCCTGGTCATGCAGTACTTCGGTTCGAAGCGCGAGCTGTTCTCGCAGGCGGTGCAGGCGCTCCCCGTGTCACCGGCACCCACCGACACCGACGCGCTGGTCGATCAGCTCATCGCCACGCTCGGCCTCAAGCTCGGCGGTCTGCCCGAGGGCACGCTGGCGATGATGCGCTCCATGCTCACCGACCCGGCCGCGGCCGACCACGTCCGCGCGGCCCTCGCCCGGCAGACCGACGGCGTCGCCGCCACCCTGCCGAGGGGCGAGGACCCCGAACTCCGCGCCGCCCTGATCGTCACCACCCTCCTGGGCGTCACCATCGGCCACCAGCTCCTCGCCCTGCCCGCCCTCCATGACGCCCCGCCCGAGCGCGTCGCGGCGCTTCTGCGGCCGGCGATCAAGGCGCTGACGGGGCAGGCGGGTTGACGGCGGTGAGTGAGGTGAGCTGATCCCGCACCTCACCTGTGGGCCATGGCGAGCCGATCCCGCCCCGCGCCTGCGGGCCATAGGAAGCCGACCCCGCCCCTCACCTGCCGGCCATGCCGCCTCAGGACGGGGCGAGGACGCAGAACTCGTGCCCCTCCGGATCGGTCAGGCATGTCCACGGCACGTCGCCCTGGCCGAGGTCGAGGTCGATGGCGCCGAGGGCCCGCAGCCGGGCCACCTCCGCCTCCTTGTCGTCACCGGGGTACGGCAGCAGGTCGAGATGGATACGGTCCGGAACGGTCTTCACGTCGGGCGTGCGGAGGAACTCGAGATACGGACCGACACCCTTGGGGGAGCGGAACACCGCATGGTCGTCGGTCACCTCGTGCAGCGGCCAGTCCACCGCCTCACCCCAGAACCGGGCCATGGCCCGCGGATCCGCGCAGTCGAGGACCATCACGGCGATCGGCCCGGTGTCCCGGTGGATCTCCCGGGGCTCCAGCACGCAGAACTCGTTGCCCTCCGGGTCGGCAAGCACCGTGAACGGCACGTCGCTGCCCTGGCCCACGTCGACGGGTGTCGCACCGAGACCCTTCAGGCGTGCGACCAACTCCGCCTGATGGACCGCGGAGGTGGTGGCGAGGTCGAGGTGCAGTCGGTTCTTCGTCGCCGTCTTGGGTTCGGGAACCGGCACGACGTCGATGCCGAGGGCGACCGGGTCCGGCCAGACGAGTTCGGCGGAGGGTCCGACATAGGTGCTCACGCCGGGCCGGAAAAGGTTCCAGCCGAGCGCCTCCGCCCAGAACCGGCCGACCGCCGAGCCGTCGACAGCCTTGATGTTCAGCTGAACAGGTCGCAGCGCCATGGCGGCGATCCTATTGTCCTGTCTCGCGTGAGCCGCCCAATGGCCGGACGTCTGAGCCGGCGGGCGCGTGCCGTCAAGCACCTCACGGAGCCCTGGCACCGCGTCCGTGGGTCGGCACCTTCGTGCTCTGATCCCGCGGACCAGGTCGAGGTCACAGCAATCGGTCGACCAGTCCGTCGACGTAGTCCGGGGTGAGCGGGCCCAGGCCGAACAGGACGCGGACATACATCGGGGCCAGGATGTGGTCCAGCACGCCGAGCGCGTCGGGTGCGTGCTCGCCGCGTTCGCGGGCGCGATCGAGCACGGACTGCAGTTGCCGGGTGCGTTCGGCGAGGAGGTCGTCACCCGCCTGCCGCCCCTCCTGGCCGCTGCTCGACAGGGCGACGGCGAGGCGCAGCAACGCCAGGCCGTCGGGTCCGGTGATCTCGCGGGCCACTTGGGCAGCGTAAGTGCGCAGGTCGCCGGCCAGGCTCCCGGTGTCGGGCATCGGCGACCGCTCGTTGAGGCGGGTGAGCGCCACGTCGGTGAGCAGGTTTTCCAGGTTGCCCCACCGGCGGTAGATGCTGCTGTCGGCCACGCCCGAGCGGGCCGCGACGTCGCCGACGGAGAACTTGCCGTAGCCGCGCTCGCTGATCAAGTCGGTGACGGCCTGGTGCACCGCCGCGCCGACGCGGGCGCCGCGCCCGCCGGGTCGCCGGGCGCGCTGTCGCTCGTCCATGCATCCACCTTAACGCAGTTGGGGCTTGCGTTTGCGGTGGAGCCTCCTTACAGTCACCTAACGCAGTCAATGACTGCGTTAGAGCGCCCAGGGGCTGACCGCGTCGGCCGTGAAGAGGCGCAACTACCGATGGAGAGGAACCCCATGGCTGCATCGCCTGCGGCCTTAGGCGGTCGACCGAACCGGGCTGTGCTGCTCACGGTGACCTGCCTAGGTCAATTCATGGTGCTGCTCGACAACACGATTGTTGGAGCGGCGCTGCCCGATATGCAGCACCGGCTGCACACTCAGCTGACCGGTCTGCAGTGGATCGTCGACGCGTACGTACTGCTGGTCGCCATGCTGCTGCTGTCCGGCGGAATCTTCGCCGACCGGTTCGGCCGCAAGCGGGTGTACCTGACCGGCGTGGCGGTGTTCACCGCCGCGTCGGTGCTGTGCAGTCTCGCGCCCTCGGTCGGCTGGCTGGTCGCCGGCCGGGTGCTGCAGGGCATCGGGGCCGCGGCGCTGAGCCCCGCCTCGCTGGCTCTGCTCGCCGCCGCCTGTCCCGTGCCGCAGGAACGAATCAAGGCGATCGGGCTGTGGGCGGGATTCAGCGGAATCGGTCTGGCCGCGGGCCCCGTGGCCGGCGGCCTGCTGGCAGACGCCTTCGGCTGGCCCGCCATCTTCCTGGTCAATCTGCCCATCGGCGTGGTCCTGCTGCTGGTCGGTCTGCGCAGCCTTGAAGAGACCCGCAATCCGAGCGCCCCCGCGATCGACATCCCGGGGACGGTGCTGTCCGTTCTGGGGGTGGGGGCGCTGACCTACGGGCTGATCGAGGGTGGTGCCCGCGGCTGGACGGCGCCGGTGATCCTGGGCAGCTTCACCGCCGGGGTGATTCTCCTCGCCGCCTTCGTCGCCGTCGAAGCGCGTCGTTCCGCTCCGATGCTGCCGCTGGGTCTGTTCCGCCAGCGGCTGTTCACCGTGTCCAACACCGCCATGGTCGTGGTGGGGTTCGCGCTCATGGGTTCGTCGTTCTTCTTCTCCCAGTTCTTCGTGTACGTCCAGGGCAGCTCGATCCTGCGCGCCGGCCTGCAGACCCTGCCGGTATCCCTCGCCATGGTGATCGTCAGTCCGTACGCGGGCCGGCTCGCCGCCCGGTACGGCTTCCGCATCGTGGTCACCACCGGCCTGGCCCTGGCCGGCCCGGGACTGCTGGCGCTCGGCATGGTGCACGCCGACACCGGCTACGGGAACGTGTGGTGGCGGCTGGGCGTCGTCGGCATCGGCTTCGCCCTGACCATGTCCCCACTGACAGGAGCCGCCATCCAGGCGGTCAGCCCGCAGGAGGGCGGCCTCGCGTCAGGCATCAGCAGCACCACCCGGCAGATCGGCGCGGTGCTCGGCGTGGCGGTACTCGGAGCCATCGTCCGCACCCGGCAATCCGGCGGCGCCTCCTTCGAGACCGGCCTCAACAGCGCCTTCCTCGCTGCCGGCACCGTCACTTCGGCCACCGCCGTGCTCACCGGCCTGTGGCTGGCGAGGTCCAAGCCCGCGGAAGGCTCCGCGGCGCCGCAACGTTCCACCGCTCCAGACGCGGTCACCACCTCGAACGAGGGGTCCGCGAACAGCCGTTGACAGCGACACCGACCTTGGCCGGGAGACGTCCCGCCGGCTGATCCTCGCCCGACACCGACGTGGGCGACGTCATCGACATCTTCTTCGGGCCGCTCATCTTCCGCAGGCTCACGCCGGAGCACGTGGCGTGGAGCACTTTTGCAAGCGCCTGCTTGCAATAGTTAGCAAGGGTGAGGCACAGTGGGGCCATGGCATCGCTCAACGTCGGCAATCTCGGTGAGTACCTGCGCGAGCAGCGGCGAAACGCCCAGCTCTCGCTCAGGCAGCTCGCCGACGCCGCCGGGGTGTCCAATCCGTATCTGAGCCAGATCGAGCGCGGGCTGCGCAAGCCGAGCGCGGAGGTGCTGCAGCAGGTCGCCAAGGCGCTGCGGATCTCCGCCGAGACGCTGTACGTCCGCGCCGGCATCCTCGACGCCGAGCGCGACCGGGACGAGGTGGAGACGCGTGCCGTCATCATCGCCGACCCGACGCTCAACGAGCGGCAGAAGCAGGTGCTGCTCCAGATCTACGAGTCCTTCCGCAAGGAGAACGGATTCGGGACCGATATTGAGGAGACCGGCTCGCAGGGGGCAGCCGCTCCCGAGGCGGAGGCCACCACGGTCGACGTGCCGGCAGACATACCGGGCGAAGAAGCCCGGGGTGGCACTGCCAAGCGCCGTACCCGCAAGAAGAGCACGGCACCCGGCACGACCGACGGCAGCGACGCCGACCCGCAGCAGACGGCCAGTTGAGACACCGGCTGACCGAGCGCGGAACCAAAACCCTCAGACGAAAGCGATCCGGGAGGACCATCACCATGGCCATCACCGACGACATCCGCAAGGCCGTTTCGGACCCCACCCCGCTCTACTTCCTCGCCGGCGCCGGTGACCTCGCCTTCCAGGAGGCCAAGAAGGTGCCCGGCATCGTCGAGCAGCTGCGCGCCGAGGCCCCGGCCCGTATCGAGGCCGTGCGCGGCACCGACCCGAAGGCCGTGCAGGAGAAGGCCGCCGCCCGTGCCAAGGAGGCCAGTGCCAAGGCCAAGGAGGCGCAGGAGTCCCTCCAGGCCAGGGTCGGCGAGTTCATCGCGACCCTGGACGGCGACATCAAGAAGCTCGGCACCACGATCGACGCCGACCTGAAGAAGTTCGGCGAGAGCGCCCAGGACTTCGCCCTGCGTGGCGTCGGCGTGGCCGCCGAGTACGCCGTGAAGGCCCGCGAGACCTACGAGAAGGTCGCCGAGCACGGTGAGCAGGCCGTGAAGACCTGGCGTGGCGAGGCCGCCGAGGAGATCGAGGAGCTGGCCGTGGCCGTCGAGCCCAAGGCCGAGCCCGTCGAGGTCAAGGAAGAGCCGAAGCCCGCCGCCGAGGCCAAGCCCGCCGAGGCCGCCCCCGCGAAGAAGACCGCCACCGCCAAGAAGACGGCGCCGGCGAAGAAGACCACCGCCAAGAAGACGACCCCGCCCGCGAAGTAAGCGGCGAGGCAGGTACTTCTACGACGGCCGGGCACCCCTGGGGTGCCCGGCCCGTTCTCCGGGTACGGTGACCGCGTAACGACGATCCGAGTCAGGTGGTGGGCGTTGTGCTGATGCAGGGGTTCGCGGGGTTGATGTGGATTCTCTACCTCGCGATGTTGGGATTCGCGGTGGTGGCCTTCGTGATGGCCGCCCTGTTCCGTGAGGACGCGTACCGCGCGGCCAGCAAGAACAACAAGGGCTTCTGGCTGATCATCCTCGGCGTCGCCGTCGCGGTGAACCTCCTGGTGCCGATGCTCTTCCTGCAGCTCGCGGGCCTGGTCGCCTCGATCGTCTTCTTCGTCGACGTACGCCCGGCGCTCCGCCAGGTGTCGGGCGGCGGAGGCAGGGGCCGCGGAGGCAGCAGCAGCGACGGCCCCTACGGCCCGTGGAACGGCGGCCGGTAGAAAGCCGCGGTCAGGGGCGACCCGCCCAGGGGCGTGGGGCTGTATCGATGTGCGGCTCCGCCGCGTGGGCGCGACCAGCCACCACGGACGCGCACCCGGCACATGACAGGAACCCGCAACGGCGGGCCCCGCCCCAACTCACCCGGTCCGATCCAGCAGCAGCACAGCCACGTCGTCCGTCAGCTCGCCGCCGTTCAGTTCCCGCACCTCGCCGACGGCCGCCCGCAGCAGCGCTTCCCCCTGCAGCCCTTCGGACAGCTGCCGACGGACCATCTCCACCATGCCGTCCTGACCGAGTCGCTCCTTGCCGACCCCGACCCGCCCCTCGATCAGCCCGTCGGTGTAGAGCATCAGACTCCACTCCCGCCCCAGCTCCACCTGCATCCGCGGCCACCGGGCACCGGGCAGCAGCCCGAGCGCCGGCCCGTTGTTGTCGTACGGCAACAGCCGCGCCGGCCGCCCCGGCCGCGCGACCAAAGGCGCCGGGTGCCCCGCGAGGCACAGCCCCGCCCGACGCCCGTCCGGCGCGATGTCCACCGTGCACAGCGTTGCGAAGATCTCTTCGTCGGACCGTTCGTGCTCAAGGACCTGCTGCAAGGTGCCGAGCAGTTCGTCCCCGCACAGCCCCGCCAGGGTCAGCGCCCGCCACGCGATCCGCAGCTCCACACCGAGCGCCGCCTCGTCGGGCCCGTGCCCGCAGACGTCGCCGATCATGGCGTGGACCGTGCCGTCGGGAGTGCGGACGACGTCGTAGAAGTCGCCGCCGAGGAGCGCACGTGAACGCCCCGGCCGGTAGCGCGCGGCGAACCGCAGTGAGGAGCCCTCCAGGAGCGGCGTGGGCAGCAGCCCCCGCTCCAGGCGGCGGTTCTCCTGCGCCCGCAACCGGCCCTCGGCGAGCCTGCGCTCGGCCGTGTCGGAACGTTTCCTCTCGACGGCGTAGCGGATCGCCCGGCTCAGCAGTCGGCTGTCCAGTTCATCCCGGAAGAGGTAGTCCTGGGCGCCGACGCGTACGGCCTCCGTGCCGCGCTCGGCGTCGCCGGAGGCGGTGAGGGCGAGCACGGCGTGCCGGGGCGCGAGCTCCAGTACGTGCTTGAGCACGGCGAGCTCGTCGTCACCGCCGCGCACGGGGGCGGGCAGCGCGAGGTCCAGCAGGATGCAGTGGACGTCGTCGGTGAGCAGCCGCTCGGCCTCGGTGAGATTGCGGGCGGTGCGGACGCGGATGGGGTTGCCGGCGGCATCGAGGAGCTCCGGCACGAGCGTCGAGCCACCGGGATCGTCCTCGATCACCAGCAGCGTCAGATGAGTCGTGCCGTTGTGCTTCTCGATCGTGCCGTCCGTGCGCGGGGCCTCTTCCCTTGAAGGGCCGCCACTTGCGGTTGCGGCCGGCGCCTGACCACTTTCCACGGCCGGGATCGCTCTCTGCCGCGGTACGGGTACGGGCATCGTCTTGGGTCCTTCCCTCCCCCCGAGGGCATGGCGGGGCGAGGGACCTCGACCCACCGACGGGGACCATAGCGGTACTCGGCGCCGCAACGGAATGGTGTAAGGCACCCGGCTCGGCAGGCGGCCGCTGTCATATGCCGCGTTCCCTACCGCAGTTGGACACCCCGCCCGAGGTGCGGGAATGACGAACGTCACGTCCACGCCGGGTTTGGGAGACCGCCGGCGTGCGGTGCGTCACGTGACCCCGGTCTCAGGTGTCCGCGACCTCGAATACCCATATTTCAGGCGTCCGGCCGCACGACCGCCAGGATCGGCATGGAGCCCGCCCCGGCGATCGTCACCGTCCGCCCCGGCCGCGGGGCGTGGATGATCGCGCCGTCACCTATGTACATCGCGACATGGCTGGCATCGGCGTTGTAGATGATGAGGTCGCCGGGCCGCATGTCCGCGACGTCGACATGCTTCAGCTGCTTCCACTGCTGCTGCGAGGTCCGCGGAATGGCCTGCCCGGCACTGGCCCAGGCCTGCGAGGTCAGCCCCGAGCAGTCGTAGGACCCCGGCCCCTCGGCGCCCCATTCGTAGGGCTTGCCTATCTGCGCGCTCGCGTACTCCACGGCCTTCTTGCCCTGTGCGGACGCCTTGCCGTTGATCTCGTCGAGGATCCCGGAGTCCAGCCAGGCGGTCTGCGCCTGATAGGCGGCCTGCTGCTCCAGCCGGGCGAGGCGCTCCTTCTCCTCCTTCTCCAGCTGGGACTCGAGCTCCTCGGCCGCCGCGATCTGCTTCTTGACCTTCTTCTTGGCGGCGGCCTTCGTCTTCCGGTTGGCCTCGAGCTTGTTCCACTGTGCGGAGGCGTCCTTGGCGTACTGCTCCAAGTCCTCCTGGGTGCGGGTCATTTCCGCGATGAGACCCTTGGTTGCGCGCTGGCCCTGCAGGATCCGGCCCGCGCCGTTGAGGAACTGCTGCGGATCGTCGCTGAGCATCAGCTGTGCCTCGTCGGGCAGTCCGCCGGTGCGGTACTGGGCGGCGGCCGCGTCGCCCGCGCGCTTCTCCAGCTCCGCCAGCTTCTCCTTGCCCTTGACGATCTTCTTCGCCAGCGCCACGATCGCGGCGGACTGCTGGTCGGCGGCTTCCTCGGCGGCGTTGTACTCGTCCGTGGCGACGGCGGCGTCGTGATAGAGGTCGTCCAGCTTCTTGCGTACGGCCTCAAGGTCCTTGTTGGTCCCGCCGGCAGCGGATGCCGATGGCGTGGGGCTGGGACTGGGACTGGGACTGGGACTGGCGAACGCCGTACCCGGCGCCGCGAGCACCGTGACCGCACAGACCACGGTCACAGCAGCCGTCACCAGCCCGCGCTTGCCCGCACCCATACCCCAGCCCCCAAAACCTGATTTACCGTCAGTAACTTACGGACGCCCGGGGATCGTGCCATGTCGTGACAGAAAACGACAGAGGCAGTACGTCCATCCCCCTGATCCACCCGCCCCATGACGATCTCCCCGCCTTTGTGACGAACGACTCACGGAGATCGTTCCCCGCAGGTCAGGCAGGCAAGTGAGGTTCACCCGCGCGGGGCCAACGCCCCCCACGCCACGGTGACTTCACCCTGACGCCACCGCACCGGCCCATCGGTCAGCGGCCAGTCGGCGGTCAGATCCCGCACCGCCCGGATCCAGCGCTGGCGGGCGCCGTACGAGGCGTAGGGCGCGGCGGCGGCCCAGGCGCGGTCGAAGTCGCGCAGGAAGGCGTGCACGGGCTCACCAGGGACGTTGCGGTGAATGAGGGCTTTCGGCAGTCGCTCGGCGAGGTCGGACGGCCGCTCCAGCGACCCCAGCCGGGTCGCGAAGGTGACCGTCCGCGGCCCCTCCGGTCCGAGCGCGACCCACACATGCCGCCGCCCGATCTCGTCACACGTCCCCTCGACGAGCAGTCCACCCTGCGCGAGCCGCGCACACAGCCGCGCCCACACCTCGGCGACCTCGCCCTCGTCGTACTGCCGCAGCACATTGGCGGCCCGGATCAGCATCGGCCGCGGCTGGACCGCAAGCTCGAACCCTCCGTGCCGGAACTCGAGCCCCTCCCGCTCGTACGGCTTCGCGGCCGCGACCCGGGCGGGCTCGATCTCCACGCCCACGACACGCGCGTGTGGGGCGACGGTTCGGAGGCGCTGCAGCAGCTCGACGGCGGTCCAGGGGGCGGCCCCGTATCCGAGGTCGATGGCGAGGGGGTCGCCGGTCCGCCGCAGTTCGGGCCCATGGGTCGCGGTGATCCAGCGGTCCATGCGGCGCAGCCGGTTGGGGTTGGTGGTCCCGCGCGTCACTGTGCCCACGGGGCGGCTGGTGGCACGGGGTGTCATGCCTACGAGGGTATGCGTGCTGACGGCGCCGAGGTTTCTCGCCCCCGCCGCCCCTACCCGTCCCTCCCTGGGGCCTGCGCCCCCAGACCTCCGCTGTCGGCCCTGAACGGGCCTCGTCCTCAAACGCCGGACGGGCTGAAGGATCCCTGACGCACCCACCCTCCGAACAGTTGAGCGATCCCCGGTAATGGCTCAGCAAAGTTCACCGCGCCCGGAATGGGAACCCGCCCCTCCGATGTTGCACCCCCGTGGAGGGCACCCCACACCCTCCGTCAGGCATGCCCGCTGCGAGGAGGACCGCCACGTGAGCCAGTACGTCAGCAGGCTCGGGCGTCGCTCCCCGGCCGCGCCCCCGCGGCTGAGGCTGCACCGCCGCCCCCGCCGTATCGCGATGCTCTCCGTGCACACCTCCCCGCTCCACCAGCCCGGCACCGGCGACGCCGGCGGCATGAACGTCTACATCGTCGAGCTGGCGCAGCGCCTCGCCGCGATCAACATCGAGGTCGAGATCTTCACGCGCGCGACGACCGCCGCACTGGAGCCGACGGTCCAGCTCGCCCCCGGCGTACTCGTCCGCCACGTCGACGCCGGGCCCTACGAGGGCCTTGCCAAGGAGGAGCTCCCCGCCCAGCTGTGCGCCTTCACACACGGCGTGATGCAGGCATGGGCCGGCCACCGCCCCGGCTACTACGACCTCGTCCACTCTCACTACTGGCTCTCCGGCCACGTCGGCTGGCTCGCCGCCCAGCGCTGGGGTGTCCCCCTGGTCCACGCCATGCACACCATGGCCAAGGTCAAGAACGCCAACCTCGCCGACGGCGACACCCCCGAGCCCGCCGCCCGCGTCATCGGCGAGACCCAGATCGTCGACGCCGCGGACCGCCTCATCGCCAACACGGCGGAGGAGGTCGACGAGCTCGTACGCCACTACAGCGCGGACCCTGGCAAGGTCGCCGTGGTCCACCCCGGCGTCAACCTGGACCGCTTCAGCCCCGCCGACGGCCGCGCCGCCGCCCGCGCCCGCCTCGACCTCCCCCAGGACGCCCTCATCCCGCTCTTCGCGGGCCGCATCCAGCCCCTGAAGGCCCCCGACATCCTCCTGCGCGCCATCGCCGTCCTCCTCGACGAGCGCCCCGAGCTGCGCTCCCGCCTGGTCGTGCCCATCGTCGGCGGCCCCAGCGGCAGCGGCCTCGCCAAGCCCGAGGGCCTGCAGAAGCTGGCCGCCCGGCTCGGCATCGCGGACGTCGTACGGTTCCGTCCGCCCGTCGGCCAGGAACAGCTCGCGGACTGGTTCCGGGCCGCGTCCGTGCTGGTCATGCCGTCGTACAGCGAGTCCTTCGGCCTGGTCGCCATAGAGGCCCAGGCGGCCGGCACACCCGTCCTCGCGGCAGCGGTGGGCGGCCTGCCGGTGGCCGTGCGCGACCACCAGACGGGCTTCCTCGTACGAGGCCACAACCCCGCCGACTACGCGCGCGTGCTCCGCGACCTCGCCGACGACCCCCATCTCGCACCCCGCATGGGCGAGGCCGCCGCCCGGCACGCGCAGTCCTTCGGCTGGGACACCGCGGCCGCCGCGACGGCGGACGTCTACACGGCCGCGATGCAGGCCCACCGGCGTCGCGTACGCTCCCACCATGGCTGAGGAGCAGAAGGCGGCGCAGGTCATCGAGGGCGTCCTCAAGGACAACGACCTGGAGTGGGAGAGCCCGGCCCCCGGCAATTACGTCGTCCAGCTCCCCGGCACCCGCAAGCTGAAGACGACGGTCTCCCTCCTGGTCGGCCGCCACTCCCTCTCCCTGAACGCCTTCGTCGTCCGCCACCCCGACGAGAACGAGTCCGGCGTCCACCGCTGGCTCTTGGAGCGCAACCTCAAGCTGTACGGCGTGAGTTACGCCGTGGACCGGCTCGGCGACGTCTACGTCACCGCCAAGCTCCCCCTCGCCGCCGTCACCGCCGACGAGATCGACCGCCTCCTGGGACAGACCCTGGAGGCGGCGGACGGCAGCTTCAACACCCTGCTGGAGCTCGGTTTCGCGTCCGCGATCCGCAAGGAGTACGAGTGGCGTGTGGCCCGGGGTGAGCCGACGCGCAACCTGGACGCGTTCGCCCACCTGACCCAGCGCCCGGCCGATCCGTCCGACCGGTCCGACTGACTCCGGGCCGGCGCGTCAGGAGTTGCCGGGCGGCAGGGACGAGTCCGGCTGAGGCTCGCTGGTGGGATCGGGGTTTTCGCCGGAGGGGTCGGCCTTGTCGAGCTCGTCGGCGAACGCGCGCAGGGCGTCCGCCAGTTCCTTCTTGGTCGGCAACTCGTCGACCTTCTTGTCGAGCTCCGCGATACGTCGGTTGAGCTCGTCCAGCTCACTGGGCGTGGACGGCTCGCCGGTGGGTTCGTCGGTGGGTTCCGGGGTGGGGTCGTCGGGTTCCGTGAACGTCGGGCTCGGGTCGCTGCCGCCGTCGGAGCCGGAGCCGCCTGTGCCCCCTTCCGCCGGGACACTGATCTCCACGGAGGGTTCGGCGGTGGGTTCGTCGTCCGAGGTCGCCGCGAGGGCGGCGCCGACGCTGAGGGCGACCAGGGCGGCCGCGCCGACGACGGCGGTCGAGAGACGTCTGGCTCTCAAGGTGCGGCCGGGCTGTGAAGTGCCTTGTGTGTCTTGTGAGTTGTTGGCCATGGGCCGACGCTAGGCGGCATTGATCACCGGACGGGCGTCTTCCGTCGAAGGGAGTTCGTGTACCGCCCGGGCGTGACCCCCACCAACTTCCTGAAGTGCCGGGTGAGATGGGACTGGTCGAAGAAGCCGGTGGAGCCGGCCACCTCACTCGGCCGCACCCCGTCGAGCAGCAGACGCCGGGCGCGGTCGACGCGGCGGGAGTTGAGGTACTGGTGCGGGGCTATGCCGTAGGCGGCGCTGAACGCCCGCACCAGATGGGCGGGATGCGCGTGCACCAGCGCGGCGGCCTCG
The DNA here is from genome assembly GCF_000972385.1 of Streptomyces sp. WM6386. Taxonomy (GTDB): domain Bacteria; phylum Actinomycetota; class Actinomycetes; order Streptomycetales; family Streptomycetaceae; genus Streptomyces. The sequence continues at coordinate 55,756 of NZ_JXTE01000018.1, forward strand.
TCGAGGGCGATCCCCTCGACCACCCGCTCGTCGAGGAGCTCGCGCAGCCGGCGGGCGAGGGCGGGGTCGGCGCGCGGGACGTCGGTGACCAGACGCGGCCGCAGCTGAGCGGTGAGCCGTTCCCCGATGAACGTCAGCCTGCTCGCGGCCTCCAGCTCGTCGCCGGGATGGTCCAGGGCGTGGTGCAACTGCCCGACGCGCTGCCGCAGCAGGGGGTCCCGCAGATCGGGGGTGTCGACGGCGGACCCGACGAGATCCTCGCCCAGCAGCGAGGTGTCGAGATAGACGACCCGCTTGCGGAAACCGTCCGGCGTGACGGGGGAGCCGTTGTGCGGGACGTGCGGCGGCAGCAGGGACACCGTGTCGTGCGGGGTGCCGTGCTCGTGCCGGTCGAGGTCGTACCGTACGGCCCCGTCGTCCACGATCAGCAGCGTCCACGCGTCATGGACGTGCATCGGGTATTCGTACCCGGTGAAGTGCGCGTGGAAGACCTCCACGACGCCCGGGACGGCGGGGCGCCACGCGGAGACGGTCTGCCGGGTGGCCATGCAAAGAACGTACAAGACGGTGTCGTACGACGTTCGACAGTCTCAGTGCATGAGCGACGAAGCACCCATCCGGTTCGACACCAAGATCGCCGTCCTGCTGCGGGAGGACCTGGAGCCGTGGCAGCGGCTGAACGTCACCGCGTTCCTTGTCAGCGGCCTTGGCACGGTGGTTCCCGAGGTGGTCGGGGAGCCGTACGAGGACGCCGACGGGGTGGTCTATCTGCCGATGTTCCGGCAGCCGGTGATGGTTTTCGAGGGGACGAAGGAGACGTTGACGGCGGCGCATGCGCGTGCGCTGTCCCGGGGGTTGCCGTGCGCGGTGTTCACGGGCGATCTGTTCTCGACGGGGAACGACCGGGACAACCGGGCGGCGGTGCGGGCCGTGGGGACGGGGGAGCTGGATGTGGTGGGGATTGCGGTCTATGGGGCGCGGAACGGGGTGGACAAGGTGGTGAAGGGGGCGCGGATGCATCCTTGAGGGGGCGGGTCAGGGGGTGCGCTTCTTCGGGGTGGGTTTGCGCTGGAGGGACGCCCTGAGTTTCTGTGCTTCGAATTTCCGGCCCTGGGCTTCGAGGGTCTCTGCCAGGTTGCGTGTGACGGCCGCGTAGAGCCAGTGGTCGCGGCCCAGGGTTTTCTGCACTTGCGTCCTCGTGTCTCTCAGGAGCTGCTGGGCCTCGACGTACCGCCCCAGGTGGGCGAGCACACCGCCGAGGCTGTCGGCCGTATTGAGGGCGTCGGGATGGTCGTCGCCCAGTGTGCGCTGCTGCCGTTCCAGCGTGGCGGTCAGCGTGCTATTTGCCTCGTCGTGCCGGCCGAGGCCGTACAGCGTGGTGCCGAGGCCGTGGCCGCTGCGGAGAGTACTCGGATGGTCCTCCCCGAGCACGACCCGTCGCCGCTCCAGAACCTCAGAGACGGCGCGGTGGGCTTCAGGCAATCGGTGGAGCAACCGAAGCGTGGTTGCGAGGTGCTGGGCGGTATCGAGGGTGTCGGGGTGGTCTTCGCCGAGCGAGTGCCGCTGTAGCTCCAGGACCTCGGCGAGGGCGGTGCGCGCTTTCTCCCGCTCACCGATGTCATTCAGCGCGGCGGCCCGGCCGTAGGCGGCACGGAGCATGTCGGGATGGTCCTGGCTCAGGGTGGCTCGACGTCGTTCGTAGAGAGCTTGGTGAAGGACGTACGACTCCTCGTGCCGGCCCAGGCTGCCCAGGGTGACGGCGAGATCGTAAGCCGAGCTGAGTGTGTCGCCGGCATCCCCGCCCAGCACCCGCCGGCGTCGCTCCAGGATGTCTTCGACGAGGGGCAGGGCCTCCGCATACGCTCCCAGGGCGTCCAGAACCCAGGTCACCATGTGGGCGGCACGCAGGGTGTCGGGGTCGTCCTTTCCCAGCGAGACGGACCACGTCTTGTGCAGCGTCCCGGCGAGGTTGCGGGCCGCGTGGGGCTGGGCGCTGCGTACGAGGTAGCGGGCAGTGCTCAACAACGTGGGGCGTAGCTCGGCGCGAGCGACTACGGCGGGCAGTACCGCCGTCAGATGTGGGGTGAGGGACGCCCAGCGCGGCCAAGTCCCGGGCCGCTCGGGCGTACCAGGATCGGCGGCGGTCAGCAGGGCTGCCAGATCATCCTGAACGGCGTCCACGACCTCGCCGTAGGTAGTCTCCCGTACCACCGCCTGCGTAAGCCGATGCACCTGAAACACATCCGACCCCACGACGGCCAGCCCGTACCGCCCAAGAGGTTCCAGGGCGCTTTCCGGCCAGAAGATGTCCTCCGCGTCCTCCGGCACACTCGCCAGCGACCCACGCGCCGTGACCAGCCACGACGTGGGAATCGGTTCGGGCCCCAGAAACGCAGCGAGGCGAAGCACCGCGACCGCCCCCGGATGGTCCGCCTCCAGGCGTTCCGCGGCGATCGTGACGGTGGCGGCCAGTGACACCGGATAGTCGGGCACATTGCTGCGCCCCAGCAGCTGCGCGGTGTTCGTCCTGAGCAGCCCCAGATACCGGTCCGCCGGAATCCCACCCCGCATCACCCCCGCCGCCTGCGCCAGCGCGAGCGGCAGGTCGCCCAGGGCCTCGGCCAGCGCGTCCGCCTGATCGTCGGTCAGGGCCAGCAGCTGACCCCTGAGGTACGCCACCGACTCCCCCCGGCTGAATACCCCCAGCGGCAGCCCCGGCACGATCCCGCTCCACGCCGGATTGCGGGCGGTGATCAGCACATGCCCGCCGCCCTCCGGCAGCCAACTCCGCAGCTGATCCGGATCCTCCGCGTTGTCCAGGATGATCAGCCAGCGGTCCCGGGTGCGCAGATACTCCATGGCGTACCGGGCGTTGAACTCGACGCCCGCCTCCGGCTTGGCCACGTCCACGCGTGCGGCGAGTTCGGCGTAGCGGGCCACGACCTGCTCGCTCTGTTCGGCGTCGACCCACCAGACGAGGTCGTACTCGTCGGCGTACCGGTAGGCGTACTCCAGTGCCACCAGCGTCTTGCCGATTCCGCCCGTGCCACGCAAGGCCTGCACCGCGGCCTGGCGCTCGGCGAGCAGTTTGGCGCGGACCTCGTCGATGACGGCTTCACGTCCGGTGAAGTGCGGGTTGCGCCGCCGGTCGCGTACGTCCCACACCGCGGGGCCGCCGCCGGTGCGGGACGGGAACGGCGGCTGGGGGCCGTGCGGGGCGGGCGGCGCGGACGGTGCGGCGGCGCCGGGGAAGGCCGGCGGTCGAGTGGGCCGCGCCGGCCCCCGTACGGCGTCGAGGAGGGCCTTGAGGGCATCCGGCTCGCTCAGTCCGTGCAGGTCCTTGCGGAGCCGGGGCGCGAGGATCGCCGGCAACTGGCCGTCCTCCAGGGGCTCGACGACCAGCGGGACGTAGCGGCCCCGCCGGGCGATCGCGGAGGTCCACTCCTCCTCGGTGTACCGCCCCGCCTCGAAGTAGCGCGGGGAGAAGACGGCGACGACGGCGCAGGCCTGGTCGAGCGCCCTGCTCATCTTCGTCACGAAGTCGTCGCCGGTACGCCAGTGCCAGCGGTCCAGCACCACCTGGTAGCCGTTCTCCTGGAGGTGCCAGGCCACCCATTCCGCCCAGGCGCTGTCCGGACCGGCGTAGCTGATGAAGATCGGCTCGGAACTGTCGGACATGCCCGTCTCCCACCCCAGCGGCCCCGGCGGCCCCCCGCGACTTCCTGTATACCGCCGTCAAACGCGTCTCCGCCCGGCGTAGGGAAAAGTCGACGGACGGGGGATGCCAGGTCAGGACCGGTGGCGGGGCCGGGCGGTGGCCGGGATCAGGCCGCGCTGACTTCGGGCTTGGCAGCGAGGGGCGGCTCGGCAGGCAGGGGATTCTCGGCGGGCAGCCGCCGCATCAGCACGCTGTAGCCCACCGCGGCCAGCGTGCCGACGACCGCGCACAGCCCCCACAGCCACTCCGCGCCGTAGTGGTCGATGATCAGGCCGGACATCAGCGGGGCGACGAGCGAGGCGACGGCCCAGGACAGGGTGTACATGCCCTGGTAGCGGCCGCGGCCGTGCACGGGGGAGAGACGGACGACCAGGCTGGTCTGGGTGGGGGCGTTGACGATCTCGGCGAGGGTCCAGACGCAGACGGTGAGGGCGAAGACGCCGATGGAGCCGGCGAAGGCGGTGAGCCCGAAGCCGTATCCGGCGAGCAGGGACGAGATGACGAGCAGCCGGCGCGGATCGCGGTGCTGGATGTACCGGGTGACCGGGATCTGCAGCGCGACGATGAGGATGCCGTTGACGGCGATCGCCATGCCGTAGTCGGCGGGTGTGAACCCGGCCTCGCCCATCGCCACCGGCAGTCCGACCGCGCCCTGCTGGAAGACGAGGGCGATGAGGAAGGACAGGGCGACGACACCCATGTAGCGCCTGTCGCGGAGCACGGTGCCGAGCCCGACCTCGTTGTCCGCCGCCTTCTCGGTGGGGGTGCGTTCGGGCCGTGACTCGGGCAGCTTCAGGAAGACCACAATCGCGCAGGCGGCCGTCATGCCGGCCTCGAGGAGGAAGCCGGCGAGGTAGCTGAACTCGGCGATGAACCCGGCGGCCATGGAGGAGATGGCGAAACCGAGGTTGATCGCCCAGTAGTTGAGCGAGAAGGCGCGCACCCGGTCCTCGGGCCGCACGATGTCGGCCATCATCGCCTGCACGGCGGGCCGTGACGCGTTGCTCGTCATACCGACGAGGAAGGCGACGGCGGCGATGGCGACCGGGTGGTGCATGAAGCCGAGCAGTGCGACGGAGGCGGCGGTGGAGGTCTGGGCGATGAGCAGCGTGGGCCGCCGCCCCAGCCGGTCGGTCATGACACCGGCGCCGACGGACGAGACGACACCGCCCAGCCCGTGCAGGGAGGCGACGAGACCGGCGAAGGCGGCGGAGTACCCGCGGTCGAGCGTGAGGTAGAGCGCCATGAAGGTGGCGACGAAGGCACCGAGCCGGTTGACGAGGGTGCTGGTCCACAGCCACCAGAACTCGCGGGGGAGCCCGGAGACGGATTCCCTCAGGGCACGTCTCAAGGTGGCTGGTGACATGGCGGGTCCCCCGGATGATGTAAGTGTCCCTAGTGGCAACGGCAACTTACAATCGGCGTGCTCGGGAGGACCACTCAATTAACAGATCCCGTCAACCGTTCGCCTGCCGTCCGCCTGCCGAGCGGAGGCACAAGCGATCGAGTCGGTGGATTACGCTCATACGCATGGCCGACGCACCGTACAAGCTGATCCTCCTCCGCCACGGCGAGAGCGAGTGGAACGCGAAGAACCTGTTCACCGGCTGGGTGGACGTGAACCTGAACGAGAAGGGCGAGAAGGAGGCAGTCCGCGGTGGCGAGCTCCTGAAGGACGCCGATCTCCTCCCCGACGTGGTCCACACGTCCCTCCAGAAGCGCGCCATCCGTACGGCACAGCTCGCGCTGGAGTCCGCGGACCGCCACTGGATCCCGGTCCACCGCTCGTGGCGCCTGAACGAGCGTCACTACGGCGCCCTCCAGGGCAAGGACAAGGCGCAGACCCTCGCGGAGTTCGGTGAGGAGCAGTTCATGCTCTGGCGCCGCTCCTACGACACTCCGCCGCCCGCGCTCGAGGACGGCACGGAGTACTCCCAGTCGGACGACCCGCGCTACGCGACGATCCCCCCGGAGCTCCGCCCGAGGACGGAGTGCCTCAAGGACGTCGTGACGCGCATGCTCCCGTACTGGTACGACGGCATCGTCCCCGACCTCCTCGCGGGCCGCACGGTCCTGGTCGCGGCCCACGGCAACTCCCTCCGCGCCCTCGTCAAGCACCTCGACGGCATCTCCGACGCCGACATCGCGGGCCTGAACATCCCCACGGGCATCCCGCTGTCCTACGAACTCGACGCCGCCTTCAAGCCCCTCAACCCGGGCGGCACCTACCTCGACCCCGACGCGGCCGCGGCGGCCATCGAGGCGGTCAAGAACCAGGGCAAGAAGAAGTAGAGTTAGTGATCATGCCTCCCACCTGCGCATACGGCGCGGGTGGGAGGCATTTTCGTGCTCTGGAACCTCTCTGGAACCTCAGCCCTCGTGATCTTGTGGCCTGAGTGCCCTGCCGAGGGCCTTACGGGCCCGGTCCCGACTGCTCGGCATGAGGTGCGCGTACACCTTCAGCGTCAGCCCCGGATCGGAGTGCCCGAGGTACTCGGCAAGAGCCTTGATGCTCTCTCCGGCGTCCAGGAGCACGGAGGCGTAGAAGTGCCGGAGCGCGTGCATGCCGTGCTCGCGGGCGGCGGCGTGCTCGCGGCTCTTGGCCTTCGGGATGACGCCTGCCTTCGCGAGAGAGGGCTTCCAGTGGTCCTCGTTCAGCGACGTGCGCCAGACGTGCCCGCCGTTCGGGCCCGTGAAGATGAGCCGCTTCGTCACGGGCTGCCCGTTGGCCCGCATCCACGGCAGAGTGATCTCTACTGGCGGGAAGCGCTTGATGTGCTCCTGTAGTGCCTCTGCGACGGGATCGGGAAGCGGTACGTCACGGAGCTTGCCGCCCTTCGGCGGAGAGAACACGGCCTTGCTCAGGCTCAGCTTGAGTTGCTGCACCACGTGCACGGTGCAGCTGTCGAAGTCGATGTCATCGACGGACAGCCCGAGGATCTCGCCTTGCCGTAGGCCGCACCCCGCACCGACGTCGACCATGGGCCGGAAGCGCTCGACCATGGCGGCGCGTACGGCGAAGACGTGCTCAGGCTCCCAGGGGACGACGCGGCGGGTGCCCATGGCCGGCGGGGTCACCGTGCGCGAGTGGCAGGGGTTCCGGCGTAGGCATCCGTCCTCCACGGCGGCGGAGAGCACGGCGCGGACGTTGGAGAAGATGACGCGGGCGTACGAGCCGGACATGCCGGTCTCTTCGGGCCCGTACCGATCGTGCGGTCGTCGCTGAGGGCCGCAATGGCGTGAGTCCCGTCTCAACGCGACTCACGGCCAACGGGAAGGTGCTGAGACGGGATGAGTCGGGACTCAGCTCATTGCAAACGTCATCGGGGAGTGACTGGCGGGATGGCTTTTCAGAGGGGGCAGGTGCGCGGTACGCACGGCCATCCCCCCGCTGAAGAGCCTCGGGACGACTTCCAGAGCGGGGAGAGGCCCGGTGACGCGCGCTCACGTCTGCCGCCTGCCCCTGGAAGGCGCCGCTCGCGAGAAGAGACCACCCCGCCCCGCCGGGGGAGGGTGGCCTCTTCTCGCGAGCGGCGCCGCAGTCCGAGCTGGTGCCCAGCCCCGCCGGTAGCCGACGCGCGAGCGGAGCGAGCGCCAAGGGATGCGCGGCCGTAGGCCGCTCCTCATTGGGTTTGTTCCGATGCGGCGGCGGAAGGATGCCGACATGCCCAAGCCGAAGAGCTTTACAGCGTGGTTGAAGACCCATGCCGACCAGCACAACGCCATCGGGGATCTCGCTCGGGACGTCTCCGCTGATCCAGACTGGCCCTCAGGCAAGGGACGGCAGGGCCAACTTGACTACCTTGAAGAGTGCGGCGCCATCGATGCGGCTATCGAGACGCTCGAACGTGCCTGGACTCAGTACGAGGCGTACAGGGCGGCCCAGAGCGATGCCTGAGCTTCGGGAAGCCTGATGCCCCCTGGCGGGCGCCTCGGACGATAGCAGCACGAGCCGCCCCTCGGGAGCCCGTATCGGGCCGTTTCTGGGGTCTGCGAGGATCGGCCGCTATCCGCTAACGCCCTGGCCACGTGCGGTTTTGGTCGCTATCAGGGTCGCTATCGTTAGCGACCCCTGCCGCTATCGAAAGCGGCTCAGGTGTAAGGGGTGCCCGCTATCAGTGCCGCTAACGTTAGCGGGTCTAAGGACTCACGGTGAGGCTCGGACGGCCCGCCGCTCCGCACAAGCAAGAGGAGCACGCCTGGCGCGGGTGCTCCTCTTGCTTGTGCAGGCGGGCCAGCCCGGTAGGGGTCCGCAGTGCGGGCGCAGGGAGCCGCGTCAGTCGCGGATTCGAGGAGTTCCGCGGATGGCCCTCTATCAGGGTCTAAGGCAGGAAGACCCAGGTGTAGACGGAGCCTGCGAGAGCGCCCCCAGCACTCAGGTACATCAGCCATTTGGTGATGTCGGGGCGCGGCAGGGTCGCCCGGTTCGCAACCTCGCGTTGATGTAGCCGGAGCGCCTCCGTTGCTAGCGCGTTGGCAAGACGGTCCTGTAGTTCGGCGATGGCGTCGGAAGCGAGCGCGGCCGACCGGTGCAGCCGTGTGCCTTCCTGCTCAACTGCAATCAAGATCGGCGCCGTCAGCAAGCATAGGAAGCCAGCCAAGCCGTACAGCTTCGCCTGGATCGCGGCACCGTACGCCGCTCCCACAATCGCCAGGAACAGCACGAGCGTCTGAAGCAGGGTCAATGCTCGGCTCCGTCGGTTCTCGTACCAACGCCATGCATGGTCAAGTGCGATAGCCAGCGTCTCGCGCTCCCCCTCGGTCACCCGCCACACGATCCCAGACAGTGAGGGAGCGGTCCACAGGCTCGGGAGGGGGTTGATTACTGCCATCGCGTTGGCCGGAGGGGCTCCGGAGCTGGGACCTGTCTGGAACCTCCGAGGTCAACCAACAACGACCGACAACGACCACCAACGACCGCCCGACCGCAGGTCAGTTGAGGTGTGCACCCCGCTGACCAGCCCCAAAAACCGGGCGGTCGAAACCAGGGCAAGAAGAAGTAGGCCGTACGAATCAAGCCCCCTGCCCGCGGCCTTCCCGCAGGCAGGGGGCTTGTCTCTGGGCCGGGGCCCTGCAGTGACCCGCGATGCGGACCCCGCGTGCAGGGCCCGGGTTCCGCTTCACACCCGCACCCGTCTCACCTTCGCCCCGCCGGGCGCAGGCAAGGAGTCCGTCAACCCCCGGACAATTCCCTGACCGCACACCCACCCCGCCCACTACCGTGCGCCCCATGCGACGCATGTGGTGGGCGGTCGGCGGCGGGTTCGCCGCGGTGGCACTGACGGTGGGCGGGTGGCTCGTGGCCGCGGACAAGGGGTATCCGTTCGCGGACGCGCGGGCCTGCGAGGGCAGCGATGTGCCGTTGGAGGTGGAGCTCGACGTCGTGGGCCTGCCGATGCCGACCGGTGCGCGGGACATCCACTACGTCACCCACCCCACCGTCGGATCCGGGGACGTCGAGCTGGCCGTCGCCTTCCGCAGCACCGCGAAGGCGATGCGTGCCTACCTCGAACAGAACAAGATCGTGACGAGCGGGTTCACCCACCTCGCCGACGGCCGTTTCCTCACCGGCGACGTCGGCACACCTCCCGCCTACCTGGGCCTGTGCGGCGGCGTCCCCCCGATCCACGCGCCCGCCGTCCTCGTCGAGCAGCAACGCGCCGACTTCGGCGGAGATCCGGAGACCGTCGACATCGCCCTGCAGACGAACCCCGGCGACATCAGCACCCTCCGGCCCACCACCGAGGTCCTCCTCACGGTCACCCGAACCCCGGGCACCTGACCCGCACACCCGAGCCCGCACCCCCCTGCCCGCCCACGCGAAGGGCCCCGGCGCGATCACCGGGGCCCTCACCGTCGTACGACAAGAAGCGCGACGTCAGCCGCACTGGCACGGATTGCCCGACTGGCACCCGCACCCGCAGCCCGAGCCGCAGCCGCACGCGCCTATCAGCATCAGGTTCCTGATCTCGGCGGGCTGCTCGGTCGGGCGTTCCTGCGTGGGGTCGGGCGTGGGGGTGCTGGGGGATTCGGTCATGGGTCCCTCCTCGAGGCAAGGGTCTGACTCTCGGCACAGACCCTGTCCCCATTGCATGCCCGCCCACGAGGTCGCATCAACGGCGCACTGAGGCTTGCGCGCGCCCCGAACAGGCCGCGCACACCCCGGTTGGACCAGGAGTCAGGCCGCCGCAGCCCCGGTTCGACCAGGAGCCAGGCCCCCGCACACCCCCGAGAGGCCTAAAGCTCAGGCCCCCTCCACCCCCGTCGCCGGCTGGATGTCCGCCTGCAGATCGTCCGCGTGCTCACCCGTCACCAGGAACACCACTCGCTTGGCCACCGACACCGCGTGGTCGGCGAACCGCTCGTAGTAGCGGCCCAGCAGGGTGACATCCACCGCCGTCTCGATGCCGTGCTTCCAGCGGTCGTCCAGCAGGTGCTGGAAGAGGGTGCGGTGCAGGAGGTCCATCTCGTCGTCGTCCTGCTCCAGCTGGAGCGCCAGGTCGACGTCCTTGGTGATGATGACCTCCGCCGCCTTCGCCATCAGACGCTGGGCGAGCTGGCCCATCTCCAGGATCGTGGCGTGCAGGTCGTGCGGGATGGCACGCTCCGGGAAGCGCAGCCGGGCGAGCTTCGCCACGTGCTGGGCGAGGTCGCCCGAGCGCTCCAGGTCCGCCGACATCCGCAGGGAGGTGACGACGATACGGAGGTCCGTGGCCACCGGCTGCTGCCTGGCCAGCAGGGCTATGGCCCGCGCCTCCAGCTCGTGCTGGAGGTCGTCCACCTTCTGGTCGGCCTCGATGACACTCTCGGCCAGCTTCAGGTCGGAGTCGAGAATGGACGTCGTGGCGCGCCCGATCGCCGACCCCACCAGCCGGGCCATCTCCACCAGACCGTCGCCGATCGAGTCAAGTTCCTCGTGGTACGCGTCCCGCATCAGGGATCCCTCTCTTACGTCTGCCTCGGGGGTTCCGGGGGCCAGAACCAGCCACCGGAAACATCCGACGACCGGCGCTGTGAACCCCACGCTCCCACGTTCGGCCCTGTACGCGTCGATTTCCGTCACCCCAAATGAACCAACACTGGCTCCAAGGTGAACTCTGGGCGACGAGTGTTCGAGCTCGCACCTCGAAGGCTGTGGCCAGGAGCGATCCCGTGCCTAACCTGGATGCATGGACGTGAACGCGGCGGTCGCCGCAGTGGCAGCGATCGCCGGAGCACTTACCGGCGTGATCGCCATGCTGGCGTTCCGCTTCAGCGAGCGGGAACAGAAGCGACCCACCCGTACCTCGCTGCACACCGACCCGGTGCTCCCGCCGGGCGTGGACACCGTCCTGTCCGTCCTCCGCTCCTCCGCCGTCGTCCTCGACGAGGCCGACGGGGTCGTCAAGGCCAGCTCGGCCGCCTACGCCCTCGGCCTGGTCCGCGGCGGCAAACTCGCCGTCGAGCCCATGCTGCAGATGGCCCGCGACACCAGGAGAGACGGAGAGATACGACAGGTCGAACTGGATCTGCCGAGAAGGGGAACCGGACGCGGCGAGGCCCTCGCGGTCTCCGCCCGTGTCGCCCCCCTCGGCTCGCGGCTGGTCCTCCTCCTGGTCGAGGACCTCACCGAGGCCCGCCGCATCGAGGCGGTACGCCGTGACTTCGTCGCGAACGTCAGCCACGAGCTCAAGACCCCGGTCGGCGCCCTCTCCCTGCTGTCCGAGGCCGTCATGGACGCCTCCGACGACCCCGAGGCGGTGACGCGCTTCGCCGGCCGTATGCAGATAGAGGCGACCCGGCTCACCAACCTGGTCCAGGAGCTCATCGACCTCTCCCGGGTCCAGAACGACGACCCCCTGGAGGACGCCGAACCCGTCCGGATCGACGAACTCGTCGCCGAGGCCATCGACCGCTGCCGCCACCAGGCCGGCGCCAAGCAGATCACCATGGCTGCGAGTGTGGGGGTGCCCGGAGGGCTCGATCAGGGTGGTGGTGGGCGACGGGCTGGCGGCACCGCCGACCTCAGGATCTGGGGCAACCGCGGCCAGCTCGCCGCCGCCCTCGGCAACCTCGTCGAGAACGCCGTGAACTACTCCCCGGCCCGCACCCGCGTCGGCATAGCCGCCCGCCGGGTGACCGCGCCCGGCGGAGACCTCATCGAGATCGCCGTGACCGACCAGGGCATAGGCATCTCCGACAAGGACAAGGAGCGCATCTTCGAGCGCTTCTACCGCGTCGACCCGGCCCGCTCCCGTGCCACCGGCGGCACGGGCCTGGGCCTGGCGATCGTCAAGCACGTGGCCGCCTCCCATGCCGGGGAGGTCACGGTGTGGAGCTCGGAGGGACAAGGCTCCACGTTCACCCTGCGGCTGCCGGAGGCGGGGGCTGCCCGCGACCGCGCACATCACCCGGCCGACCTCGATGACGAGGACGGACCCGACCCATCCCCGTACGAACCGCTTCCCGCCCCGGAGGTCCTTCCGTGACCCGAGTGCTTGTCGTCGAGGACGAGGAGTCCTTCTCCGACGCCCTGTCGTACATGCTCCGCAAGGAGGGCTTCGAGGTCGCGGTCGCGACCACGGGGCCCGACGGACTCGACGAGTTCGAGCGCAACGGCGCCGACCTCGTCCTCCTCGACCTGATGCTGCCCGGCCTGCCGGGCACCGAGGTCTGCCGTCAGCTGCGCGGCCGCTCCAACGTGCCCGTCATCATGGTCACCGCCAAGGACAGCGAGATCGACAAGGTCGTCGGCCTGGAAATAGGAGCCGATGACTACGTCACCAAGCCCTTCTCGTCCCGCGAACTGGTCGCCCGTATCCGGGCCGTCCTGCGCCGCCGCGGCGAGCCCGAGGAGGTCAGCCCGGCCGCGCTGGAGGCCGGCCCGGTCCGGATGGACGTGGACCGTCACGTGGTCACGGTCTCCGGCTCCAAGATCGACCTGCCCCTCAAGGAGTTCGACCTGCTGGAGATGCTCCTGCGCAACGCGGGCCGCGTCCTGACCCGCATGCAGCTCATCGACCGCGTCTGGGGCGCCGACTACGTCGGCGACACCAAGACCCTCGACGTCCACGTCAAGCGCCTGCGCGCCAAGATCGAACCGGACCCGGGCGCGCCCAGGTATCTGGTGACGGTCAGGGGCCTCGGCTACAAGTTCGAGCCGTAGACCGACCCGGCTGGTGAGCCGACGGACGGAGTCCGGCGCAGCACTCCGAAGCCCCGCGTAGCGGTGCGAGGGGTGCGTCGAGGATGGTGCTCGAACCGGACCCGGGCGCACCGCGGTACCTGGTGACGGTCAGGGGCCTGGGCTACAAGTTCGAGCCGTAAGCCGTAAGCCGTACGACGACGAAAGGGCGGGGCCTCCGGAGAGGTCCCGCCCTTTCGTCTACGACGAGACAGCCGTCGTACGACTGCTCAGTGCCCGGCGGCAGCGCTCTCGGTCGCCGTGGCGGATGCCGATGCCGCGTCGGTCGCGGTCTCCGTCGCCGAAGGCGAGTCCGTGCCGGTGGCCGACTCGGTCGGGGAGGGCGAGGTGCTCTCGCCCGTGCCCGGCGCCTCGGGCATCTCGGTGGGGCCCCACTTCTCGAAGAAGCTCTTGGCCGGCACCACGAAGGCCCGCAGGCTCACCGCACCGGTCTTGCTGAAGGTGAAGGTGATCTTCTGCGCGTTGCCGTCCTGGACCGCCTCACGGCTGCTGGGCAGGACCGCGGAGGCGTTGCCCTGGCCGCCGAGGACGAGGTAGCCGCCGGCCGGGACGGTCAGCTTGCCCTTCCCCTTGGCGGCGGCGAGCTCGGCGGTCTTGCCGGCGTCGTCCACGGTGACCGAGTCCAGCGTCTCGGCGGTGGGGCCGCTGTTGAACAGGGTCGCGGAGATCACGGCCGGACCTGTCGACTCCAGGTCGGGCTGGGTGATGACGACGACGTTCTGGATCTTGATGTCACCGACGGAGGTGGCCGCGTTGTCCGGCTTGATCTCCAGGGTCTGGGCGTTGTTGCCGGCCGCACACGCGGAGAGCGAGGCGATCGAGAACGCGATGGCGGCGGCCGCGAGGGCACCGCGTCGAAGGCTGCTGCTCACGGCGGCGGCAACTCCTTGACTCGAACGGGGGCGCATAAAGCCGCCCTAAGTGTCTGTCAGCGGCCTTAGGTTACCGAGCCGTTCCCGCGTCACCGCACCCGACCCTCCCCAACGGGCCGTCTTCCGCACCGCAGGGGCTAGTCACCACCCCCCACAAGTGACTCACGAGTCACTTTGAGCCCACACTCGTCCGCCATTCACATAAGAGTCCTCCACACCCGCTCGCAAATCTTCCGTGAAGGAAATCGCCATCGCCCACGAAATTGATCACGGGCTGATCCGGAGGGTGCTCACGATTGTGAGTGATCAATTCCGGAAACGGCGCGGAAGCGACTCCGGGCACCGAACGGAGTAGCGGAAGTCGCACACCTGGAACCAGACATATGGGGACGTTCGTCTACGCTGGAGGGCCTCCGGATGTGTGTAACGTACGCGTTTCACCTCCCCCGGAGAGCCGCTCCGACCTGCGAATACCTTCTTCCGCTCGGCCTCCGCAGCACGTTCCTGTTGTTGTTGTCAAGCCCCGAGATATGCCCTGACCTGCGAAAACGCCATTCAGAACCCGCAGTTTCCGTGTTACCCTGGATAGCCACGGAAGGGGTACCTGTCACATGACGTTCAAGGTTGGCGACACCGTGGTCTATCCCCATCACGGGGCCGCGCTGATCGAGGCTATCGAAACTCGCCAGATCAAAGGCGTGGACAAGACCTACTTGGTGCTGAAGGTCGCCCAGGGTGACCTGACGGTACGTGTGCCAGCGGACAATGCGGAGTTCGTCGGCGTGCGTGATGTGGTCGGTCAGGACGGGCTGGACCGGGTCTTCGAGGTGCTGCGCGCGCCGTACGCCGAGGAGCCCACGAACTGGTCGCGTCGTTACAAGGCAAATCTGGAGAAGCTCGCCTCCGGCGATGTCATCAAGGTCGCGGAAGTCGTGCGTGACCTGTGGCGTCGTGAGCGTGAGCGCGGACTTTCCGCAGGTGAGAAGCGCATGCTCGCCAAGGCCCGCCAGATCCTGGTGAGCGAGCTCGCCCTCGCGGAGAACACGAACGAGGACAAGGCCGAGGCCCTGCTCGACGAGGTCCTCGCGTCCTGACGACGCACGCTGCCGCCAGGTTCGGCTCAGCACATTGCCGCGTCCTCTGAATGAGAGAAACGCTGCAAAGAAATGCCGCGGTGCCCGATGACGTAACCATTGTCGCCGGGCGCTGCGGCATGTTCACGCCCGGACACTGATTCCGTCCTGCACGGGCCGACTCTGCCCCGGCGCTCACATCTTCGGGGGCGAGCCCCGATACTTGGCGTGCCGGGCCCGGGCAGCAGGCTCGACCGGTGTCACGGAAGGGTCCGGTCAAGACGTCGCGCCCGGCACGCTGTCTGGCCTACCCACCTTGGCCGAGCACACAAACCTGACAGGAACCGATGTCTGACGATTCGCGCCCTTCGCGCGCCGAAGTCCGCACGGCGGTCGTGATTCCGGCCGCCGGCCGGGGCGTACGACTCGGCCCGGGCGCCCCCAAGGCGCTCCGCGCGCTGAACGGCACCCCCATGCTGATCCACGCGGTCCGTGCGATGGCCGCCTCCCGCGCGGTCTCCCTGGTCGTCGTCGTGGCACCGCCCGACGGCGCCGCCGAGGTCAAGAGTCTCCTCGACGCCCACGCCCTCCCCGAGCGCACCGACTTCCTGGTCGTCCCCGGCGGCAAGGAACGCCAGGACTCCGTGAAGCTCGGCCTGGACGCGCTGCCGCCGGACTACGACATCGTCCTCGTCCACGACGCCGCCCGCCCGCTGGTCCCCGTGGACACGGTGGACGCGGTCATCGAGGCCGTACGCGAGGGCGCCACGGCCGTCGTGCCCGCACTGCCCCTCGCCGACACGGTGAAGGAGGTCGAGCCGGCCACGGTCCCGGGCGACCCCGAGCCCGTCGTCGCCACCCCGGAGCGCGCCCGCCTCCGCGCCGTCCAGACGCCCCAGGGCTTCGACCGCGCGACCCTGATCCGCGCCCACGAGACGGTCACCGACAACGTCACCGACGACGCGAGCATGATCGAGCAGCTCGGCGCGACGGTCGTGGTCGTCCCCGGCCACGAGGAGGCCTTCAAGGTCACCCGCCCCCTGGACCTGGTCCTCGCGGAGGCGGTCCTGGCGCGCAGGAGGCTCAACGATGGCTTCTGACGCGTTTGCCGGGATGCCGCTGCCGCAGGTCGGCATCGGTACCGACATCCACGCCTTCGAAGCGGGCCGCGAGCTGTGGTGCGCCGGACTGAAGTGGGAGGGCGAGGGCCCGGGCCTGGCCGGCCACTCCGACGCGGACGTCGTCGCCCACGCCGCGTGCAACGCGCTGTTCTCGGCGGCGGGCCTCGGTGACCTGGGGCAGCACTTCGGCACGGGGCGCCCCGAGTGGTCGGGTGCATCCGGGATCACCTTGCTGACGGAGGCGGCCCGGATCGTGAACTCCGCGGGCTTCCGGATCGGCAACATCGCCGTACAGGTCGTAGGACCGCGCCCGAAGATCGGCAAGCGCCGCGACGAGGCCCAGAAGATCCTCTCGGAGGCGGCGGGAGCACCGGTGTCGGTGTCGGGCGCGACCACGGACGGGCTGGGGTTCCCCGGCCGCGACGAGGGCCTCATGGCGATCGCCACGGCGCTGGTCGTACGGGTCGGCTGACCGACAACGTCACGAATACGTCCCCTTGAGCAGAACGCGCGCAAGGCACTACCCGGGGCCCACTACCCTGGTCTCGTGACTATTCGGCTGTACGACACCAGCGCCCGGCAGATCCGTGATTTCACCCCGCTCATGCCGGGTTGTGTCTCGATCTACCTCTGTGGTGCCACCGTGCAGGCCGCACCGCACATCGGGCACATCCGGTCCGGTCTGAACTTCGACATCATGCGCCGCTGGTTCGAGTACCGCGGCTACGAGGTCACGTTCATCCGCAATGTCACCGACATCGACGACAAGATCATCGCCAAGTCGCACGACCAGGGCCGCCCCTGGTGGTCCATCGGCTACGAGAACGAGCGGGCGTTCAACGACGGCTACCAGGCCCTCGGCTGCCTCCCGCCGACGTACGAGCCGCGTGCCACCGGCCACGTCCCCGAGATGATCGAGATGATGCGCGGCCTCATCGAGCGCGGTCACGCCTACGAGTCGGACGGCAACGTCTACTTCGACGTGCGCTCCTTCCCGGGCTACCTCCAGCTGTCCAACCAGGAGCTGGACAATCTGCTCCAGCCCGCCGCGGACGGCGAGACCGGCAAGCGCGACCCCCGTGACTTCGCGCTGTGGAAGGCGACCAAGCCGGGCGAGCCCGACTGGGAGACCCCGTGGGGCCGTGGCCGCCCCGGCTGGCACCTGGAGTGCTCGGCCATGGCCCACAAGTACCTCGGTTCCGCCTTCGACATCCACGGCGGCGGCCTCGACCTGATCTTCCCGCACCACGAGAACGAGATCGCCCAGGCCAAGGCCTACGGCGACGACTTCGCCGCGTACTGGGTGCACAACGCCTGGGTCACCATGAGCGGCGAGAAGATGTCGAAGTCGCTCGGCAACAGCGTCCTCGTCTCCGAGATGGTCAAGACGTGGCGCCCGATCGTCCTGCGCTACTACCTCGGCACCCCGCACTACCGCTCGATGATCGAGTACAGCGAGGAGGCCCTGCGCGAGGCCGAATCGGCGTTCGCGCGCATCGAGGGCTTCGTTCAGCGCGTCGTCGAGAAGGCCGGCACCGTCGAGCCCTCCGCCGAGGTCCCGCCCGCCTTCGCCGAGGCCATGGACGACGACCTGGGCGTCCCGCAGGCACTGGCCGTCGTCCACACCACGGTCCGCCAGGGCAACAGCGCGCTGGCCGCCGACGACAAGGAAGCCGCCGTGGCCCGCCTCGCCGAGGTCCGCGCCATGCTCGGCGTCCTCGGCCTCGACCCGCTCGACGCCCACTGGGCCGGCGAGGAGAGCCGCGGCGAAGACCTGCACGGCGTGGTCGACAGCCTCGTACGACTCGTCCTCGACCAGCGCGAGTCGGCCCGTGGCCGCAAGGACTGGGCCACCGCGGACGCCATCCGCGACCAGCTCAACCAGTCGGGCCTGTCCATCGAGGACGGCCCCCAGGGACCGCGCTGGACCCTCGGTCCGCGCTAGCCCGCTTTCTTGATCGATTGTGCCGCCCGGCCCTCCGGGCGGCACACTGCATAGACATACGTATTACTTCCGTGGAGAACAGGTAGGTCATGGCTGCGAACAACCGCCGCATGTCCGGCAAGAAGGGCGCGCAGGTCGGCAGTGGCGGCCAGCGACGCAAGGGTCTCGAGGGCAAGGGTCCGACGCCGCCCGCCGAGATGCGCAAGAAGCACAAGGCGAACCGCATCGCGAACGCCAAGGCGAAGCAGGCCGCGCGCCGTCCCACGCCGCGTGGCCGGGGTGGCAAGGGCACGTCCGAGATGGTCGTGGGCCGCAACCCCGTCGTCGAGGCGCTGCGCGAGGGCGTGCCCGCGATGACGCTGTACGTCCAGCAGTTCATCGACAACGACGAGCGGGTGCGCGAGGCGCTCCAGCTCGTGGCCGAGCGCGGTGGCATCAACCTCATGGAGGCCCCCCGCCCCGAGCTCGACCGTATGACCAACGGGCTCAACCACCAGGGCCTGGTCCTCCAGGTCCCGCCGTACGAGTACGCCCACCCCGAGGACCTCGCCAACGCCGCCTACGACCACGGCGAGGACCCGCTGATCGTGGCGCTGGACGGCGTCACCGACCCGCGCAACCTGGGCGCAGTCGTCCGCTCGGTGTCGGCCTTCGGCGGCCACGGTGTCGTCGTGCCCGAGCGCCGCGCGGCCGGCATGACCGCCGGTGCCTGGAAGACGTCCGCCGGTACGGCCGCCCGTACGCCCGTCGCCCGCGCCACCAACCTGACGCGCGCCCTGGAGGCGTACCAGAAGGCCGGCATCGCCGTCGTCGGTCTCGCCGCCGACGGAGAGCACGAGATCGGCGACCTGGAGGCCCTCGGCGGCCCGGTCGTCATCGTCGTCGGCAGCGAGGGCAAGGGCCTGTCCCGGCTGGTCGGCGAGACGTGCGACTTCCGGGTACGGATCCCGATGCCGGGCGGCGCGGAGTCGCTGAACGCCGGTGTGGCAGCGGGTGTCGTGCTGTATGAGGCGGCTCGTCGGCGGGCCTGAACAGGGGTCCGCAGCGTCACCCGTACGGGGGAATTCCGCCTCCGTTCGGGCGATGCGGGCAAGCTTGACGCTGTCCGGACACATCCGGGCAGTCAAAGCAGTGTCCTAAACACACGTCACTCGGTTAGATGAGTGTGGACACCAGAACACCCCGCACACCCACGGGGGACCGCTCGTCGGGATTCGATTCCGGATTCGACGACGCTCCCGCGCTGAGCATGGTGAAGGTGCCGAGCGATCCGGCGCAGGTCATCGTCAATCACGCCAGCTTTCGCGTGCAGTTGGGCGCGTCGACGAGACGTGCTGCCCAATCCCCGCGGATCGCACGGCACTTGAGCGCCGCCGAGGACACCGCCCGGATGCCCGCCGTGGGAACCACGGCCACCGGTGCGGCCCGCCGCCGCCCCGTCGTCTGGAGCGGCAAGTCCGCCCCGGACGACACCGGCGCCCACCGCCTGCTCCAGGCCGTGCGCGGCGGCGGCGTCCGCCCGGTCGACGAGCCCTCCGCCGACGCCGGAGCCACCCAGGTCATCCCCCGAATCGACGTCTACGACGACGAGTTGGCCCAGACCGTCGAAACCCCCGTCGTCGGCGCCCAGCGCACCTACGACGGCGACGAACCCCGCCTCCTGCCCGACATGCGGACCGCCGGCAGCGCCTACGACGAGGAACTCGCCTACGGGGACGAGGAGTTCGAGGACACGGCGCGATCCGGTGACACCGGCACGCCCCGGCGCCACGGCGTCGACCCCGCGCGGCACGCCTACTACCCGGGCCGCCGCATGAACCTGGGCGTCGTCCTCCTCCCGTTGCGCATCTTCCTCGGCTTCATCTCCATCTACGCCGGCATGGGCAAACTCTGCGACCCCGTCTACTTCGACGGCGGCAAGCGCGGCTCCATGGTCAAGTGGCTCAACACCCTGCACCCCTGGGAAGTCGCCGAACCACTGCGCCAGTTCGCTCTCCAGCACCCCGTCGGCTCCGGCCTCGTCATCGCCTTCCTCCAGGTCATCGTGGGTGTCCTCACGATCCTGGGCTGCTGGCAGCGGGTCGGCGCCGCCGTGGGCGCACTGCTCTCCGCCGCGCTCCTGCTCACCGTCAGCTGGAAGAGCGTCCCCGCCTACGACGCACCCGACATCATCTACCTCGCCGCCTGGTCCCCGCTGATCATCGCCGGCGCCCCCGTCTACTCCATCGACGGACGCCTCGCCGGCAGCGCCTGGCGCCGCCTCGGACCCCGCTCCGACCTCTGGGAACTGCGCCGCTACGTCCTGCGCCGGGGCGCCCTCGTCTCGGCCGTCGTCATCGGGCTCACCCTGCTGATCGGCTCGATGCTCGGCGGCGCCGTCCGCGACGCCGACCGGATCATCGTCCCCGGCCCCGGCGACGCCCCGCGCAACGAACTCCCCGGCTCCCCGCTCCCGCAGGAACCGGGCAAGCGCAAGAAGACCCCGTCCGCCTCCACCTCGCCCACCCAGGGCGCCACGGCGGGCACGGCCAGCCCCTCCGGCGCCGCCACCACCCCGGGCGCCACCAAGGACACCAGCACCACCACCCCCAGCCAGACCCAGGGCACCGGCCAGGCCCCGCCCCAGCAGTCCTCCCCGACCGGAGGCGCCCCCAGCACCAGCTCGGGACCGACCGGCGGCACCGGCTCCACGGGCGGCACCGGCGGCACGACAGGCGGCTCGGACACCGGAGGCTCCTCCGGCGAACCGGGCCTGGTAGGCGGCCTGTTGGGGTAGCTGAGCCGGTGGGAGGCATTCTGGGACAGCAGCCCACCGGCTGACCCGAAGACGCGAAGGGCCCGGCACACACGTGCCGGGCCCTTCCTGCGACGTGACGCTCAGCGCCCCAGCGCCGCCAGCTCCTTCGCCGCCTCGGTCAGATCCTTGGCGGTGTCGATGGCCCGCCAGTACGCACCCTGCGGAATCGGATAGCCGGCAAGCCGCAGCTCCCGCGCCAGATGCGGGAACGTGGTCCGCTCATGGTCCCCCCGCTCCGGCAGCATCGACGCGAACTCCGGGGAGAAGACGTACACACCCGCATTGATCTCGTACGTCGTCGGCGGAGCCTCGATGAAGTCCGTGATGTGCCCGAACCCGTCGGTCTGCACGGCCCCCCACGGAATCCGCGGCCGCGCCAACGCCAGCGTCGCCACCGCGTCGCGCTCGGCGTGGAAGTCCGCCATCTCACGCAGCGAGAACCTGGTCCAGATGTCGCCGTTCGTGGCGTACCAGGGCTGGTCCGGGTGCGGAAGACGCGCCGCCGCGTACTTGAGGCCGCCACCGCGGCCCAGCGGCTCCGTCTCGACGACCGTCGTCACGTTCACGGGCAGATCGGCCGAGTCCAGCCACTTCTGCAGGACGTCGGCGAGATGGCCACAGCTGACCACCACGTCCGTCACGCCCTCCTCGGCGAGCCAGACAAGCTGATGGCCGATGATCGGAGTCCCCGTCCCGGGGATCTCGACCATCGGCTTGGGCCGGTCGTCGGTGTACGGGCGCAGCCGCGAGCCCTGGCCACCTGCCAGGACAACGGCTTGAACGGGGCGGGACGCGGCGTTCGGATCGGTCATGACCGAACTGTACGTGGCGTCCCGCTCGCGGCTTCTGCCGGTAACCGTTTCTTATTCAGCCGTAACCTTCCACAAGCGGAATGAATGCCTCCCCCTGATCGGGAGGAGGCCCTGACCTCAGCTGTGTGCCGCCGCCACACCCGTCGCGAAGGAGGTGTCGCAGACGGGCCGGGCGTACGACTGCGCACGCGTCGGGCCGTACACCCGCACCGCCGCACGGCCGAGCGCCCGGGCGATCGACGCACAGTGCCTGGCGAGCGAGGGGCGGCCGTTCACGGCCTCCTGGAGGTGGGTGAGGGCGATGCCAGGGTTCTCCTGCTGGAGCTCGGTCAGGAGCTTGTCGCGCAGGATGTCCTGAGGTGCACGTGCCCTGGCCTTCGAGGAGGCGCCGGCCGCCGAGACGTCGGAGGCGGTGAGCACGGAGCCCGAGGGATCCCCCGACCAGTCGACTCGGGTGACCGCGAGGGTCCCGGAGAGCACCAGGACGACGGGCAGGACAAGGGTGAGCGTGCGGCCGATACGGCGGGCGGGGCCCCGGCCGCGTCGCGTCTGTTGGTTAGTGGAGTGCTTCACGCGTGTGAGGGTAGCGCGGGGTGATGATTTGGCGACATTTAGTCACCGGTTCGGGGGATGAACTGATGCCTCGAATTGGGTAAGGCGTTGACGCACACTGCTCGAAATGCCCGGTCTGCCGGGGTATTTGTCGACAACGAAGAGGGCCCCGCAGCAGGCTGCGGGGCCCTCTTCGTCAACCTGGGTGAAATCACCTGGGATGTACTGCCTGTGGGTCAGTCGGAGAGACGCTCACCCGTGGAGGTCGAGAACACGTGGGTCTCGCCGGCACGCGGCACGACGTGCAGCGTGCTGCCCTTCTCCGGGACGTCACGGCCGCTGACACGGACGACGAGGTCCTTGGAGTCGCCGTCGAGCTTGGCGGTGCCGTAGACGTACGCGTCGGCGCCCAGCTCCTCGACCACGTTCACGGTGACCGCGAGACCCAGGTCCGCGTCCGGGCCCGCCACCTCGAAGTGCTCCGGACGGACACCCACGGTCACCGTCTTGTCGGTGATGCCGGAGACCGCGTCACGCTGGACCGGCACGACGCTCTTGCCGAACTTCACGCCACCGTCGGTGATCGGGACCTCGACCAGGTTCATCGCGGGGGAGCCGATGAAGCCGGCGACGAAGAGGTTCGCCGGACGGTCGTACATGTTGCGCGGGGTGTCGACCTGCTGGAGCAGACCGTCCTTCAGCACGGCCACACGGTCGCCCATCGTCATGGCCTCGACCTGGTCGTGGGTGACGTAGACGGTGGTGATGCCGAGACGACGCTGCAGGGACGCGATCTGCGTACGCGTGGACACACGGAGCTTGGCGTCCAGGTTGGACAGCGGCTCGTCCATGAGGAACACCTGCGGCTCACGCACGATGGCGCGACCCATCGCGACACGCTGACGCTGACCACCGGAGAGCGCCTTCGGCTTACGGGCCAGGTAGTCGGTCAGGTCGAGGATCTTCGCCGCGTCCTCGACCTTCTGGCGGATCTCCGCCTTCGGCACACCGGCGATCTTGAGCGCGAAGCCCATGTTGTCGGCGACCGTCATGTGCGGGTACAGCGCGTAGTTCTGGAACACCATGGCGATGTCCCGGTCCTTCGGCGGCAGGTGCGTGACGTCGCGGTCACCGATGCGGATCGCACCGCCGTTGACGTCCTCGAGCCCCGCCAGCATGCGGAGCGAGGTGGACTTTCCACAGCCGGACGGACCGACCAGTACGAGGAACTCTCCGTCCTCGATGTGGATGTCAAGACCGTCTACGGCGGGCTTCTCGGTGCCCGGGTAGATCCGGGTCGCCTTTTCGAACGAAACAGTGGCCATGGTGATGGGCCCCCTTCTACCGGCAGGAACGTGCCGGACGATCCGTTGTAGGAAGGTGGTGGTGTAGTCCACACAGGTGGACTGGGAGGGACGGTACCTGGCGTTTACCCGATCTGTCAGTAGTCGAGGGCGTGTGAACTTCGCCGAAATTTTCGACAGGGCGTGGCCGGGACCTGGGTAGACTGCACGGGCGCGTACGCGGCAGACGTATGCACGCCTCCTTAGCTCAGATGGCCAGAGCAACGCACTTGTAATGCGTAGGTCGTCGGTTCGAATCCGACAGGGGGCTCAGCTGAAACCCCGGGTCAGATGCTCTGACCTGGGGTTTTCATGCCCTTCCACCCAGCGCCCGCAGCGCCCCGTCCGTCAGCCGGTACACCGTCCACTCGTCCTGCGGACGTGCCCCCAGCGCCTCGTAGAACGCGATCGACGGCGCGTTCCAGTCCAGTACCGACCACTCCAGCCGCTCGTACTCCCGCTCCACGCAGATCCGCGCGAGCTCGGTCAGCAGGGCCTTGCCGTGGCCGCCGCCCCGGGCCTCTGGGCGGACGTAGAGGTCCTCCAGGTAGATGCCGTGGACGCCGCGCCAGGTGGAGAAGTTCAGGAACCACAGGGCGAAGCCGACCGCCTCCCCGGTGGCATCGTCCTGGGCGATGTGGGCGAAGGCTGCCGGGCGCTCGCCGAACAGTGCTTCGTGGAGCTGGTCCGGGGTCGCCTTCGCCTCTTCCAGGGCCTTCTCGTAGTCGGCGAGTTCGCGGACCAGGGCGTGGATGACGGGGACGTCGGCGGGGGTGGCGGTGCGGATCATGAAGGGTGGTGGCCTTTCAGGCGTCGGGCGATTTCCAGTTGTGCCGGCTCCAGCGGGCGCCCGTCCTCGATGTCCCACAGGCAGTTCTGGAGAACGCGGCCCAGTGTCCAGGCACGCGCGCGTGGGCGATCCAGAGCCAGGACGTCCGTCATGGCGTCGAAGCGCCGGCGCACCTCGTCGGGGTCGAAGCGGTTGCCGATGGCGGGGAGGAGGTCGAAGCCGGGGTCGCCGGCGAGGGGCTTGGGGTCGATGGCGAGCCAGGGCGCACGGTCTGCGGCCAGGACGTTGTCGTAGTGGAGGTCCCAGTGCAGGAGGCGGTCGCCGGGTTCGTCCACGACCTCCCGTACCGCCGCCGCGCAGTCGGCGACCAGTCTCCGCGCCTGCGTATCGGCGATCCGCTCCAGTGCCCGCGGTGTCCGTTCCACCATGGCCGCGGCGATGTCGCCGAGCGTGCGCATCCCCCGCGGTGCCGGTCCGGAGGTGAGGTGGGCCAGCAGGTGGGCGATGACCAGGACGGCCTCGCGGGAGTCCGGGACGTGGGAGAGCATGCGGGCCGGGTCCAGGCGTTCCAGGAGCATGGTGCCTGTCGCGGCGTCGTGGTCCAGCAGGCGTACCGCTCCGTCGCCGTCCCACGCGCGCAGGGCGACCGGTTCGCCTTCGCTCTCCTCGTCCAGCAGCTGGAGTTTCAGTACGGCCGGGAGCTCGTCCGTGCGGCGCACGACCGGCAGGACCAGTGCCGTGACGCCGTGCATCGCGGCGCCGTCCCGTCGTAGGTCCCACTGGTCCAGGAAGTCCGCTGCCAGTCGGGGCAGTCCGGCGATGAATCTTCGCCCTGCCTCTCCGTTGAACTTCTCCTGCGACGCCGCCAGTCCCTCCGGAATGTCGATCATCGTTCGAGGCTATCGGCGTGGGTAAATCGGGTCATGCGAATTGGCCGGGGCTTGCACAGGGTGTGGATGTACGTCCGCAGCGCCCCCGGCACGTACATCTGGCTGGCGCTTCTGTTCGGGACGACCATCGCTCTGCACCACATGTCGCCGGAGTTCGAGGAGGAGTTCCTGCGGCAGCGGTCCACCAACATCCATGAGCTGTCGAACAACCCGGTCCGGGTGCTCATCTCCAGTGCGATGTGGATCGACGGCGGGTACTGGCTGCCGTACGTCGTCCTCTACTCCCTCTTCCACGCACAGGCCGAGCGCTGGCTCGGTACGGTCCGTTGGCTCGCGGTGTGCGTGGCGGCGCATGTGCTGGCCACGCTGATCAGTGAGGGCGCGCTGCTGTGGGGGATCCGGCACGGGATGGCGCCCGAGTCCGCGGTCAACACGCTGGACATCGGGGTGAGTTACGCGCTGGCCGGGGTGGTCGCGGTGCTCACGTACCGGATCCGGGCGCCGTGGCGGTATCCGTACGGCATGGTCGTGCTCGTCGTCTACGGGGTGCCGTTGGTGACCGGGCGGACCTTCACCGACCTGGGGCACTTCACCGCCGTACTGATCGGGTTGGGGTGCTATCCGCTGGTCAGGGGGCGTCCAAGACCACGAAATCCGAAGGAGACAGCGGCCGCTCTCAGGGGCTAACGTCCCCGCCATGAGCAGCTCGGAACGCGCTGTCGTGAACGGCGGCATCTCCTTCTGGTACGCGGACGACGGTCTACCGGAGCCGCGGGAACCGCTCCGCGGTGATGCCACCGCGGACGTCGTGATCGTCGGCGGTGGGTACACGGGGTTGTGGACCGCGTACTACCTGAAGAAGGCGGCGCCCTTCCTCCAGGTCACCGTTCTGGAGCAGAAGTTCTGCGGATACGGGGCGTCCGGTCGCAACGGCGGCTGGCTCTACAACGGCGTCGCCGGTCGCGACCGGTATGCGAAGGTGCACGGCCACGAGGCCGCCGTACGCCTGCAAAAGGCCATGAACGACACCGTCGACGAGGTCGTCCGTGCCACCGAGGAGGAGGGCATCGACGCCGGCATCCACAAGGGTGGTGTCCTCGAAGTCGCCACCACGCCCGCGCAGTTGGCGCGGCTGAAGGACTTCCACGCGCACGAGCTGTCGTACGGCGAGAAGGACCGCGAGCTGTACGACGCCCGCGGGACCGCCGAGCGGATTCGGGTGGCCGGCGCGGTCGGCTCCTCGTGGACGCCGCACGGTGCGCGCGTGCACCCCGTGAAGCTGGTGAAGGGGCTCGCGGCGGTCGTCGAGGCGCTGGGGGTGACCATCCACGAGCAGACGCCGGTGACGGAGATCCGGCCCAAGCACGCGGTCACGCCGTACGGCACGGTCCGCGCGCCCTATGTTCTGCGCTGCACCGAGGGCTTCACCGCGAACCTGAAGGGCCAGCGGCGGACCTGGCTGCCGATGAACTCCTCCATGGTCGTCACCGAGCCGCTGTCCGACGAGCAGTGGGAGTCGGTCGGTTGGGACGGGCGGGAGGCGCTCGGGGACATGGCGCACGCGTACATGTACGCGCAGCGCACCGAGGACGGGCGGATCGCGCTGGGCGGGCGCGGGGTGCCGTATCGCTTCGGGTCGAGGACGGACAACGACGGGCGGACGCAGGACGCGACGATCGAGGCGCTGCGGGAGATTCTCGTGCGGTTCTTCCCCTCGCTGACCGGGGTGCGGGTCGAGCACGCCTGGTCGGGGGTGCTGGGGGTGCCGCGGGACTGGTGCGCGACGGTGACGCTGGACCGGACGACGGGGCTGGGCTGGGCGGGGGGTTACGTCGGCTCCGGTGTGGCCACGACGAACCTTGCGGCGCGGACGCTCCGGGACCTGGTGCAGCTGGACTCGGGTCAGGGTGGGACGACCGAGCTGACGGGGTTGCCGTGGGTGGGGCACAAGGTGCGCAAGTGGGAGCCGGAGCCGTTTCGGTGGCTGGGGGTGCAGGGGATGTACGCGACGTATCGGGCCGCTGACCGGCGGGAGGCGGCGACGCACAGTGCGGGGTCGTCGCGGCTGGCGCGGGTCGCCGATCGGATCGCCGGGCGTCACTAGGGTTTCGGCCGCCCCTGGAAACTCGTGAGAGCGCTGTCATACCCCTGTGCGACCATCGCCTCAACGACCGATGTTCCAGGGGGGATTCCGTGTCCGACGACCATTCCTGTCCGCCCGCGAGACGGATGGGACGAAGGCGCGCGGCCGTGTTCGCCGCCGTCGTCTCGCTGTGCGCTTCACTGTTGTCCCTGGCGGGGGCGGGCCCGGCCGTCGCCGCCGACGAGGCGGAGTGTGCGCCGCTCGCGCTCGCGGCCTTCGGCGACCCGGGGGACGCGATCGGCAAGGCGACCGTCGCGCCCGATTCGAGCGCCTGCTATACCGTCACCGTCGAGACGCCCGGCCTTTATCAGGCGCCGGCGATGGACGACAGCGGCAACGCGATGGCCAGGCAGTTGTTCGCCGCCGATGGCAGTGAGGTGGACTGCTCCGGCGACGGGTACGCCACGAGGGACATGTGCGCGGTGCCCGCGGCCGGCACCTACACGTTGAAGGTCCTCAACACCGGCTGGGAGGACGAGACCGCCTCCGTGACCCTCGTGCCGCTCGGCTCGGTCAAGGGTTGCGCTGGCTCTGTCGGCACCGACTGGGACCAGCCGGATGTCACTCGTACGACGGTGAGCCGGGTGGAGGTCGACTGTCAACCTTTCGAAGGCGAGCGCGGCGACCGGGTCCGGCTCACCTACGGTTCGAAGGTGTACGGCGACTCCCGCGCCTGGATCACCGACGCGACCGGTGCCCGGATCTGCGAGCAGTTCCCGGAGAACGACGAGGACAGCTGTGTCCTGCCCGGCGACGGCCCCTACCGGGTGATCTCGACCGTCTCGCGCTCGGAGAACGGCTTCCCCGCCGAGTACGGCGTCAAGGTGCGTCGGCTCAGCGACCCGCAGGGCTGCACCGCCGCTCCGGTCCGCCCGTACGGCGCGCTGGAGCAGCAGGACTTCACCGCCAACCCGTGCTTCACCTTCACCGCCGCTTCGGCGGGCCCGTACACCGTGCACTCGGTGGGCGAGGACCGGGAGGTCGAGGTGGCGCGGGTGTACGACGCGGCTGGGCTGAGCGTGTGCCGGTACGGTGCCGATCCGTGCCGGATCAAGGCGCCGGGCACGTACACGGCTGTCCTCGACGGGACGTACCCCTTCCGTGACACGCGGGCCGGCCTGATCGTCCTCGACCGCGCGGCCGACGACGGGTGCGTGGCGACCGGGACCGGTCTGTACAAGGGCGAGTTGAGCTCGGTCGGGCAGTACGACTGCCTTGCGCTGTCCGCTCCGCAGGGGGCCCGGATCGCCGCGCTCACCTCGCTCTCCTCGGCCGGGCTGACCCCCGAGGTGGAGGTCCTGGACCGCGCGGGCACCGCGCAGTGCGACGCGGGTGAGCTTCGTGATGGCGACTGCGCGCTCACCGGTGAGGCTCCTTACCGGGCCCTGGTGCACACCGAGGACGGCGGTGACTCGGCGACGGGTGCCTACGCGGTGGCCTTGCACCGGACCGACGTCGCCGAGGGCTGCCCCGTCCTGTCCGCCGGGAGTTTCGGCACGGGCGGCGCGAAGGCCACGCTGACCACCGGCGGCGGCGTCTTCTCGCACTGCCTGGGCATCCCGGCGGATGCGCACACGGACGCCGAGGTCTTCCAGCTGATCGCCACCTCCGGGACGGCCTCCGCGGCGTTCTCGGTGCTGGACTCCGACGGCAAGCAGGTGTGTGAGCGCTACGCCACCACCAACGGCTGGACCATCTGCTCCCTGACCCCGGGCAAGGCCCACACCGTGCTGGTCAACGGCCGGGACGAGACGGCCACCTACAGCCTGACCCGGCGGGACGTCACCGCGAGCGCTTCCTCGGCGGGCTGTACGAAGACCGCGGCGGCCAAGGTCGGCGGGCCCTCGGTGAAGAGTGGTTACGACGGTCCTGGCACGCTGAACTGCCACCAGGTGACCACCGTCGCGGCCGGCGATGTCGTGCACGTCAACGTGCGGGACGCCCTCGGGACCGCCAACAGCGCGGTCATCGCCGGGGACGGCCGGGTGGAGTGCTCCTTCCGCAACTCCCCTTGTGCGGTCACCGGGTCCACCACCCATCAGGTCCTCGTGCAGACGCCGGTCACGCTGAAGGCGGCGCCCGAGTACCGTCTGGACGCTCTGCGGATCGCGACCGCCGACGGTCCGGCGCCGGAGTGCGTGAAGGTGCCGTCCGTGGCCTACGGATACGGGCCGATCACCGGCACCTTGGACGAGTCGCACACCACGGTGTGCGCGGCGCTGCCGACCGCCGGGTTCGACCACTTCGAGACGGACATCAAGGACACCGCCGGTGCCACCAGCACGGCGGTGCCGGTGCTGTACAACACGTCGACCTGGGCCAACGGCTGCACGCACTACATCCCGGAGGGCTACGACTGCGACGCGCTCGGCTCCTCCTCGCAGAGCGCGCCGACGGTGTTCGTCCTGGGCCTGCCCGAGAAGGCGTCCAGCACCGCCTACAGCGCCGAGCTGACCTGTACGTCCGTGGTGTGTGGCACGGAGGAGACGGCGGTCACCGCGGTCAGCCCCGACACCGGCGTGGCCGGCGGCAAGGTGAAGCTGACGGTCACCGGCACGGCGCTCGGCCCCGATGTCACCGTCCGGCTCGGCCTGTCCGGCAAGACGATCACGGCGGCGGCCGACTCGGTCTCCGCGGACAACCGGACGGTGACCGCGACGCTCGACCTGACCGGCGTGGCCACCGGTACCTGGAACGTCAGCGTGATCACGCGTGGCTGGGAGTTCCCGCGCGGCACCTTCACCGTGGCTCCCCGGCCCGCGCTGGAGAACACGGCCGCCCCCAAGGTGACGGGCACGGCCAAGGCCGGGGCCAAGGTCACGGCGTCGCCCGGGAGTTGGTCGGCGGCCCCGTCCTCGTACACATACCAGTGGAAGGCGGACGGCAAGCCGATCTCGGGGGCGACGGGCAAGTCGTACACCCTGCTCGCCTCGGCGGTCGGCAAGAAGCTGACCGTGATGGTGACCGCGGTCAAGGAGGGCTGGCAGAGCGGGACGGCGACGTCGGCCGCGGTGACCGTGGCCAAGGGCGACGCGCCCAAGGCGAGCAAGCTGCCGGTGATCAGTGGGACGGCGAAGGTCGGGAAGACACTGAAGGCGTCGAAGGGGACGTGGAGTCCGACGCCCACCTCGTACGCGTACCAGTGGTACGCGAACGGGAAGGTGATCAGCGGGGCCACCAAGTCCTCGCTGGTGCTGAAGTCGGCGCAGAAGGGCAAGAAGATCACCGTGAAGGTGATCGCGCACCGTACGGGTCACAAGGACGGGTCGGCGGTGAGCAAGGCGACCAAGGCGGTCGTGAAGTGAGCCGCTGAGGCGGGCGGAGGGGCGGCCGGACGGTCGCCCCTTCTGCGCGTCAGGGTACGAGAACGACCTTCCCGGTGGTGCCGCGTGTTTCCAGCGCCCGGTGCGCGGCGGCCGCCTCGGTGAGGGGGAAGCGGTGGACCGCGGGGGTGAGGCGGCCTGCGGCGGCCTCGCTGAGGGCGCGTAGTTCGAGGGTGCGGACGGGGTCGGGGCCGCCGGCCTTCCGCATCATCGCGGGGCCCAGGACCTGCTCGGACACGCCGTCGACCAGGTAGGGCCCGCCGCCGTGGATGCCTTCTCCCGACCAGCCGAAGACGATGTGCCGGCCGCCGGGCCCGAGGAGTTGTGTGCTGTGGCGGGCGATCTCGCCGCCGACGCCGTCGAAGACGACGGTGGCGGGCCTGCCGCCGAGGAAGGCGCGGACCTTGTCGGGCCAGGCGGGGTCCTTGTAGTCGACGGCGAGGTCGGCGCCGTTCTCCGCGACGCGGGCCACCTTCCGCGGGCCGCCGGCCAGGCCGACGACGGTGGCGCCGGCGTTCTTGGCGTACTGCACGAGGAGGGTGCCGATGCCGCCGGCGGCGGCCGGGATCACGGCGACCGAGTCGGGGCCGAGGTCGGTGAACTGGAGGATCCCCATCGCCGTACGGCCCGTTCCGACCATGGCGACGGCCTCGGCGGCGTCGAGGTTCGCCGGGATCTCGTGGACGCGGTCGACGTCGGTGACGGCGAGTTCGGCGTAGCCGCCGGGGGCGAAGCCGAGGTGGGCGACGACGTGTCTGCCGAGCCAGAGGGCGGCGACGCCCTCGCCGAGGGACTCGATGACGCCGGCGACCTCACGGCCGGGGATGGTGGGCAGCCGTGTCGGTGCGGGCAGGGGGCCCTGTGCGCCCTCGCGGAGCGAGGTGTCCAGGAGGTGGACGCCGGCCGCCTCGACGGCGATACGGACCTGGCCGGGGCCCGGGAGCGGGGCCTCGACCTCCTCGTGGGTGAGGTTCTCGGCCGGGCCGAAGGCGTGCAGTCGGATGGCGTGCATGGGTGGTCCCCCTGTGGGCTGTCGGAGACCGGGCCGTGGTGGCCCGGGCCGTCGGGACCTCACTCTTCAACCTCAAGCATGCTTGAGGTCAAGGGGGTCTCGGGGCGTTGTCAGTGGTGGGGTGCAGCATGGGGGGCATGGCGAGGAGAGCGGCAGGTGGAGCCGGCGGTGCCGGTGTGAAGGGTGCGCGGCGGCCGGAGCTGCGGTTGCCGCCGTTGGCGGCTTACGACGGCGGGGGGCTGGAGCCGGACGGGGTCTACGACGGGCTGGAGTTCACGGAGGCGGACTTCGCGGGCCAGGACGCCTCGGGCGCCCGTTTCATGGACTGCGCGCTGACGGGGTGCGCGCTGGACGAGACGCGGCTGCGCAACGCGCGCCTGCTGGACTCGGTCCTCACCGGCGTCCGGGGTGTGGGGACCAACCTGTCGGAGGCGACCCTGCGGGATGTGGAGCTGGTCGACGCCCGGCTGGGCGGGGTGCAGTTGCACGGGGCGGTCCTGGAGCGGGTGGTGATCCGCGGCGGCAAGATCGACTATCTGAACCTGCGTGCGGCGAACCTGCGGGACGTCGTCTTCGAGGGCTGCGTCCTCGTCGAGCCGGACTTCGGCGGGGCCCGGCTGGAGCGGGTGGAGTTCGTGGACTGCGCGCTGAAGCGGGCGGACCTCACGGGGGTGACGCTCACGGACGTGGATCTGCGGGGCGCGGTGGAGATCGACATCGCGCGGGGTGTGGAGCGGCTTGCGGGGGCGGTCGTCAGCACCGCACAACTGCTGGACCTGGCCCCGGTGTTGGCGGGCCAGATGGGGATCAGAGTGGAGGGCTGACGGAGCGGGGACCTTCCGGCAATGTCCTGGTCGCGCGGAAGTGCGCCGAGGCCGTGCCGCTCCTCGCGGGGGCGACGGCGGAGGACGGCAATCCGGTGGGCGGGGACTCCAGGGCTGCTGATCGAGGAGCTGATGGTGTTCGGCGGGGTGACGTTCGGCCCGGCCGGGGACTGACGGGGACTGACCGGCCCGGCGGTGGGGCTCGGTACCAGGGGGCGATGCCCTCACCGCGATGGTCGGGAACGGTCAGCGGACTCTGGGGAAGCGGGCCTGGAGGGTCCAGATCGCCGGGTTCTCGGCGAGGTCGTCGTGGAGGTCGCACAGGTCGGCGAGCAGGTCGTGGAGGAAGTCCCGGGCCTCGCAGCGCAGTTCGGAGTGGGAGAAGGTCAGGGGTGGTTCCTCGGCGGGCATCCAGTCGGACTCGATGTCGACCCAGCCGAAGCGGCGCTCGAAGAGCATGCGGTCGGTCGACTCGGTGAAGTCGAGTTCCGCGTGCTGGGGGCGGGAGGCCCGGGAGCCGGCCGGGTCGCGGTCGAGGCGTTCCGCGATGTCACACAGCGCCCACGCGAAGTCGAGCACCGGCACCCATCCCCAGGCTGTGGACAGTTCCCGGTCCGCCTTGGTGTCGGCGAGGTAGACGTCACCGCAGAACAGGTCGTGGCGCAGCGCGTGGACGT
The DNA here is from genome assembly GCF_000972385.1 of Streptomyces sp. WM6386. Lineage (GTDB taxonomy): Bacteria > Actinomycetota > Actinomycetes > Streptomycetales > Streptomycetaceae > Streptomyces. Next base: position 88,832 of record NZ_JXTE01000018.1, read on the forward strand.
CCGCGCGGCGGTAGTCCGTCTGGGGCGGGTCCGGGAAGCGGTTGGAGAGGGCGTAGCCGATGTCGAGCACGTACGAGATGGTGTCACGGCGCGGCGGGAGGTCGGACGGGGTGAGCGTGCGCCCGGTCCGGGGCCGCGGTGGGGTGGCGGTGCGTCGGGTCCGGGGCCGCGGTGGGGTGGCGGTGCGCCGCCCTAGGATCACGGTCATGTCCCGTTCCGTGCGCCTTGTCCCGGCCTGTGCTTCCGTCCTGCTCGCTCTCGCGCTCTCGGCGTGCACCAGCGGTGGAGGGCAGGGCACCCCCGGCGGCTCCGGTGTGCGCGACCCGTACTTCCCGAAGGCGGGCAACGGCGGGTACGACGTGGCCCACTACGCGCTGCGGCTGTCCTACGACCCCGACGCGGACCACCTGTCCGGCACGGCGGCCGTCACCGCCCGGGCCACGCAGCACCTGTCCGCCTTCGACCTGGACCTGAAGGGGATGGACGTCGAGGAGGTCACGGTCGAGGGCGAGAAGGCCCGCTGGAACCGGTCCGGGCAGGAGCTGACCGTACGCCCGGGAGACGAGCTCGATAAGGGGGAGACCTTCGAGGTGCGGGTCCGCTACTCCGGCACCCCGCAGACCATCACCGACCCGGACGGCTCCGAAGAGGGCTGGCTGCCCACGGAGAGCGGCGCGGTCGGACTCGGCGAGCCGACGGGGTCGATGGCGTGGTTCCCCGGCAGCCACCACCCCTCCGACAAGGCGGCGTACGACATCGCGGTCACCGTGCCTGAGGGCCTGCGGGCCGTGTCCAACGGGGAGTTGACGGGCGAGACGACCAGCAAGGGCCGTACGACCTTCACCTGGCGCACCGCCGAGCCCATGGCGAGCCATGTCGCCACGCTCGCGGTCGGCGACTACGACATCCGCCGCTCCACCGCCGGTGACCTCCCGGTGTACACGGCCCTCGCCCCGGGGCAGGCGAAGGCGAGCGGGAAGGCCCTGGCCCGGCTGCCGGAGGTCATGGAGTGGGCGGAGTACAACTTCGGCCCGTACCCCTTCTCCTCCACCGGCGCGATCGTCGGCGGCGAGCACGACGCCGGGTACGCGCTGGAGACGCAGAACCGCCCCTTCTTCCCCGGCGCCCCGGACACCGGGCTCCTCGTCCATGAGCTCGCGCACCAGTGGTTCGGGAACTCCGTCACGCCCAGGACCTGGCGGGACATGTGGCTCAACGAGGGCTTCGCGACGTACGCGGAGTGGCTGTGGGAGGAGGACGAGGGCGGCGACAGCGCCCAGGAGACGTTCGACGCGCTCTACGACCACGGCGAGGACAGATTCGAGGACCTCTGGTCCTTCCCGCCGGCGAAGCCCACCAGCGCCGCGCACATCTCCGACGAGGGCCCCATTTACCAGCGCGCCGCGATGGTCGTCCACAAGATCCGGCAGACCGTCGGCGACGACACCTTCTACGACATCGTCCAGGGCTGGACGGCCGCCCACCGCCACGGCAACGCGGACACCGACGACTTCACGGCGTACGTGCAGAAGCAGGCACCGGACGAGGACTTCGACGCGATCTGGGCGCAGTGGCTGTACGGGGAGGGGAAGCCGGAACACCGCTGAGCCGGCCGGTTAGGGCCGGCCTGAGCCGGCCGGTCAGGGTCGGCGTTCGAGGTCGTGGCGCTTGGCCTCGCGGGTTTCCGGCGGCGAGCGGGGCCACGGATCTCCCGCAGGCAGGCCCAGTCAGGCTCAGACAGGCGTCCTCGATCGTGGCGGCCAGCGGGGGGCGGTACACAGATCGGAGCCGTCTCGGACGCACCCCGCTACACGCATCGCGACGGCCCTCACAACGCGGGAACCCCCGGCCGAAGCCGGGGGTTCCCGCGCAGCGTGGTGTGCCTGTGTCCGTCAGACGTCAGACGTTCACACCGAAGTCCGACGCGATGCCCGACAGGCCCGAGGCGTAGCCCTGGCCGACGGCGCGGAACTTCCACTCGGCGCCGTTGCGGTACAGCTCGCCGAAGACCATGGCGGTCTCGGTGGCCGCGTCCTCGGACAGGTCGTAGCGGGCGATCTCGGCGCCGCCGGCCTGGTTGACGATGCGGATGTACGCGTTGCGGACCTGGCCGAAGTTCTGCGAGCGGTTCTCGGCGTCGTAGATCGAGACCGGGAAGACGATCTTGTCGACGTCGGCCGGGAGGCCCGCCAGGTTGACGTTGATCGCCTCGTCGTCGCCCGCGCCCTCGCCGGTGCGGTTGTCACCGGTGTGGACGATGGTCTGGTCCGGCGTCTGCTTGTTGTTGAAGAAGACGAAGTGGCCGTCGGAGTAGACCTTGCCCGTCGGGTTGACCGCGATCGCGGAGGCGTCGAGGTCGAACTCCGTGCCGGTGGTGGTGCGGACGTCCCAGCCCAGGCCCACGGTGACGGCAGTCAGGCCCGGAGCCTCCTTGCTGAGCGAGACGTTGCCACCCTTGGACAGGCTTACAGCCATGGTTGGGATCCTTCCCTCGTTATGCATTGCACAGGCGGTACGGGCTTGAAAGCTACATCTACCCCCAAGAACGCGGAGAGGGGCACCAAGGTTCCAGGTCTCTTTACTTTCTTTACCAAGCGGGAGTGAGGGGCGCGCGGCGCAGGAGACGGGGATATTCGCGTGACGTGTGCGGGTCAGCCGCGCGACCATAGGGGGCATGTCCGGTCCTCACGTCATCCGCGGCTCCGTCTCCCTTCCCGAGGCCGAGCTCATGTGGCGTTTCTCGCGGTCGTCCGGACCGGGCGGCCAGCACGTCAACACCAGCGACTCACAGGTGGAGCTCCGCTTCGACCTGGCCAAGACGGAGTCCCTGCCCGAGGTGTGGAAGCAGCGGGCCCTGGAACGCCTGGCCGGCCGCCTCGTCGACGGCGTCGTCACGGTCCGCGCCTCCGAGCACCGCTCCCAGTGGCGCAACCGCGAGACCGCCGCCGTACGCCTGGCCGCCCTCCTGGCCGAGGCCACCGCCCCACCCCCCAAGCCCCGCAGGGCCACCCGCATCCCCCGAGGCATCAACGAACGCCGCCTACGCGAGAAGAAACAGCGAGCGGAGACGAAGCGGGGCAGGACGGGCCGCGACTGGGGCTAGGTCCGTGTGCAGGGCAGGGGTGATTGGCGGATCCGTCCCCGTCCGGGCCTCGGTCACCTGCGGTTTTGCCGCCCGGCGTCGGGACAGATCCGCCAATCACGGCGCCTTCCACAGCTGGGCGTCGGCTGGGGTGTCACATCTGGCCCCTTCCGTTCGTCAGACCGGTGAGACCAACCCGGCGACGCGACGAGAGGGCAGAGGCGGATGAGCGAGAGTGAGTTTCTTGCCGAGCGGTTCGAGGCGTACCGGGGGCATTTGCATGCCGTTGCCTATCGGATGCTCGGGTCGGGTGCGGAGGCGGACGACGCGGTGCAGGAGGCATGGTTCCGGCTGAGCCGTTCCGACACCCGGCAGGTGGAGAATCTCGGGGGCTGGCTCACCACGGTCGTCGGGCGGGTCTGTCTGGACATGCTGCGCTCCCGCAAGGCGCGTGCCGAACAGCCACTGGAGCCGGACGTGCCGCTGCCCGGCGTGGTCCCCGACCCCGAGCAGGACGCGCTGCTCGCCGACTCGGTCGGCGTCGCGCTGCTCGTCGTACTCGAGACGCTGACGCCCGCCGAACGGCTGGCCTTCGTGCTGCACGACCTGTTCGCGGTGCCGTTCGAGGATGTCGCCGACATCGTGGGACGTACGCCGGCCGCGGCACGCCAGCTCGCCAGCCGGGCCCGGCGTCGGGTGCAGGGCGCGCCGGCGCCCGACGCGGACCTGGTCAGGCAGCGGGAGGTCGTCGACGCCTTCCTGGCCGCCGCGCGCGGGGGCGACTTCGACGCGCTGGTGGATGTGCTCGACCCGGACGTCGTGGCGCGTGCCGAGGCCGGTGTCACGGCGGGCGCCCTTGCGGTGGCGAAGGGCGCGACGAGCTTCGCGAGCCTCGCCCTGGTCGCGCGGCCCGCACTGGTGGACGGGGCCACGGGGCTCGCGGTGCTGGTGGACGGGCGGGTGGAGCGGGCGCTGGCCTTCACGTTCGTACGAGACCGGATCGCTGTGATCGACGTCATGACCGCCCCCGCGTGCGTGGCCGCCCTGAAGATCGAGCTCCTGTAGGGGAGGCCCGCGCTCCGGAGGGGGAAGGAGCGCGGTGAATGGCAGATCTGTCCCCACTCCGCTCGGTAAAACCCCAGGTGATCGCCCCCGCACATGGGACACATCTGCCAATCACCGAAGCCGCAGGCGACCCCGACCCCGACGCCGACCCCGACGCCCCGTCCCGCCCCCCTCAGTCCAGCTGGCGGTAGCGGCCCTTGAAGTACGTCAGGGGGCCGCCGTCCGCGCTCGGGACTCCTGCAGTCAGGACTCGGCCGATCACCAGGGTGTGGTCGCCCGCGCGTACGCGTTGTTCCGTTCGGCACTCCAGGGTCGCCAGGGCGCCGCCCACCAGGAGGGAGCCGGTGGCCTCGCCTCGTGTGCAGGGGAGGTCCTCGAAGAGGAGGCGGTCGCTGATGCGGCCCTTCATGGCGAAGCGGCCGGCGATGTGGCGCTGGCTCTCGGAGAGGACCGAGACGGCCCACAGGGGCTGTTCGTCGAGGAGGTCGTCCATACGGGAGCCCTCGCGCAGGCTGACCAGCACCAGGGGCGGGTCCAGGGACACCGACATGAAGGCGGTGGCCGTCATGCCGACGTCCTCGCCCCCCGGCCCCTCGGCGTCGAGCGGGGGCTCGTAGGCGGTCACCAGGACCACACCCGCGGCCAGCCGTGACATGGCGGCGCGGAACTCGTCGTTGCTCACCCCCACAGGATGCCCGTAGGCGGTCACGGCGGTGATCGGAGAAGTGTTCGGCACGTCGGGAACGCTAGTGCCCGACCGGTGCGGACCGCATCGGACCTCCGCCCGAGCCGGGACCCGATCTCGGACCTAGGACCCCCGACCAGCCCCTCCCCGCGAACCTCCACAAACCCACAAAGTTTGCGTTCAGTAAACGCACAGGGAAAACGCAGAAACCCCACTCAATTGTTCATCTTTCGCTGTGACTTGAGTCACAAGGGGTACTAATTGTTGACCCTGTGTACCGAGTGAGCAGCGCGCTGTGATTCAGTGGCGGGGAAGCTGCCAGAACGATACGCCGATGAGAACCCTTGATTCGCTGCGAGGTCTCGGGGGGAGGGCGAGCATGGAGACCGAGTCGGAGCCCTACGTCCGTCTTGCGACTCTGCGACAACTGCATCAGGTCATGGCGGACATGAACACCGCCCGATCCCTGGCGGACACCTTGCAGACCGTCGCCGACGGAGTGGTCACCGGCCTCGGCTACGAGCTGGCGTGCGTCAACCTCGTCCGCCCCGACGGCGACCTCGTCGTCGCCGCCTTCGCCGGCAACCCCGCCGCCGAGGCGCTCATCACCGGCCGGGTCGGCTCCCGCGACTCCTGGGAGCGCCGCCTGAGCATGGGTGAGAACTGGGGCGACCTGGTCTTCATCCCGCACACCGAGGGCTGGATCCTCGACGACGACGACGTACCGCAGTGGTACACCGACGGCCCCGCGCCCCGCTTCGAGGACGAGTGGCACCCCTCCGACCGGCTCTTCGCCCCCATGTTCACGCCCGGCGTGGGCGGCGCCGCCTGCGGGGAGCTGATCGGCGTGCTCTCCGTGGACCGGCCGCGCAACGGCCGCCGGCCGGGCGCCTGGGGACGCGAAGCGCTCCAGATGTACGCGTTCCAGGCCGCCATCGCGATCAGCAACGCGCGCCTGCGCGCCAACATGCAGCGCGCACTGGTCAGGCTCGAGCGCGAACAGCAGGCACTCAGGGCCAGTGAAGAGAGCTTCCGGCAGGCCTTCGAGTACGCCCCCTCCGGCATGGCCATCGCCGAGATGGGCGGCGACCAGCACGGCCGGATCCTGCGGACCAACGACGCCCTGTGCCGTCTCCTGGGCCGTCCCGCCTCCGCGATGCGCCGCTACTCCTTCTCCGACCTGGTCCACCCCGAGGACATAGGGACACTGCTGAGAACCTCGGCGGAGGGTGGACGCGCGGAGCTGCGCCTGGGCCGCCGCGACGGCACCTACCTCTGGGTCTCGCTCCGCAACTCCGTCGTCGCCGACGCCGCCGACGGCCCCCGCTTCCTCCTCACCCACGTCGAGGACATAGAGGACCGCAAGCGCCGCGAGCTCCAGCTCGCTCACCGCGCCTCCCACGACTCCCTCACCGGCCTGCCGAACTCCGCCGAGCTGCGCGCCCGGCTCTCCGCGCGGCTGTGCAAGCGCCCCACCCACGCCGCCCTCGAATCCATCGACGCGGCCTTCGGCCACCCCGCCTACGACGCCAACGGTCACGGCTTCGACTTCCGGCCCGGCATCGAGTCGTTCGACGCCGCCTTCGACCACCATGTGCACACCGTCGCCCCCGAGGGTGAACTCGACGACGGCACCAAGGGGCTCGCGGTCCTCTTCTGCGACCTCGACGGCTTCAAGTCGATCAATGACCGGTTCGGGCACAACGCCGGTGACGCGGTCCTCATCGAGGTCGCCCGTCGGCTGTCCCGGCAGGTCCGCGACGGCGACACCGTGGCCCGGCTCGGTGGCGACGAGTTCGTGATCCTCGCCGACGGCCTGGGCCGCGCGGACGCCGCCGACCTCGCCGTACGCCTGCGCAACGAGATCATCCAGCCCATCCGCGCCGAGGGCCGGGCCGTCCGCGTCGGCGCCAGTTTCGGCATCGGCTGGGCGCACTGCGGGATGACGGCGGACGAAGTGTTGAAGTCCGCCGACGAGCGGATGTACGTAGAGAAACGATCTCGTCCCAAACAACACAGACGCGCGGGATGATCCCCAGGTCAGCGAGCTGATGCGATCCGAGTCACCCGTTTGGGGCAGCAGGAGCGGGTAGGCTCGCCATTCACCACGCGTACCGCATCCGTCCCCGCACCTGCTGAGGAGTACCTGGGATGACGTCCGGCACCACCGGCGCGAACACGCCGCCCGAGGACGACGACCCGTTCGGCTACCTCTACGCCGACGGACAGGCCAACGGAGCCCAGCCGCCCTCCGGCGGCTACGGCTATCCGGGCTCCGTCAACCGGGTGCGCGCGGTCGGCCAGCGCCAGTACGGGCAGCCGCAGCAGCAGTCCACCGCGCCGTACGGCCAGGTGCCGCAGCAGCAGGGCGCCTACGGCCAGCCCAACAACGCGCACTACGCGGCACCGGAGACCTTCCCGGGCGGCGCCCCCACCACCCAGCACCCGCAGCAGGGGTACGGCGGTGGCGGTCGCGGCCGGGGTCCCAACACCAAGGGCCTGCTGATCGGTGCCATCGCGGTGGTCGCCGCGGTCGTCATCGGCATCGGGGTGGCGATGCTGGGCGGCGACGGCGACGACGACGCCTCCGGCAACCAGGCCAGCAGCACGCCGAGTACCTCGCAGAGCTCGGAGCCGAGTGCGTCGACCTCGCAGTCGGCGGAGGCCGGAGAGCTCCCTAAGGCGGACGCGAAGGTGCTGCGCCTGGAGGGCGGCACGGCCACCGCGTCCGACGTGAAGGGCGCCAAGTCCGACGGCGGCATCTACGTCCAGGGCTTCAACCAGGTTGGCGCGAAGGTCATCTGGACCGTCAACGGCATCGAGAAGTCCGGTACCTACCGGGTTTACGTGCGCTACAGCATTCCTGGCGTCGACGCCAACGGGACGCTGACGGTCAACGGCACGGCCAGCACCCAGCCGCTGAACATGAAGAACTTCGGCGGGCTGCCCAAGGGCGACTGGGAGAAGGGCTGGCAGACCACCTGGGCCCAGGTCTCCCTGAACAAGGGCACCAACACGATCCAGCTCTCATGCGAACAGGGCAACCAGTGCAATGCCCTGCTCGACCAGTTCTCCGTGACGGAGAACGTCGACCCGTAGCCCTCAGGCCGCGTTGACGTCCCCCGTCACCGCGACCCGCCCCCGCAACTCCTCGTACGCGGACGCGTCGAACTCGCCCGCCACCGGCGCCAGTACCGTCGCCGCCGACAGCGCGACCGCGCGGGCCAGCCGGTCCGGCCACGGCAGCTGCTCGACCAGCCCCGACAGCAGCCCCGCGACCGCGGAGTCGCCGGCGCCCGTCGGGTTGCCGTGGACACGGGTCGGCGGGGTGGCGCGCCAGCGGCCCTCGGGGGACGCGGCGAGGAGGCCCTCCGCACCGAGAGACGTGACGACCGCGCGGGCGCCCCGCCGCCGTGCGTCCTGCGTGGCGCGCAACGGCTCGTGGGAGCCCGTCAGTTCGGCCAGTTCGTCGGCGTTCGGCTTGATGATGTCCGGGCGGGCCGCGACCCCGCGCCGCAGGGCTTCGCCGCTGGTGTCGAGGAGGACCGGGACCCCGGCCGCGCGAGCGGTCCGCACCAACCCCGCGTACGCCCCCACCGGCACTCCCGGCGGCAGGCTGCCGCACAGGGCCACCGCCGCCATCGACGGGAGCAGATCCTCGTACGCCTCCTGGAAGGCGGACCACTCGGCGGGTGTGACGGTCGGGCCGGGTTCGTTCAACTGGGTGGTGTCGCCGCTCCGTTCGTCCACCACCGCTATCGTGCGCCGGGTCGCGCCCAAGACGGGGACCAGGGCGTTCACCACGCCGGACGTCGCCGTGAGGTGCTCCTGTACGACGCCTCCCGTCGCGCCGCCCACGAAGCCGGTGACCGTCACCTCGTGGCCGAGGGCGGCGAGTACGCGGGCCACGTTCAGGCCCTTGCCGCCGGGACGTTCGGTCACCTCGGAGACGCGATGGGAAGCGTGCGGTTCGAGGGCCCGTACGCGATAGGTGATGTCCAGAGCGGTGTTCAGCGTGACCGTGAGGATCACCTGAACCGACCTCCCCGTAAGAAAACGCTGCACTGTGTCCGCGCGGACGGCGGCCGTCCCAGTCTCCCAGGACAACCGCCGCCTAACAGAAGGACACTTCAGCCCAGTTGGGGATCGACCACCCATTCACCGCGTCGCATCACGCCCTTGAGGGCGAATTGATGGTCAAGAAGTACCAGGTCGGCATACTTGCCCGGCTCCAGCGAGCCGATCGTGTCGTACATCCCCAGCAGCCGGGCCGGGTTGGCGGACAGCGCCGCCACGGCGTCCTCGACGGACAGCCGGTCGACCGTCACCGCCCGCTGGAAGGCGCGGTCCAGGGTGAGCGTGGAGCCCGCGATCGAGCCACCTTCCACCAGCCGCGCCACCCCCTCGCTGACCTCGACCTCCAGCGGGCCGAGCATGTAGCGGCCGTCGCCGAAGCCGGCCGCGTCCATCGCGTCCGTGATGAACGCGACCCGGTCCGGGCCCGCGTGATGGAACGCCAGCTGGAGGGCGGCCGGGTGGAGATGGGTGCCGTCGTTGATCAGCTCGACCGTGATGCGCTCGTCCTCCAGGAGGGCGGCGATCGGGCCGGGGGTGCGGTGGCCGAGCGTGGGCATCGCGTTGAACAGGTGCGTCGCGACGGTCGCGCCCGCGTCGATCGCCTCCACCGTCTGCTCGTACGTCGCGTCCGTGTGGCCGATCGCCGCGATGACGCCGTGTTCGGCGAGCAGGCGTACGGAGTCGATGCCGCCGGGGAGTTCGGTGGCGAGGGTGACCATCCTGGCCTTGCCGCGCGCCGCGTCGATCAGCTTGCGGACCTCTGCCGGGTCCGGGTCGCGCAGCAGTTCCTCGGAGTGCGCGCCCTTGCGGCAGGGGGAGATGAACGGGCCCTCGAAGTGGATGCCGGCGATGTCGCCCTGCTCGGCGAGTTCGGACAGGAGGCCCGCCCGCTGGGCCAGGAAGTCCATGTCGCCGGTGACGGTGGAGGCGACGAGGGTGGTGGTGCCGTGGAGGCGGTGGGTGTGGATGCCCCTGACTACGTCGTCTGCGGTGCCTGAGGTGAACGAGGCTCCGCCGCCGCCGTGGTTGTGGATGTCGACGAAGCCCGGCACCAGCGTGTGGCCGCGGACGTCCATGACCTGGGCGTTCTCTGGAGCGCTGCCGGCGATTCGGGTGCCGTCGATGATCACTCGGCCGTCTTTGACAGTTCCGGTGGGGAGGACGACCGTTGCGCCGGACAGGACGAGGGGCGCTTTGCCCGTCGCGGGCTGCGGGTTGTCTGTGGCTGGTCGCGCAGTTCCCCGCGCCCCTGAGGGGGTTGCCATCAGGTTGCTACCTCCGTGCCGTCAGTTGTTGTGAGGAGGTCCCAAGCCAGTAGCCCGGCACCCAGGCATCCCGCCGTGTCCCCCAGCGCCGCCGGGACGATCGTCGGCAGCTTCTGGAAAGTGATGCGCTGCCGGACCGCGTCCCGCAGTGGTGTGAACAAGGTTTCCCCCGCCTCGGCCAGGCCGCCACCGATGATCAGGGTGCGTGGGTCCAGGAGGGTGAGGGCGGTGACCAGGCCGTCGGCGAGGGCGTCGACCGCGGTCTGCCAGACCTGTACGGCTCGGGGGTCTCCGGAGCGCACCGCCTTCGCGCAGTCCGCCGCGTCGGCGTCCGGGTCCGCGCAGGCGGCGGCCCATGCCTCGCTGACGGCCGCCGCGGAGGCGTACCGCTCCAGACAGCCGTGCTGGCCGCAGGGGCAGGGGGTGCCGCCGGGGCGTACGACGATGTGGCCGATCTCGCCCGCGAAGCCGTGCGCGCCCGCCTCCACCCGGCCGGCGATGCCGATCGCGCCCGCGATGCCGGTGCCCAGGGGGACGAAGAGGAAGCGGTCGGCGCCCCGGCCGGCGCCGATGCGGCCCTCGGCGAGACCGCCGGTGCGGACGTCGTGGCCGAGGGCGACGGGGGCGCCCGCGAGCCTTTCGGTGAGCAGGGCGCGCAGCGGTACGTCGCGCCAGCCGAGGTTGGCGGCGTAGGCGGCGATGCCGCGCTCGGCGTCGACGATGCCGGGGACGGCGACGCCGGCGGCGGACGCGGGCTCGCCGAGGTGCTCGGCGCCGTACGCGCGCAGGTCGGCGGCGAAGTCGAGGATGCCCTCGACGACCGCGTCCGGGCCGCGCTCACGGCCGGTTGCCCGGCGGGCCTGGTGGAGCAGCTCGCCGGAGGCGCCGACGAGGGCGGCCTTCATTCCGGTGCCGCCCACATCGAGGGCGATGACATGTCTCACGGGGGTAGTGTGGCCCGGCGACCCATGAGAGGTCTAGTCCACTTACGTGGTGTAGACCTTATGTCTGACCTTTCGAAAGTTTCGGCGACTCGGTGACGGGATGGGGCTCAGCAGTGCAGCGGCGTAGGACAGGAACGATCGCGGTGGTGTCCGCACTGGGCATGACGGCGGTACTCGGCGGCTGCGGGGCCGGGGCGGACTCCGACGAGGTGACGCTGAAGCTGGTCGCCGCCGACTACGGCGACAGCAAGGCCAACAGCTCGCAGAAGTACTGGGACGGGCTCGTCGAGCAGTACGGGAAGCAGCACCCGAACGTGACGGTCGACGTCAGCGTCTACTCCTGGAACGACGTCGACCGCAAGGTCAAGGAGATGGTCGCCGCCGGGGACGCGCCCGACATGGCGCAGATCGGCGCGTACGCCGACTACGCCGCCGCCGACCTCCTCTACTCGGCCGACGAACTGCTCTCCATCTCCACACAGGCCGACTTCGCGGCACAGTTCGCCTCCGCGGGGGAGGTGGACGGGACGCAGTACGGCATGCCGTTCGCGGCCTCCACGCGGCTGCTCTTCTACAACAAGACCCTCTTCGCCGAGGCCGGCCTCGGCGCGCCGAAGACCTGGGACGAGCTCGCCGCGGACGCCGCCGCGCTCAAGGCGAACGGGGTGAAGTACCCGTACGCCCTCCCGCTCGGCCCCGAGGAGGCGCAGGCAGAGACCATGCAGTGGCTGCTGAGCGGCGGGGGCGGCTACACCGAGAACCTCGGTACGTCGTACGGCATCGACTCCGCCGAGAACGTCGCGACCCTCACCTGGCTCAAGGACGATCTCGTCGGCAAGGGGCTGACCGGGCCGGTCGCGCCGGGGAGGCTGAACCGGGCCGACGCGTTCGCCGCGTTCGCGAACGGGCAGGTCGGGATGCTCAACGGGCATCCGACGCTGATGCAGATGGCCGCCAAGAAGGGCGTGAAGTTCGGCATGGTGCCGATGCCCGGGGCCGACGGCCAGACCAAGGTCTCCATGGGTGTGGCCGACTGGATGACGGCCTTCAGGCAGAACGGCCACGCCGAGCAGGTCGGGGACTTCCTCGACTTCGTCTACGACGAGAAGAACGTCCTCGCCTTCTCCCGCGAGTACGACCTGCTGCCGGTCACCGCGTCCGCGTCCGACGTCATGAGCACGGCAGCGCACGACAAGGACCTCCGGCCGTTCCTGGAGGAGCTTCCGCTGTCCGAGCTGTATCCGGTCGGGCGGACGTCCTGGGCCACGGTGAGCGCGGCGGTGAAGAAGCGGATCGGGAGCTCGGTGGCGTCCGGTGGCAGCCCTACGGCGGTCCTCGCCGGGCTTCAGTCGACAGCGCTGGAGGCGGAGAGCGGGAAGTAGGCGTTGTCGGTGGCTGCGGCTACCGTGCGGGGCATGGACGACCAGGACGGGCTCGGAGCCCGGGAGCGGGCGATCCTCGTCCTGGAGCGGCGGGGGTTCGCCGGGCCGGGGGCGAAGGAACGGGCGATACGGGAGGAGCTGGGGTTGGTGCCGGTTCGCTACTACCAGCTCCTGAACGCCCTGCTCGACGACCCACGAGCCCTCGCCTTCGACCCGGTCACGGTGAACCGCCTGCGCCGGGTGAGGGATTCCCGCAGATCGGAGAGGTGACCCTCGGGTTTCCTCGCCCCCGCCGCCCCTACCCGTCCCGTCCCTGGGGGCTGCGCCCCCAGACCCCCGCTGTCGGCCCTGAAGGGGCCTCGTCCTCAAACGCCGGACGGGCTGAGATTTCCTGGAGCGGCGTTGAGAGGCGAAGACCCCTGCGGGTGGGTGGGGGTTCGGGACGGTGTCAGCCTCGTCCCGGGATGCCGGACGGGGTGAGCAGCATGTCAGCTCCTCCGGCGTTTGAGGAGCGGGGTTCCAGGGGGCAGCGCGCCCTGGGAGCGGGGTCGAAGGGGCAGCATGCCCCTGGAGGGTGGGACGGGTAGGGGCGGCGGGGGCGAAGACATTAGGGTCGGCGTATGGGCAGCCACACGCACGTCACGGACGAGTCACTGCCGGCACCCGTCACCCAGGTCGGTCGGGACGGACTGGACGCCATCCTCAGCCGGCCCAGCAAAGCCGTTGTCGCGTTCGACTTCGACGGGACGCTCGCGCCGATCGTGGCCGACCCCGAGCAGGCCCGGGCGCACCCCGAGGCGGCGGCCGCGCTCGCCGCACTGGCCCCGAAGGTCGCCTCCGTCGCGGTGATCACCGGTCGCCCGCCCGGCGTGGCCGTACGGCTCGGCGGGTTCGACGGGATGCCAGGACTCGACCACCTGGTCGTCCTCGGCCACTACGGTGCCGAACGCTGGGACGCCGCCACCGGCGACATCACCGCCCCGCCGCCCCACCCCGGCGTCGCCCACACCCGCGCCGCGCTGCCCGGGTTCCTCGACCGGATCGGCGCCTGGCAGGGCACGTGGATCGAGGAGAAGGGCCGCGCCCTGGCCGTCCACACCCGCCGCGCCGAAGACCCCCAGGCCGCCTTCGAGGCACTGCGCGAACCCCTCACCGACCTCGCCACCCGTCACGGCCTCATCGTCGAACCCGGCCGGCTGGTGCTGGAACTGCGGCCGCCCGGCATGGACAAGGGCGTGGCCCTGGCGGAGTACGTCCGTGAGCTGGGCGCCGAGGCCGTGCTGTACGCGGGCGACGACCTGGGCGACCTCCCCGCCTACTCCGCCGTCGACAAGCTCCGCTCCGACGGCGTCCCCGGCCTGCTGGTGTGCAGCGCGGGCAGCGAGGAGGTTCCCGAGCTGAAGGACCGGGCCGATCTCGTCGTCGACGGTCCGCAGGGTGTCGTAGAGCTGCTGCGGGCGCTCGCCGCTCAGCTGGGCTGATCGGCGTCGAGCGCGTGCAGCTGGTCCAGGAACCACTGGGCCGGCGCCAGCGCCGTGGCCGCCGCGGCCAGCCTCTTGGTCCGCTCCGCCCGCTCCTCCACCGGCAGGGTCAACGCCTCGTGCAGGGCTCCCGCCGTACCGACCACGTCGTACGGGTTGACCACGATCGCGTCCTCGCCCAGCTCCTCGTACGCCCCCGCCTCCCGCGACAGCACCAGCACGCATCCTTCGTCCGACACGACCGGCATCTCCTTCGCGACCAGGTTCATGCCGTCCCGGATCGGGTTCACCAGCGCCACGTCGGCCAGCCGGTACGCCGCCAGCGAGCGTGCGAAGTCGTCCTTCACGTGCAGGACGACCGGCTTCCAGCCCGCCGTGCCGTACACCGAGTTGATCTCCTCCGCGACCCGCTGGACCTGCGCCGTGTACTCCCGGTACACCGCGAGGTCCTGCCGCGACGGGTAGGCGAACGCCACGTGCACGACTCGCTCCCGCCACTCGGGGTGGTCATCCAGCAGCTGCCGGTACGCCAGCAGGCCCCGGACGATGTTCTTGGACAGTTCGGTCCGGTCGACCCGGACGATCGTCCTGCGGCCCTCGCCGATCTCCGCCCGCAGCGCCGCCAGCCGCTCGTCCACGTCCGCCTCGTGCGAGCGCTTGCGCAGGAAGTCCGCGTCCGCCCCGAGCCCGTGCACACCGATCCGGGTGTCCCCGAGACCACCGACGAGCTGCGCCGCGCACGCCTCGAACGCCGACGCCCACCGCCGGGTCAGGAACCCCAGCCGGTCCGCGCCCAGCATGCCCCGCAGCACCTGCTCGGCGATGTCGTCCGGCAGCATCCGGAAGTACTCCGGGGGCGCCCAGGGAGTGTGCGAGAAGTGGCCGATCCGCAGGTCGGGGCGCAGCTCGCGCAGCATGCCGGGCACCAGCGTCAGGTGGTAGTCCTGCACCACCACCGCCGCGCCCTGCCCCGCCTCCTCGGCCAGTGCCTCGGCGAAGGCGCGGTTGTACGTCTCGTACGACACCCACTGGCGCCGGAACTCCGCGTCGAAGACCGGCTCCAGCGGGGTCTGGTACAGCATGTGGTGGACGAACCACAGGGCCGAGTTCGCGATGCCGTTGTACGCGTCCGCGTGCACGTCAGCGGGGATGTCGAGCATCCGCACCCCCTGCTCGCCCGCCCCGCGCCGCACCGCCTCGCGGTCGCCGTCGGAGAGCGCCGAGCACACCCATAGCGAGTCCGCGTCCGACCCGATCGCGGAGAGGCCGGAGACCAGCCCGCCGCCACCGCGTTTCGCGGACAGCGAGCCGTCCTCCTGAACCTCGTACGAGACCGGGCCGCGGTTGGACGCGACGAGCACCCGGGCACCCTGGTCAGCCTGCGTGGAAGCCATACGCCTCAACCTAGCCCGACCCGTAAACGCTCAAACGTACGGTTCGCCGTATACGGGCTTGTGGTCGCCGTAATACGGCCTTCCTCAGGCGACCTTCCGGGACGCGTACTCTCCGATCTCCACCATCGGCGGCCGCTCCTCCGTGTCCACGGAGTACGTCCGCGGCTCGAAGCCGTCCGCGCCCCGCTCGAACTGGGTGAGGGAGGGGCGGATGAGGTGGCCGCGGGCCAGCCGCAGCTGGGCCGTGCGGTAGATCGCGGCGGACATCCGGCCCAGGGCCTGCCCGTCCTGGTGGCGGTGCTTGCGGACGCCCACGTCGACCTGGGCCAGCGCGTCCAGGCCCACCAGGTGCAGCGCGTCGACCAGCATGCCGAGCTCGACGCCGTAGCCGACCGGGAACGGCAGCTGTTCCAGCAGGGAGCGGCGGGCCGCGTACTCGCCGCCCAGCGGCTGGACGAAGCCGGCCAGCTGGGGCCAGTGCATGTTCAGCAGCGGGCGGGCCATCAGCTCGGTCACCCGGCCGCCCTGGCCCGCCGCGCCGCCCAGCGGGCGGTCGTACATGCCCTTGACGAGGTCGACGCCGGGGTCGGTGAGCAGCGGGCCCACGATCCCGGAGACGAAGTCGGAGGAGAACTCCTTCAGGTCGGCGTCGATGAAGCAGACGATGTCGCCGCGCGTCACCAGCAGCGAGCGCCACAGCACCTCGCCCTTGCCGGGCACGGCCGGGAGTCGGGGCAGGATGTCGTCGCGGTGGACGACGGTCGCCCCGGCCGCGGCGGCGACCTGCGAGGTACGGTCGGTGGAGCCCGAGTCGACGACGACTATCTCGTCGACGAGCGGGACCTGCTGCATGAGGTCGTGACGGATCACGGAGACGATGTCACCGACCGTCTCCTCCTCGTTGAGCGCGGGCAGGACGACACTGACCGTCTGGTTCGTGCGTTGTTTGGCGGCCAGGAGCTGGTGGAGCGGGCGATCGGTCAGGGACCAGGACCGGGTGGTCAGCCAGCGCTCGACTTCGTTCAGCACAGTGCGCGGCTCCTCTGCGTTCTCTCGGCG
The DNA here is from genome assembly GCF_000972385.1 of Streptomyces sp. WM6386. Lineage (GTDB taxonomy): Bacteria > Actinomycetota > Actinomycetes > Streptomycetales > Streptomycetaceae > Streptomyces. Next base: position 105,266 of record NZ_JXTE01000018.1, read on the forward strand.
AGTATGCGTATCAGCATGTGATCCATCTCGCGGACCGGACGACTATCTCAACTGTCCTGGTCGTCGGTTACAGTCTTGAACAACGCGGATGACCATCGCATGTCGAGGGTGGCCCGCCGTTCACACAACTTCATACCGCTCATCCAGAGGGGCAGAGGGATACGGCCCGATGAAGCCCCGGCAACCCTCCAGTCGGTTTCTCACGCGCGTGAGGCTCCCGACTCGGGAAGGTGCCAAATCCGTCTCACGGCGAGATGCGTCGTGAGGAAGATGAGGAAAGGGCCTCGCCTCTCATGGCTGCGCAGACTGTTGCAAGCACCACCGAAACCACCGTAGACCTCGGCCCGGCCGCGGCGCTCAGCTGCCGCGAGTGCGGTCACCGCGTCCCCCTCGGCCCGGTCTTCGCGTGCGAGGAGTGTTTCGGCCCGCTCGAGATCGCCTATGACTTCTCGGCCTACGACACCGAGGAACTCCGCAAGCGGATCGAGGCGGGACCCGCGAACATCTGGCGCTACGCGCCGTTGCTGCCCGTCCCCGCGGACGTGGCCGACAAGCCCAACATCAACCCGGGCTGGACCCACCTCGTCAAGGCCGACAACCTGGCCCGCGAACTCGGTGTCACCGGCGGTCTGTATGTGAAGGACGACTCCGGCAACCCGACGCACTCCTTCAAGGACCGCGTCGTCGCCCAGGCCCTGGAGGCCGCGCGCGCCTTCGGCTTCACCACGCTCTCCTGCTCCTCCACGGGCAACCTGGCCGGTGCCGTCGGCGCCGCCGCCGCCCGCGCCGGCTTGCGTTCCTGCGTGTTCATCCCGCACGACCTGGAGCAGGGCAAGGTCGTCATGGCCGCCATCTACGGTGGCGAGCTTGTCGGCATCGAGGGCAACTACGACGACGTGAACCGCTTCTGCTCCGAGCTGATCGGCGACCCGGCCGGCGAGGGCTGGGGCTTCGTCAACGTCAACCTGCGGCCCTACTACGCCGAGGGCTCCAAGACCCTGGCGTACGAGATCTGCGAGCAGCTGGGCTGGCGGCTCCCCGACCAGCTGGTCGTGCCGATCGCCTCCGGCTCGCAGCTCACGAAGATCGACAAGGGTCTGCAGGAGCTGATCAAGCTCGGGCTCGTCGAGGACAAGCCGTACCGGATCTTCGGCGCCCAGGCCGAGGGCTGCTCGCCGGTCTCCGTCGCCTACAAGGCGGGCCACGACGTGGTGCGGCCGCAGAAGCCGAACACCATCGCCAAGTCCCTCGCCATCGGCAACCCGGCGGACGGGCCGTACGTCCTGGACATCGCGCGCCGTACCGGCGGTGCGGTGGAGGACGTCAACGACGAGCAGGTCGTGGACGCGATCAAGCTGCTGGCGCGGACCGAGGGCATCTTCGCGGAGACCGCGGGCGGTGTGACGGTCGGTGTCACCAAGAAGCTGATCGAGAACGGCCTGCTGGACCCGACGCTGACCACCGTTGTGCTGAACACGGGCGACGGACTGAAGACCCTGGATGCGGTGGCGGGTACGGGGCTCACTGCGACCATCCGCCCCAACCTTGACTCGTTCCGCGAGGCCGGCCTCGTCTAGGCCCCCGCAACCCCGACCGGAGGTTCAACCGTGAGCGTCAACGTCCGCATCCCCACCATCCTGCGCACCTACACCGGCGGACAGGCCGAGGTCGCCGCCGAGGGCGCGACCCTCGCCGAGGTCATCGCCGACCTCGAGAAGAACCACACCGGGATCGCGGCCCGCGTCCTGGACGACCAGGGCAAGCTGCGCCGCTTCGTCAACGTGTACGTCAACGACGACGACGTCCGCTTCGAGCAGGGCCTGGAGACGGCCACTCCGGAGGGGGCCGGCGTCTCGATCATTCCGGCTGTCGCCGGAGGCTGACCGGGCCCGGTCGTTACCCTCGGTAAGGCCGATTACCCAGAGTTCATCGAATTGCCCCCTCCGTGAGAGAAGCGGAGGGGGCAATTCTCTATGGTTGAGCGCGGTACAGTTGGGGAAACCGCTCCACTCCCCATGCCAGCCGCATATGAGTTCTCGCTTCGGATGCGACGAGAAGTAGCCAAAGTGTGCGGTTCTTTTGTGAACTTTGTTCCTTTTGTGGAGCCCGACTTGCCTAGAATTCGGGCGAATTCTCACTACATTCCGGACCCTTCGCGTCCAGAATTCTCGTCCGATTGACCTGTTGCAGACGGCAGTTGGACAGATACATTCAGCCGCGGTCGACGCGTTCCGGCGCACGCCCCCAATCCGTGGGGGGTGAGGTCTGACCCGGATCCGCGAAGTGTGGATCTGTGCAAGGGCCAGTAATAGGGGAGTTAGGCATGGCTCAGGGCACCGTCAAGTGGTTCAACGCGGAGAAGGGGTACGGCTTCATCGCGGTCGACGGTGGTGCGGATGTTTTCGTCCACTACAGCGCGATTCAAATGGACGGCTACCGCACCCTCGAGGAAGGTCAGCGGGTCGATTTCGAGATCTCGCAGGGCCAGAAGGGGCCGCAGGCGGACATGGTCCGCCTTGCGACAGGCTGAAGCACGCGCCGGGTAACTGCAGCGTCGTTCTTCGTTCTTTTTCGGAGGGCTCGTACCCCATGGGGAGTCATGGGTACGGGCCCTCCGGCATGTCCGGACCCCGTCCGAGACCTGCCCAGAAGCCGTCCTACACCTGCCCGGACCCCGTGCGGCACCTGGACGATCCCTGAGAGGCGCTTGCGCCCGCCCGTCGCCCGACCACCACCCCTCAAGGAGCCTGCTTCGCAGGCGCACCTTGCACTCGACGGGGTCGAGTGCTAATCATTGGCGTTAGCACTCTGAAGGTGAGAGTGACAATGAAGGACCGGGTCGGTGAGGCCCGCAGGCCAGGTGGGGCAAGGAACCACAAGGTGTGCGAGCCGTCCGTCGCGGGCGCGGGCGCGGTCCGAAGGAATCACCCCCAGTCCTGGAGGGACCACTTCACATGGCCAAGATCATCGCGTTCGACGAGGAGGCGCGGCGCGGCCTCGAGCGCGGCATGAACCAGCTCGCGGACGCCGTCAAGGTGACGCTCGGCCCCAAGGGCCGCAACGTCGTCCTCGAGAAGAAGTGGGGCGCCCCCACGATCACCAACGATGGTGTCTCCATCGCCAAGGAGATCGAGCTCGAGGACCCGTACGAGAAGATCGGCGCCGAGCTGGTCAAGGAAGTCGCGAAGAAGACGGACGACGTAGCCGGCGACGGCACGACGACCGCGACCGTTCTGGCCCAGGCCCTGGTGCGCGAGGGTCTGCGCAACGTGGCCGCCGGTGCCAACCCGATGGCTCTCAAGCGCGGTATCGAGAAGGCCGTCGAGGCTGTCTCCGGTGCCCTGCTCGAGCAGGCGAAGGATGTCGAGACCAAGGAGCAGATCGCTTCGACGGCCTCCATCTCCGCCGCCGACACCCAGATCGGCGAGCTCATCGCCGAGGCGATGGACAAGGTCGGCAAGGAAGGCGTCATCACCGTCGAGGAGTCCCAGACCTTCGGTCTGGAGCTGGAGCTCACCGAGGGTATGCGCTTCGACAAGGGCTACATCTCGGCGTACTTCGCCACCGACATGGAGCGGATGGAGGCGTCGCTCGACGACCCGTACATCCTCATCGCCAACTCCAAGATCGGCTCCGTCAAGGACCTGCTCCCGCTCCTGGAGAAGGTCATGCAGTCGGGCAAGCCGCTGCTGATCATCGCCGAGGACGTCGAGGGCGAGGCCCTGTCGACCCTGGTCGTCAACAAGATCCGCGGCACCTTCAAGTCCGTCGCCGTCAAGGCCCCGGGCTTCGGTGACCGTCGCAAGGCCATGCTCGGCGACATCGCCATCCTCACGGGCGGCGAGGTCATCTCCGAGGAGGTCGGCCTCAAGCTGGAGAACGCGACCCTGGACCTCCTGGGCCGCGCCCGCAAGGTCGTCATCACCAAGGACGAGACGACGATCGTCGACGGCTCGGGCTCGGCGGACCAGGTTGCCGGTCGCGTCAACCAGATCCGCGCCGAGATCGAGAACAGCGACTCGGACTACGACCGCGAGAAGCTCCAGGAGCGCCTGGCCAAGCTCGCCGGTGGCGTCGCCGTCATCAAGGCCGGTGCCGCGACCGAGGTCGAGCTCAAGGAGCGCAAGCACCGCATCGAGGACGCCGTGCGCAACGCCAAGGCGGCCGTCGAGGAGGGCATCGTCGCCGGTGGTGGCGTGGCCCTGCTCCAGGCCTCCGCGGTGTTCGAGAAGCTCGAGCTCTCGGGTGACGAGGCGACCGGCGCCAACGCCGTGAAGCTCGCGCTCGAGGCCCCGCTGAAGCAGATCGCCGTCAACGGTGGTCTCGAGGGCGGCGTCGTGGTCGAGAAGGTCCGCAACCTGACCGTGGGCTGGGGCCTCAACGCGGCCACCGGTGAGTACGTCGACATGATCGCCGAGGGCATCATCGACCCGGCGAAGGTCACGCGCTCCGCTCTGCAGAACGCCGCGTCCATCGCCGCGCTCTTCCTCACCACCGAGGCCGTCATCGCCGACAAGCCGGAGAAGGCCGCCGCGCCTGCCGGTGGCGGCATGCCGGGCGGTGACATGGACTTCTGATCGGCCCAGGAGTTTCGGCTCCGGTTGATCAACGTCCTTTCCGAGGGCGGCACTTCCTGCGAAGGCAGGGGGTGCCGCCCTCGGGCGTTTGCGGGATGTGAGGGGCCACACAGCCAGTTAGTTAAGGAGGTGCAACAATGCGTACGCACATACCAGCTGGTCAGATGAGTCACCTCCAAGGAGCCCCCGCGTGACCGCCTCCGTCCCCGTCCCCGCCTCCCGTGCCGCCGAGGTCCTCTCGCGGCCCATCACGATCAACGGCCTGACCGTCCCGAACCGCATCGTCATGGCGCCGATGACGCGCATGTTCTCCCCGGGCGGCATCCCGGGCGCGGACGTGGCGTCGTACTACTCGCGCCGCGCGGCCGCGGGCGTCGGCCTGATCGTCACCGAGGGCACGTACGTCGGCCACGACTCGGCGGGCGAGAGCACCCGCGTCCCGCGCTTCCACGGCGAGGAGCAGCTCGCCGGCTGGGCGAAGGTCGCCGAGGACGTGCACGCGGCGGGCGGCACCATCGTCCCGCAGCTCTGGCACATCGGCATGACCCGCACCCCGGGCAAGGGCCCCGTCCCGGACGCCCCCGTGGTCGGACCCTCCGGTCTGCGGCCCGGCGCCGACGAGCCCACCGGCGTGACGATGACCCAGCGCGACCTGGACGACGTCATCGGCGCCTTCGCCGAGGCCGCGGCCGCGGCCGAGCGCATCGGCTTCGACGGTGTGGAGATACACGGCGCCCACGGCTACCTCGTCGACCAGTTCCTGTGGTCGGGGACCAACCGCCGTAGCGACGCCTACGGCGGTGACCTCGTCGCCCGTACGAAGTTCGCGGCCGAGATCGTGGCGGCCGTACGGGAGACGGTCTCCGCGGAGTTCCCGATCATCTTCCGCTACTCGCAGTGGAAGCAGGAGGCCTACGACGCCCGCCTCGCCGAGACCCCGGAGGAGCTGGAGGCCGTCCTGAGCCCGCTCGCCGCCGCCGGTGTCGACGCCTTCCACGCCTCCACCCGCCGCTACTGGCTCCCCGAGTTCGAGGACTCCGACCTCAACCTCGCCGGCTGGACCAAGAAGCTCACCGGCAAGCAGGCCATCACCGTCGGCTCGGTCGGCCTCGACGGCGACTTCCTCAAGGGCTTCATGGGCGAGGGCTCCCCGCTCCGCGGCATCGACGACCTCCTCGACCGCCTGGAGCGCGAGGAGTACGACCTCGTCGCCATCGGCCGCGCGCTGCTCCAGGACCCGGAGTGGGCAGCGAAGGTACTGGCGGGCCGCACGGACGAGCTGAAGGCCTACGACGCGGTGGCGCTGCGCTCGCTCAGCTGACTCCGCTGCGGGCCGGTGGGGGTGCGCGTCCCCGGGGGCTGCGCCCCCAGACCCCCATCGGCCCGAAGGGCCTCGTCCTCAAACGCCGGAGGGGCTGGAGAGGAGGCCGATGGGCTGAAATGCGCGTCGACTCCCGCTAGTTTGCGGAGATGAGGATCCTTCATCTCTCCGACACCCACCTCGAACGCACCGACGCCCCCAACCGGCACGGCGTCAACGCTCACGACTCGCTGCGCCTCATGCTCGCCGAACTCCGGGATGTACAGGGCGTCGACGCGATCGTCGTCACCGGGGACCTCGCCAACGACGGGGCGGTGGAGGCGTATACGGCCGTCAGGGAGTTGTTCGGGGAGTTCGCGCGAAGGCTCGGTGGGGTGCCTGTCTTCTACACGACCGGCAACCACGACGAGCGCGCGGCCTTCGCCAAGGTGCTGGGCAGTGGGCACTCGGAGCCCGGCCGGGTGCTGGAGTCCGCGCAGGGGGAGCGGGCCGCGGTGAGCATGGTGGCGGGGTGGCGGTTCGTGACGCTGGACTCGCTGGTGCCGGGGAAGGTGCACGGGCATCTCGGCGCCGCCCAACTCGACTGGCTGCGGGGCGTGTTGGCGACCCCTTCCCCGAACGGCACGGTCCTCGCCTTCCATCACCCGCCCTTCGCGCTGGACAACCCCCTCCAGCAGCTCTTCGGTCTGCGCAACCCCGTCGACCTGGCAGCGGCGGTCCGAGGCACCGACGTCAAGGTGATCCTCACCGGCCACTTCCACCTCCAGCTCTGCGGCCTCCTGGAGTCCGTCCCGGTGTGGGTCACCCCCGGCGTGGTCAACCGCATCGACCTGACGACGGCGCCGGGGACCGAGCGCGCGGTGCGCGGTGCCTCGGCTTCCCTGGTCGTTCTCGGGGGAGCCGCCGGCCCGCTCTTCCACACCTACCACGCACGCGACCCCCGGGCCCACGAGACGGTCTACGAGCTGGACGAGGACAAGGTGCGGTCCTTCGTGGAACAGTACGGCTGATCTGTCGCACCCCTGCCGCCGCACCACCACGGCCGAACGCCGTGGCCGCGGTGCCAGCCTCCGATCGTCCCGGAGCCGCCGAGGCTCCTGGACGCCCCGGCGCCGGTGCCCCAGGACGCTTCCGAAGCGGCTGGGGTCGCGGCCGAGTCATGGACCCGGTGAGCCGGTCGGGCCCGTCACGGTGGCTGTGGCGGGTCCTTCGCCGACTACAGGTTGCCCAGGGGCTCGATGTCGACCTTGACGGGGGTGCCCCACACCCGCAGCACCTCGTAGTCGGTGAACTCATGGACGAGCCGGTACGCCATGGCGGCCCGGGGGCCGCGCCGCTGGGCGGCGAGATACAGCTCGGCTTCCCTCCGGTCCCGCCTCGGTGTACCGCACAGCTGCCACTCCTGCCCGTTCCACATCTCGGGCAGCCAGCGCTGCTGCGGCTGCGGCCGGTCCTCGCGCACGCCGTAACGGGAAGGGGCGGAGGCGGCCTGCGCCGGTGCGGAGGGGCCGTTGATCTGGGAGCGCCGGGCGGTACGGCGGCGGGTCTCGCACAGCAGACACAGGTCTGGCGCGTTCTCGTCGACCGGCCCGCCCGGATGCTCGGCGCAGCGGGTGCTGGGAGCAGCGGCGTTGACGCTCTCGTCCAGCAGGTCGAGGGCCCGCTTGATGTCGGCCTTGACCTCGTACAGCTTGGTGTCCGGACTGTCGCCGGTCAGGGCCTCGCCATGCTCGCCGAGAAGGCGCAGGGCTCGGCCCAGGGCGGTGAGCTGGGCGTGGTTCATGAGGAAACCGTACCCACCCGCACCGACAGCGCCCCGCCCGTCAGTGCGCCCAGTGGTCGCGCACCGGCAGCTCCACCCAGGCGTCGGTCGGGCCGGTGACGGCCCGGGCGTCGGCGGGGCGCAGACCCGCGTAGGCGATCGAGTAGGCCACCGCGTGGTGACAGAAGACATAGTTGGTGAGCACCTCCGCCGGGCTGTCCCCCTCGTCCGGCCCGCCACCGGGATGCAGATCCCAGCCCTCGCCGACGCCGTCACGGAAGACGCTGCTCTGGTTGCCGCTCTTGGGGTTGGCGTACAGCCCGTAGCAGACCGTGCCGGCGGACAGGAGCTTCTGGACGAGAGGCTGCTGCGGCGCGTAGCCCCAGGGCTGGGTGACGACGCAGCCGCCCGGCACGGTGCTGACGCCGACGAGGCGCAGGGTCTCGTCCATGCCGAAGTCGTACGGGTCGTCCAGCACCGCTTCCATCAGCTCGGGGTCCGCGTCCGTCGCCCCCACCTTCTGCGTCTCCTTGCGCAGCAGCCCCTCGAAGTCGGCCGTCACCCGCGCCACCGCGCCCGGCCCCAGCACGATCTGGTACGTGTCGTCCTCGACCACGCCCAGCACCCCCGGCAACGCCCGCAGCGCCTCCCCGTCCACCGTCGAAGGGTCCACCATGCCCAGGCGGAGGCGGGTCATGCAGTGGGCGACGGAGGTGATGTTCGCGGGGCCGCCCACGAGGGGGAGGATCGCCGCGGCGGTGTCGCAGGAGGTGTTCACGCACCGAGCGTGCTGGTCAGCCGCCCGCCGCCGCCAGCGCGGCGCGCAGATGGCCGTCGGACTCCTCCAGAAGGCGGGTGGCTGTGGGGCCGTCCACGCCGGTGAGGAGCGTCAGGACGGCGTTCTTCACCTCGCCGTCGGTGGCCGCCAGGGCCCGCTCGATCTCCTCGTCCGCCGCGCCCGTGGCCAGCGCGACGATCCGGTGGGAGCGGGCGCGCAGCTTCTCGTTGGAGGCGCGCACGTCGACCATGAGGTTCCCGTACGTCTTGCCCAGGCGGATCATCGTGATCGTCGAGAGCATGTTGAGGACCAGCTTCTGGGCGGTGCCCGCCTTGAGACGGGTGGAGCCGGTGAGCAGCTCCGGTCCCACGACGATCTCGATGCCGTGGTCGGCGGCGGCCGCCAGCGCGCTGTGCGCGTTGCAGGACAGGCCGACCGTCAACGCGCCCCGGGCGCGGGCGTGTTCGACGGCGCCGATCGCGTACGGGGTGCGGCCGGAGGCCGAGACGCCGACCACCGTGTCGGACGGCCGCAGCTCCAGTGCGTCGAGGTCCGCCCGCGCCAGCTCCTTGGAGTCCTCGGCGCCCTCGACCGAGGTGACCATGGCCTCGGGGCCGCCCGCGATCAGGCCGACGACCTGCGCGGGGTCGGTGTTGAAGGTGGGCGGGCACTCGGAGGCGTCCAGCACGCCGAGGCGCCCTGCGGTACCGGCACCGGCGTAGACCAGGCGGCCGCCGCGGCTCATCCGGGCGGCGATGTCCTCGATGGCGGCGGCGATGACGGGCAGTCCCGCGGCGACGGCGGCGGCCACGGTGGCGTCCTCCGCGTTCATCAGCCGGGCGATGTCGAGGGTGGGGAGCCGGTCGATCTCGGCCAGCTCGGGGCGGAAGGCCTCGGTGGTCAGGGTCTCCAACTCGGCGCGGACAGCACGGGGGTGGGAGGTGGAAGTCATGGGGGGTGGCTCTTTCAGGTGGCGATCCGATGGCGTGCCTACGGCTTATGGCTTACCGCGGTGTCGATGTGCCAATGCCTCGTACGACGCGGCGAGCGCGGGAGCCGCGGTCTCGTACGTCCTCTGCGCCACCCCCACGAACAGACAGTCCACCACCAGCAGCTGGCTGGTCCGCGACGACATGGCCGCGGGCCGCAGTTCACTCTCGCGCGCCGTCGACGTCGTCAGTACGTGGTCGGCGTACTGCGTGACCGAGCTGTTCGGCCGGCCCGTGATCGCCACCGTCGTCGCCCCGTGCTCGAAGGCGGCCCGCAGTGGCTCGATGACATCGCCCGTGGCGCCCGAGTGCGTGATCGCGATCGCCACGTCGCCCGCCCGCAACTGCACCGCGTTGGTCACGGCGAGGTGGGGGTCGTGGTGGGCGTGGGCTATGAGGCCTATGCGCAGCAGTTTCTGGGTGAGGTCCTGGGCGACGAGACCGGACGCGCCGACGCCGTACACGTCGATGCGGCGGGCGGTCGCGGCCGCCGTCACCGCCGCGGCCAGCTGGACCGTGTCGAGGCCGGCCGCCGTGTCCGCGAGGGTCTGCTGCTCGTCGTAGGCGAGTTTGGCGACGACGTCCGCGATGGGGTCGTCCACCGCGATGTCCGTCGTGATCGCGGGCGCGCGGCCCGACTGCTGCTGGGCGGCGAGGCCGGCGAGGGCGAGGCGGAGGTCGCGGTAGCCGGGGTAGCCGAGGATGCGGGCGGTGCGCACGACCGTCGCCTCGCTGGTGCCGGTGAGTTCGGCGAGGCCGGTGACCGTGAGGGCCGCGCAGCCTGCGGGGTCGCCGGCGACGGCCTCGGCGACGCGCTGCATGGAGCGGGTCATGGAAGGGGTGAGGGTGCGCACCTTGGCGGCGAGGGCGGCGGGGGCCGGCGGTGCGCCTCCCGAACCGCCGCCGAAAATTTCCTTCACTTCCTGGGTCACCTATGAAAGATATTTTCGGCTCGGTGTTGTGGTCAAGAGTGCGCACAATGGGTGCATGGATCCCTCCGGCCACCCCGTCAGCCCCCTGGAGCAGGCGTTGCACGCGGCACGCGCCCTCGTGCTCGCCGATCTCGTCGCGGGCGAGGTCGCCGAGGCGGACGTGGTCTCGCTGGTCGAGGACTCCGTCGTACAGCGGCGCTGGTGGGTGGAGCAGTGGCCGGACGGGGTGGAATTCGTGGCCGGGCTGGTCGCGCAGGACGTCCAGGACGCGCTGTTGGAGCGGTACGGACGGTGGCCGCTGTGCCCGGTGTGCGAGGCCGGCGATCCGCATGCCCTCGACATCGAGCCGGAGCTGGGGCCCGATCCGCACTGGGTGTGTCACAAGGCGGGGGTGAAGGTCGCCGCGGTGGGGTCGCTGGGCCCCGCGACGGGCGGGGCGGCGTCCTCGTGACCGTCTATGTCGACCCGCCCGACTGGCCCGGCCACGGCCGCATGTGGTCCCACCTCGTGAGCGATGTGTCGTTCGACGAACTGCACGCGTTCGCCGACGGGTTGGGCGTGCCGCGGCGGGCCTTCGAGCGGGACCACTACGACATCCCCTCCCACCGGTACGCGGAGGTCGTGGCCGGCGGGGCCGTGGAGGTCAGCAGCCGCGAGATCGTGCGGCTGCTGACGGCGTCGGGTCTGCGCAGGCCCAAGGGGCGGGAACAGCGGTCCGGTTCGTGACCCGGACTCAGCGGCCCAGTTCGTAGGCGAGGACCTCCGCGTCCTCGCTCGCCTTGGTGAACCCCGCCCGGGAGAGCACCCCTTGGGAGGCGATGTTGGCCCGCTCGACCGTCGCGAAGAGAGTGCGCACCTCGTCCCGCGCCAGCGACCACCGCGCCAGCTCGCGCAGCGCCTCCGTCGCATAGCCCCTGCCGCGGGCCCCTTCCACGAGGTCGTAGCCGATCTCCACCCGGCCCTCCTCGTCGGGGGCGCCATGGAAGCCCATGCCGCCGATCGCGAGATCGTCCTCCCGGCGGACAAGGACGAACAGGCCGAACTCCGGCCGGTGCACGCCCGCTTCATACGCCTTCAGCACCATCCCGGACGCCTCCCGCGTCCCCTGGAACGGCCCGCCCACGACCCAGTCGAACCCGCCGGAACCGCCCGCGGCCAGGTCGGCGGCGGCCGCCGGCGAGACGCCCTCCAGGGTGAGCCGGTCCGTGTCGAGCACGAGGTTGTTGTTCCAGCGCCACCCGGTGACCGGGGCACGGCCGGGCAGATCCCCGCGGCCGGTGGCCCACAGCAGGGTGCGCCAGTGGTCGGGGCCGGGCTGGACGTGCGGGAAGAGCCGCGTCAGGACGTACTCGGGGAGATGCGCGGGCGGCTCGTACGCCAGTCCCAGGCCCTCCGCGATGTCGTGCGCGTGCAGCAGCACCTCGGCAACACCCATCGCGGCGAAGCCCTCGCGGCCCGCGCTGCGGAAGGGGGCGGGGTGGAAGGCGCGGACATGGCGCGGGGTGGTGCGGACGGTGGTCGCGAGGAGCACACCGGTCGTCTCGACGACCTGGATGACGCCGGTGTTGTCGGTGCCCTCTTCGAGGACGATCTCGAAGGGCACCCACGCGTCCTGCGCCCGGCCCGCCAACTGCCCCGCGTACGCGATGAGATCCTCCGCGATGTGTGTCGCCGTCGTCCGGCAGCTCCACTCCACCCGGCCGGCCCGCGCCCCCTCCCAGTCCCGGTCCACCGCCGTCCGCAGCATCGCCACGGCGCTCTCGACGGCCTCGGTCACGCGTTCCCCACCCATGCCTGTCATGCGGGCAGGTTAGGCGGCCGGACCTGTCAGGGCGACAGCATTTCCAGCTCGGCGGCGAGGTTGTAGCGGGCCGTGGCCTCCCACTCCGCCTGCCCGTACGGCGTCCTGAACAGCCGCGGCAGCTCCAGGAGTTGCCGCAGCACCGCGGCCCGGCCCTCGCGGAACGCGTCGCTCGGCACGAAGCCGTACTCCTCGCGTACGGCGGCGGTGTAGGCGGCGTACGTCTTCGGCGGTGCCGCCAGGATCGCCAGGTCCGCGTCGCACAGCACCTGTCCGTCGCGGTCGCCGTCCGCCGCGTCATGAGTGACGGTGAGACGGACGAGCCGGGCCACCTCGGCGGTCCTCGCCTGCGGCAACCCGGCCTCGGACAGGGCGCGCTCGGCGATCCGGGCCGACCGCTCCTCGTTCTCGGAGCGCTCGGGCAGATACACCGCGTCGTGGAACCAGGCCGCGAGGCGGACCACGTCCGGGTCGTCGGCGTACTTCTCCAGTACGTCGACGTGGTCGAGGACCGCGGTGAGGTGCGCGAGCGTGTGGTACCGCCGCTGCGGCTCCTGCCAGCGGGCGAGGAGGTCGTCGGCGTACGCGGTGGCGTCGGGTCCGGTGGACCCGGCGCCCCTGGCTGCTTCCAGGGCGTGGACGAAACGGGTGCGCAGGGCGTCGAGATCGGCCATGGGTCCATTCTCTCCCGCCCGCCCCCTGCGCGGCCGGGGCGTCGGCCCCTAGCGTGTAGGGCCATGACTTCTGCTGACGTACGCGACCCCGAGCTGCCCGGACTCCTCCTGACCACCGAGCGCGACGCGCTGATCCCGCTGCTGCGGTCCCGGCCCGACACGGACTTCGCCCTGCCGACCGCCGGGTGTCCGGGCTGGACCGTACGGGACGTGCTCGCGCACTGTTCGTCCGCGCTGATGCGGGTGGTGGAGAGCCGGTTCGAGAAGGGTGTGTTCTCGCCCGAGTGCAACGACCGGGACATCGCCGAGCGCGCCGACTGGACCAACGCGCGGGTCGTCGACGAGCTGGAGCGCGGCATGACCGAGGCGGGCCCGGCGATCGCCAAGGCGGGCGGGGTGCTGGACCTGGTCGCAGTAGGGGAATGGGTGCACGGGGGAGACGTACGGGACGTGCTCGGGGAGCCGGGCGCCTACGGAGGCCCCGGCTTGCCGCACGCGCTGACGCTGCTCGCCCGGATCACCCGGGAGCAGGGACGGCTGCCGCTGCACGCCGACCTCGACGACGTGGACGAGCCGCTCACGCTGGGAGCGGTGTCGGGGGAGCGGACGCCGGCGCGGTTCATCGGGGACGCCGCCACGCTCGTACGTCTTTACGCGGGGCGACCGGTGGCGGGGAGGACGTTCGAGCTGGCCGGGGCGGAGGCGGCGGAGCTGAACATCTTCGGCTGAGTTCTCCCCCGGGCGGGGCTGATCTTGTCGCGGGCGCGGTGGCCACGGGCGTAGTCTGGAGATTGGACTAGACCTGTAGCCGCCGTTTTCCTGCCCTTCCACCGCCGACGAATGGGGTCCCATGAGCAAGCGTGCAGTCCTGGAGGTGATCGCCCTCGACGTCGAGGACGCGGTCGCCGCCCAGGCCGGAGGCGCGGACCGTCTCGAACTGGTCACCGACATGGCGGCCGACGGGCTGACCCCGCCGGTCGAGACGTTCGCCGGGATCCGCGGGGCCGTCGACATCGCGCTGCGGGTGATGCTGCGGCTCGCGGACGGCTTCGACGCGGGGGACGTCTCCCGGGTGGTCCGGGTCGCGCGCGAGATGCGGGAGGCCGGGGCGCGGGAGTTCGTCCTCGGCTTCCTCGACGCCGACGGCGGTGTGGACCTGGGGGCCGTGGAGCGGGTGGTCGCCGAGCTGGACGGGTGCCGCTGGACCTTCCACCGCGCCATCGACCACGCCACCGACCGGGACGCCCTGCGCAAACAGCTGGCGGATCTGCCCGGTCTGGACACCTACCTCACGGCCGGATCCGCCTCCGGCGTGGACGACGGACTCCCCACGCTGCTCGCCGAGGCGAGTCGACGCGGGGAGCCCGGCTACGAGCAGCAGCTCCTGGTCGGCGGCGGCCTGACCCTGGACCATGTGCCGGGGCTTCTGGTCGCCGGGTTCGACGCGTTTCACATCGGCGGGGCGGCGCGGCCCGGGGG
>NZ_JXTE01000180.1 GCF_000972385.1 Streptomyces sp. WM6386
GTGGTGCACGGCCCACGGTGACACCCGGTGGGCGTCTCGGGAAACCCAGCTCGATGGGATCGAACCCGAACATTGCGTGGAGCACGCGCCAAGCACCGGCCCGCGGCACAGGGGGAGGAACTTCCCGGCGCCATCGTCTGGCCTGGCGTTCCGTCACGGAAATCCGTTCGGCGAGGAGTTGGGCGCTCTCCTCGAAGGCCTGTAAGAAGTCCGCCGGTTCCTTGAACCCAGCCGTGATACAGGCGTGTTCGAAGGGCGTCAGCTCAGCCACTTCGTACCTCCGCACCTTCTGATCGTGTACCGAGGAATCGTCAAGACCTGTGGATTCGGCGTGGTTCAGCGATAGCGCGGGAGTCCGCCGAGGTCCGGGAGCTCGTCCTCGAAGTCGCAGGCGGCAACGGCGTCGAGGCCGCGGTTCCAGAATGCTGTGAGCACGCGTGCCACCGCTTCGACGAGGACGGGGTCGGGGTCGTCGGCTTCCGCCTCGATCGTGAACGGCCACCCGATGAAGTCGGCGGCCAGCCCGTCGTCCGGGTTGTCCCGGATCTCGAAGACCATCCGACCTGATCGGATCGTGTAGTGATCGTCGGCGGAGGCGCCGAGAGCCGCCGCGACGAGCGCAGTCACGGACTCGCGATTGCCGCCTCGTAGGTAGATCTGGCAGTCCCCGTAGTCCTTCGCTGTGTTCACGCGGCCTGCTCCTGTCGCTCGACCAGGATGCCGTTCTCGAACCGGGCGCCGGTGCGGACCAGGGGGACCAGATGGGCGCCGGTAATCGCGCGCCAGCGTGTCTGGGCGGACTCGACGAGCTTGAACACCATCGCCAGGGCGGCGGCTGGACTGCCAGCCCCACGGGTGACCTTGGTCCGCAGCTTGACCGTGGAGAACGTTGACTCGATGGGGTTCGTGGTCCGCAGATGGATCCAGTGCTCGGCCGGGAAGTCGTAGAACGCCAGCAGTTCCTCGGCATCGTCGGTGATCTTCGCGACGGCTTTGGGCCACTTGGCGCCGTAGGTCTTCGCGAACGCCTCGATCGCCTTGTCGGCGTGCGTGCGGTCCTCGGCGTTGTAGATCTCCTGCATCGCCTTCGTCGCGCCGGGCTGCGCGGACTTCGGCAGGCAGTTCGTGACATTGCGGGCCTTGTGGACCCAGCACCTTTGGTGCCGGGCTGCCGGGAAGACTTCGACCAAGGCCTTCCACAAGCCCATCGCTCCATCGCCGACGACCAGCTCCGGATCGCGCATGCCCCGGCGGCGACAGTCGCGCAGCAGGTCGGCCCACGACTCGGTGGACTCGCGCAGGCCCTCGGCCAGAGCGATCAGCTCCTTCGTGCCGTCGAGGCGGACCCCGAGCAGGACCAGGACGCAGGAGTGTGCCTGACCGAGCCGGACCTTCGGATGCAACCCGTCAGCCCACACGTAGACGTAGTCGCGGTCGGACAGGTCGCGCCGCTGGAAGGCGGCGTGGTCGTCCTGCCACTGCCTGGTCAGCCGGGTCACGGTCGCCGCAGACAGGCCTGCCGCTCCGCCGAGGAACTGCTCCAGCGCCGGGACGAAGT
>NZ_JXTE01000181.1 GCF_000972385.1 Streptomyces sp. WM6386
CAGAGCCTGGAGATGGACACCCGCGCCAAGGACGGCTCCACGCACACCACCAAGTCGTACCGGGTGACGTTCCCGCACCACAAGATCGCCTACAAGCAGGTCACGCTGCCCGCGCTGATGACCCTGCACACCGGCTACTGGACGTTCACCGAGGCCGCCGACGGCACCACTACCGCCTCCTCCCAGCACACCGTGGTCCTCAACACCGCGAACATCGCGAGGATCCTCGGCGAGGACGCCACGGTCGCGGACGCCCGCGCGTACGTGCACGGCGCGCTCAGCACCAACAGCCGCGCCACCCTGGGCCACGCCAAGGACCACGCCGAGAGCAAGCGCTGACGATGGGCGGCCAGCGACTCGACACCGACGTCGTCGTCGTGGGCGGGGGACCGGTCGGGCTGATGCTCGCCGGTGAACTCCGCCTCGGCGGCGCCGACGTCGTCGTACTGGAGACCCGCGAGGCCCCGACCACCGAGTCGCGGGCCTCGACCCTGCACGCCCGCACCATGGAGATCCTCGACAGCCGGGGCCTGCTGCAGGTCTTCGGCACCCCGCCGTGCGAGGTGCGCGGGCACTTCGGCGGCATCCCGCTGGACCTGACCCTGCCCAGCACCCACCCCGGGCAGTGGAAGGTCCCGCAGACCGAGACCGAACGCCTGCTGCAGGACTGGGCGGTCGGCCTGGGCGCGCGCATCGAGCGGCGCCACACCCTGCGCGCCCTGCGCACCTCGGCCGACGGTGTGGAAGCGGTGGCCGCGGGCCCCGGCGGTCCGGTACGGATCCGGGCGGCGTACCTGGTGGGCTGCGACGGCGAGAACTCGACCGTACGCCGTCTGCTGGGCGCCGACTTCCCCGGCGAGGACGCCCACCGCGAGCTGCTGCGCGCCGACGTGGCGGGCATCGACGTACCGAACCGCCGCTTCGAGCGCCTTCCCGGCGGCATGGCGGTGGCCGCCCGGCGCGGCGACGGCGTCACCCGGGTGATGGTCCACGAGTTCGGCCGCGAGGCCGAAGTCCGCACCGCGGAACCGGACTTCGCGGAGGTCTGCGAGGTCTGGCAGCGAGTGACGGGGGAGGACATCACGTCCGGCACCCCCCTGTGGGTGAACTCCTTCGGCGACGCCAACCGCCAGCTCGCCCGCTACCGGCACGACCGCGTCCTGTTCGCCGGCGACGCCGCCCACCGCCAGATGCCCATCGGCGGCCAGGCCCTCAACCTGGGCCTCCAGGACGCGGTGAACCTCGGTTGGAAACTGGCCGCGGTGGCCACCGGCAGGGCCCCGGCTGACGTGCTCGACACCTACCACGCCGAACGCCACGAGGTGGGCCGCAGAGTCCTCGCCAACATCAAAGTCCAGTCCCAGCTTCTCCTGGGCGGCCCGGAATCCAATTCCACCAGGGCCCTGTTCACCGAACTCCTGCCCTCCGAGAAGGTCCGCACCCACCTGGCGTCGATGATCGCGGGCCTGGACATCAGCTACGGCGACCAGGGCGTACGCCTCCCGAACACGGACCTGACGATAGGTCACCACCGGTGCACGAC
>NZ_JXTE01000182.1 GCF_000972385.1 Streptomyces sp. WM6386
GCCGAGAACGGTGTCGCCCGCGATGCGCCCGCGGAGGGTGTCCTGGTCGGCGTGGAGCACGAAGTGCCGTACCGGGATGGCATGTCGGTCGAGGCCCGCACTGATCTCACGCCAGTACCGCTCGACCAGGACGGTCATCGGGATCACCAGAGTGCCGCCGGTGTAGTCGAGGATGTGGCGGGCGGTCTCGACGACGAGCGGCCGCCAGGGCGGCCAGTGCTGGAAGTTGTCCGTCACGGGCAGCCCCGGCGTGATGTCCATGAGTGTCTCGCCGACCTTCTCGGCGTCGAACACCCGTGAATCCGGGATCAGTTGCTGCACGAGTGCGCTGGTCGTCGTCTTGCCCGCGCCATGGGTGCCGTTGAGCCATACGATCATGAGGTCCCACGCTATCCCCGCAGGGGACGAGGGCGGGGCGGACCGTCGAGATCAGTGTCACCGGCGCCCGCAATGGCATGCTGGACCGCATGGGCGATCACGCACACCACGACTCGGTACGCCGCAGCTACGACACCGTGGCGGAGGAGTACGCGAGCCGCCTCCACGCGGAACTCGACCACAAGCCCCTGGACAAGGCGTTGCTCGCCGCCTTGCTGGAACAGACGGAACCGGGCACCACGATCGGCGACCTGGGCTGCGGTCCCGGACACGTGGCGGCCTGGCTCGCCGAGAAGGGCGCGCACACGGTCGGGATCGACCTGTCCCCGGGCATGCTCGTAGCGGGCGGGCGCCGCTTCCCGCAGGCGGAGTTCCGCGAGGGCGATCTACTGGAACTGCCCGCGAAGGACGCCGAATTCGGTGCGGTGGTCGCCTTTTACACGATCCTCCACCTCGACCCCGGCGAACTGCACCGCGCCTTCGGGGAGATGGCGCGGGTCCTGCGCCCCTCAGGCCTGGTGCTCCTCTCCTTCCACATCGGCGAAGAGGTCCGGCACGTGGACGAATGGTGGGGGCACGGCGTGGACGTCGACTTCCGCTTCCTCGACCCGGCGCGCGTCGCCGAGCTGCTGGAGGCGGCCGGCTTCGCCGTGGAGATGAGCCTGGAACGTACTCACTACGCACACGAGGTGGAGACCCGCCGCGCCTACGTCCTGGCCCGCCGCGCCTGACACGTCACGACGGGCTGGTAGTACCCGGAGGACTCCGGCGCGTGCCAGACGATGTCGGCGAAGCCCGCCTCGGTCAGGAGCTGCGTCAACTGCGGGCGGGACAGCGCCCAGTAGGTGGTCCGACGTCGTCGGACCGTCCAGTCGGCCCCGGCGGGAATGAGCTGGAAGTGCTCCAGGTCGTAGTGCTCGCCGTCCTCGTGCCAGTGCCACAGCTGAAACGTGATCACCCGGCCGTCGGGGGTCCGGCTGACCTGGGGTGGTGTCGAGAGGGGTCTGGTCCGGCGGATCTCGTCGTAGTCCCGGAGGGTGAGCACCAGCAGTCCGCCGCCGCGCAGCACCCTGCGCATGCTGCCGAGCGCCGCTGTGACGTCCGGTGCGGAGAGCAGATG
>NZ_JXTE01000183.1 GCF_000972385.1 Streptomyces sp. WM6386
TCTCCAGGGTGGTGGCGAGGGTTTCCACCTGGATCGCGAGGTGGTCGAAACCGCTGCCCACGTCGACCGGTCCGTCGCCGGGGGGGTGGACCAGTTCCAGCGAGGCCGCCGGTTCGTCAGGGAATTTGAGGATCACCAGGCGAGCCCCGTCGTCGCTCTCGACCCTGCCCAGTTCGGCGTAGCCCAAGGCGGTGTAGAAACCGAGGGAGCGGTCCAGGTCGGTGACGCGGTAGGAGACGAAGAGCGTCTTCACGCGGCCTCCTCGGGCTGGCGCACCCGATAGCGCAGATGCGTGACGTCCCGGTCCTCGAGCCGTCGGACGAGGTCGAGTTCGATGTGATCGCTACCCAGGTGGTCGAACAGCCGTCGGCCGGCCCCGAGGAGGACCGGAACCAGGTGGATCTCCATCTCGTCGACCTGCCCGGCTCGCAGAAGTGCTTGGGCCGCCCCCGCCCCATGGACCATGACCGGCCGCTCCCCCGCGGCTGCGCGAGGCTGAAGGGCGCAGTCCTCGGCATCGGTGACGAAAGGCGAATGGCCCGGTGGCACGTCCCCGTCATCCACCTGGTGGGTGAGGACGAAGATCGGCACGCCGTCGTGGTGGTCGCCCTGCCAGCGCCCGGCGAGTTCGAAGGTCCGACGGCCGGAGATCACCGCGCCGGTCGCCAACGCTTCGCGGTAGACCCGGCCGCTCGGGCCGTCGGACTCCCGGTCGTCGAGCCAGTTGAACAGCCGTCCACCGTCGCGTCCCAGCTCCTGCCCTGGCCGATCGTCCGGGCCGGCGATATAGCCGTCGAGCGACATCGACATGTACAGCCGAATCGGACCGTTCATCCTGGCCTCCCTCTCTCCTCCATGACACCGGGATCCGGCGTTCCCTGATCCGCGTCGGCGGACCGGGAATGCCACAAGGAAGACGTCAGGCAACCGGCAAACTCATCGGCCCGACGCGCCGGCCCTGCTCCCGGGCCTGCAAGGGGGGCAGGACTCATGCCCCGTCGATCAGTTGCGGTCCTCCAGTGCAGGCCTGGCGGTACGGGGAAAATTGAGGGGAGCGGACGGCCGCCCGCTGCTACGGTCGGGCGCCATGAGCTGGCTTCCCGATGACTTCGTCCACCCTGCCCTGGTACCGCTGCCGGGCGGTGATCATCACCTGCGGCCGATCCGGGAGGCGGACACCCCGCTCGACTATCCGGCTGTAATGGGTTCACGCGAGCGGCTGTGGACCATCTTCGGACCGGCCTGGGGCTGGCCCGCGGCCACCATGACCTACGAAGCCGACCAGGCCGACCTGTTGCGGCACGAGAAGGAGATCGCCGCACACCAGTCCTTCAACTACGCGCTGTTCGACGCGGCGGAGACAGCTCTGCTCGGCTGCGTCTACATCGACCCACCGGAGAGGGCCGGCGCGGACGGCGAGATCTCCTGGTGGGTGGTGGACGAGTTGGTGGGCAGCAAGGT
>NZ_JXTE01000184.1 GCF_000972385.1 Streptomyces sp. WM6386
CCCGAGGGCAACATGTTCGGCACGGGCACCTGGAGCTACAACAAGGTCAGTTGGCTCAACGATCCCGACGACTTCTTCGCCGCCTGGGACTCCGCGTACAAGCTCATCAAGGGCAAGATGCCGGACGCCCGCATCGCGGGCCCCAACACCAGTGTCCTGTACGACCAGGTGAAGGGCTTCCTCGTCCATGCCCTGGCCGCCGACACCCTCCCGGACGTCATCACCTGGCACGAGCTGAGCCACCGGGAGGCGGTGCGGCAGAGCGTCGCCAAGTACCGGGCGTGGGAGAAGGAGTTGTTCCAGGGCACCACGCACGAGGGCACCCAACTCCCCATCAACATCAACGAGTACGCCTTCAACTACCACACCTCCGTCCCCGGCCAGATGATCCAGTGGGTGTCCGCGATCGAGGAGTCCAAGGTGGACGCCGACATCGCGTACTGGAACATCGACGGCAACCTCTCCGACTCCGCGGTGCAGTCCAACCGCGGCAACGGCCAGTGGTGGCTGCTGAATTCGTACGCATCGATGAGCGGGCACACGGTTTCGGTGAACCCGCCGTTCCCCGGTCAGAACTACACCATGCAGGGTGTCGCCACCCTCGACGAGAAGAAGAAGCAGGCCAGGCTGATCTTCGGCGGCTCCACCGGCAAGGGCCACATCACCTTCGCCGACGTCCCGAAGAAGGTCTTCGGCAAGAGCGTGCACGCCTGGGTCCGCGAGATCGACTGGAGCGGCCAGATCGGCGACAACTCAGGACCGAAGCTGCTCACGGAGACGAACCTGAAGGTCGGCGCCGACGGCACGGTCAGCGTCGACTTCGGCGACGGCACACTGCCGACGCTGAAGGAGTCCTCGGCGTACGAGATCGTCCTGAGCCCGGCCGGTGAGGCGAAGGGCACGCAGACCGCGCCGACACGCTGGCAGGGTTCGTACGAGGCGGAGAACGCGGCGCACACCGGGTCCGGCTACTCCAAGAACGGTCCGGAGGGTTCGACGAGTGACGTGTCGAAGTTCTACACCTCCGGCGGCTACGACGTCGGCGGCCTGCGCACCGGCTCCGACGTCACGCTCGACTTCACCGTGGACGCCCCCGAGGACGGCACCTACGACCTGAGCGTCTTCGCCAACTCCCTCAACACCTTCGACAAGGTGAAGGAGCAGGGCCCCACCAACGTGTTCCTCCGGGTCGACGGCTCCGCCGACACCGAGCAGGAGCTGTCCATGCCGCTCGGTTACAAGTGGGTGGTGTGGGACCACACCGACACCAAGGTGAAGCTGACCAAGGGCAAGCACACCCTGACGCTCGCCGCGAAGAGCCTGGACGGCAAGCGGGTCACGAAGGGCGACGCCATCGTGGACCGGCTCACGCTGTCCCTGCCGAGCGCGAATGCCGACACCCGGGTGTACGAGGGTGAGTTGGCCTGGCTCGGCGGCGGAGCACGCTCGGTGTACGAC
>NZ_JXTE01000185.1 GCF_000972385.1 Streptomyces sp. WM6386
CCCGCCGAAGCGGTGGATCCGCGCACGCTGGCACCCGGCAGCAAGGGGTGCAAGACCGAGCGGTCGGAGGGCGGGCCGCCGTCCTCGGCGATGCGGGAGCTGGGGATCACGCTGCCGCTGTAGGGCGTCCGAAGGGCTTCAGGGGCCTCAATTGCCGGCCATGAGTTGACAGTTGACCTCTGCGGCCTGGCGCTTCACGCTGTGGGGTGCTTCCTGGAGCAGTCGAAGGCCCTACGTGACAGCTGCCGACAGGACCCCCACAATTTCGCCGCAAGCAAGCTTGCCGTGGCGCTCTTGGCGCCACGGTCATGGGCTGTGCCTGTACGACGGGGGTGTCGGGAGGACGAGTGGCTAGGCCACCTCTGTGGCTTGCATGTGGCTTGCCTCGTTGAACACCCGGGCTCCGCGGTCCGGGGTCACGTCCAGGCGCAGCAGCACTGCGGGGGCTGCGATGGAGGGCATGAGGTGGTTCAACAGGACCGAGACCCGGTACTCCACGTCCGACAGATTGTTTTCCAGCTGTGAGTAGAGCTGCACCCCGTGGAATGTGCTGACGATCAGCTCTGCGATTTCGCGCGGTTCCACATGGGGCAGAACCTCACCGCACTGCTGGGCCTTGGCCAAGAGGTCGGCCAGCACGTCGATCCACGATGTCCAGGCGGTGCCGTAGTGTTGCCGCCCGGTGGGATCCGAGGAGAGCCGAGCACCTGCCCGCAGGACAGCGTCGATGGGCAGCCGGTGGGCGACAGTCATGGCGATGTCCGCCACTTCCTGCAGCTTGATCTCCTGGGGCGGAAGAGGTTGTTCCGTCTGGAGTTCCAGAACCCCCTGGGCCAGGAGTTCCTTCGAGTCGAAGTGGAAGTACAGTGCGCCCTTGGTGACCCCCGCGGTCTTGAGGATGTCGGCGATCGTCGCAGCGACATACCCATGCTCTGCGAACACCTGCGCAGCTGCTTCCAGGATCACACGACGAGTCTGGATCGCACGTTCTTGCTGTACCACTAGAGCTCTCCTTCAGCTAGCCGTCCTCTTGCCCCCGCAGCGAGCTTCGAAAGAAACCGCTTAGTAGGTAGCTTACGGCCAGTTCGCCTCGCCCAGTACTGAGCGAGGCGAACTTTCGCATTCCTCCCACGCGTCAAAACTGGTCATATGGGAGGTCCAAAGCAAAGATGTTGCTGGTCAGGGCCTTGCGTGGGTGCTTTAAGCGCCAACATTTCACTTGGCGTAGCCGAATCCGGCACTCGCGACGATTGTGCGGAGGCGGCTGAAAACAGCCATCGGAGTCGGATTTTTCTCCTCGCAGGAGCCCTCCCGCAGGCACCCTCACGTGACTGTCCCGCCACACGAGGCCGTCGGCGGCTTCGGAATCAAGGGTGTACAGCAGGGAATCGTCTATCT
>NZ_JXTE01000186.1 GCF_000972385.1 Streptomyces sp. WM6386
GGTGACGGCCGTGGCCCGCATGATGCGGGACGAGAACATCGGTGCCGTTCTGGTCACCGACGGCGAACGGCTGCGCGGTCCGGTCAGTGACCGCGACCTGGTGGTGCGCGCGGTGGCCGAGGGCGGCGATCCGAACAACACGACCGTGGCGGACGCCTGCAGCGACGATCTGGTCACGGTGGGGCCCGACGACGATCTGAGCCGCGCCGTGGAATTGATGCGTGAGCATGCCGTACGCCGGATACCGGTCGTGGACCAAGGGCAGCACGCGGTGGGCATCGTCTCCCTCGCCGACCTGGCCATCGAACGCGATCCGGAATCGGCGCTCGGCGACATCAGCGCCGCCGGGCCCAACACGTAACGCCCGCCTCAAGCCGATCCGGCGAGATGGACGGTTTCACCCCGCAGCCGCCGGGAAACCCGGATCTTCCTCGTCCGTACGACGGTGAGGACAGTGCGCCTGCCAAGGTGCTGTGACTTCTGGGGGCCAGGCTCGACGGACCCTCTCCCGTACCACCGCATCCTCGGGCGGCGGACACTGCGGCCCCATGACACCGGACCCGCCTCGAGACGGGTCGAAGGTCACCGCGCAGCCGGCCGCGCCGCCCCTGCACCCGCAACCGCACTGCACACCTGAAAAGCCGGCCAAGGCCAACCGGCCGTAGCCGGCCTGGAGCAGAGAGGACGTGCGCCATGGCGACTCCTGACCCCGAACCGAGACGGACCCCGGGACTCGAACCAGGCGGTGGAGTGGCACCCGGCGAGACTCCGCCTGCCGAGGGCGGCACCTACGGCATCTCCCATCCGGAGCCGCCTGAGCTGCGCAAGGGATGGGGAGCGATGCCGCTCACCCTGATCATGGTGGTGGTGGCGCTGGTAGCAATCGGGCTGATCGCCATGATGGTGGCCCTGATCGCGTGACACTGCCTGCGCAGGCTCGCCGGCGCCGCCGGGCAGGCGCCGCCCCGCGCGTCACAGCGAGGCGGGCGCAGGTCCACCACCGACTATTCACGCTTTTCTGAATTCAGAGTTTCCTGTACTGTCGTGGTGGGCTGACCGTTGCCTCCGACATCTACGTGCTGGCCCGCTTCGGCCGCGCGCTCGCCGATCCCGTCCGGTGCCGGATCCTGCTCGTGCTGCGCCAGGCGCCGGCCTATCCGGCCGACCTCGCCGACCAGCTCGGCATCTCCCGCACCCGGCTCTCCAACCACCTGGCCTGTCTGCGCGACTGCGGCCTGGTCGTCACCGCGCCCGACGGCCGACGCACGCGCTACGAACTCGCCGACGAACGCCTCGGCCACGCCCTGGACCACCTGCGCGCCGCAGTGGTCGCGGTGGAGGCAGACAGGACCTGCCCCGACGCGAACACGCACGGCTGC
>NZ_JXTE01000187.1 GCF_000972385.1 Streptomyces sp. WM6386
TGGGCCAGCTGGCGCACCGAGGAGGGGTTGCGGTCGAGGATGCCCGCGATCTCGGCGTGCGCGTAGCCGAACACGTCGTGCAGCACGAACACCGCCCGCTCCAGCGGGGAGAGCGTCTCCAGGACCACCATCAGCGCCATCGACACCGACTCGCTCTGCAGCGCCCGGTGCGAGGGCTCGGCGACCGGCTCCTCTTCGGAGCCCCGGCTCACCAGCGGTTCCGGCAGCCAGGGACCCACGTACGTCTCACGGCGTCGCTTGATGGCGGCCTTGCGGGCGAGCGCGTGGTTGACCGCGATCCGTACGAGATAGGCCCGCGGGTTGTCGATCTCCTCGTGCGGGGAGCGGCTCTTCTTCGCCGACCACGACAACCAGGTCTCCTGGAGCACGTCGTCGGTGTCGGCGACGGTGCCGAGCAGGTTGTAGACGATCGAGAACAGCAACTCGCGGTAGCCGACGAAGACCTCCGTCGAGGCTTCGACGGAACCGGCCGTGCGGTCGCCTGGCTGGCTGTCGGACATGGTGCACCTCCCTGTGACGAGCTCACACCCGAGACGGCTTGCGTCCGGGAAATGTGACATCACCCCCACGAATGTGATTCAGATCACAAAGGTGGCGGTTCGTGTCACATCCGGCCATGGCCGATCCCTCTCATTCACGAGGGCATCCCGGGCCGCGGGGCGTGGGGAGCTCGGCCGCAAAAGGCCGAACTCCCCACTCGCGACAGCGAGTTACCCCATCCGCCGACCGGCCGCGACCGGTCACACAAGAAAGGCATGCACACCATGGCAGTCGCACAGCAGGCCCCGATCAACTTCGCCGTCATGTACGCCACGCACGACGCGTTCCGGCGCGACATGAGGCGGCTCGCCGCGGCGGTCGCCGCGGGCCGCTCCCAGTCCCCGGAGGTACGCGACGGCTGGGCGAACTTCAAACACCAGCTGCATGTGCACCACACCGTCGAGGACTCCGACCTGTGGCCGCGCGTCGCGGCCGCCGTCGCCGGCCGGCCCGCCGACCAGAAACTGCTCGACGAGATGGAGGCCGAGCACGCCCAGCTGGACCCGGTGCTCGCCTCCGTCGACGACGGCCTGACCCGCAACGCCCCCGACCTCGCCGACCGCGTCGCCGAACTCATCCGGGTCCTCGGCGACCACATGAAGCACGAGGAGAGCGAGGCGCTCCCGCCCATCCAGGACGCCTGCACCACCAAGGACTGGGACGCCTTCCGCGGCGCGATGGCCCGCAAGCAGGGCCCCAAGGGCGCGGCCGTCTACTTCCCCTGGATCACCGACGAACAGAACGCCACCGATCGCAAGGCGTTCCTGGACACCATGCCCGCACCGGTGAAGGTCCTCAACAAGCTCTTCTGGGAG
>NZ_JXTE01000188.1 GCF_000972385.1 Streptomyces sp. WM6386
GCGTCGCCGACGCCATCGGCGCCTTCATGGTCGGCCTCATCCTCGCCGGCACTCCTTCCGCCGCCCGGATCCGCCGACTCGTACACCCCCTGCGAGACCCCTTCGCGGCCATCTTCTTCTTCGCCTTCGGACTGGCCATCGACCCCGCCGTCGTCGCGAGCGTCGCCGGACCGGTGGCCGCGGCGGCGGCACTGACCGTGGTCATGAACATCGGCGCTGGACTCCTCGTGGCACGCCTGTACGGCTACGGCCCCGAGCGTGCCGCGGAGATCGCCACCACCCTGGTTGCCCGCGGCGAGTTCGCCCTGATCCTGGCCGCGATGGCGACCAGCGCGGGCCTCGACGACCGCCTCGCTCCGTTCATCGCCGGATACGTCCTGGTGCTCGCGGTCCTGGGCCCGGTCGTCGCCGGACGCGCCGAACTACTGGCCCGCACCCTGGCGTTCATGGGCTCTTGGAGGCCGGGCCGCCAACCCTTGGCCGACACTTGTTTGCAGGGGCCACCTGTTAGGGAGAATGCATAGAGAGCCGGTAGCGCGAGCCGGGATGTATCTCTGACCACGCTCCTCGTGTGTCCAGCCGACCGCTCTCCCCAGCCCGGCAGAGCGACCGCGGCTGCCTGACCGTGCTCCCCGCACGTCTGCGCCGGACCTCGACCCCGTTCACGACACTCGCTGCCGCAGCCTGGCCGGTCGCAGGGCGACAGCGCACGGCGCGAAGGAGAAGGCATGCCCCGATCAGAGGACGAGCGTCTGGTCGCGCTCGAAGCACGCTGCGCGTGTGACGATCCCCTGTTCGCCAGGGCGATGAGCATCGGACGCCCGCGCCGCCCCCGTGAGTTCCGACGCACGGGGGCCTGGTGGGCTCTGGCCGTCACGACGGCCGTCCTGATCGGCGGGGTGATCGTGGCGAACGGGCTGCTCATCGCCACGGGCCTGGTAGGGGTCGGCCTGGCCGCGCAGTCGCTCGATCCACCGAGCTGACTCTCCCTCACCGTCAGCTCGGCCAAAGCCAGTTGTGCCTAGGAATTCTTCGCCGCCCGGGCCCGATGAGCCGCGACGGTAGTCCGGCTCGCGCACGCGTTGGAGCAGAACCGGCGTGTGCGGTTCCGCGACTGGTCCACGAAGTAGTTTTCGCACCCGGCCGCGGCGCACCGTCCCAGCGTCACCGCCGGATCCCCGGCCACGACCAGGGCGAGCTTGGCGGCGATCAGCTGGCCGACCCAGCGCTGGGCCGGGGTGCCGTTGCGGCCGAAGTGGACGTGCCAGCCGCCGAGGCCGTCATGGTCGGACAGATGCATGTCCGGCGGATAGTCGCGCAGCAGACGGTGCACGGCGTCGGGGGC
>NZ_JXTE01000189.1 GCF_000972385.1 Streptomyces sp. WM6386
GCACTGCTCAACCACTTCGCCCCACTGCTCACCGACCAGGGCGACGCCATCGCCTGGCTGACGGACCGGCTGTCGGGCAAGAAGGCCGCCTCCAACTGCTGGAGCATGCCCGCACAGCTCTGACCGGCCGACAGCGCTCACGCCGGCTGCAGATAGCGGGCCAGCAGGTCGTCCAGCGTCACCATGCCCGTGAGGCCGCCCGTCGCGTCCCGGACGACCGCCAGGGAAGCACGGTTGCGGCGCAGGAGCTCGATCGCGTCCGCGACCGTGGTCTCCTGCGTCACCTCCGGTACCGGCCGGGCCAGAGCACGGGCATCGGCGGCCCTGGATCGGGCCCGGGCCACCAGGGCGTCGCGGGCATGGACGGAGCCGAGGACGGCGCCCGCGTCCCGCACCAGCAGGCGGGTGCGGTCATGGTCGGTGGCCAGGCGCAGGATGTCGTCGATGCCCGCGTCACCGTCGACCGAGGTGATCTCCGCGGCCGGGATCTGGAGTTCCCCGACGGGCGTCTCGGGTTCGACGAGCGAGCGGGTGAGCAGCTCCGAGTCGCTCTCGCTGATCAGTCCCAACCGCTCGGACTCCTCGACCAGGTGGGTGAGCTGTTCGCGGTTGTGGACCGAGGCGAGTTCGTCGCGCGGGGTGACCCGGCACAGCCGTACGAGCGCGTTGCTCATCCGGTTGAGCACCGCGATCAGCGGGCGTACCGCCTTCACCACGGCGCGGAAGGGCGGGGCGAGGAGCATCGCGGAGCGCTCGGGGTGGGCGATGGCCCAGGACTTGGGGGCCATCTCGCCGAGCACCATGTGCAGGAACACCACGACAACCATCGCGAAGGCGAACGCGATGCCGTAGCTGAGGGCACTGGGCAGGCCCAGGTCGTGCAGGAGCGGGTCGAGTTCGTGGGAGATGGCCGGCTTGGAGACCGAGCCGAGGCCCAGGGTGCAGACGGTGATGCCGAGCTGGGCGCCGGCCAGCATCAGCGACAGCTCACGCATGCCGGCCAGGGCCGCCCTGGCGCCGCGCTGTCCCTGCGCGACGGCCTTCTCCATGCGGTGCCGTTTGGCGGCGACCAGGGCGAACTCGGCGGTGACGAAGAATCCGCTGCCGATCAGCAGCAGCACGGTGACGAAGAGCGCCATCGGGAAGCTCATGACTGTTCCTCCGCCACCTTCTGGATCCGGGCTCGGTCCGGCACGTGCCGGTCGAGCGTGCGTACGTCGATCAACGCGCGTCCTCCGTCAAGGAGTTCGACGGTGAGCCGGTCGCCGATGGCCGGAAAGCGGCCCAGACGGTCCACGATCAGACCGGCCACGGTGTCGTAG
>NZ_JXTE01000019.1 GCF_000972385.1 Streptomyces sp. WM6386
CCCCCCCCGCCCCCGCCGAGCCACCTCGCACACCCCGAACTCCCGCACCCATCGCCCGGCGACCTCGTCACCGGGCTCGACGACACGGGTGAGGAAGACACGGGCGAGGAATTCGCCGTCCGGTTCCTGGCCTGTGTTCACGTGGGCGCTCCGATGGCCATCGGTACGCCCCTGGGGACCCCGGTGCGCAGTTGCAGTGCGAGGGCGACGTCGGTCGCGTCGGGGCGGTCGTGTCCGAGCAGGTCGGCGACGGTCCAGGCGACGCGCAGGACACGGTCGAGTCCGCGGGCCGTCAGGACGCCGCGTTCGAGGTTGCGCTCGGCCTCGTCCATCGCGCCGGGTACCGCGTGCCAGCGGCTGCGCAGCTCGCGGCCCGGCACTTCGCTGTTGGTCCGCCACGGGGTGCCCGTGAGGCGTGCCGCGGCCCGCTCCCTGGCCGCCCGTACCCGGTCGGCCACCGTCGCGGTCGACTCGCCCCGGGCGCCGCGCTCGGTGAGCTGGGCCCGGGTGACGCGGTCCACCTCCACCCGCAGGTCGACCCGGTCGAGCAGCGGGCCGGAGAGCCGGGCCTGGTACCGGCGGATCACCGAGGGCGGGCATTCGCAGAAGTCGTCGGTCTGCGAGAAACGTCCGCAGGGGCACGGGTTGGCCGCCAGCACCATCAGGAACTTCGCCGGGAACCGCACGACACCCGCGCTGCGGGCGATCACCACATGCCCCGCCTCCAAGGGCTGCCGCAGTGCGTCCAGGGCCCGACTGCTGAACTCCGGGGTCTCGTCCAGGAAGAGAACTCCCCGGTGGGACAGCGACACCGCACCTGGCCGGGCGATGCTCGGACCGCCTCCGACGAGCGCCTGCATGGTGGCCGAGTGGTGCGGGGCACAGTAGGGGGCGACGTCGATCAGCGGTTTGCCAGGCGGCAGCAGACCCGCCACCGAGTGCACCGCCGTGACCTGCAGCGACTCCTCGCGGGTCAGCCGGGGCAGGACGGCGGGCAGCCGCTCCGCGAGCATCGTCTTGCCGGCACCGGGCGGCCCCTGGAGGAACAGATGGTGGCCGCCGGCCGCCGAGACCTCCACCGCCGTACGGGCCGAGCGCTGGCCCACGACGTCGGCCAGGTCGTGGCCGTAGTCCTGCTGCGCGGCGCCCATGCTGTGCATCCCCGTGGCCGCGCCGGTGCCCGGCACCCGCAGGCCCGCCATGAGCGGATCGGGGCGGCCCGGCTCGTCCGGCTCCTCGTCGGGAACCGGCTCGTCCGCGAGGACCGCGATCAGCTGTCGCAGACTGCGCACGCCCAGCACCGACACCCCGGGCACCAGCGAGGCCTCGACGGCGGCACACTCCGGCACGACGACCTGCTCATAACCCGCTTCCGCGGCGGCCAGCACCGCCGGCAGGATGCCCCGGACCGGACGTACCCGTCCGTCGAGGCCCAGCTCTCCGATCATCACGATGTCGGCGAGCACCCGCGGGTCGATCCGCTCCGCGGCGCCGAGCACCGCACACGCGATGGCGAGATCGAAGCCCGAGCCCGCCTTCGGCACCGACGCCGGGCTGAGCCCCACCGTCAGCTTCTTCTGCGGCCACCCGCCACCCGAGTTCACGACCGCCGCCCGAACCCGGTCCTTGCTCTCCGTAAGACTCTTGTCCGGCAACCCCACCAGCGTGAACGCCGCCACCCCGGGCTCCAGATCCGCCTGGACCTCCACGACCACGCCCTCGACACCCACCAGCGCCACCGAGCACGTACGAGCGAACCCCATGTCAGGCCACCCCTCGCGCGTGCTCGACGACGGGTGCGCCGCGGTTCGGCAGGACGACGCCCACGAGGTCGATGCGGACGCCGCCCGGCGGCGCTCCTCCGTGGGCGTGGATCCAGCAGGCGGCGAGACCCCGCAGCCGCTCCGCCTTCTCAGGGGTCACGGCGGCCATCGGATGCTCGAAGGCACCCGTCCGGCGGGTCTTGACCTCGCAGACGACCAGGACGTCCCCGTCCCGCGCCACGATGTCGATCTCACCCGTCCTGCCACAGCGCCAGTTGCGCTCCAGGACCGTCATCCCGGCTTCCGCCAGCCGCCGCGCGGCCAGCGTCTCGCCGTACTTTCCGAGTGCACTGCGTGCCTGATGTGTGTTCATGTCGGCACCACCTCCGGCGCCAACCGTCACGCACACCGGCCCACCAAGTTGATCTTGGTGGGCTACTCAGTGCTTGTGGAAAACTCCGTCACCCCGATGGAGCAACGTCAGCTGCCCGGAAGCTCCAGATCACTCTTGTTGAGCTCCTCAATGTTCACGTCCTTGAACGTGAGCACCCGCACCTGTTTCACGAACCGGGCCGGCCGATACATGTCCCACACCCACGCATCCGCCATCGACACCTCGAAGAACACCTCACCCTGAACCGAGTGCACCTGCATCTCGTAGTCATTGGTCAGATAGAAGCGCCGCTCGGTCTCGATCACGTACTTGAACAGACCGACGACATCGCGGTACTCCCGATAGAGCTTCAGCTCCATCTCGGTCTCGTACTTCTCGAGGTCCTCGGCGCTCATGGCATGTTCCCCTTCAGCCGTGCGGTCCCACCATTGTGCGCCAGTCCCGTCAGCCCCTAGACGATTTCGGGGTCGAGGGTCACGGGCGTGGCCGGGGGACCTTCGTCGAGCAGCCTGCGGAGCAGCTCGGCGAGTCTGGTCGGATACACCGTCTCATGTGCCCGGGTCAGTTCCTGACACGTCCACCAGCGCGCTCCGGCGACGCTGCGCCGCTCCAGCTCGGTCAGCGCCACGGCCCCGGGCACCACATCCGACGTACGGGCCGTCCGCGCCAGGTAGTACCACTCGTCCTGGTCCCACCGACGCCCCGCGAACGGGAAGGAGCACATCCGTCGCCAGAGCACCGGACCGAGCTCCACATCGGTGATGCCGGTCTCCTCCACGAGTTCCCGCAGAGCGGCCTGTTCACGAGTCTCGTCGCCCTCGATACCGCCGCCCGGGGTGAACCACCAGTCGTTCGTCGGATCGTCCGGTTCATGGCCGTACAGCAGGAGGATGCGGTCGTCCGGGTCGAGGAGCACCACCCTGGCGACCTTGCGCAGCCCGCCCTCGTAGGTGTCCGCCGAAGCCTCAGCGTGCACCCATGGGCTCCGTCCGGGTCCGGGAACGGCCGCGGCCCAGCAGTTTGGCGACCGGGCCGTAGGCGCCGCCGCCGAGGACGAGCGCCGCACCGGCCACGATCAGGATCGTGATCGTCCGCAGCGGGCCCGGCGCGGAGAGCGCACCGAGCTTCTCGAAGCCGGTCGGCTCCTTCAGCGTGCCGTTCATCGGCCATACGACGGCGTCCACGCGGGCCGTCACGGCGGACCGCGCGACAGTGCCGCTGGCGGCGTCCGTCAGATGGGCGCTGGAGTCCAGGGAGCCCTGCCGCTCGTCGCCCAGCAGGAACAGACGTCCCTCGGGGACCGTCACGGACGGGATGGTCTTCCACTCGGCCGCGCTGCCTGCGGGCAGATACGGCTCGTCGATCTGCTTGCCGTTGACGGTCAGCTTGCCGTCCGTGCAGCAGGCGACCGTGTCGCCGCCGACTGCGACCACACGCTTGACCACGGGGGCGTTGGACACCCAGGTCTTGTCGGTGAAGACGACGACATCGCCCCGGCGTACCTCACCGCCGTCGACACGCTGTGCCAGCACCCGGTTGCCGGCGTCGATGGTGGGCGCCATCGAGCTGGTGGGCACGGTGTACGGCCGATAGACCACCGCTCCCCAGGCGAACCCGCCGAGGAACAGCACAAGGCCCAGCGCGACGGCCAGCCCGGACAGTCGCTGTCCGGTCCGGCTGCCCACCGGGCCCGTGTTCGTGCCTCCGCTGCGCGGGGCCGTACGTGTCGTGCTCTCGCCACCCATGGGTCCGCACCCTACCCGGCGGTACCCGACACGGTCAGCCCCTCACCAGCGACGAAGGTCACCCGCTCCGTAAAGGTTTCCCTAGGTCAGCCGGTCAGCCGGTCAGCGGGTCTCGGCCGGCTCGATCCTCCGCCGGCGCCAGAGCACCACCGGCACCGCAGCCGCGAGCGCGAGGCCCTGCGGGGCCGTCGACAGGGTGGTGGAGGCGGCGGACCGGGTGCTCAGATCCTGGTCGAAGGTGTCCGGGACCGGCAGCGTGCCCCAGCGGTTGATCGGCCAGGCCTTCACGATGGCGCGTCCGACGACCTCGTCGACCGGGACCATGCCGTGGTACTTGTCGTCCTGGTTGTAGCGCGAGTCACGCGAGTTCTGGCGGTGGTCGCCCATGACCCAGATGTAGCCCTCGGGCACCTTGACCTTGAACTGGCCGCCGATGTCGTCGACCGTGCACGGGGTGTTGCCCGGGTAGACGTACGACGACTCGCTCAGCGCCTTGCCGTTGACCTTCACCGGACCGGTGCCCTTGCACTCGACGGTGTCGCCGCCGACGCCGATGACGCGCTTGATGAGGTCCTTCTCCTCGGCGGACGGCATCAGGCCGATCCAGCTGAGGAACGTCTGGATGGCGTTCGGGTCGGCGGTCGGCTCGCCCGCCAGCCACTGCGAGGGGTCGTGGAAGACGACGACCTCGCCTCGCTCGGGCTCGGAACCGAACCACGGGGTGAGCTTGTCGACCAGGACGCGGTCACCCTGCTGAAGGGTGTTCTGCATCGAGTCGGAGGGGATCGAGAACGCCTGCACCAGGAACGTCTTGATCAGCAGCGCCAGGACGAGCGCGATACCGATCAGGATCGGCAGCTCCTTCCAGAAGGAGCGCTGGTTCTTCTGCTTGGGGGCCGAGTCGCCCGGCCCGTCCTCCCCGGGCTGTGTCCGCTCGTCCGCCGCGGAGTCACTCCCGGAGGTCACGGCGTCGTCCGTGGCCGGGTCGGCCGCGTCCACGGGGCGTCCGCGGTGCTCCTCGCCGTCGTGCCCGGACCGTGCGCCAACCGCCACATCCCCCACGCCAACTCCTTACTCTGTGCCGCCGCCTGCCCCATATACGGTGCAGGCCCACCACTCCCATAACGAGCGGGAGTTCCGCAGGGCTCGGGAGCTGGATCGTTCCGTTCGGATCGTCGGAGGCAACCCTATGCGACAGCCGGGGGGCCGCAGTCGACCCGGCGGCCGAGTCGGTAATGGATGAGTATGTTTTCGGCTCGTCGAGGCTGTTCCAGTGGCCGAAGGGCCAGGCGATGACCCTCGCCCGTCCCACCACCGAGTCCTCGGAGACGGTACCGCCGTAGTCGGTGTCCTGATGCGCGCGGGAGTCCGCGGAGTTGGCCCGGTGATCGCCCATCACCCACAACCGTCCCTGGGGGACGGTGATGTCGAACTCCTGCGTCGACGGAGCGTTGCCGGGATACAGGTAGTCCCCCTCGGTGAGCGGAACGCCGTTGACGGTGACACGCCCTTGCGCGTCACAGCACTTGACCTTGTCGCCGCCGACGCCGACGACCCTCTTGATGAGGTCCTTCTCGTTGTCGGACGGCAGCAGGCCGATGAAGGTGAGCCCCTCCTTGATCTGCTTGATGACGACGGGGTCTTCCTTCTTCGTCGTCGTCTGCTCGTCCTTGAGCCAGCCGCCCGGGTCCTTGAAGACCACGACGTCCCCGCGCTGCGGCTTGGAGCCGAACCACGGGGTGAACTTGTCGACCAGCACCCGGTCGCCGATCTGGATCGTCTGCTCCATGGAGCCGGACGGGATCACGAAGGCCTGCACGAGGAAGGTCTTCAGCACCAGGGCTATGAGAACGGCGACGCCGACCAGGAGCGGTATCTCCTTGGCTGCGGAGCGCCTGCGGCGCCGCTTGACCTTGCGCTGGAGCTGGCGCCGCTCCGCGCGTGTACGGCCGCCGGCGGGGCTGGAGGCGCGCCGGACACCGGTGGGCAGAAGGTTGTCGGCGGCGTCGCTGGGCACACCGCGCGGTTTGCCGCGATTACCCATCGGCACCTGCCGCGGCGGGCACCCGCGCGTAGGCGTCGGGCCGGTGCAGCCGGGTCCAGTGCGCGGTCGGCCATACGATCCAGTCGGCGCGGCCGATCACCTCGGTCACGGGGATCATGCCGCCGCCGGGCGAGCCCAGATGGTCGCGGGAGTCGCTGGACTCGCCGCGGTGGTCGCCGAGGACGAAGAGGGTGCCGTCGGGCACGACGACGTCGAAGTCCACCGAGGACGGAGAGTCACCGGGATACAGGAACGACGACTCGTCGACCGACCGGCCGTTCACCTCGATCCTCCCCTCCTTGTCGCAGCAGACCACGTGGTCTCCCCCCACACCCACAACGCGCTTGATGTAGTCCGCATCCCCGAAATACCCGGTTCCGTCGAACACCACTACATCTCCGCGCCGCGGCTCGGCACCGAAACGGTACGCCAACTTATTTACGAGAACCCGGTCCCCGATCCTCAATCCGTTCTCCATGGATCCGCTGGGAATCTGGAACGGTTGCGCCACGAAAGCGTTGAGGGACAGCAAAAACAGCAGGCAGACCAACAGGGTCAGGCTGATCCGGCCACCGGGAAGCCACTCGGTGATCCGCGACACCAACGCGAAACGCGACCGTCCCTCCTGCCCCTCTGTGTCCGAGATCTCCTCGGATTCGGAAGGGCGGGAGGAGCGGTCGCGCTCCGTCTGCTGTGCTTCGGTGTCCATCGGGGCCAGATGCTATCCGGCCCCTCTGTGAACCCCGGAAGGCGAGATCAGTTGTCGCGCTTCTCCTTGATCTTCGCGGCCTTGCCGCGCAGCTCACGGAGGTAGTACAGCTTGGCGCGACGCACGTCACCGCGGGTCACGAGCTCGATCTTCTCGACGATCGGGGTGTGCACCGGGAAGGTGCGCTCGACGCCGACGGAGAACGAGACCTTGCGGACCGTGAAGGTCTCGCGGACACCGGCACCCTGGCGACGGATGACTACGCCCTTGAACTGCTGCACACGGGAGCGGTTGCCCTCGATGACGCGGACGTGGACGTTGACGGTGTCACCCGGGCGGAAGGCCGGGATGTCGGTGCGCAGCGACGCGCTGTCGACGGAGTCGAGCAGGTGAGACATTTCGTCTGCTTTCTTCACCCATGCCACAGGTCATAGGCGGTAGCTAGGTGTATCGGAGGATGCTGTCCGTGCCGGGGCGGGCGTCGTGTCCCCCTGTGGCAGGGGCGCACGCCGGACGACGCACAACAGCGACCTATTGTTCCACGTCGTCGACCCGACGCCAAAATCGGCCGTACGGCTCCCCTGCCGGATCGGGCGCCCAGCCCAGGATGGAGAGCATCTCGCGGTCCTTCTTGTCGAAGGACTTGGGATCGCACCGCTCGATGAGGTCGGGCCGGTTGGCCGCGGTGCGCTTGAGCGCCTCGTCGCGCCGCCAGCGGGCGATCTTGCCGTGGTGGCCGCTGAGCAGCGTCTCCGGGATCTCCCGGCCGCGCCACCGGGGCGGCTTGGTGTAGACGGGGCCCTCCAGGAGGTTCGCCATGGCACCGGGCGCGAAGGAGTCGTCCCGGTGGGACTCGGCGTTGCCCAGGACACCGGGCAGCAGCCGGGCCACGGCCTCTGTGACGACGAGGACGGCCGCCTCACCGCCGGCGAGGACGTAGTCGCCGATGGAGACCTCGTAGACGGGCATCCGGGTCGCGTACTCGTCGATGACGCGGCGGTCGATGCCCTCGTAGCGGGCGGGCGTGAAGACCAGCCAGGGCCGCTCGGAGAGCTCCACGGCGAGCTCCTGGGTGAAGGGACGGCCGCTGGGCGTGGGGACGATGAGCGCGGGCGCGTGGGAGCCCGTGTCATAGCCGTCGGCCAGCACGGAGTCCAGCGCGTCCCCCCACGGGTCGGTCTTCATGACCATGCCGGGGCCGCCGCCGTACGGGGTGTCGTCGACGGTGTTGTGGCGGTCGTACGTCCAGTCGCGAAGGTCGTGGACGTGGACGTTCAGCTGTCCACGCGCGCGTGCCTTGCCGACGAGGGAGACGTTCAGGGGTTCGAGGTACTCGGGGAAGATGGTGACGACGTCGAGCCTCATGCGCTGTCTTCCTTGGACGACGCGATTTCGGCCTGGTCGTCGATCAGCCCGGGCGGCGGGTCGATCACCGCCCGCTGCTCCTCGATGTCGATCTCGGTGACGATCGACTCGACGAACGGGATCATCACCTCGCTGCCGTCGGGCCGCTCGACGATGAAGAGGTCCTGGGAGGGCAGATGCGAGATCTCGGTGATCCGGCCGACCTCCACACCGTCCTTGGTCACCACGTCCAGGTCCATCAGCTGGTGGTCGTAGTACTCGTCCTCTTCCTCGGGCAGCTCCTCCGGGTCCACCTCGGCGATCAGGAGGGTGTTCCGGAGGGCCTCCGCGCCGGAGCGGTCCTTCACGCCCTCGAAGCGCAGGAGGAGGCGACCGCTGTGGACGCGGCCGGTCTCGATGGTGAGGGGGCCGGTGGAGGCGGGGTCCGTGAGCAGTACGGCGCCGGGCCCGAGCCTCAGCTCCGGCTCGTCGGTGCGGACCTCCACGGTGACCTCGCCCTTGATGCCGTGGGCACGGCCGATGCGAGCGACTACCAGCTGCACTGTGCTTGTTCTCCTGTAGGTACGACTACGGGCCGGGGACGGCCCAGTGGCCCTCCCCGGCCCGAGCCGGTGCTGCGTTTGGCGTCAGCGGACGTGGTCGACGTCGACGAGGTCGACGCGGACACCACGGCCGCCGATGGCGCCCACGACGGTACGCAGAGCGCGTGCGGTGCGGCCGTTGCGACCGATCACCTTGCCGAGGTCGTCGGGGTGGACCCGGACCTCCAGCACACGCCCGCGACGCAGGTCGCGCGAGGCGACCTGCACATCGTCAGGGTTGTCGACGATGCCCTTCACGAGGTGCTCGAGAGCCTCCTCGAGCATGCTCAGGCCTCGGTCGACTCGGACTCGGCGGCAGCCTCGTCCTTCTTCTCAGCCTTCTTCTTCTGGGTGATGGCCTCACCCTTGCCCTCGTCGTCGCCACCGAGGGCGTCGAACACTGGGCGAGTGGCCTTCGGCTCGGCCACGAGCAGCGGAGCCGGGGCGGGCAGGCCCTTGAACTTCTGCCAGTCGCCGGTCAGCTTCAGGATGGCGAGGACGGGCTCGGTCGGCTGCGCGCCGACACCCAGCCAGTACTGCGCGCGCTCCGAGTCGACCTCGATGCGCGAGGGGTTCTGCACCGGGTGGTACAGACCGATCTCCTCGATCGCACGGCCGTCACGGCGAGTGCGGGAGTCGGCGATGACGATGCGGTAGTGAGGCGAACGGATCTTGCCCAGACGCTTCAGCTTGATCTTGACTGCCACGGGAGTGGGTTCTCCTGGATTTGACGTGGTTGGGCACGGCGAGATTGCCGCGTGGGGTTGCGGTACCCGAGTGCCCGATGGACGCGTCAGCCGGAGGCGAGAGGGTTCCTGTGCGGCTGTCGAGTACAGCTAGCCATTGTGCCATACCCGGCGGGTCGCGTCGGACGGAGCCCGCGGCGAGGCACGCCTGAGGGGCACCCGGCGGCGCAGGGTGCCCCAGGCGTCGTTCCGGCACCCACGAGATGCCGGTACTCCACCGGCCGCGGCTACGCGGCCCCGAGGACCTCGGGAATCCGGAACGGCTTGCCGCACCCTCCGCAGACGATCGGCGCCTGCGCCAGTACCGACGGAACGACGCGCACATTGCGACCGCAGTCGCAGACCGCCTTGACGCGTACGCCGCCGCCGGACGAGCCGTGCCGGGCGGCCGGGCCGCGGAAGGAGCGGGCCGTGTCGGCCGAGGTGGCCGCCGTGTGGGCCTTCAGGGCGCGCTGGAGCCGCTCGATGGTCGGGCGATAGCGACGCTTGGCCTCGGGGTTGAGCGTGACCAGTGAGAAGCCACTGCTGGGATGCGGCTCCTCGGGGTGGTCCAGGCCCAGCTCCTCGGCGATCGCGAGGAATCTGCGGTTGTGGTAGCGGCCGGCGCGGGAGGTGTCACGGACGCCGCGGGAGGCGGCGATCCCATGGACTGCCTCATGGAGCAGTCGCTCGAAGGAGAGCTCGTGTCCGCACGCGGACGACGACTCTCCGATCAGGGACTCTGGCGCGGCGAGATCGGGCAGCTCGGGGTGGTACCGCTGAATGTCGGCCCACGCCTGCGCCAGCTCGGCGGCGAGAACAGGTGGTGTCTGTGTCGTGCTCACGTAATGACAACGAGCCGGAGTGCCCCAGTGTTCCGATTCCGGGGCATCCCAAATAATTTGCACGTACCCGTCAGTTGCCGCTGATGCGTCCTGACGAGGGCGGGTGCGCTGATCTGCGGAGAAGCCTCACAGCTCGTACTAAGCCGGTACGTAGTCTGATATACGACCCGCCACGTAGACGGTGTCCGCGCGCCGGGGCGACTGTGGTCCGCGGATGCGCAAGAGGCGTTTCGGTCGCTCTCCCGCCGGAAGGGCGCTACCTCAATCAGCGCGCGCGACGACCGCGACGTTACCGGGCGCCTTGTCGCCGTCGCCAACCGACCCGCCCGCGGCGACCAGACACCGTACGATCACCGCGAGCCCGGTCGGCATCGCCATGCCGCTCTCCAGGTCACGGGCCCGATCCCGATCCGTACCGGCACACTCTGACCGCCGAGCTCGCGGACCTTGGCCAGAACCGCCTCGTCGCCCTTGATCGCCCTATCGGCGGCCTGGATCCGTTCCCAACGGACCACGTTCGCCCACTGGTTGATCACCGGCAACCATCTCCGCCGGCGCCGACTCCCACAGCCCGTACCCGTACAGACGGATGACCATGCTACGGCTCCAGGTTGCCGGGATGTGAAATCTCGCCAGGTGCACAGCGAACCCACAAGCCGGGCCCCACAGACCCTGGACGCGCGCCCGAGTGCGGAGTTATCTGGCATACGGGGGGAGTGCGAGCGCACGTCACGGGGGCTATGGAATCGGGCACAGCAGCAACTCTCGGCGGATTGGGGCGCTTTCGATGACACCTACGCTCGTGCGGCAGCACCTGACTCATACGGGAGAGGAGCCCCGTGTGGACCGGTGTGCACGCGCGCGTGACTGGTCCGAGATCCAGGAGCGGATGCTGGTTCCGCTCTACGAGGCCGTCTACGAGCGACTCGAAGTGGGCGCCGGCACCCGGGTGCTGGGCCTCGGCTGCGGCAGCGGACTCGCCCTGCTGATGGCGGCGTCGAGAGGGGCCGCGGTCACCGGTGTCGACTCCTC
The DNA here is from genome assembly GCF_000972385.1 of Streptomyces sp. WM6386. GTDB lineage: Bacteria > Actinomycetota > Actinomycetes > Streptomycetales > Streptomycetaceae > Streptomyces. Next base: position 11,204 of record NZ_JXTE01000019.1, read on the forward strand.
GTCCTCCGAACGACTGGCGCTGGCCCGGGAGCGGCTGCTGCCCGAGGCGTGGGGCACGCGCACGCGTGCGCAGACCCGGATCGTCGACGGTCACCCTCGGGACGCGGCCGACGCGGAGACGCCCGCGTACACCCTGGTGACCGCTTTCGAGCCCATCGGGTGTCTCGCGGGGGACTCGGAGGGGCTCGCCGGGCTGCTCGCCGCGGCGGCGCCGCTCGTCGAGCGGGGGGCGCCCGTGGTGCTCGCCGGCTGGGGTCCGCCGGAACGTTGCACCACGTCGTCCGTGCTGCGGGTGGCCACCAAACTGGCGGATCCGCTGCGCAGCACGGGCAGTTGGCGCCCCGCCCTGCGTGACGACCTGGAGGAGGTGGCCCAGCGGGCGGGTCTCAAGCCGGACGGCTCCGGCCGGGTCGCCTGTCCCTTCGGCTACGCCGACGTGGACAGCGCGCTGCGGGGCCTGCTCTCCACGGGCCTCTTCGACGCGGCGATCTCCGCGACGGACCAGGCCCAGGTCGACAAGGAGGTCACGGAGGCCCTCCACCCGTACCAGCGCCGGGACGGGACGGTGTGGATGCCGAACGTGTTCCGGTACCTGATCGCGCGCGTGCCGTAGCGCTCCGCTGGTGGTGCCGAAGCGTGCCGTCGTTCGGCCGCGGCTTCGCCATGGCTGGTCGCGCCCGCGCGGCGGAGCCGCATATCGGTACAGCCCCAAGCCCCGTTGGGGCGCTACCGAGCCGCCTGCCTCAGCCTTCCGTCTCCTTCGTCAGCCGTGTGATCCCCGCGATCCGGTACGCGTCCGTCTCCTCCAGCGTCTCGTTCGCCAGCAGGGCCTGGGCGAGGGCGTCCAACTGGTCGCGGTGGTCGCGGAGTTTGCGGCAGGCCTCCTCGTAGCACTCGTCGACGATGCGCCGCATCTCGTCGTCGATCACGTCGAGGGTCTGCGGGGCGGCCGCCAGGCCGTATGCCTGCTGGGCGTCGTTGGGGAGCGCGGACAGCCGGCCCACCCGCTCGCTCATCCCCCACCGCGCCACCATCCCGCGTGCGATGTTGGTGACCTGCTCGAGGTCGTTCTCCGCGCCGGTCGTGATGACGCCGTAGACGACGTGCTCCGCGGCCATGCCACCGAGTGCGCCGATGATCCGGCCACGCAGGTACTCCTCGGTGTACGCGTACCGGTCCGCGTCCGGCGTCGACAGCGTCACGCCGAGGGCCCGCCCGCGCGGCACGATGGTGATCTTGCGGACGGGGTCGGCGCCCGGTTGCAGCATGCCGAGGAGGGCGTGGCCGCTCTCGTGGTAGGCGGTGCGGCGGCGCTCCTCCTCGGGCATCACCAGCGGGCGTTCGGCGCCCAGTTGGACCTTCTCCAGCGCCTCCGAGAGGTCGGTCTGTGTGACTCGCTCCTGCTTGCGCTTCACCGCCAGCAACGCCGCCTCGTTCGCCAGGTTGGCCAGTTCGGCGCCGGTCATGCCCGGGGTCGTACGGGCGACCTGGGCCAGGTCGACACCGTCGGCGAGCGGGATCTCGCGGGTGTGGATCTCCAGGATCGCCTCACGGCCGCCCCGGTCCGGGGGCGAGACCATGACCACCCGGTCGAAGCGGCCGGGACGGGTCAGAGCCGGGTCCAGGACGTCGGCCCGGTTGGTCGCCGCGATGACGATGACGCCCTCCGAGCCGGAGAAGCCGTCCATCTCGGTGAGGATCTGATTGAGGGTCTGTTCGCGCTCGTCGTGGCCGCCCATGCCCGAGCCGCCACCGCGGGCCCGGCCGATGGTGTCGATCTCGTCGATGAAGATGATCGACGGAGCCACCTTGCGCGCCTCGGCGAACAGTTCACGCACGCGTGAAGCGCCGACACCCACGATCATCTCGATGAACTCGGACGCGGAAGCCGAGAAGAAGGGCACACCCGCCTCACCGGCGACGGCCCGCGCGAGCAGTGTCTTGCCGGTACCGGGCGGACCCGCGAGCAGCACACCGCGCGGCATCTTGGCGCCCATCTTCCGATAGGCGTCCGGGTTCTTCAGGAAGTCGACGACGTCGTTGAGCTCGCCCTCGACCTCGTCGATGCCCGCCACGTCCTGGAACGTCGTGCGTTTCTCCCCCGACTCCAGCTCGACCGGCTTGGGCGGGGCCTTGCGCCCGAGCATCCCGCCGGCGCCGCCCATCCCCGCGCTCATCCGCCGCGCGATGAAGATCCACAGCACGACCAGGAGCAGCATCGGGGCCAGCGAGATCAGCAGGTTGGACAGGAAGCTGCGGTGCTGGACGACCGGCTCGGCCGTGACGGTGACCTTGTTCTTGGTCAGGTCCTCCCAGAGCTGGTCGTCCGCGAAGGTCGGCCGCTCGGTGTTGAACTTGGTGTACTTCCCGTCGCCCTCCGGGTTGTCCTGCTCCTTCTTGAGCTGGCCCTGGATCGCGTCGCCCTTGGCATAGATCTTGCTGACATTGCCGGCGTCGACCTGCTTGCTGAATTCGGTGTACGAGATCGTCGGCTCGTCGCCCTCGTTGAAGAAGGACAGCACAAGGTTGGCGATCAGGAACACGACCAGCGCGGTGACGACGAGACTCCACCAGCCGCCACGCGGCCTGCGCCCACCGGGCGACGGCTTCTGCGGCTCCTCCGGGGTGCCCTCGGTACGCCAGAGCTGGTCCGGGGACTTGCGGGGCGGCGTGGGGTTGCTCATATCCGGACGTTACGACAGGAAAGCCAACCCAGCATGCGCGCTTACGACGCCGGGGGCACCCCCTGGAACAGGGGGTGCCCCCGGCGTCGTACGGGAACGAACCGTCAGCCCATGAACTTCTTGAACTCGTCCGGCAGCTCGAAGTCCTGCGGGGCCTGCTGGCCCGGCACACCGAAGGCGTTGCCACCCTGGGCGCCCGCGGCCTTGCGCGCGGCCTCCTCGGCCTCCTGCTGCTTGCGCTTCATCGGGTTGCCGGAGCGCTGCTTGCCCTTGGCCTGCTTCGGCTGCTTCTTGGCGCGGCCGGGACCGCCACCCATGCCCGGCATCCCGGGCATCCCCGGCATGCCGCCGCCCTGGGCCATGCGGGACATCATCTTGCGGGCCTCGAAGAACCGCTCGACCAGGTTCTTGACCGCGCTGACCTCGACACCGGAGCCCTTGGCGATACGGGCGCGGCGCGAGCCGTTGATGATCGTCGCGTCCTGGCGTTCGGCCGGGGTCATCGACTTGATGATGGCGGCCGTGCGGTCGACGTCGCGCTCGTCCAGGTTGTTGATCTGGTCCTTGATCTGGCCCATGCCCGGGAGCATGCCGAGCAGCTTGGAGATGCTGCCCATCTTCCTGACCTGTTCCATCTGGGCCAGGAAGTCGTCCAGGGTGAAGTCCTGGCCCTTCTTGGACGCCAGCTTGGAGGCCATCTTCTCGGCCTCTTCCTGACTGAACGTCTTCTCCGCCTGCTCGATCAGGGTGAGCAGGTCACCCATGTCGAGGATGCGGGAAGCCATCCGGTCAGGGTGGAAGGCGTCGAAGTCCTCGAGCTTCTCGCCGTTCGACGCGAACATGATCGGCTTGCCGGTGATCTGCCGGATCGACAGGGCCGCGCCACCGCGGGCGTCACCGTCGAGCTTGGAGAGCACCACGCCGTCGAAGCCGACGCCGTCGCGGAAGGACTCGGCGGTGTTGACCGCGTCCTGACCGATCATCGCGTCGACGACGAAGAGGATCTCGTCGGGCGAAACGGCGTCCCTGATATCTGCCGCCTGCTGCATCATTTCCTGGTCGATGCCGAGGCGGCCGGCGGTGTCCACGATCACGATGTCGTGGACCTTGGACTTGGCGTGCTCGATGGAGTCCTTGGCGACCTTGACCGGGTCACCGACTCCGTTGCCGGGCTCCGGCGCGTAGACGGCCACGCCCGCGCGCTCGGCGACGACGCTGAGCTGGTTCACGGCGTTGGGGCGCTGGAGGTCGGCGGCGACGAGGAGCGGCGAGTGGCCCTGCTCCTTCAGCCAGCGGCCGAGCTTGCCGGCGAGGGTGGTCTTACCGGCACCCTGCAGACCCGCGAGCATGATCACGGTGGGCGGCTGCTTGGCGAAGCGAAGTCGGCGGGTCTCACCGCCGAGGATCGTGACGAGTTCGTCGTTGACGATCTTCAGAACCTGCTGGGCCGGGTTCAGTGCCTTGGAGACATCGGAGCCGAGTGCGCGCTCCTTCACGTTCTTGATGAACGTCCGGACGACGGGCAGGGCCACGTCCGCTTCGAGGAGGGCGATGCGAATCTCGCGGGCCGTGGCGTCGATGTCCGCCTCGGACAACCTGCCCTTGCCGCGGAGATTCTTGAAAGTCGCGCTGAGGCGGTCGGAGAGGGTATCGAACACGGCGGCGTCGGTCCTCGGAGTCGGGGGCGTTTGGACTGCCCTCCAGGGTATCCGGCCCGGCAAGCAAATCGTCCCCGCCCGCTGGGTTGAGCGGACAGGGACGGAAACCCCGGCGTCGGCGGGGAGCGGATCGCACGCATGCCGGCCTCGCGGAGGCGTCCTGGGATCACCCCCGCGTCAGCGGGGAACACACCCGGCTGTCGCGCACCATGGCCGCCGGGTCACGCCCGCAGCGTCTCCTCCAGCTTCCGCGCCACGCTCGACGCCTCCTCCCCCGGCAGCGGCGCCCCCTCGGGCCCCGTGACATAGAACGCGTCGACCGCGTTGGCGCCCAGCGTGGACACATGCGCGCTGCGCATCCGCACCCCCGCGTCCTCCAGCGCCCGCCCGATCCGGAACAGCAGCCCCGGTGCGTCCTGCGCGCGTACCTCGATCACCGTGGCCAACCGGGACGCGGCCGGATGGACGCTCACCCGTGCCGCGGGCGCCACCACACCGCGCCGGCGCGGATACGCGGCGTCCCGCTCGGCCAGTCGCCCGGCGACGTCCAGCGAACCGTCCAGCGCCCGCACGAGGTCCGCGCGCAGTCGCGCCGCCTGCGGCAGGGAGCCGTACTCCGCCGCCACCCGCCAGTTCAGCAGCAGCACCGAGCCCTCGACGCCGTTGGGCAGGTCCAGGGCGCGCAGCTCGGCCGTGCGGACGGTCAGGCGGTGCATGGCGAGCACGCCGGCCACCGCGGGCAGCACGCCCGGTCGGTCGGGCACGGCGATCAGCAGTTCCACACCGAGCGGCTCGGGGTCGCCGGCCGGCTGTTCCTCCGCGAGGACCGGCGCCTCGGTCTGCGCGCGCAGCGACAGCACCGGGCTGCCCGTCGCGATCGCCTCGATGGCGAGCCGCTCCTGTTCGGCGGTGGGCTCGGCGGCCTCGGGTTCGTCCGGGTCGTCGCCGGCGAGCACGGCCGAGACCCGCTTGACCAGGTCGGCGACGAGCGAGCCCCGCCAGGACGACCAGGCGGCCGGCCCGGTGGCCAGCGCGTCGGCCTCCGTCAGGGCGTGCAGCAGTTCGAGGGTGCCCTGCGAACGGACCGCCTCGGCGACCGAACGGACCGTCGCCGGGTCCTCCAGGTCACGCCGGGTGGCCGTGTCCACGAGCAGCAGGTGATGACGTACGAGGGACGCGAGCACCGCCACGTCCTCGCGGTCGAAGCCGATCCGGCTCGCCACGTCGCGCGCGATGATCTCGCCGGCCACGGAGTGGTCACCGGGCCAGCCCTTGCCGATGTCGTGCAGCAGCGCGGCGACGAGCAGCAGGTCGGGACGGTGGACGCGCCGGGTGAACTCCGAGGCCCGCACCGCGGTCTCGATGAGATGCCGGTCGACCGTCCAGATGTGCACCGCGTTGCGCTGCGGCCGGCAGCGCACCCGCTCCCAGTCGGGGAGCAGTCGTGTGATCAGTCCCTCCGCCTCCAGCGCCTCCCAGACATCGATCGTCGGGGCGCCGGAGCCGAGCAGGGTCACGAGTTGTTCGCGGGCCTCGGCGGGCCAGGGCGTGGGCAAGGGGCGCACATTGGCCGCCATGCGCCGTACGGCGTGCAACGACAACGGCAGGCCCGCCTGCGCGGCGGCCGCGGCGGCCCGCAGCGGGAGCACGGGGTCACGCTCGGGACGCGCGGCGCGGGCGAGCACCACCTCGCCGTCCTGCTCGACCACGCCCTCCGCCAGCGGCGACCTGTCCGCCACCGGCTTGCCGCCGCCGAGCATGGCGCGCAGCCGCGGCCGCACAGCACGCGAACGCAGCACGCGCCCCACTTCGCGCCAGGTGACATCACTGGCGTACGAGATGACCCGCGCCGCTTCGTACACCTGCCGCAGCAGCGTGTCCGCGTCGAGCAGTCCGAGCTCGGCGGCGACCTGGTCCTGCTCCTGGAGCGCGAGCCGGTCGGTCGCGCGCCCGGTGGTGAGGTGCAGGGCGTCGCGTACGTCGAGCAGCCGGCGCCGGGCGTCGTCGAGGCCCTCGCGCGGGGCGTCGGCCAGCCAGGAGGCGGCGACGGCGCGCAGGGCGGTGGCGTCCCGCAGTCCGCCGCGGGCTTCCTTCAGGTCCGGCTCCAGCAGGTACTGGAGCTCGCCCTGGCGCTCGGCGCGCTCGGCGCACAGTTCCTGGAGCTCGGGGAGGCGCTTGGGCGCCTGGTTGCGCCAGTCGGCGAGGACGGCGGTGCGCAGTCCGGCGGTCAGGCCCAGATCACCGGCGAGGTGGCGGGCGTCCAGGAGACCGAGTTGGACTTTCAGATCCTCTGCGGCCGTCTTGCGGGCTTCGGCAGGCGTCCGCACGGAGTGGTCGAGGGCGAGGCCCAGGTCCCAGACCGGGTACCAGAGACGGTCGGCCAGGGTCGCGACCGCGCCGGAGTCGCTGCCGTCGTGCAGCAGGAGCAGGTCCAGGTCGCTGCGCGGGGACAGCTCACCACGGCCGTAGCCGCCGACCGCGACCAGGGAGACCCCGCGCAGCGCTTCGGCGCCCGTGTCGAAGAGCCCCGCCAACCAGTCGTCCGTCAGCTCGGCGAGGGCCGAACGGCGCGGCGGCCCGGACTGCGCCCCCTCGGTGAGGAGGCGCAGCCGGGCCGCCGCATAGCCGCTGGGTCCCGAGTCTTCTGCTTCTTTTCGCACGTCCGTACTCGACACCCAGCAGCTCCTAAATCTTCTTCTGTCAGAGCGCGTCGGGTCCGCGCTCGCCGGTCCGGACCCGTACGGCCGTCTCGACCGGCAGGGACCAGACCTTGCCGTCACCGATCTTGCCGGTGCGGGCGGCCTTGACGATGACGTCGATCAGCTGTTCGGCGTCGTCGTCCTCGGCGAGGACCTCGATGCGGATCTTGGGGACCAGGTCGACGGTGTACTCGGCACCGCGGTAGACCTCGGTGTGGCCCCGCTGACGACCGTAGCCGCTCGCCTCGGTGACCGTCAGGCCGTGCACTCCGAAGGCCTGGAGGGCTTCCTTGATCTCGTCGAGCCGGTGGGGCTTGACGACGGCGGTGATGAGCTTCATGCGTCCACCTTCTTGCTCGCTCCTGCGGCGGCCGGGGCCGCGGGGGCCTTGGCGGCACCGCCACCGGCGCCGCTGAAGTCGTATGCGGTCTCGGCGTGCTCGGCCTGGTCGATACCGGCGACCTCTTCGTCCTCGGTGACCCGCATACCGATGGTCTTGTCGAGGATGAAGGCGAGGATCGCGGAGGCGATCAGGGAGTAGGCGAGGACACCGCCGACACCGGCGAGCTGCTTCCACAGCTGGGTCCACGAGTGGTCGCCGTAGAAGACACCGGTCGCGTCCGACTGACCCTTGCCGCTGGCGAAGAAGCCGATCAGGACCGAGCCCGCGACACCGCCGACGAGGTGGACACCGACGACGTCGAGCGAGTCGTCGTAGCCGAACTTGTACTTCAGGCCGACGGCCATGGCGCACAGGACACCGGCGATGGCACCGACCGCGATCGCGCCGATCGGGGTGACCGCACCACCGGAGGGGGTGATGGCGACCAGACCGGCGACCGCGCCGGAGGCGGCGCCCAGCGTGGTGAACGCGCCGTGGCGGATCTTCTCGTAGATGAGCCAGGCCAGCATGGCGGCGGCGGTGGCGACCTGCGTGTTGACGAACATCAGCGTGCCGACGCCGTCGTCGTTGCCGAGCCACGAACCGGCGTTGAAGCCGAACCAGCCGAACCACAGCAGACCGGCGCCGAGCATGACCAGCGGCAGGCTGTGCGGGCGCATCGGGTCCTTCTTGAAGCCGACGCGCTTGCCGATGACCAGGATCACGCCGAGCGCCGCGGCACCGGCGTTGATGTGGACCGCCGTACCACCGGCGAAGTCGATCACGCCCAGGTCGAAGGCCCAGCCGCCGGTACCCCAGACCCAGTGGGCGACGGGGAAGTACACGATCGTGGCCCACAGCGCGATGAACAGCGCCCAGGCGGAGAACTTCACACGGTCGGCCAGCGCACCGCTTATCAGGGCGGGCGTGATGATCGCGAACATCAGCTGGAAGACCATGAAGGCCAGGACCGGGATGTTGTACGGGAGCCAGAGGTCACCCTTGTCGATCCCGCTGAGGCCGACGAAGTCCGACGTCCAGCCGACGAGGCTGCCCTTGTCGGCACCGAAGGCCATGGAGAAGCCGTACAACACCCACAGGATGGTGATGATCCCCATGCTGATGAAGCTCATCATCAGCATGTTCAGGGTGCTCTTGACGCGGACCATGCCTCCGTAGAAGAAGGCCAGACCCGGAGTCATGAGCAGCACCAGGGCGGAACAGATGAGCATGAAGCCCGTGTTGGCGGGCGACAGCTCTACGTCTGCCGCCATCGTGATGGCTGGTGCCATCGGCGTCTCCTCGTCATTGGTACGGCCCCGTGCGGGCGAAGCCTGAGCGGATTTGAGGGGTGGGCCGGTTATGCGCCATGAGATTGGCGCAGCGCGGTTTCGTTGGAAGCCCCTCGTTGTTTCGCCGCCGTGACGAAGGCGCCTTACGTGTTACGCCTCGATGAACTGCCGGATGTTCGCCAGAAGGATCGTTATCGTGGCGCAACCTTCGGTGAAGGCAAGAAACCGGCCGCGGTCGGCCTTCCGATGACCTGGCATGGGGGAGCCGAGTCGGGCAGTTCGGGAGGGCCGGCCGCGGCCGGGGCTCAAGGAATTCAGACTGCTTCGGCCGTCTCCGGAAGCTCGATGCCGAGCTTCTCGGTGAGATCCACAACCTCGGCGAGATCACCGAAATCGCGTACGGCCGTGTCCACCGTCTTTCGGATACGAGTGTTCACCCGCTCGGAGCGAACCTTCTTGGCGATATGCATCGCCTCCTCGGCCAGCACCGCACTGCGCTCGGGCTCGCGCTGGAGCAGGTGCACGGTGGCCATGCCGATCAGGTTGAGTGCGTACGACCGCTGGTGCTCGGCGTCCTTGGCGAAGAGGTCCACGGCCCGCTGCATCACGGGCTCGGCCAGGGAGGCGTACGTGGGGCTGCGGCCGGCGACATAGGCCAGGTCACGGTAGGAGTGGGAGTTCTCGCCGTGCAGCTCGGCCTCGGAGAAGAAGCGGATCCAGTCGGGGTCCGGCTCGTCCCATTCCTCGGAGTCGGCGAAGGTGTCCTCGGCCATCCGGACGGCACGCTTGCACTTGCCGGGCTGTCCCATGTTGGCGTAGGCGCGGGCCTCCATCGCATACAGCATCGACTGGGTGCGCGGACTCGCGCAGTCCCGGCTGCCGTACTGCGCGAGGTGGATCAGCTCCAGGGCGTCGTCGGGCCGGCCGAGGTGGATCATCTGGCGGCTCATGCTGGACAGGACGTACGAGCCCAGCGGCTTGTCGCCGGCCTCCTTGGCGGCGTGCAGGGCCAGAACGAAGTACTTCTGCGCGGTCGGCTGGAGCCCGACGTCGTACGACATCCAGCCCGCGAGCTCCGCCAGTTCGGCGGCGACCTTGAACAGCTTGCGGGTCGTGGTGTCCGGCTGGGGCTCCTGGAGGAGGTCCGTGACCTCGTGCAGCTGGCCGACGACCGCCTTGCGGCGCAGACCGCCGCCGCACTGGGCGTCCCACTGCCGGAACATCACGGTGGTGGACTCCAGGAGGTCCAGCTCGGGCTTGGACAGCCGGCCGACCCGGCGGGCCGCGGCCGCCGACTCGGGCTCGTGGTGCGAGGCGGACGGGGAGGGCACGAGCCAGCGCTGCATGGGCTCGATGAGGGACGGGCCCGCGGACAGGGCCAGCGAGGTCCCGAGGAAGCCGCGCCGCGCCAGCATCAGGTCGCTGCGCGAGAACTCGCTGAGCAGGGCCACGGTCTGCGGGCCCGTCCAGGGCAGGTCGACCCCGGACACGGACGGTGACTGGCGGGCGGCGCGCAGGCCGAGATCCTCGACCGAGACGACACAGCCGAACCGCTCGGAGAACAGCTCCGACAGGATCCTGGGGATCGGCTCACGCGGATTCTCGCCGTCCAGCCAGCGGCGGACGCGTGAGGTGTCGGTGGAGATGTGGTTGGCGCCCAACTGGCGGGCCCGGCGGTTGACTTGGCGGGCGAGTTCACCCTTCGACCAGCCGCTGCGCACGAACCACGAGGTGAGCAGCTCATTGGGGCGCTTGTCGCCGTTCGCCGCGCTGCCGGCGCCCGTTCCACTTTCGCCGTTGCCGCTCACTGGAACGCCCCCATCCCTGAGACCACTTGTCGCTGAGTGCGCCAAGCCCTATCAGAATGCCGGTAAATACGGCCGCCCGTCCGGTACTTCTCACCCTTCGAACGGGATACCGACTTGCCTCCGGCATACCCACAAGTGCATGTGCCCCCAGGACTCGTGCACTCAAAGTAATCCTACGATCACCCCTCCAGCCATGGCGATCCCGGAAACGCCACCATTCGCCACCCCTTCGAATGAACTCACGGTCGCCCGCACGCGATTCACTTGACATAGGACAGCCGGGAGTGGGCGGAACGGTGCACTCAGGGGCGCACAAGACCGGGCGCACCACCCGGGGCACATCCGGGCGCCGAGTAGACGTTCAGGGGCACCACTCAGGTCACTTTCCGTGCATGTCTCGTAACCACCGGTGCGTCGGACCCGTTGGAGGGGGCATGGGCTTCACGATCGGCAGCAGTCGGGGGATCCGCGACATCCGGTCCTCCTCGCGTCGCCGCGGCCGCTCGTCGGAGTGCACCGCCGTGGCCGAGTTCACCGGGCTCTGGGGCTGGGACGTCGTCCCGGGCGCCCGGGCCGCCGCGGGCGCCTGCTCCTGCGGCCGGGCGGACTGCCGGGCACCGGGCGCGCACCCGCTGGACTTCGCACCGGAGGTGCCCGCCGGGGCGACCCTGGACGAAGTGACCGGCACCTGGGCCGAGTTCCCGGGCGCCTCGGTGATGCTGCCGGTCGGCCGGGCCTTCGACGTGATCGAGGTGGCGGAACCCGCCGGCCGCCGCGCCCTGGTCCGCCTGGAGCGCATGGGCCTCCCCCTCGGCCCGGTGACGGCGACCCCCGAGGGCCGCGCCCAGTTCTTCGTCGCCCCCGGCGCCGCGGCCGAACTCCCCGAGCTCCTCTACCGCATGGGCTGGGACGACCCGACCTCCCTGGACCTGCGCGGCCTGGGCCCCGGCACCCACATCACGGCCCCGCCCTCGGACCGCGCCGGCCTGGGCCCGGTCGACTGGCTGCGCTCCCCCGCGCTGGACTCGGCGACGAAACCGCCGGCGGCGAGGCTGCTGCTGGGGACACTGGCGTATGTGGCGCACCGGTCGCGGGCGTAGGACTCCGGACATACGCGGCGGAGGGCCCCGACGGCGAGCAACCACCTCCGCGAGAGCGGCGCCGGTTCAGGCGCAAAGGCAAGTGCCCGTCCCCAACTGCACCTTGGGGGCGGGCACTTCTTCGTGTGGAGGCAATCTCCCCACCGACAGCGGGTGAGTTCTACTCACCGATCAGTGCATCCACGAACGCTTCCGGCTCGAAGGGCGCCAGGTCGTCCGCACCCTCGCCAAGACCCACCAGCTTCACCGGCACGCCCAGCTCCCGCTGGACCGCGATCACGATGCCGCCCTTGGCCGTGCCGTCCAGCTTGGTCAGCACGATGCCGGTGATGTCGACGACCTCGGCGAAGACACGGGCCTGCACGAGGCCGTTCTGTCCGGTCGTGGCGTCCAGCACCAGCAGCACCTCGTCGAGCGGTGCCTGCTTCTCCACGACCCGCTTGACCTTGCCGAGCTCGTCCATGAGCCCGGTCTTGGTGTGGAGGCGCCCGGCGGTGTCGATCAGCACGACGTCCGCGCCGATCTGCTTGCCCTCCTTCACCGCGTCGAAGGCGATGGAGGCGGGGTCGCCGCCCTCGGGGCCCCGGACGGTGTGGGCGCCGACCCGGTCGCCCCAGGTCTGGAGCTGGTCGGCGGCTGCGGCACGGAAGGTGTCGGCGGCGCCGAGGACCACGCTGCGGCCGTCGGCGACCAGGACCCGGGCGAGCTTGCCGGTGGTGGTGGTCTTGCCGGTGCCGTTGACACCGACGACCATCACGATGCCGGGCTTGCTGGTCTCGGGCTCGGTCCTGACCGTGCGGTCGAAGTCGGTGCCGAGCAGCTTGAGGAGCTCCTCGCGCAACAGGCTGCGCAGCTCCACGGGGGTTCGGGTGCCGAGCACCTTCACGCGCTCGCGCAGGCCCTCGACCAGTTCCTGGGTGGGGGCGACGCCGACGTCGGCGGTGAGGAGAATGTCCTCGATCTCCTCCCAGGTGTCCTCGTCGAGGTGCTCGCGCGACAGGAGCGTGAGCAGCCCCTTGCCGAGCGCGTTCTGGGAGCGGGAGAGGCGCGCGCGCAGGCGGACTAGCCGTCCGGCCGTGGGCTCGGGGACCTCGATCTCGGGGACTTCGAGAGCGGGCGGCTCCTCGACGGCGGCCGGGGCCGAGCCGTCCGGGAGATCCACCTCCTCTATCGTCCGGCGCGGTTCGTCGCGGGGCGTCTCGGCCTCGTCGCCGATGTGCGGCTCGGCCGGAGGGGCGGTGATGTCGGGCGCTGCGGGAGGCGGCGGGGGCAGCGGCTTCTTACGTCGGCTGCCGACGACGAGCCCGCCGAGCACACCGAGCACGACCACGGCGATGACTACAGCAAGGATGACGGTTTCCATAACCTGTCCAGTATCAGTCATGGGCCCCTGCCGGACCCAGCCTGCACATTCCACCAAAGGACAAAAGGCCCAGTAGAGGCTTAATCAGACGAAAGCATGATCGCGCCCCATGAGCACCACCGCCTCCTGATGCCGGGGCGGCTTCGGCCCGGCGGCGGCCTCGTCCGAGGGCTCACGACCATGGCCATCTGACGCATCGTCAGCTAGCGTCCCCCTCCACCGTCCAGTGCATCGAGGGGGAACCCATGCCCGTCACGGTCGTACGCTTCAACCTCGTCGAACCCGGCGCCACCCCCGCCTCCCTCCGGGCCCGCTACCAGGCCGCCCTGGAGATGGCCGCGTACGCCGACGAGCACGGGATCACCACCGTGCAGACCGAGGAGCACCACGGCGTCGCCAACAACTGGCTGCCCTCGCCGTTCGCTTTCGCGGGCGCATTGTTCGGCGCGACCCACCGCATCGCGGTCACGGTCTCGGCGATCATCGGCCCGCTGCACGACCCGTTGCGGCTGGCCGAGGAGATCGCCGTACTGGATCTGCTGAGCGGCGGCCGCCTGGTGACGGTCGCGGGAATCGGCTACCGGCCCGAGGAGTACGCCCAGTTCGACGTGGACTGGAAGCGGCGCGGCAAGCTCCAGGACGAACTGCTGGAGACGCTGCTCAAGGCCTGGACCGGCGAGGAGTTCGAGTACCGAGGCCGTACGGTACGGGTCACCCCGCGCCCCTGCACCGACCCGCACCCCCTGCTCCTGGTCGGCGGCTCCTCCCGAGCCGCCGCACGCCGGGCCGCGCGCCTGGGCCTGCCGTTCTTCCCCAGCGCGCATCTGCCGGAGCTGGAGGCGTACTACAAGGAGCGGCTCGTCGAGTACGGCACCGAGGGCTGGACCATGATGCCCGCGGCCGAGACACCGCTGCTGCACATCGCCGAGGACCCGGACCGGGCGTGGGACACGTACGGCTCCTGCTTCCTGCACGAGGCCCGGACGTACGCCTCCTGGCAGTCCGGGGACATCCGGTCCGCCGTGAAGTCGGGGGCCACGAGCGTGGACGAGCTGCGCGCCGAGGGGGTGTACCGGATCCTGACGCCGTCCGAGTGCGTGGCGCAGGGCCTCGGCAACCTCGTCCTGCATCCGCTGGCGGGCGGTATGCCGTTGGAGGAGGGGTGGCGGAGTCTGCGGCTGTTCGCGGAGGAGGTGCTGCCGGCGCTCACGGACTGACCTGTGCGGTGGCCCACCGGGGCGCGTGAGCCTCGATGCGGATGTGGTCCGCCGAGGCCCGGCAGGGAGTTCGAGGTGCTCGACACACCTGAGCGGGGCGACGGCCCGGCCGGCTTCGAGGCGTGGCGCCAGGCCGTGCGGGGCTCGGCGTGGTGCGCTCGCTGAGGGCCCGCTTCCTTCACACCGCCGCCCCCGAACCGGGCAGTGACCGGGTCGGGGGCGGCGGCCGGATCCGGGGAGAAGGGCAGCGGGGATCGGGCCCGTCCCCCCCGAGTTCGTACGGGCCGCTCAGCCCATCTCCTCCAGCGCCTTGCCCTTCGTCTCCTTCACGAACCTGAGGACGAACGGGATGGAGAGCGCGGCGAAGACCGTGTAGATCACGTAGGTCAGGGAGAGGTTCCAGTCCGCCAGCGACGGGAAGCTCGCGGTGATGGCCCAGTTGGCGATCCACTGCGCGGAGGCGGCCACCCCCAGGGCGGCGGCGCGGATCCTGTTCGGGAACATCTCGCCGAGGAAGACCCAGACCACCACACCCCAGGACAGGGCGAAGAAGAGGACGAAGATATGGGCGGCGATCAGGGCCGTCCAGCCCTGCGCGGCCGGCAGCTTGCCGTCGACCAGGTCGAAGGAGAAGGCCCAGGCCTCCAGACCGAGACCGATCACCATGCCGACCGAGCCGATGAGAGCCAGCGGCTTACGGCCGACGCGGTCCACGAAGATCATGGCGATCACGGTGCCGACGATGTTGATGATCGACGTCGTGAACGAGTAGAAGAACGACTCCGTCGGGTCGACACCGACCGACTGCCACAGGGTCGAGGAGTAGTAGAACGCGACGTTGATGCCGACGAACTGCTGGAAGACCGAGAGGCCGATACCCACCCAGACGATCGGCTTGAAGAAGAAGCTGCCGCCGAGCAGGTCCTTGAAGGTGGACTTGTGCTCGCTGTTCATGGCGTGCTCGATCTCGGTGACGCGGGCGTCCAGATCGATGGTGTCGCCCTCGACCTCCTTGAGGATCTCGCGGGCGCGCTCGCGCTTGCCGACGGAGATCAGGAAGCGCGGGGACTCGGGGATCGCGAAGGAGAGCAGGCCGTAGAGAACGGCCGGGATCACCATGACGCCGAGCATGACCTGCCAGGCCTCGATACCCATCACCTTGCCGCGCTGGTCACCGCCGGCCGCGTTCAGCAGGCCCCAGTTGACCAGCTGCGAGATGGCGATACCGATGACGATCGCGGCCTGCTGGAAGGAACCGAGGCGACCGCGGTAGGCCGGAGGGGCGACCTCCGCGATGTAGGCGGGGCCGATCACGGAGGCCATACCGATGGCGAAGCCACCGACGACGCGCCAGAAGGCGAGGTCCCACAGGGCGAAGGGCAGCGCCGAGCCCACCGCGCTGACCGTGAAGAGGACAGCCGAGATCTGCATGCACCGGATGCGGCCGATCCGGTCGGCGATCCGGCCGGCGGTCGCGGCGCCGATGGCGCATCCGATCAGGGCGATGGCGATGACCTGGGCCAGCGCTGCGGAGCCGATGTCGTAGCGATCCCGGATGGCCTCGACCGCGCCGTTGATCACGGAGCTGTCGTAGCCGAAGAGGAAGCCTCCCATCGCGGCGGCGGCCGCGATGAAGATGACGTGACCGAGGTGCTCGGGCTGAGCCGACCTCGCTCCTGACTTGGGTGCCGCTGTGCTGGTCAAGTGGAACTCCTCGGGCCACCGGCAGCGCTGCCGGGTGGGGGGTTGAGCCCTTCCAGTGGCGCATGGCTTCTCGCCGCCCACCACCTGAAGGTAAAAGCAACGTTGCAGAGACTATTCCTTCAAGTTTCGAAGTCAACAGGGGACCACTGTGAATCTTCCGCACCCATGAGGTGTCGATACGTTCAAGACTTGAAGTCAATCAGAAGGCGCAGGTCGCGATAGATGTAGAGGCCACGCGACTATCGGAGGCGCTGCGAGATGACCTTCGACACACCGTCGCCCTGCATGGAGACGCCGTACAGCGCGTCGGCGACCTCCATCGTGCGCTTCTGGTGGGTGATGACGATCAGCTGCGAGGCTTCCTGCAGCTCCTGCATGATGCGGATCAGCCGCTGCAGGTTGGTGTCGTCGAGGGCCGCCTCGACCTCGTCCATGACATAGAACGGGCTGGGCCGGGCCTTGAAGATCGACACCAGCATCGCCACGGCCGTCAGCGACCGCTCACCGCCCGAGAGCAGGCTGAGCCGCTTCACCTTCTTGCCCGGCGGACGCGCCTCGACGTCGACGCCGGTGGTGAGCATGTTGTCGGGGTCGGTGAGGATCAGCCGCCCGTCACCACCCGGGAACAGCCGGCTGAAGACACCCTCGAACTCCCGGGCGGTGTCCCGGAAGGCCTCGGTGAAGACCTGCTCGACGCGCTCGTCGACCTCCTTCACCACCTGAAGCAGGTCGGCGCGGGTCTTCTTCAGGTCCTCCAGCTGCTCGCTGAGGAACTTGTGCCGCTCCTCCAGCGCCGAGAACTCCTCCAGCGCGAGCGGGTTCACCTTCCCGAGCTGCTGATAGGCCCGTTCGGCCGCCTTGAGCCGCTTCTCCTGCTCGGCCCGGTGGAACGACTTCGGCTGGTTGCGCGGATGCTCCGGGTCCTCCGGCAGCTCCTCGCCCTCGGCGGGCGGAGAGGGCGGTACGAGCTGATGGGGCCCGTACTCGGAGACGAGCCCGGCGGGCTCGACGCCCAGCTCCTCCAGCGCCTTGGTCTCCAACTGCTCGATCCGCATGCGCTTCTCGGCGCCGAGCACCTCGCCCCGGTGGACCGAGTCGGTCAGCTTGTCGAGCTCGCCCTTGAGGTCCCGGCCGGCGTTGCGCGCGGCGGCCAGCTCCTGCTCGCGGCGCGCCTTGGCGGCCTCGGCGGCGGCCCGCTCCTCCTCGGCTCGCCCGACCGACACCTCGACGTGCGTGAGGAGTTGCCGCGCACCGGAGGCGACGGCCTCGGCGACAGTGGCCTCGTGCCGCAGCCGTGCCCGCCGCTGCTCGGCACGCGCGCGTGCGTCGCGCTCGGCTCGCGCGGCGCGGTCGAGGGAGTCGGCGCGGCCGGCGAGGCCCTTGACCCGCTCCTCGTGCGTACGCACTTGAAGCCGAGCCTCCATCTCCGTCTGCCGGGCGTTGGCACCGTCGGCGGCGAGCCGGTCCCGTACGGAGGTGTCCGGCTCTTCCTCGACGGGCATCTCCTCGGCGACGGCGAGGCGTTCGGCGAGTTCCTCCACGTCCTGGAGGGCCTTGTCCAGCGATTCCTGTGCCCTCGTGGCGGCGGCGACGGATCGTTCGGCCTCGCCCGCGGCGCCGCGGGCCTGTCCGGCCAGGCGACCGAGCTGCTGGGCCACGGTCGACTTCTCCCGGTCGGCGGCGCGGCGCTGCTCGCTGAGTTCCTCGACCAGTGCGGTACGTTCCCTCCGCCGCTCCTGGGCCTCATGCTGGGCCTCGCTCAACTCCTCGCAGCGGACGGCGAGTTCTTCCAGCTCGGCTGCCGCCTCGTCGACGGATGCCTGTACTTCGAGGAGGCTGGGGGCGCCCGCGGAGCCACCGTGGGCGAAGTGCGCGCCGAGGAGGTCGCCTTCGGCGGTGACGGCGGTCAGGTCGGGGTGGGCGTAGACGAGGTCCTCGGCGTCTTCGAGGGTGCCGACGACGACGATGCCGTGGAGCAGGCGGCGTACGGCCGGCATGAGATCCGAAGGGCCGCGGACGAAATCTGCCGCGCGAGGTCGTGTGGCGTCTGCGGGTCCGTCGTGGCTGGTCGCGCAGTTCCCCGCGCCCCTGAGGGGCGCCTCAGGCACCCCGGCCAGCAGGAGCGATGCCCTCCCGCCGTCCTGCTTCCGCAGCAGCCGGATCGCGTCCGCCGCCGCCGACGGTGATGTCACCGCCAGTGCGTCCGCCGCCGCGCCGAAAGCCGCCGCCAGCGCCACCTCGTAGCCCGGTGTCACCGTCAACAGCTCTGCCGCCGGGCCCAGCAGGCCGGTGAGGCGGTCCTTCGCGCCCAGCAGTATTCCCGTCCCGTCCTTCCTGCGCAGCCCCAACGCGAGCGCCTCGTGCCGGGCCTGTGTGGCCGCCCTCTTCCGCTCCGCCGCCGTGGCCGCCTCCCGGGCTGCCGTCAGCGCGGTCTCTGCCTCGGCCAGCGCCGCCTTCGCCGCGTCGTGCTGTTCCGCCAGTTCGGCGTCGTCCGCGTCGAGCCCGTCGACCTCCGCCTTGAGCGCCTCGTACTCCTCCTGCGCGGCGAAGGCCCGCTCCTGGGCCTCGTCCCGCGTGGCGGCCAGCCGGTCGATCTCGGCCTGGGCCGAGGCGGCGCGCGAACGGGCCGCGTTGACCTGCCCGTTCAGCCGGGCCAGACCCTCGCGGCGGTCGGCGATGGCGCGGGCGACGTCCTTGAGGCGCCGTTCTTCCTGGGTGAGTTCGCGTTCCAGGTCGGCGCGGTGCGCGACCGTGTCCTCCAAGGCATGCTCGGCCGCCTCCAGGGCCGCTTCGAGCTCGGCCTCCTGCTCACGGATCCGGGCGGCCTCGCGCTCCATGTCCTCGGGGTCCCGGCCACGCCGTTCCTCCGGTGGCGCCGAGGTCGCGCTCTTCACGCGCGCGTCGGCGAGCGAGACCGTGCCCCGCACCCGCTCGGCGAGCTGGGAGAGCTCGTACCAGGTCTGTTGGGCCCGCTGGAGCCGCGGCGTCAGCTGCCGCACCTCGTCCTCCAGGAGAGCCTCCCGTTGCAGGGCCTTCTTCAGCTCCTGCTCGGCGGCTTCCCTGCGCTCCTTCAGCGCGGCCTCGTCGGCGATCTCGGACTTGAGCGCCTGGCGCAGCCGTACGAGATCGTCGGCCAGGAGCCTCAGACGGGCGTCGCGCAGATCCGCCTGGATCACCGCGGCCCTCCGCGCGACCGCCGCCTGGCGGCCCAGCGGCTTCAGCTGTCTGCGCAGCTCGTCCGTGAGGTCCTGCACGCGCGCGAGGTTGGCCTGCATCGCGTCCAGCTTCCGCAGCGCCTTCTCCTTGCGCTTGCGGTGCTTCAGCACACCCGCGGCCTCTTCGATGAAGGCCCTGCGGCCCATCGGATCCGCGTGCAGGACCGAGTCGAGCTGGCCCTGGCCGACGATGACATGCATCTCGCGGCCGATGCCGGAGTCGGAGAGCAGTTCCTGAATGTCCAGCAGCCGGCAGGTGTCGCCGTTGATCTGGTACTCGCTGCCGCCGTTGCGGAACATGATCCGCGTGATGGTGACCTCGGCGTACTCGATGGGCAGCGCCCCGTCGGAGTTGTCGATGGTCAGGGACACCTCGGCACGGCCCAGCGGGGGCCGCCCGGTGGTGCCGGCGAAGATGACGTCCTCCATCTTGCCGCCGCGCAGCGACTTGGCGCCCTGCTCGCCCATGACCCAGCTGAGGGCGTCGACGACATTGGACTTGCCCGAGCCGTTCGGTCCGACGACACACGTGATACCCGGTTCGAACCGGAGCGTGGTCGCCGAGGCGAACGACTTGAACCCGCGGAGGGTCAGGGCCTTGAGGTGCACGCCGCTGGACTCTACCTTCCGGGGTTGTCTCACTCCATGAACGCGCTGTGCCCCGCGGTTTCACCAATGAACGTGCAGGGCACATCAGACGTTAAAGAGAGCGGGAAGGTGTACACGGGGGAAAGAAAGAAGGGACGCCGAAGCGTCCCTTGCAAACTCAAACTCTGACAACTTAGCGGTTGATACGAGCAGCCCAACCACTGCGTGTGTCGTGATGCGATGCAGTGATCAGGTGAGCGCGGGCTCCGCCTGGTGTGCGTCGATGCTCTCCAGAAGCGAGTCGTGAGAAGCGGCAGCCGCGAGCGCGTCGTTCTCGGCCTGGATCCGTACGAGCTCGGATTCAAGGTCCTGTACGCGCTGCTGGAGCCGTCGCATCTCGGCAATGAGTCGCGGGTCGGAGCCGCCGACGTAACCGAGAAGCGCCTTTGCCATGATGGATGGTCCTCCACACTGAGTGACCGACCGAAGCGGTGTGGGTCGTGAGGGATTCGCACCCGCGATGCTTGGCACTGTTGAGTTTGTGCTGTCGTTCATCCATGCCAAACAGCTAAGGTGCGCGGGGTGCATTCAGCGTCTCACCAAAAAGTTTGACGGTCAACACGATCACGCCCCGTATTGGCGGCAACCCGGGGGCACGCGGCCGGGAAACGGCGGCGCAGCGACTCCTGCGGGGCTCTCAGGGCGTAGCGATCATCCTTAAGTGCGGAGCCTCCCAGGAAATGCCGTTCTTGGCAACCACCAGGGCCTTTCTGCTTCGGGCAAGTGCCAATGGCATGTCCCTCCGGTCCCACCTGGCCCGCTTTACAGAACCGGCTCAGCGGATGGCGAAGCCGTCGTAACCCCCGCGGGGTGTGTCCCAGATCTCGGTGACGCCGTCCACGCGCCCGGGCGTGTCCTCGCCCTGGAGCCAGTCGAGGAGCCCTTCGCACCGCCCCCTCGGGCCCTCCGCGACCACCTGGACCCGTCCGTCCCCCAAATTGAGAGCAAAACCACTCAACCCACCGAGCTCGAGGGCCTTGGCCCGCGTGAACCAGCGGAAACCCACACCTTGGACACGTCCTCGCACCCAGGCGACCAGTCGCACATCCTCGCTCATAGATGCAACCTAACCAACCAATGTCTCTCTGGGCTCTCCCTCCCCTGGCGCCATGCGGTACCGTCCCCTGCCAATGAATCTCATACGAAACTCACTCGATCGTGTGAGTTTTGTGAGTTCGGTCCGACCGCTGGGGACGAGTCGGCCACAAAGGACGAGGAAGGCCAGGACACATGGGACGCCACCGACGCTCCGCCGCCGGCCGCGCCGCCACGGGCCGCGCCACGGGGGTCACAGAAACAGACGGCTCGTACACGAGCGGCTACGACCCGCAGCACTCGTACAGCTACGACCCGCAGCACTCTTACGGCTTGGACCAGCAGTTCTCGTACGACTTCGACGCCGACGCCCGGGGTCACCACACGGGCGAGTACCCCACGGTGGGCATCGCGCCCTATCTGAACCCCGAGGCGCACTCCCGCAGTGACACCTACCTCTACGCGACGGACGACGACTACGCCCAGGCCACGGGCACCACGAGCACTGCGCTGTTCGCCAGCGAGGGCTTCTCGCCGGGTGACGGCCCGCGGCGCGGCGGTGGTTCGCGCCGCCGCCGTAAGAAGAGGGTCGTGACGCCGGTCAAGACCGGGCTGCTCGGCGTCTCCGCGGCGGTCGCGATCGGCACGGTCGCGGTGGCCACGGGTGTGGTGCCCGGCCTCGATAACTACAAGATCGGCGGCGGCAACGCCGACAAGGTGCAGGCCGCGGACACTCCGACCAACTCCGCGACCGAGCAGGGCGGTACCTCCGGCAGCGCCGACGAGGGCCGGGACGACGAGGCGGCCAGCCGCGGCGGCGAGCGCTCGGCATCTCCCACGCCCTCCGCCTCACCCTCGACGGCCGCGCCGACCAAGACGCCGTCGAAGAAGCCGACGGCCACGCCCAGTGAGAAGAAGCCGGAGACGACACCACCCTCACGCACGGCAACGAAGGCACCGGCGAACACCAAGGCCCCGGTGACGGTCTCCGCGGAGGTCCAGGCCGAGGCCGAGGTGCTGAAGCTGGTGAACGAGGAGCGGGCGAAGGTGGGCTGCAGCCCGGTGGCCGCGAACAGCGCGCTGGGCAAGCTCGCCGAGGACTTCAGCGACGCCATGGCCGCGGAGGGCTTCTTCGACCACACCGACCCCAGTGGCAAAACCCCCTGGGACCGTGCCGAGGCAGCCGGCATCACCAGCCTCGGCGGCGAGAACATAGCCCGGGGTCAGACCGACGCGGCCGCGGTGATGGAGGCCTGGATGAACAGCCCGGGCCACAAGGCGAACATCCTGAACTGCGACTTCAAGACGCTGGGGGTCGGCGTGCACTTCGGGTCGGGTGGCCCGTGGTGGACGCAGGACTTCGGGTACTGATCGAAACGGGAGCGCTAACTAATGGTTAGTGCTCCCTTTTCGTTAGCGCTGCGTTCCCGTACTCTGGGTGTATGGACACCCCGCTCGACCTCTCCTACGACGTGTTCGCCAAGGCCTGTCCCTCGCGCAACACGCTGGAGCATGTGACGGGACGCTGGGGCGGGCTGACCCTCGGCGCCCTGTACGAGGGCTCCCTGCGCTTCAACGAGCTGCGCCGTCGCGTGGACGGCGTGAGCGAGAAGATGCTCTCCCAGACCTTGCAGGCGCTGGAGCGCGACGGCCTGGTGCATCGCGAGGCCCAGCCGACCAACCCGCCCCGCGTGGACTACGAACTGACCCCGCTGGGACGCGGCGTGGCCGAGCGGCTGGTCGGCCTCATCGAGTTCGTGGAGGGCCGCATGGACGACGTGCTCGCGGCACGTCAGCGCTACGACGAGACGCGGGGCGCCCGCTGACACTTCGGGCAGAAGTAGCTGGACCGGTTCATCCAGGGCGCCCGTCGCATCGGCGTACCGCACCGCTTGCAGGGCAGCCCCTCGCGGCCGTACGCGTCGAGAGAGCGGTCGAAGTAGCCTGACTCGCCGTTGACGTTGACGTACAGGCTGTCGAAACTCGTGCCGCCGACGGCGAGCGCCGCGTTCATCACATCCCTTACGTGGCCCAGGAGTTCGGTCGTGCGCGGGCGCGTGAATCCCGCGGTGGGTCGCTCGTAGTGGAGGCGGGCGCGCCAAAGTGCCTCGTCCGCATAGATGTTGCCCACCCCGCTGATCAACGACTGGTCGAGCAGGGCCCGTTTGATGGTGCTGCGCTTACGCCGCAGGGCCTGGTGGAACGCCTCGTCGTCGAAGAGCGGATCCAGGGGATCGCGGGCGATGTGCGCGATGACGTCGGGCAGACCGTCCTCGGTGTTGTCGTGCAACGACAGGCCGCCGAAGGTGCGTTGGTCGACGAAGCGGAGTTCCGTACCGAGGCCGTCGGCGAAGCGGACGCGGATGCGCAGATGCTTCTCGTCCGGGGTCTCGTGCGGCTGGACCAACAGCTGGCCGCTCATTCCGAGGTGCGCCAGGACCGACTGGTTGGTGTCCTCCAGCGGCAGCCACAGATACTTGCCGCGGCGGCTGGGCACGCCGATGCGATGCCCCTTGAGGCGGTGCGTGAAGTCGTCGGCGCCGGCGATGTGACGGCGTACCGCGCGCGGGTGCAGTACCTCGGCCTCGGCGACGGCACGGTGGGCGACCCACCGCTCCAGACCTCGTCGTACGACCTCGACCTCGGGCAACTCGGGCATGGGATCCCCCGGTGTATGAGTCGAGCGCCCGTCCCGGTGCGGGACGGGCGCTCTGGGTATCGCGCTGTGCGGTCAGGCGGAGGCGGGCGCCTCGTCGGCACCGGCGTCGGCCTCGGCGGCCTTCGCTGCAGCCTTGGCTCGCTCGTCCGCCGCGGCCCGGATGGACCGCCATGCGGACTCGGCGGCCTGCTGCTCCGCCTCCTTCTTGCTGCGGCCGGTGCCGGTGCCGTACGAGACGCCTCCGACGCGGGCGGCAGCAGTGAAGGTCTTCTCGTGGTCGGGGCCGGTCTCCGAGACCTGGTACTCGGGCACGCCGAGCCCTTCGGTCGCGGTGAGCTCCTGGAGACTGGTCTTCCAGTCCAGGCCGGCACCGAGGTTGGAGGACTTCTCGATCAGTGGGTCGAAGAGCCGGTGGACGAGTTCGCCCGCCACTTCCAGACCCTGGTCGAGATAGACCGCGCCGATCACCGCTTCGAGGGTGTCGGCAAGGATGGATGCCTTGTCCCGGCCGCCCGTACCCTCTTCACCACGGCCGAGCCGGATGAAGGAGCCCAGGTCGAGCCCACGGCCCACCTCCGCCAGCGCACGAGAGTTGACCACCGCGGCCCGCAACTTGGCCAGCTGGCCTTCGGGCAGGTCGGGGTGGGTGCGGTACAGCGTGTCCGTGACCACGAGGCCGAGGACGGAGTCCCCGAGGAACTCCAGGCGCTCGTTGGTGGGCAGACCGCCGTTCTCGTACGCATAGGACCGGTGGGTCAGCGCACGCACCAGAAGGGCGGACTCGAGTTTGTACCCGAGCCGCCCTTCCAACAGCGTGTGGGACGAGGCCGTGTTGTCCGCAGAATTCTTCTTCGGAGTGGACACAGTGCCTCTCACCAGCCGCTCAGACCTCGAGGACCTGGCGCTTGTTGTACGTGCCGCAAGACGGGCACGCGATGTGCTGCTGCTTGGGCTCGTGGCAGCGCTCGCACGCAACCAGGGGGGTGACCGCAGCCTTCCACTGCGACCGGCGGTGGCGCGTGTTGCTGCGCGACATCTTCCGCTTCGGAACAGCCACGGCTACTTCTCCTGCTTCTCGTTGGCGCGCGCCGGTCGAGGCGCTTCGCCACTGATCTCGTCCTTCTCGCCATCTTCGAGTGAACCGGCGAGTCCCTGCAGTGCCGCCCAACGGATGTCGACGGCGTCGTGGTGGTGGGCCGGGTCGTCCGCCAGCCGCGCTCCACACTGGGAGCACAGGCCGGGGCAGTCGTCCTGGCACACCGGCTGCATCGGCAGGGCAAGCACCACCGCGTCACGCAGCACGGGTTCGAGGTCGAACAGTCCGTCCTCGATGAAGAGCCTGTCCTCGTCTTCCTCGGCGTCGTCGGCCGGCTCCGCCTTGGGGCGGCCCCGGTCGTCGGCGTCAGGGTACGAGAACATCTCCTGGAAGTCCGCTGCGAGCTCCAGCTCAAGCGGCTCCAGACACCTTACGCACTCCCCCTCGGCCTGTGCACGGGCGGTGCCTGTGACAAGCACACCTTCCATGACCGACTCGAGTCGGAGGTCGAGCTTCATCGGGGCGCCTTCCGGCACTCCGATCACTCCCGCGATCCCGAGATCCTTGGGAGCGTCGATCTCACGGGTCAGGCGCTGCAGCGCACCAGGCCGCCGCCCCAGCTCGTGCGTGTCGAACACGAGAGGCTTGCGGTGGTCGAGGCGGGCGTTCAGAGCCATTCCTGCTTTCGATCTTCGAGCTCAGAGGGACGCTGCCCTTCGGTGTTCCCCGGGCAGCGCTGATCGCGGACGTACACGCGACCGAAGAGCCAGGATACTGGACCTTTCCCTCACGGCCCAATCCGGTGGTTCCTTACTGGCCGCGACCCTGCTCGTAGGCCCTGAGCTGCTCCGGCGTGATCATGCCGGTGTCGAAGAGGCTGGTCTCGTCGAGGGCGTACGACTGCTGGGCCTGCTGCTGGGCGTGCTGCTGGTCCTGCTGGGTCTGTCCGGCGTCGTAGGCGGCCTGCTGGGCGTCGTAGCCCTGGTAGGCGTAGGGATCGGCCTGCTGGTAGCCGTAGGGATCCTGCTGCTGGGCGTAGGCCTGCTGCTGCGGGTAGCCGCCGCCGTAGGTGTCCGTCTGCTGGTAGCCGTAGGCCGGCTGCGGCTCGTACTGCGGCTGGGCGGGCTGCTCGGCGGCGGCCCGGTTGTCCTGCTCGGCGAGGGCCGCGAGGTCGGCGAGGTAGTCGGCGTCGCTGGAGTGCTGGACGGTGGTGTTGTCGTCGGCGAGGGAGCCGAGGTCGTCCGTGGCGATCCGGCCGTGCAGCTTCTGGCGGCCCTTGCCGACGGCTTCCAGGGTCTTGGTGAGGACCGCCTCGAAGGCGCCGAGCTTGGTGTCGACGTAGGTGTCGGCGTCCCGGCGCAGGGTCTCGGGGTCATGGCTGCGCTCGGGGGCGTCCTCGTCCTCGTAGCCCTGCTCGTCGAGGCCCGGGCCGGTGCCGAGGAGCTTCTCGCGGCCGCGGCCGACGGAGCCGATGGTCTTGGTGAGGACGACCTCGAAGTTGGCGAGCTTGGAGTCGACGTAGTCGTCGGCCTCCGCGCGGACGTCCTCGGCCTCCCGGCGGGCCTCGGTGAGGATGCGGTCGGCCTCGGTCTGGGAGCGGCGGGCGACCTCGGTGTCGGAGATCAGCGAGCCGCGCTCGGCGTGCGCGGTCGAGATGATCCGCTCGGCCTCCTGGCGGGCCTGCTCGACCATCTGCTCACGGCCGCCGATCAGCTCCTGGGCCTGGGCGAGGGAGTCGGGCAGGGCCGCCCGGACCTCCTCCAGCATCGCGAGCAGCTCGGCGCGGTTGACCACGCACGAGGCCGACATGGGCATCGACCGGGCGCCGGAGACCGCGGCGACGATCTCGTCGAGCTTCTTCTGCACGTCCACCTGTGCTCGCCACTCTCTACAGCTGTGTTGGAGACGGACGGGACGACTGTAGCCCCATCAGTCCTTGCGCAGGCGCTCGTTGAGCGCCTCCAGAACCAGCGGCGGCACCAGGTGGGCGATGTCTCCGCCCCAGGTGGCGACCTCCTTGACGAGCGAGGAGGAGAGGAAGCTGTAGGTGGGGTTGGTCGGCACGAAGAGCGTCTCGACGCCGGACAGGCCGTTGTTCATCTGGGCCATCTGCAGCTCGTAGTCGAAGTCGCTGACCGCGCGCAGGCCCTTGACGATGGCCGGGATGTCGCGCTGCTTGCAGTAGTCGACGAGGAGGCCGTGGAAGGCCTCGACCTTGACGTTGCCGTATTCGGCGGTGACCTGGCGGATCAGCTCGATCCGCTCCTCGACCTCGAACAGGCCCTTCTTGGACTTGTTGATCATGACCGCGACATAGACCTCGTCATACAGACGGGAGGCGCGGGAAATGATGTCGAGATGTCCGTTGGTGATCGGGTCGAACGACCCGGGACAGACGGCGCGGCGCACTTGAGATCCCTCGCTCTCCGGTCCGGTCATCGTGCGTCTTCGCACGTAGAGGCGGCGCGACCGTACCAAAAGGTTCCTTCGCCGTAGCGACGGGACCGGAGCGCTTCGAAGCCGTCCGGCCAGTGGAACTCTCCGCCTCTGGTGCTGCGCTCCACGGTGACCAGGGCTTCGGCCGTGAGCCAGCCCTGGGTACGGAGTGTGAGCAGAATCTCCCGAAGATCGTCGTCCGGGACGGCGTACGGGGGGTCGAGGAAGACGATGTCGTACGGGTCCGCCGACGCCGGTGTCTGGACGATCTGTTCGGCTTTGCCCGCCCTCACCTCGGCGCCGGGGAGGCCGAGAGACTTCACGTTCTCGCGGATCGTGCGGGCCGCTCGGGCGTCGGCCTCCACGAGAAGGGTGTGGCCCGCGCCACGGGAGAGAGCCTCCAGACCCACGGCGCCTGATCCTGCGTACAGGTCCAGGACGCGTTCCCCGTGGAGGGGGCGGCCTCCGAGCAGGGACTGCCAGGTGGAGAAGAGACCTTCGCGTGCGCGATCGGAGGTGGGGCGGGTTCCGGTCCCTGGCGGGACGGCCAGTCGACGTCCGCCGGCTGCGCCGGCGATCACGCGGGTCATCTTCGGTCCTTGGTCGTGGGCGGCTTCGGGTACCAGTGTGGCTGGTCGCGCCCGCGCGGCGGTAGCCGCATATGGATTACAGCCCCGCGCCCCTGGGGGGTCTTCCTCACC
Organism: Streptomyces sp. WM6386; assembly: GCF_000972385.1. Classification (GTDB taxonomy): domain Bacteria; phylum Actinomycetota; class Actinomycetes; order Streptomycetales; family Streptomycetaceae; genus Streptomyces. Next base: position 38,841 of record NZ_JXTE01000019.1, read on the forward strand.
CCTTTTCCAAGTACTGCTCTCTTTCCTCGTCCAAGAGGGCGTCCAGGGCTGTGCGCAAGCCTGGGAGGCCGGTGAGCTCCGGATCCGCCGCCACCACTGCCGCCGCCTCTTCCCTCGCCTCCGCGATGATCTCCTCGTCCTCGATGACGGCCAGCATGCGCAGGCTGGTGCGGGCGCCGGACTGGGCCTGGCCGAGGACGTCGCCCTCCCGGCGCTGTTCGAGGTCGATACGGGAGAGCTCGAAGCCGTCGAGGGTGGCGGCGACGGAGTTGAGGCGCTGGCGGGCGGGGCTGGCCTCGGGCATCTCGGTGACCAGGAGGCAGAGGCCGGCCGCCGAGCCACGGCCGACGCGGCCGCGGAGCTGGTGGAGCTGGGAGACGCCGAATCTGTCGGCGTCCATGATCACCATGGCGGTGGCGTTCGGGACGTTGACGCCGACCTCGATGACCGTGGTGGCGACCAGGACATGGGTCTCGCCGGCGGCGAAGCGGCGCATGACCGCGTCCTTGTCGTCGGGGTGCATCCGCCCGTGCAGGACCTCGACACGCAGGCCCTGCAGCGGCCCCTTGGTCAGCTGGTCCGCGACCTCGAGAACGGCCAGCGGCGGGCGCTTCTCGGCTTCGTCCTCGGGGGACTTCTTCTTTTTCGGATCCACCTCCTCGTCGCCGATGCGGGGGCAGACGACGTACCCCTGGTGGCCGTTCTCGACCTCCTCCCGCACGCGTTCCCAGGCCCGGGTCAGGAAGTGGGGCTTGTCAGCGGCCGGGACCACATGGCTGGCGATCGGGGAGCGGCCCGCCGGGAGTTGGTCCAGGACCGAGGTCTCCAGGTCGCCGAAGACCGTCATGGCGACCGTGCGCGGAATGGGGGTGGCGGTCATGACGAGGAGGTGGGGCGGCTGTTTGCCCTTGCCGCGCAGGGCGTCCCGCTGTTCCACGCCGAAGCGGTGCTGTTCGTCCACGACGACGAGTCCGAGGTCGTGGAACTGCACCTTGTCCTCGATCAACGCGTGCGTGCCGATGACGATCCCGGCGTCCGCGGTGACGAGGTCGAGCAGGGCCTGTCGACGGGCGGCCATGCCCATCGAGCCGGTCAGGAGCACCACCTTCGTGGCGTGTTCGGACCCGCCCAGCATTCCGCCCTCGGCCAGCTCGCCCATCATCTCGACGATCGAGCGGTGGTGCTGCTGGGCGAGGACCTCGGTGGGGGCGAGCATGGCGGCCTGACCGCCGGCGTCGACCACGGCGAGCATGGCTCTGAGGGCCACCATCGTGTTGTGGGTGACCGTGAAATTGTCGGTGACGTAGGCGTGGCTCGGGTGGGCGACGCTGATGCACTGGACCGGCTTGCGCCCCACATGCTCGACGGCTCGGATTCCGCGTCGGAAGGTGTCGTACTTCGGCCGCGGACGGACGCGGTCGGCCTTGCGGGCCAGGCGGAACGGCGCGTGTTCCTCGGGCAGGGCCACCGAGACATTGAAGGCGGCTCGCTTCGGCAGGACTCGAGCACGGCCTCCAAGTGAACGTACGAGCCAGGCGACGTCGTCCGCGAGTCGGCGTGAGGCCGAACAGAAAGAGATGGTCAGGCCGTCCCTGTGGACAGTCCCGTCCGTGTCCAGAAGGCCCTGCAACAGAGCCAGGCGGTTCTTGACCGACGCGTTCTTGAACTCGTCCGGCACGAACGTCCCGTGTGATGTCAGGCCCCACAGGTTCAGCTCACGCAGGGGCTGGATCACGGGATTGCGGACGCCACCGGCACGTTGTGTCAGCTGAACCGTGTAGTCGCAGCCGGAGCCTTTCACCGGCACCAGTCGGCATTCAGGCGCGACAGCGGCTGCCACCGCGTCCCGGATCTCCGCGTCGACCGTGGAGAAACGCATGGTGCGGCGGAACGAGCCGTCCCCCAGGAGCAGGCCGAACAGGTAGGGGTCCAGCGGCAGCCCTGCATCGCCTCCTAGGTCGACGGGGGTTGCGGCCGGGATGTACCACTTCGAGGACCCGTTCGCCTTGAACGTGTCGAGTCGGATCTCTCGCGTGGTCATGACCTTCGGGTCCTGCCCCCGGTGCCATCCGCAACTCGTACCGACGATCCAGAGATGCTCGTCGTCGCACTCGACAGAGCTGCCGTCGGACAGCACCAGCCGCCAGACATCGCGCTCCCCTTGTGGGAAGACGCCGTCGATCAGCGCGATTTCCCCGTCAGGGACGACCACCTCGTCCCCCACACTCAAGTCGCCCATCCGACGGAAACCGGCAGGGGTGAGCACCAGCGAGTCAAGAGGCTGGGCCTTGCCCGATCCGACCTCTCCCTGCAGCAGCCGGTGCATCGGGTGTTCCGTGGCCAGGTCGTCGAAGATCTCCTTGGAGACCTTCTGCTGGCCCTCGGTGAGGGTGAAGGGGAGGCGGGCGTCGAAGGCGGTCAGGAGGCCGTCCGGCTTGGGCTTGCGGGCCACTGCGGGGAGTTGGGCGTCGGCGTGGCGACGGCGGGCGAGGGCGACCTGGAGGACGAAGGCCTCGTCCCACTTGAGGCGGGAGCGGGCGTCCTCGATGTCGGCCTTGGTGTGCGGGCGGTGGATCTTGAGGAGGGCCTCGGGGAGGGGAACCAGGCCACGGCCGTCACGAAGGGAGTCCGGGAGGGGGTCCACCGCGTCCTGGGCGCTGGGGAGGACCGTCTGGATCGCCTTGCCGATCTTCCAGGACTCCAGCTTGGCCGTGGCGGGGTAGATGGGGATCAGGGCGCCGGCCCAGGTCTCTACCGTCTCCGCTGCGCCATCACTGTCTCCTCGCAGCAACTCATAGGCAGGGTGGGCCAGTTGCAGGCGGCGGTTGAAGACCGAGACCTTGCCCGAGAACATCGCGCGGGTTCCCGGCAGGAGGTCCTTGTGGGGCTTGTGGACGCCGGCGCCGAAGAAGACCAGCTGGAGGCGGCCGCTGCCGTCGGTGATGGTCACCTCCAGACGCTGGCCCTTGCCCCGGGGTGCCTTGGCCGAGGCGAAGGTGTGCAGACGCGCGTCGGCGACCTGGGCGACCACCGTGACGTGCTCGTCCATGGGGAGGTCGGCCAGGTGTGTGAGCTGGCCCCGCTCCTCGTATCTGCGCGGGTAGTGGTGCAGGAGGTCGCCGACGGTGTGCAGGCCGAGATGCTCGGCCATCACCTTCGCGGTGGGTGGGCCGAGCACCTTTTTCAGTGGTTCTTCGAGTGCGGGCACGAGATCCATTGCACACCACCCCACTGACATTGCCGTATACGTCTCGGGAAACCCCTGGTCAGACGGGCTGTTCCGGCTCTAGGATGACGCGCTCCGGCCATCCCGCGGTCACCGCCCCACCGAGACCGCCCTACCCCGCGCCGAAGACCTCCCCACCCTCGGCGTTGCAGCGATGGACTCCCAGACCTCACAGTCATCCCAGGCACCCCCGTCACCTCATACGTTCCAGGTCGACCTGCGTGGCCTGGTGGACCTGCTGTCCCATCACCTCTACTCCAGTCCGAAGGTCTATCTGCGCGAGCTGCTGCAGAACGCCGTGGACGCCATCACCGCCCGGCGCGCCGAACAGCCCGACGCCCCGGCGAAGGTGCGGCTCTACGCCCAGGAGGGCACCCTGCGGGTCGAGGACTCCGGCGTGGGGCTCACCGAGGCGGATGTGCACACCCTGTTGGCGACCATCGGCCGCAGCTCGAAGCGGGCCGACGGACTGCAGGACGGGCTCCAGGAGGTCCGCTCCGACTTCCTCGGCCAGTTCGGCATCGGCCTGCTCGCCTGTTTCGTGGTGGCCGAGCGGATCCGGGTCGTCAGCCGCAGTGCCCGTACGCCCGAGGCGGCGCCCGTGGAGTGGACGGCGAGCGACGACGGTTCGTACACCGTACGGACGTTGACGCACGAGGCCCGGCCCGAGCCCGGTACCACCGTGCATCTGACGGCTCGGGCGGGAGCCGGGGAGTGGCTCACCCCCGAGCGGGTCCTCACGCTGGCGCGGGACTTCGGCTCGCTGCTGCCGTACGACGTGCGGGTGGGCGACGAGGCGGTCACCGACCTGCCGGCGCCCTGGGACCGGCCCTACCCCTCCCCCGCCACCCGGAGGGTGGCCCTGGCGCGGCACTGTCACGACCTCTTCGGGTTCACCCCGCTGGACTCGATCGAGCTGACCGTGCCGCTCGCCGGGATCCGCGGAGTGGCGTACGTGCTGCCCTCGGCGGTCAGTCCGGCCACGCGCGCGACGCACCGCGTCCACCTCAAGGGCATGCTGCTGACCGAGCGCGCCGAACAGCTGCTGCCGGACTGGGCGTTCTTCGTGCGCTGCGTCCTGGACACGGACAGTCTGCGGCCGACGGCCTCGCGGGAGTCGCTGTACGAGGACGAGACGCTGGCGGCCGTACGGGAGGCGCTGGGCGAGAAGATCCGGTCCTGGCTGACGGGGCTGGCCGCCGGTGATCCGGAGCGGCTGGCGGCCTTCCTCTCCGTGCACCACCTGGGCGTGAAGTCGCTGGCCCGGCACGACAAGGACATGCTGCGCACGATGCTGCCGTGGCTGCCCTTCGAGACGACCGACGGACAGCTGTCCCTGGAGGAGTTCGCACAGCGGCACCCCGTGGTGCACTTCACACGGACCGTGGAGGAGTACCGGCAGGTCGCGCCGATCGCGTCCGCCCAGGGCGTGGGAGTGGTCAACGGCGGTTACACGTACGACAGCGATCTGGTCGAGGCGCTGCCGTCGGTGCGGCCGGGGACGGTGGTCGCCGAGCTGGACACCGACACCGTGACCGCGCACCTGGACGCGGTCGACCCGGCCGACGAGCTGGCGCTGTCCGGCTTCCTGGCGGCCGCGCGGGCCAGACTCGACCCGCTGGGCTGTGACGTCGTACTGCGCGCGTTCCGCCCGCTCTCCGTGCCCGCGCTGCACCTGGACGACCGGTCCGCCCGGCACGAGCAGGCGCGCGCGGAGGCCGAGGCGCAGGCCGACGATCTGTGGGCGGGCATCCTCGGCTCGCTGCGCGGCAGCGCGCCACGCGCGCGTCTGGTGCTCAATCACCTCAATCCGCTGATCCGGAGGATCAGTTCACTCGGCGATCCGGAGCTGATCGGCACCGCGACGGAGTCCCTGTACGGACAGGCGCTGCTGATGGCGCAGCGGCCGCTCAGGCCCGCGGACTCGGCATTGCTGAACCGGGCCTTCATGGGCCTTCTGGAGTGGGCCACGAACGGCGAGGAGGGTCGCTGATGAGCGAGATCACGGACTTCGACACCCTGCGCCGGGCGATGGCCGAGAACGGCGAACAGCCGGAGGGTCCCGCCCGCAACGCGCGCGCGGAGCAGCTGCTGGTGGCGGCCGAGAAGCTGAACGTCCCGCTCGCCGTGATCGAGGCGCTCGGACACCAGCTGAAGGTCTACAACTACAGCTCCGAGAAGGACAAGATGTTCGTCCCCTTCGCGCGTCTGCTGCGCATGTGGGACGAGCGGCCCGAGGACTTCGACGAGTACGAGACCCACACCCTGCACTGGGTCTTCAAGTGGATGTCGTCCGGCATGCTCGACCAGCCGCATGTGCCGCTCGCCTCCGTCGAGAGGTGGCTCGGCGAGATGGAGCACCGCTACCGGCTCGCCGGGCACTCCGAACGAGCCGTGCGCAGCGCCGAGTTCAACGTCGCCGCGCACATCGGGGACGTACCGCGCGCGGAACGGGCGTACGCCGCGTGGCTCGCCGCCGACCGGGACCGCATGGCCGACTGCCACGCGTGCGAGCTGCACGGGCAGGGGTGGTGGCGGAGCGAGCGGAGCCGGGACGCGGAGGCGCTCGAGCTGTGGGCGCCGGTCCTGGAGGGCGAGCTCAGTTGCGCGCACGAGCCGCACACCTCCCTGGCGGCCTCCCTGCTGCCCCTGTCGCGCCTCGGCCGTCTCGACGAGGCGCGCGCGAACCATCTGCGGGGCTTCCGGCTCGTACGGGCCATGGAGAGCATGCGCGGCGCCTACGCGGACCACGTCGAGTTCTGTGCTCTGAGCGGCAACGAGGCGCGCGGGTTGGAGCTGCTCGCGGAGCGGCCCGCGTACTTCACGGACACCGGGCATCCGCGCAGCGGGCTGGAGTTCCTGAGCGTGGTGGCGCTGCTCATGGACCGGCTGACCGGGCTCGGCCTCGGCGACCGTCAGGTGCCGGGACCGGCCGGCCGTTCGTGGACGGCCCGCGAACTCGCCACGCACGCGCGTGCGGAGGCCCTCGACCTGGCCGGCCGCTTCGACGCGCGCAACGGCACGGCGCACGTCAGCGAGCGGGCACGCGCGCGTATGGCGCAGGAGCCGCTGGTGGAGCGATTGCCGCTGGGGGTGCGCTCGGCGAGGACGGCCGCCCCGTCGGCCGCGTCCCCCGCGGTCGCGCCGGAGGCCGCGGAGCCGGATCTGGCGGCTCTGATCTCCGAGGCGCGGCGGCTGTCGGACGGTCTGCTGCCGAACGCCGTCGAGGCGTGGGTGGCGGTCTCGCGGGCGGCGCAGGACGTCGAACTGGACCCGCGCGACCGGGCGGAGATCGCCGACCACCAGGCCATGGACCTCGGCCCCGAGGGCATCGAGCTGTTCGAGCGTGCCGCCGAGCTGTACGCGCAGGCGGGTGACCCGGGTGAGGCGCTGGCCGCACGCGCGCGTGGGGCGTTCGTACGCGCGCTCGCGGGCGACACCGACGCGGCGCTCACGGCGATCGCCGACCCGTACGACGAGATCCTCGCGCTCTACGCCGAGGACGGCACCGGCGTACGCCAGACCGCGTCCGTGCTGATGGCACGGGCACGGATCCTGATGCGACGGGTGCAGGAGGCCGGGGAGGCGCCGGAGGGGGACGGCGGCGGGGCGCCGGGCGAGCGGGCGGGCGCCGACGGAGTGAGTCCCCTCGGGGAGGACCTTGCCGCGGAGGGGGCGCCGACGTCGGCCGCGACTCCCGTGGACGGCCCGGTCGCGGACGGCCTCCCGTCGAGTGGCGCCCTTGGTGGCGCTGCCCGCCAGGGTGAGATGCCGGGCGACGGTTCGCCGGCCGGCGGGGTTCCGGGCGGCGACCCGACGGCAGCGGCGGCCCTTGACGGCGCCGCGACGGCTGCCGGGGGCTCGGACGGCGACCCGTCGACTGCCGAGGTCCCGAATGGCGACCCGACAACAGCCACGCCCCCGGAAGACAACCCAACGCCAACCGCGGCCCCGGGCGACAATCCGACAGCAGCCGGGGTCTCGGGCAGTAGCCCGACGCCAATCGCGGCCCCGGGCGGCAATCCGACGGCAACCGGCGTCTCGGGCCGCCGTCCTTCCATGGCCTCCCTCCAAGCCGACGCCGACGCCGCCGTACGGGAGGTGCTCGCGCTCGTCGACGGACGGGCCGGGGACGATGTGCAGCTCGGGTCGCGGGCCGCCGAGGCGTGGGCGATGTTCGCGGAGCTGGCCGTCGGCGCCGGGGAGCTGAGGACCGGGGCGGACCTGTTCCGGCATGCCGCGGAGGGGTTCGTGAGGGCCGGGCTGCCGTGGTTCGCCGTGGAGTCCGAGGCCCGGCTGGCGCAGCTCGCCCACCACATGGGCGACGTCGCGGAGGCCGAGCGGGCACTGCGGGCCGCATTGGAGCACGGCGGACCGTATCTGGAGGCCGTCGGACGGGCCCAGCTGCATCTCCAGCTCGCCGAGGTGCTGGGCGGCAGGGGGCTGGTCGAGGAGGCCGCCGAGCATGCCCTGGAGGCGGCGCACTGGGCCGACGGGGCCGGCGAGGGACCGGCGCTGGGCGCGTGGGCGCGGCAGCTGCTCGGCGGATTCCTGCTGCGGCAGGGACGGTGGGCCGAGGCCGCGGAGGTGTTGGAGTCGGCGCTGCCCGACCTGGCCGCCGAGACGCATGGCGACGGCGCGGTCGTCCAGGTGCAGTGGTGGCTCGGCGACTGTCTGAGCGAGCTCGGCGAGCACCGTGCGGCGGCCGAACGGCGGCTGCAGGCGGCCGAGATCGCCAAGCTCTGGCCCGAGCAGCACGACCACGCGACGCTCGCCCATCTCGCCGCCGAGTCCCTCGGCCAGGCCGGGCTGTCCGCCGAGGCGGACCAGGCCTACACCCGCGCGGGTGAGCTGTGGCGCGCGCTCGGCGACGTCCACGGCCTGGTCCGCGCCCTGCGCGCCCGTGCCTGGCTCGCGCTGGGCACGGAGGACGGGCAGGGCGACGCCCGGGAGCTGATGGCGGCCGCGGTCCGGGAGTGCGAGGAGGCGCTGGGTGCGGACGCCGCCGACGAGGAGGCCCGGCAGCGGCTCGTCGCCGAGCTCGGGCACACGCTCCGGCAGTTCGGCGACCTGCTCGCCCGTTCCGCCGCCGAGGACGACGATGACGACTCCATCCGGGCCGCGATGGAGGACGCCCTGTCCCAGGTGACGGAGGCCATCGTGGTGTTCGCCTCGCTCGGCGACGACGCCCTGCACAGCCGTACCGGCGCCGAGCTCGCCGCGGGCTGGCTGGAGGCCGACCTGAGCCGCCCCGACCGGGCGGCGGCACGCGCGCGTGCGGTGCTGGCGGCGTACGAGGAGTACCAGGCGTACGAGGAGCACGAGGGGAACGACACCGACGAGACGGCACCGGCCCGGCGGGCCGAGGCACAGCAGATGCTCGACGTCCTGGAGGACTAGGGCCCTGGCTGCTACTCGACCCCGATGAGCAGCAGGGCGCCCTGGCGTCCGCCCCGGTACACCACCGTGTCGACGCCGAGGTGTCCCTCACGCACGCGTGCTTCGAGGTGGTCGGCGATGGACTCGGGGGCCTCGTCGCCGAGGACGAGGGTGACGAGTTCGCCGCCTGCCGAGAGCATGCGGTCCAGGACGGTCTCGGCGGCGGCGGTGACATCCGAGCCGATGACGGCCACATCGCCGTCGATGAGGCCGAGGACGTCGCCGGCCTGGCAGATGCCGGCCATGGTCCAGGACTGGCGCTCGGCGACGGCGACCTCGGCGTAGCGGGTCGCGCCGGCCGCCGAGGTCATCGACACGACGTCCTCGTCGAAGCGGCGCTCGGGCTCGTGCACGGCGAGCGCCGCGATGCCCTGCACGGCGGAGCGGGTCGGGATGAGGGCGACGCGGATGCCCTCCGCGCGGGCCTGCTCGGCCGCTGCGGCGGCGGTGTGGCGCAGGTCGGCGTCGTTGGGCAGCAGGACGACCTCGCGCGCGTGGGCCCGTCGTACGGCTTCGACCATCTCCCCGCTGGCGGGGAGCTCTCCGGGGCGCGCGAGCACGGTGGTGGCGCCGGCCTCGGTGTACAGCCCGGCCAGGCCCTCGCCGGGCACGACGGCGACGACGGCCCGCTGCACCCGCTCCCGCAGCGGCCGCTCACCACCCCGCGTGTGCACGTCGCCGAGGCCGAAGTGCGTGATCCGGATCCGGTACGGCCGCCCGGCCTCGACTCCCGCCTCCACCGCGGCACCCGCGTCGTCGACGTGCACATGGACGTTCCACAGCCCGTCGCCGCCCACCACGACGAGCGAGTCCCCAAGACCGTCGAGCCGCATCCGCAGCCGGTCCACGGCGTCGTCCTCGGCCTCCAGGAGATAGATCACCTCGAAGGCGGGCCCACCCTGCGCGAGGGGGCTGTCGGCGCACTCGTCGACGTCACCGAGGCCTGCCGCCCCAGCCGCATGGACATCGGCCCGAGCCGCTGAGCCGGAGTCGAAGGCCGCCTCGCCCCCGTCGAGGGGCAGGGAGTCTCCGAGCGGATCGCCGTGGGCCACGGAAGTGCCGTCGCCAGGCGCCGCGACACCGTCGGCCGTCTCCGCGCCACGGGTGTCCACGCGCCCGTGGACAGTCCCTGAGCCTTCGTGGCCCACCCGCGCGAGCCGCCCGGGGACCGCCCCCGGCGCCTCCCCCGTGAACGTCTGCACCAACGCCCCGAGCACCGCCACCAGCCCCCGCCCCCCGGCGTCGACCACCCCGGCGCGCTCCAGCACGGGCAGCTGGCCCGGAGTCGCCGCGAGAGCCTCCCGTGCTCCTTCGTAGGCGGCCCGCGCGACCGCCCCGCAGCCGCCGTCGGTCGCCTCGGCCGCGTCGGCCGCCGCCGAGGCGACCGAGAGAACCGTTCCCTCGACCGGGTGAGCCACGGCCTGGCGGGCGGAGTCGGCGGCGTGCCGGAAGGCGAGCCGCAGGCCGGCTCCGTCGGTGTGAACGGTGTCGCTGTCGGCGGCGACTACCTGGGCCATGCCGCGCAGCAGCTGCGCGAGGATCGTGCCGGAGTTGCCCCGGGCGCCTATGAGGGCACCGTGCGCCATCGCGCGCGCCGCGTCGGACGACGACGGCTTCCCGGCACCCCCCGAGCCGCCCAGGTGGCCTCCGGGGCCGACCTCGTGGCCCGCGAACACGGCCTCGACGGCCGCGACGGCGGACTCCATGGTCAGGTAGAGGTTGGTGCCGGTGTCCCCGTCGGCGACGGGGTAGACATTGATCGCGTCGATCTCCTCGCGCGCCCGCCCCAGCGCCGACAGCGCGAGGCCGCACCAGGTGCGTACCGCGAGAGCATCGAAGAATGTCTGCGGCACCTGCGCCACCTGCGCCTCCCTGAGCTGCCCGGATGTGGACGCAGCGTAGACCCCGAAGAGGTGTCCGCCGGAAGAGGGCCTGGAGCAGGCCCATGGGCAGCCATGGTAGTTTCGTTGTACTGGCGCAGTCGTTGTATGCTGCTCCGGTTGCCCGATCTCATCGGGTCATTTCCCCCGGCAGCGCCACTCAGATCTCTGATCCTACGATCTCGATCCCGGCACGCCGGGTTCTATCCGTAAGTGCATCTGAAGTCTTTGGAGTGACCCGTGGCTGCCAACTGCGACGTCTGCGGCAAGGGGCCGGGCTTCGGCAACAACATCTCGCACTCGCACCGCCGTACGTCCCGTCGCTGGAACCCGAACATCCAGCGCGTCCGTACCGTGGTCAGCGGGACGCCGAAGCGCGTGAACGCTTGCACCTCGTGCATCAAGGCCGGCAAGGTCTCGCGCTGACGCACAGTTAAGCGCGCGGCCACTGCTGGTTCGCTGTAAGTAGCCGGTCCACCGTGAGGTGGGTCGGCTTCTTGCTGTACCTGACAAGGGTCCGACTGTTCAGACGACTGTCAGACGGTCACGGCCATCAGGCCGAGGCAGTACCCGGCCCTGCCGGGGACCTGAGGGCCCACCCGTGATCCACGGGCCCGATACCCCCGCCCAGCGCGAACCCGGCCCGGATCGCCCCGGTGACGTACTTCTTGGCCGCCGCCACCGCCTCCGGCACGGACTGACCCTTGGCGAGGTGCGAGGCGATCGCCGAGGCGAGCGTGCAGCCGGTGCCGTGGGTGTGCCGGTTGTCGTAGCGGGGCGAGCGCAGCCAGTGTTCCTGCGAGCCGTCGGTGAGCAGATCGACGGCGTCGCCGGTGAGATGGCCGCCCTTGATGAGGGCCCACCGCGGCCCGTACGACAGGACGGCGGCCGCGGCCCGGCGCAGGTCCTCCTCGGTCTCCACCCGCACGCCGGTGAGTTGCGCCACCTCGTCGAGGTTCGGTGTCGCCACCGTGGCCACCGGAAGCAGCTTCGTCCGGACGGAGTCCAGCGCGGACGCGGCCAGCAGCGAGTCGCCGTGCTTGGAGATGCCGACCGGGTCGACGACGGCCGGGGCGTCCGTGCCGCCGATCAATGCGGCCACCGCCTCGACGAGTTCCGCGGAGGCCAGCATGCCGGTCTTCACGGCCTGTACGCCGATGTCGTCGGCGACACTGCGGTACTGGGCCCGCACGGCCGCCACCGGCAGCTCCCAAGCCCCCTGCACGCCGAGGGAGTTCTGCGCGGTGACGGCCGTGACGACGCTCATGCCGTGCACGCCGAGCGCGAGCATCGTCTTCAGGTCGGCCTGGATCCCGGCGCCTCCGCCGGAGTCGGAGCCCGCGACCGTCAGTACCCTCGGCGGTGCGCTCACGACTCGATGTCCCCGAAGTGGTCCCAGCCGCCCTTGCTGGTCCAGGGCGCCCCGTCGACCGTCACCTGGGGCAGCGCCGAGGGGTTGAGGACCTCGCCGATGACCTTCCAGCGGGCCGGCAGCTTCACGTCCGGCGGGAACGTCGCCACGATCGCGTGGTCCTCGCCCCCGGTGAGCACCCACTGCATGGGGTCGACGCCGACGGCCTGCCCGATGTCGTTCATCTGGGACGGGATGTCGATCGCGCCGGAACGGATGTCGATACGGACCTTGCTGGCCTCGGCGATGTGTCCGAGGTCGGCGATCAATCCGTCGCTCACGTCGCACATCGCGGTCGCGCCGAGCCCGGCGGCCGCGGGGCCCGCGTGGTACGGCGGTTCGGGGCGCCGGTGCGCCTCCACGAAGGCGCGCGGCGAGCGGAAGCCGCGGGAGAGCACCGCGAACCCGGCCGCGGACCAGCCCAGCCAGCCGGTCACCGCGACGAGGTCGCCGGGCTGTGCGCCGCCGCGCGTGACGGGCTCCTGGTTGCGCAGATCGCCGAGCGCGGTGATGGAGACCATGATCGTGTCTCCTCGTACGACATCCCCGCCCACGACCGACGCGCCCGCCACCTGGCACTCGTCCCGCAGCCCGTCCATCAGTTCGCTCGCCCAGGTGACCGGGAGTTCGGCCGGCGCGACCAGACCGAGCAGGAGAGCCGTCGGTACGGCGCCCATGGCGGCGATGTCCGCGAGGTTCTGTGCGGCGGCCTTGCGGCCCACGTCGTAGGCCGTGGACCAGTCGCGGCGGAAGTGCCGTCCCTCCAGGAGGATGTCGGTGCTGGCCACGACCCGGCGGTCGGGAGCGGCCACCACCGCGGCGTCGTCGCCGGGGCCGACCCGGACCGCCGGGGTGGTGGTGAGACGGGAGGTGAGCTCCCTGATGAGCCCGAACTCCCCGAGCTCACCAACAGTGCCCTTCATTGCCCTTTCGCCCCTTCTGTCCCTTGTTATGCCCGGTCGCGCGTGACCAGTGTCCTCGATACGGTCGAAGAGACCGTCAACTTCTGTCATGCCTGCCCCCGGCGCGGAGGCCGCTGGCCCCGCAGGTCTCCCCGCGGCGAGCGGCGACGCGATACCGTGGCGTTCCTTTTCCCCACATGATCCTCGTGGCCGCCCTGGAGGTTCCGTGGTACAGGCGTACATCCTGATCCAGACGGAGGTCGGCAAAGCGTCGACCGTCGCCGAGACGATCAGCAAGATTCCTGGGGTGATCCAGGCCGAGGACGTGACAGGACCTTATGACGTGATCGTGCGGGCGCAGGCCGACACCGTGGACGACCTGGGCCGCATGGTGGTCGCGAAGGTCCAGCAAGTGGACGGCATCACCCGCACCCTGACCTGCCCGGTCGTCCATCTGTAGCCCCCGTCTACCCTTGGCCGGTGAACTTTTTCCGTCACCGGCACCGCACTGTCCTCGGGCTGCCCGCCCTGGCCCTGCTGATCGTCACCACAGGGTGCTCCTCAGCAGACGACAGTGACTCGGTGACGGTTCCCAGCCCCACGGCGAAGGTCGCGAAGCTGTGCCGAAACCTGGACAGTGTCCTGCCGGACAAGGTCGACGGTCTCGACCGGCATGATCCCGAGCCCGCGTCCGCGCTGACTGCGGGCTGGGGAAGCCCGGCGATCATACTGCGCTGCGGTGTCGTCCGGCCGCCGAAGATGGTCGACCCCAAGGTCGCGACCGGAAGCGACCCCAAGGCGATAGCGGGCGAGGTGAACGGCGTCGAGTGGCTCATGGAGAAGCAGGACGACGGATCGACCCGCTTCACCACGGCCAACCGCCGGGCGTACGTCGAGGTGACGGTCCCCGAGGGGCGGGACACCGCGGGGATGCTGACCGACATGGCCTCGTCGGTCAAGAAGGCGATCCCCTTCGGGAAGTGAGCCCTACGGCTTCCCGGAGGGGCCGCTAGCGGAGCCCCGTGGAGCGCCTGAGCGCCGCCTGGATCAGCCGGTCCACCAGCTCCGGGTAGCTGACCCCGGTCGCCTGCCACATCTGCGGGTACATCGAGATCGGGGTGAAGCCCGGCATCGTGTTGATCTCGTTGATGACGAACTCCCCGTCCTCCGTGAGGAAGAAGTCCGCGCGCACCAGGCCCTCGCAGGACGCCGCGTCGAAGGCCGCCACGGCGAGGCGCTGGACCTCCGCCGTCTCCTGCGGGGTCAGCGGGGCCGGGACGATGCCCGGGGTGGAGTCGATGTACTTGGCCTCGAAGTCGTAGTACGCGTGCGCGTCCGGCGGCGGGATCTCCGCGGGGACCGAGGCCCGCGGGCCGTCCTCGAACTCCAGGACACCGCACTCGATCTCACGGCCGCGCAGCGCCGCCTCGACGAGGATCTTCGGGTCGTGCCGCTGGGCCTCGGCGATCGCCTCGTCCAGCCCGGACAGGTCGTCGACCTTGGTGATGCCGATCGACGAACCCGCGCGCGCGGGCTTCACGAACAGCGGCCAGCCGTGCTCGCCGACCAGGTCGACGATCTTCTTGCGGGCGGCCGGCTCGTCCTGCTCCCACTCACGGGGCCGAATCACCACGTACGGGCCGACCTTGAGCCCGAAGGAGGTGAACACCCGCTTCATGTACTCCTTGTCCTGGCCGACGGCCGAGGCGAGCACGCCCGAGCCGACGTACGGGACACCGGAGAGCTCCAGCAGGCCCTGGAGGGTGCCGTCCTCGCCGTAGGGGCCGTGCAGGACGGGGAAGACGACATCGACCTCGCCGAGTGCCTTGGGCACCGATCCCGGCTCGCTGTAGACGACTTCACGGTTCGCGGGGTCGACGGGGAGCACCACGCCGCCCTCCGGCGACTCGGCGAGCTCCTCGATGTCCGGCGTACGGCGGTCGGTGATCGCCATGCGTTCCGGTTCGTCGGCGATGAGGGCCCAACGCCCGTCCCTGGTGATGCCGATCGGCAGGACCTCGTACTTGGTCCGGTCGATGGCCTTGAGGACGGCGCCGCCGGTGACCACGGAGATCCCGTGTTCGGAGCTGCGCCCGCCGGACACGACGGCCACGCGCGGCTTGCGAGGCGGCTGCTCGGGGCTCTGGGAGAGGTTCTCGGTGCTCATATCGCGTTGAGAGTACCCGTTGGTAGAGCCCCGATACAGCGTGACTCAGGGGGCGTCGCTCAGCGTCGTTCGGGCTTCGCGCTGCGCGACATCAGCTCCTTGACGGCGACCACCGGAGGCTTGCCCTCGTGCACGATGGCGACGACCGTCTCGGTGATCGGCATGTCGACGCCGTGCCTGCGCGCCAGATCCAGCACGGACTCACAGGACTTGACGCCCTCGGCGGTCTGCTTGGTGACCGCGATGGTCTCCTGCAGGGTCATGCCCTTGCCGAGGTTGGTGCCGAAGGTGTGGTTGCGCGACAGCGGCGAGGAGCAGGTCGCCACCAGGTCGCCCAGACCGGCGAGTCCGGAGAACGTCAGCGGGTCGGCGCCCATCGCCAGCCCCAGGCGCATCGTCTCGGCGAGACCTCGCGTGATGAGCGAGCCCTTGGTGTTGTCGCCGAGCCCCATGCCGTCCGCGATACCGACGGCGAGCCCGATGACGTTCTTCACGGCACCGCCCAGCTCGCAACCGATCACGTCCGTCTCGGTGTACGGCCTGAAGTACGGCGTGTGGCAAGCCGACTGGAGCCGCCGGGCCACCGTCTCGTCCGTGCACGCGACCACCGCGGCGGCCGGCATGCGGGCCGCGATCTCGCGGGCGAGGTTGGGTCCGGTGACCACGGCGATGCGGTTCGGGCCGACCTTGGCGACATCCTCGATGACCTCGCTCATCCGCATGGCGGAGCCGAGTTCGACGCCCTTCATGAGGGAGACGAGGACCGTGTCGGGCGCGAGCAACGGCACCCACTCGGCGAGGTTGCCGCGCAACGTCTGTGAGGGGACGGCGAGTACGGTGAAGTCGGCGTCGCGCGCGGCCTCGGCGGCGTCCGTCGTCGCCCGTAGGTTTTCCGGGAGTTCGACGCCGGGCAGGTAGTCCGGGTTGGTGTGCGTGGAGTTGACCGCGTCCGCGAGTTCGGCGCGGCGGCCCCACAGGGTGACCTCGCAGCCCGCGTCGGCCAGCACCATGCCGAAGGCGGTGCCCCACGATCCGGTGCCGAAGACGGCCGCCTTGACCGGCTTGCTCACTTGCTCTGCCCCTCTTCCTGCTCGACCTTCGCCTGAGCCTGCGCGGAGGACCTGCGCCGCTGCTCGATCCGCTCCTGGCGCGGGTCGTAAGGTGACTCGGGCGCCTTCTCGCCGCGAATCTCCTCCAGTTGGCGGGTGACCGCGGCCATGATGACCTCGGTCGCCTCCTTCAGGAGCTCCGGGCTCATCTCCTTGTCGTAGAAGCGCGACAGGTCCACGGGGGGACCCGCGAGGACGTGCGAGGTCTTGCGGGGGCGGAGGTTGAGCTTCTTGGCGTACGGCGGCAGCAGTTCGTTGGCGCCCCACTGCGCGACCGGGATCACCGGGCACTTGGTCTGCAGGGCCACGCGCGCGGCGCCGGTCTTGCCGGTCATGGGCCACTGGTCGGGGTCCCGGGTGATGGTGCCCTCGGGGTAGAACGCGACGCACTCGCCGCGTTCCACGGCGTCGATGGCGGCCCGGAAGGCGCTCAGCGCGTCCGTGGTCTCGCGGTAGACGGGGATCTGTCCGGTGCCGCGCATCATGGCGCCGATGAATCCCTTGTTGAAAAGACCACTCTTCGCGAGGAATCGCGGAACACGGCCGGTGTTGTACTGAAAGTGTGCGTAGGCGAAGGGATCGACGTGCGAATTGTGGTTCACCGCGGTGATAAATCCGCCGTCGGCCGGAATGTTCTCCATTCCGCGCCAGTCCCGCTTGATCAGAACCACCAGAGGCGGTTTGGCGATCACCGCTGCGAGGCGGTACCAGAAGCCGATTCTGCGGCGGGGCACGCGGACACCTTCCTCTAGGGCCTGAGGGCCGGACAAGTGTCGCCCCAGGCCGCCCGTCTGTCGAGAACACCGTACGCCTAGCGGCGACGGCCGCCAGATGGCCCAGGTGACGGCTGAGTGACAATGCTCGCGACAAGAGAGGGACGGAACGCTCGTGCAGTGGACCTTGGTCATACCCCTGAAGCCCCTGGCGCGCGCCAAGAGCAGGCTCTCGGACACCGCCGCCGACGAGTTGCGTCCGGGCCTGGCCCTCGCCTTCGCCCAGGACACGGTGGCAGCCGCGCTGGCCAGCCCTGCCGTCAGGGATGTGGCGGTCGTCACGGACGACACCTTGGCGGCGCGGGAGCTGATCGCCCTGGGCGCCCGCGTCATCCCCGACGAGCCGCGCGCGGGCCTGAACGCGGCGTTGGCACACGGGGCGGCGACCGTACGTGCTCGGCGCCCCGAAAGCGCCGTGGCAGCCCTGAATGCCGATCTGCCGGCATTGCGCCCGCTGGAATTGGCCCGGGTCCTGGATGCGGCCGCCGAATTCCCCCGCGCTTTTCTCCCGGATGCGGCAGCAATCGGTACGACACTGCTGGCCGCGGGGAAGAGCCACGAATTGCGCCCCGCTTTCGGCACTGATTCCCGGGCCCGCCATCGCGCGTCAGGGGCGGTGGAACTGTGTCTCACCGAGGTGGATTCCGTACGCCAGGACGTGGACACCGGCGCGGACCTTCGGGTGGCACTGGCGCTGGGAGTGGGACCGCGGACGGCGACGGCAACGGCGGGACTGTTGATCACCGGCCAGTAGGAGCGCCCCAAAGGGGCGCGGGGCTGTATCGATATGCGGCTCCGCCGCGTGGGCGCGACCAGCCACAACGCAACCCGCACCCGACAACGAACCACTACCCTGGCGACCATGCAGGCCACCGCGTACACCTACGACGCCGATACCCGCACCGGCAGCGTGCTGCTCGACGACGGCACCCCCGTCGCCTTCGACACAGCGGCCTTCGACGCAGGCGGTTTGCGACTGCTGCGGCCCGGACAGCGGGTGCGGATCGAACGGGATGACGCCAAGATCACCCTCGTAACCCTCCAGACCTTCTGAACATGCCGCGGGCCGGACTCCGACACGGAGTCCGGCCCGGCGCGTGAGCACCCCTGCGCCCCTACCTCTTGCGGGCGGTGGTCTTCTTGGCGGTGGTCGTGCGAGCCGTGGACTTCTTGGCGGGGGCCTTCTTGGCCGTCGCCTTCTTCGCCGGGGCCTTCTTGGCCGTCGCCTTCTTGGCGGTGGTCTTCTTCGCGGCGGTGGTCTTGGCGGCGCCCGTGGTCTTCTTGGCCGTCGTCTTCTTCGC
This sequence comes from Streptomyces sp. WM6386, assembly GCF_000972385.1. Classification (GTDB taxonomy): domain Bacteria; phylum Actinomycetota; class Actinomycetes; order Streptomycetales; family Streptomycetaceae; genus Streptomyces. The sequence continues at coordinate 57,049 of NZ_JXTE01000019.1, forward strand.
CGTGGTCTTCTTCGCGGTCGCCGTGGTCTTCTTGGCGGTCGTCTTCTTCGCCGTGGTCTTCTTCGCGGCGGCCGTCGCCCTCTTCGCCGGGGCGGCCTTCTTCGCGGCGGCCTTCTTGACCGTCGCCGAAGCCCCGCCGGTCAGGCTGCCCTTGGGCGCCTTCTTGACCGCGACGTCGTTCTTCGGGAGCTTCTTCGTGCCGCTGACCAGGTCCTTGAAGCCCTGGCCCGCACGGAAGCGCGGAACGGAGGTCTTCTTGACCCGAACCCGCTCGCCCGTCTGGGGGTTGCGGGCGTAACGAGCCGGGCGGTCGACCTTCTCGAACGAACCGAAGCCGGTGACCGAGACCCGGTCCCCCGCCACGGTCGCGCGGACGATGGCGTCCAGGACCGCGTCGACCGCGTCGGCGGCCTGCTGACGGCCACCGACCTTGTCGGCAATCGCTTCTACGAGCTGCGCCTTGTTCACGTCTTCCCCTTCGGAGACATTGCCCGAACGAAACTGTTCAGGCTTTTTCGCACGTTAGGCAGATATATACCGCAAATCAAACACGAAACGGGCTTATCACCCTTGTGCCGCAACGGGTTCGGCTGTCTCGGACTTGTTCAGCGTTCCTCTTCGGGGAATCGACCCGCGTCGAGGTCCGCCGTGAAGGCCTCCAGACGCCTTGCCGCATCGGCGAGATCGTGCTTGGCCGCGGCCGTAATGACCAGCAGCTTCCGGGTCAGCGCCATCCGTACGCCCTCCGGGACTTGCAGTGCGCGCACTCTTGTGTGCGCTTCCTTGAGTTGGTCCGCGACTGCCGCATAGAGCTTGAGTTGGCCGTCGTGTTCCATGCACAGATTGTGCCATCTGGGGCGAGTTGTCGCCTGCTCAGGGTGCAACTGCCGCCTCAAACGGCCTTCCGGGCACTTGCGGAAGCCGCGGCTGTACACGTCGCGTACCCCGGCAACACCCCACCTAACGTGGGAAGTTGAGGACAGTCACGAGTGGGTGCAGGGCCGTTCGGGTGCAGACACAGCCGTACCCCCGATCGGGCTGATCGGGGGTACGGCGGGGGTGTTGCGGTGGCCGAAAGTCGACCTGTTGGACGCCTTGGGATCAGACCTCGAGCGTCCGCGGCTTGTACGAAGGCCGCTTGGCCTCGTAGATGGCGATGTCTTCCTCGTTCTGGAGGGTGATGGAGATGTCGTCCAGCCCGTTCAGCAGCCGCCAGCGGGAGTTCTCGTCCAGCTCGAAGCTCGCGGTGATGCCTTCGGCGCGCACCTCGCGGGCCTCCAGGTCGACCGTGATCTCGGCCTGCGGGTCCTTCTCGGCGAGCTCCTGGAGCGCGTCCACGATCTTCTGCTCCAGAACCACCGTGAGCAGGCCGTTCTTGAGCGAGTTGCCGCGGAAGATGTCGGCGAACCGGGAGGAGATGACGGTCTTGAAGCCGTAGTTCTGCAGCGCCCACACGGCGTGCTCACGGGAGGAGCCGGTGCCGAAGTCGGGGCCGGCGACCAGGACGGTCGCGCCCTTGCGCTCGGGCTGGTTGAGGATGAATTTCTCGTCCTTGCGCCAGGCCTCGAACAGCCCGTCCTCGAACCCGTCCCTGGTCACCTTCTTGAGCCAGTGAGCAGGGATGATCTGGTCGGTGTCGACGTTGGAGCGGCGCAGCGGGACGGCCCGGCCGGTGTGCGTGGTGAATGCTTCCATGACTCTCAGACTCCAGCGGCGACAGGGGCGTCGGACAGGTCGGCGGGCGAGGCCAGGTGGCCCAGCACGGCGGTCGCGGCGGCGACCTGCGGCGAGACCAGGTGCGTACGGCCGCCCTTGCCCTGCCTGCCCTCGAAGTTGCGGTTGGAGGTGGACGCGGAGCGCTCACCCGGGGCCAGCTGGTCCGGGTTCATGCCCAGGCACATCGAGCAGCCCGCGTGCCGCCATTCGGCGCCGGCCTCCTTGAAGACGACGTCCAGGCCCTCGGAGACGGCCTGCAGACCGACCCGCGCGGAGCCGGGGACAACCAGCATCCGTACGCCGTCGGCGACTTTGCGGCCCTTGACGAGCTCGGCGGCGGCGCGCAGGTCCTCGATACGGCCGTTGGTGCACGAACCTACGAAGACGGTGTCCACCTTGATGGAGCGCAGCGGCTGTCCGGCCTCCAACCCCATGTATTCCAGGGCCTTTTCGGCGGCGTGGCGCTCCGAAGCGTCTTCGTACGAAGCAGGATCGGGGACGTCCGCCGAAAGCGGCGCGCCCTGGCCCGGGTTGGTGCCCCAGGTGACGAACGGCGACAGCTCGTCGGCCTTGATGACGACCTCGGCGTCGAACTCCGCGTCCTCGTCCGACTTCAGCGTCTTCCAGTACGCGACGGCCGCGTCCCAGTCCTCGCCCTTGGGGGCGTGCACACGGCCCTCGAGGTAGTCGAAGGTGGTCTGGTCGGGGGCGATCATGCCCGCGCGGGCGCCGGCCTCGATCGACATGTTGCAGATGGTCATCCGGGCCTCCATCGAGAGCTTCTCGATGGCGGAGCCGCGGTACTCCAGGACATAGCCCTGGCCGCCGCCGGTGCCGATCCGCGCGATGATCGCCAGGATCAGGTCCTTGGCGGTGACGCCGTCGGGCAGTTCGCCGTCGACCGTGATGGCCATGGTCTTCGGACGGACCAGCGGCAGCGTCTGGGTGGCCAGCACATGCTCCACCTGGGAGGTGCCGATGCCGAACGCCAGACCGCCGAAGGCGCCGTGCGTGGAGGTGTGGGAGTCACCGCAGACGACCGTCATGCCGGGCTGGGTCAGACCCAGCTGCGGGCCCACGACGTGGACGACACCCTGCTCGACGTCGCCCAGCGAGTGCAGGCGCACACCGAACTCGGCGGCGTTCTTGCGCAGCGTCTCCAGCTGGACACGGGAGACCGGGTCCGCGATGGGCTTGTCGATGTCGAGGGTCGGGGTGTTGTGATCCTCGGTGGCGATGGTCAGGTCGAGCCTGCGCACCGGGCGACCGCTCTTGCGAAGGCCGTCGAAGGCCTGCGGGCTGGTCACTTCGTGCAGCAGGTGCAGATCGATGAAGAGGAGGTCGGGCTCGCCCTCGGCGCGCCGGACGACATGGTCGTCCCAGACCTTCTCCGCGAGTGTCCTACCCATCGCTTTCCCTCCGGCCGGCAAATGGTGCGCCGGCCCAACTAGAGATCTTCAGGAAGCGGCGCCCGCACCCCCTGGTTTCCCGGGCAGCCGCCACCAGGCCCGTTGGTCCGCGGGCCGCTGTGTATCCAAGGGTTGCGCGTCTCACGAAAAAAGGAACTTGCGTTTCACAGAGTGAGACGTGAGTATCGTTTCATGGACAACAGTAGCGGCGTCGGCGTTCTGGACAAGGCAGCCCTTGTCCTCAGCGCCCTGGAGTCCGGTCCGGCCACCCTCGCAGGTCTTGTGGCGGCCACCGGACTGGCACGGCCCACGGCCCACCGGCTGGCCGTGGCCTTGGAACACCACCGTATGGTGGCGCGCGACATGCAGGGTCGTTTCATTCTCGGCCCCCGGCTGGCGGAGCTGGCCGCGGCCGCGGGCGAGGACCGTCTCCTCGCCACGGCGGGCCCGGTGCTCACGCATCTCCGTGACATCACGGGCGAGAGCGCGCAGCTCTACCGCCGCCAGGGCGACATGCGCATCTGCGTCGCCGCGGCCGAGCGGCTGTCCGGACTTCGGGACACCGTCCCGGTCGGTTCGACGCTCACGATGAAGGCCGGCTCCTCGGCCCAGATCCTGATGGCCTGGGAGGAGCCCGAGCGCCTCCACCGCGGCCTGCAGGGCGCCCGTTTCACGGCCACCGCGCTCTCGGGCGTACGACGCCGGGGCTGGGCCCAGTCCATCGGTGAGCGCGAGCCGGGCGTCGCGTCCGTCTCCGCGCCCGTACGCGGTCCCTCCAACCGTGTCGTTGCCGCCGTCTCGGTCTCGGGCCCCATCGAGCGCCTGACGCGCCACCCGGGCCGTATGCACGCCCAGGCGGTCATCGACGCCGCCGCCCGCCTCTCCGAGGCCCTGCGCCGCACCGGCTGACCGGCTCGGGACACCACAGCGGGGAGGACCTGCCCCAACGCCGCGGCAGGCCCTCCCCGTCCCCCGATCCCCCGTCACTTGGCTTCTTCGGCCACCTTCGCCTTCGCCGACCGGTGCGCGAAGCGGTCCTTGCCGGTACGCCCCCGCCGCTCCAGCGGCACCTGACCGTGCGCCGCCGCGAGTCCGAAGGCCGGCATGTCGGCGTAGATCGACTCGTACGACCCCTCGGGCACGACATAGGTCTCGTGCCACAGCCCGACGTGCTGTCTGGCCTTCCCCGCCTTCTCCTTGCGGTTGATGATCGCCCACGCCCGGCGGTGGAACATGTCCGGTGCCTGCGCGTAGGCGTAGAGCTTCTCCTTGGACTCCCAGTACTGGACGACGTAGTACGTCCGCGGGCCGGCCGTCAGCAGGACATGGCCGAGCAGTCCCCGCTCGGGGGCCTTCCCCAGCTCGCGCAGCATCCGCGGCATGGCCAGGAGCACCGGGAGCCAGTGGTGCGCGGCCCAGAAGTGGTTGATGCGCATACCGATCAGCAGGACGACCACATCGCCCTCGGTGTCGGCGGTGGTGCGACCCGGTACCGGGTTGGCGAACATGACGAGCCCCCGTCCCCCCTGTCGGATAGCAGCGCTATCCTCCTGAGTGATGCTTGGATAGTGGCACTCCCCAATGAAGGGCGCAAGACATGCGACTGGCTGAACTGAGCGAGCGCAGCGGGGTGTCCACCGCGACGATCAAGTACTACCTGCGCGAAGGGCTGTTGGCGCCCGGCCGGCAGATCAACGCGACGACGGCCGAGTACGACGAGGAGCATCTGCGTCGGCTGCGGCTGGTCCGCGCGATGCTCCAGGTCGGCCGGGTGCCGGTGGCGACGATCAGGGAAGTGCTGACGCACGTTGACGACGACTCGCTGCCCCGTGCGCTCCGCCTGGGCTCGGCGGTCTGGGCGCTGCCGCAGGTACCGGAGCCGGACGCGGACGACGAGTTCGTACAGGGCGCGCGCGTCGCGATGGAGGACCTGCTGCGAACGCTGGGCTGGTCCAACGCGCAGGCCCTCGCGCCGCTCTCGCCGTCCTTCCGCTCCCTGGTGGTGGCGGCGGCCGCGCTGCGTCGCCTCGGATACGACTGGGGTCTCGAAGCCCTGGTGCCCTACGCGCGGCTCATGCAGCAAGTGGCCCAGCTGGACATGGAGTTCATGGAGTCGCATGTCTCGGAGGCAGAGAAGGCGGAGGTCGCGGTGCTGGGTGTGGTGCTCGTCGAGCCGATACTCCAGGCGCTGCACCGGCTGGCGCAGGAGGAGGAGTCGACGCGGAGGTACGGCTACGAGTAGGCGCCGGGAACGGCGAAGGCCCCCCACCGAAGTGGAGGGCCTTCACTCTGCGTACCCCCGACCGGATTCGAACCGGCGCTACCGCCTTGAGAGGGCGGCGTGCTAGGCCGCTACACAACGGGGGCCCTAGCGATCCTGCGTTTCCGCAGTTCCGAGCTGGTCTACCTGGACTCGAACCAAGAATGACGGTACCAGAAACCGTAGTGTTGCCAATTACACCATAGACCAATAAGGTTGAAACCTTTTCGTACCCCCGACCGGATTCGAACCGGCGCTACCGCCTTGAGAGGGCGGCGTGCTAGGCCGCTACACAACGGGGGCCCTAGCGATCCTGCATCGAGGTCGGCGGGAGCTACCCTGACCATCCCCGCGGGAAGGATCTGTACCCCCGACCGGATTCGAACCGGCGCTACTGCCTTGAGAGGGCAGCGTGCTAGGCCGCTACACAACGGGGGCTTCGCGGAGCTGGTCTCCGCTTGTGCAGATGAGCTCTGCGAGCTGGCCTACCTGGACTCGAACCAAGACTAACGGAACCAGAAACCGTCGTGCTGCCAATTACACCATAGGCCACTGGAACTCAAGTCCCTGAAGGGATCTTGTTCTAGTGTGCTCCCCCGGTTTCCGGCCTTTCGGCCCGCTCTCCGGCGGCGCAGGAAGAACATTACCCGAAGGTGGACGGGGCTCCAAAACGGGTATCCGCGCCGAGGATCGCGGGGAGTTCGGCGAGGGTGGCGATCCGGTGGGGGCCGACTGGGGCAGTGCCGGTCGCGTACACACCGTCGCGGTCGATCCAGAAGGAACGCAGGCCGGCCTCGGCGGCACCGCGTCCGTCGATCTCCGGATGGTCACCGACGTAGGCCACCTGCTCCGGGGCGAGTTCCAGGGCCTCGCAGGCCGCGTGGAAGGCACCGGCCTGCGGCTTGGAGACGCCGAGTTCGGCGGCGCAGAGGACGGCCTCGAAGCGGTCGTACACGCCGAGGGCGCGCAGTTTGCGGTCCTGGACGTGGATGCTGGAGTTGGAGAGCACCGCGTGCCGGTGGCTGGCGGCCAGGGCGTCCAAGACGGGCAGGACGTCCGGGAAGAGGGCCCAGACCGTCTCGTAATGCGCGACGTACCGCTGGAACCAGGCGTCGGCCTCCGTATCGCTCAGCTCCACGCCGAGGAATGCCCGCACCCGGTCCCGGCGCTGCCCCTGGAAGTCGACCTCCCCCGCCGAGAACCGCGCCCACTGGACGTCGGTGATCTCCCGCCAGCTCACGATGGCCTGCTCGACGTTCTCGTACGCCTCCAACAGCCCCTCGGCCGCGAGGTGCAGGCGCATTCCGGCGCGGTCGGCGCCGGTGTAGTCGAAGAGGGTGTCGTCGACGTCCCAGACCACGGCACGGATGCTCATGGTCCGACGGTAACCCTGAGGGCGGGCTCGCGGGCCCGATACGGCGAAGGGGGGCGACTGGCACACTGAGGTCATGAGCGAGTACCGCGTCCAGTTCACCGTCGAAGCCCGTGCGGCCTACGACGCCCTGCCCCCTTCACGTCAGGAGCATCTGGACAGAGCGGTACGGATACTGGCACGCGACCCGTTCCGGAAACACTCGACCGCGCAATTGGGTCCCGACGAGCATCTCCGCAAGGCGTACGTCGCCCCCGGCGTGATGCTGGAGTACATGGTGGCCGGCGCGATCATGGTCGTCGTGGTGCTGGAGATCTTCGACGAGAGCGCCTATCTGATCGACGAAGCCGACGCACAGTGACCGCCGATACGTGAAGGGGCGGTACCCGGAATTCCCGGTACCGCCCCTTCGCGCTTGCGTGACCTACGCCGCGAGCTTCGCCAGCGCCGCGTCGATGCGGGCCAGGGTCGTCTCCTTGCCCAGGATCTCCAGGGACTCGAAGAGGGGCAGGCCGACCGTGCGGCCGGTGACGGCGACGCGGACCGGGGCCTGGGCCTTGCCGAGCTTGAGGCCGTGGGCCTCGCCGGCGGCCAGGACGGCCTCCTTGAGGGACTCCGCGGAGGTCCAGTCCGCCGACTCCAGCTTCTCGCGGGCGGTCCTCAGGAGGGCGTCGCTGCCCTCCTTCATCGCCTTCGTCCAGCTCGCCTCGTCGAAGACCGGCTCCGCCAGGAACAGGAAGTCGACGTTGTCCGTGATCTCCGAGAGGACCTTCAGACGGGTCTGGGCGTGCGGGGCGATCGCGTGCCACTTGGACTCGTCGAAGTCCTCCGGCGCCCAGGGGGCGAACGGGGCCCGCAGCCAGGGGGCGCAGCGCTCGGTGAAGTCCTTCACGTCCAGCAGGCGGATGTGGTCGCCGTTGATCGACTCGCACTTCTTGAGGTCGAAGCGGGCCGGGTTGGGCTGGACGTCCGCGATGTCGAAGGCCGCGACCATCTCGTCCATCGTGAAGATGTCCTGGTCGGCCGAGAGCGACCAGCCGAGGAGGGAGAGGTAGTTCAGCAGCCCCTCGGGCAGGAAGCCGCGCTCGCGGTACAGGTTGAGCGAGGACTCCGGGTCGCGCTTGGAGAGCTTCTTGTTGCCCTCGCCCATCACGTACGGCAGGTGGCCGAAGGACGGGGTCTGCTTGGCGATGCCCAGCTCGGTCAGCGCCTTGTACAGGGCGATCTGGCGCGGGGTGGAGGAGAGCAGGTCCTCGCCGCGCAGGACGTGGGTGATCTCCATCAGGGCGTCGTCGACGGGGTTCACCAGCGTGTAGAGGGGCGCCCCGTTGGCTCGTACGATCCCGTAGTCCGGCACGTTCTCCGCGGTGAACGTCAGCTCGCCGCGGACCAGGTCCGTGAAGGTGATCGTCTCGTCGGGCATGCGAAAACGGACGATCGGCGCCCGGCCCTGTGCCTTGTACTCCTCGACCTGCGCATCGCTCAGCTCGCGGCAGTGGCCGTCGTAGCCGGAGGGCTTGCCGGCGGCGCGGGCGGCCTCGCGGCGGGTGTCCAGCTCCTCCTGCGAGCAGTAGCAGTGGTACGCGTGACCGGCGTCCAGGAGCTTGCCCGCGACCTCCTTGTAGAGGTCCATGCGCTGCGACTGGCGGTACGGCGCGTGCGGGCCGCCGATCTCGGGGCCCTCGTCCCAGTCGAAGCCCAGCCAGCGCATCGAGTCGAGCAGCTGGCCGTAGGACTCCTCGGAGTCGCGGGCCGCGTCGGTGTCCTCGATGCGGAAGACGAGCGTGCCCTGGTGGTGCTTGGCGAACGCCCAGTTGAACAGGGCGGTGCGGACCAGGCCCACATGGGGGTTACCGGTGGGCGAGGGGCAGAAACGTACGCGGACGGGTGCGCTAGCCACGCTTGACAACCTTGTTGGTGAGAGTGCCGATGCCTTCGATGGTGACGGCGACCTCGTCGCCGACGGTGAGCGGCCCGACGCCTGCCGGGGTGCCCGTGAGGATCACGTCGCCGGGGAGCAGCGTCATGGCCTCGGAGATGTTGACGATCAGATCCTCGATCGGGTGGATCATCTCGCTGGTGCGGCCGAGCTGGCGCTGTTGGCCGTTGACCGTGAGCTGGATCGTGAGATCGGCGGGGTCGAGGTCCGTCTCCACCCAGGGGCCGAGCGGGCAGGAGGTGTCGAAGCCCTTGGCCCGGGCCCACTGCTTCTCGCGCTTCTGGACGTCGCGGGCGGTGATGTCGTTGGCGCAGGTGTAGCCGAGGATGACGTCCTTGACGCGCTCGCGCGGGACCTCGCGGCACATACGGCCGATGACCACGGCCAGCTCGGCCTCGTGGTGGAGGTCCTCGGAGAAGGACGGGTACTGGATCTCGTCGCCGGAGCCGATCACCGAGGTGGACGGCTTGAAGAAGGCGAACGGGGCGTCGGGGACCTCGTTGCCCAGTTCCCGCGCGTGCTCGGCGTAGTTGCGGCCGTAGGCGACGACCTTGTTGGGGAGCACCGGCGGCAGCAGCCGGACCTTGCTCAGCGGGACCTTCGTACCGGAGAGCTCGAAGTCCGCGAACGGGATGCCCTTGATGATGTCGAGGACGAGCTCGTCAGGCTTGTCGCCCTCGACCGCGCCGAAGGCGACGTTCCCGTCGATGGAGAATCTGGCGATGCGCACGGGATCCTTGCGCCCCTCACTTGAGCCGTCTGGAGTCTGACGCTCCAGGCTAACGCGGCAAAGGGCCGGCGCCTCGCGCATTACGCGGGCGCCCCGACGGTCGTACGGGCGTGATCTACTCGGCGGTGGCGGAGACCGGGACGTCCATCAGGATCGTGCGGCGCGGGTTGGCGGTCTGGGCCGGGAGGTCGACGGAGTGCTCCGGGAGTTCCGGGGTCTGCAGGTCGTCGGCGTCCTCGAGGTGCGCCAGCGTCGTGCGCCGCGGGTTGGCTATGTTGCGGAACATCATCGTCGTCTTCACGGTTGTACGAGACCTTGTCGTCTTCGGGCGCCGGACGGGTCCCAAGGGGCCCCGGGCGGGCGCGGGTTGTCAAAGTGTTACGTCATGTAAAGCGTCAGGCTAAACATGCGCTTCCCCTCCGAAGGCGTGAAGACCCCATGATCCGCATGTGAGTTTGCTCACGGGGTAAGACACAAAGCGGTCAATTCAGGCCCGCAACCCACCCCAACGAAACGGACATTGACTCCCTGAAGGCACCATTCCGCTCCTGATCATGGCGACTGGGACACCCTTGTCGCGCAAGGGATCCGTTCGGGTACGTCCACTTTTGAGTGGATCACTCTCTACGTCTCGTAACGCGTCCCTCACGTGGTGTCACGGAAGTCACAGCCTGGCCTACGGCCCTTGTTGGAGATCCTGCACTGTGCTGGAATCTCACGGACCGCCGCAGGAACAAGCCGGCGCACAGGGGGCGCTCCGCGCGCCGGGTGGCGGCGAGTAAGGGGGAGCCAGCGCCGGTCACTCACGACCATCGGGGGGCGTAATTCAGGGCGCCCCCTAGTACGCCGACACCGTGTCCTTCCGTTCACGCGGAGGGGCGCCTGGTCCAGAGGTTGCGACGCTAGTGCAGGGACGTTTCAAGAGGGATGGCAGCGCTTCGGCGGAGCCGGAGCCGCACGGCGGGACTGGCCCGAAAGGCGGCTCCGCGCCCCAGCACGCCCAGAACCCGGGCCAGGCGGCCACGTCCGGCGACGGGGGCGAGCGCTCCGGGCGACCCGGCGCGGCGTCCTCCGGACCCGCGAACCCCGCCGCCCCGACGGTGAAGGCGCCGACGGGCCCGACCGGCCCCGGCTCGCGAATAGCTCTGCGCAACTGGCGTATCTCCACGCGCCTGGTGTCGCTGCTCGCGCTGCCCGTGGTCGCGGCCACCTCGCTGGGCGCCCTGCGCATCAGCGACAACATGGACGACATCCAGCAGCTCGAGAACATGAAGCTGCTGACGGACATGACCAAGCAGGCGACCGCGCTGGCCGACGCGCTCCAGAAGGAGCGCGACCTGTCCGCCGGTCCGCTGGCGCACGGCTCCAGCGCGACCGAGTACACGATCAAGGGTCTGCGCGACAAGACGGACCGCGCCCTCGAGGACTTCGTCGACTCCTCGGAGGAGATCGACACCGAGGGCGGAAGCCTCCAGGGCGTCCGCGAGAACGTGGTGCTCCTGGTCAGCAACCTGCGCGGTATCGAGAAGGTTCGCAACACCGCGTACGAGCAGAAGAACAACTCCACGCAGACGGTGGAGGCCTACCACCGCCTCGTCACGCAGCTGCTCGACCTCTCGCGCGACATGGCGCAGGCGACCAGCAACCCCGAGATGATCCAGCGCACACGTGCCCTGGCGGCCTTCTCCGCCGCCAAGGAGTACTCCTCCGTGCAGCGCGCGGTCCTCGCCGCGGCCCTGCCCGCGAACAAGACGTCGTTCGGCAACCTCTCCAAGAACGACCAGCTCTACGCCCAGTCGGCCCTCTCCAACGAGGACGCCGAGATCAAGAGCTTCCAGTCGATCTACGGCAAGTCCAGCGCCGTGGAGCTGATGGAGCCCATCAGCGACAACAACTCGACCATCCAGTCCGCCGACACCTACGCCAGCCGCGCCCTGGGCTCCACGGAGGGTCTGGAGAACCTGGACAAGCGGTCCTACCAGGACTGGGTGGACGACAGCTCCTCCAAGATCGACCAGATGGGCAAGATCGAGCACACGCTGCTCGAGGAGATGGAGCAGAAGGCCCGCGAGCTGCGCAACGAGTCGGAGCAGGAAGCGATCATCTCCGGTGCGCTGATCCTGCTCGTGCTCGGCATCTCGCTCGTCGGCGCCTTCGTCGTGGCCCGATCCATGATCCGCTCGCTGCGCCGGCTGGAGGAGACCGCCACCAAGGTCGCCACGGACCGACTGCCCGAGCTGGTCAAGGCGCTGTCCGAGTCCGACCCGCAGGACGTCGACACCTCCGTGGAGTCGGTCGGTGTGCACTCCCGGGACGAGATCGGCAAGGTGGCCGCGGCCTTCGACGACGTGCACCGCGAGGCGGTCCGCCTCGCCGCCGAGCAGGCCCTGCTCCGGGGCAACGTCAACGCGATGTTCACCAACCTCTCGCGCCGCTCCCAGGGTCTTATCCAGCGCCAGCTGTCGCTGATCTCCGAGCTCGAGTCCCGTGAGGCCGACCCGGACCAGCTGTCCTCGCTGTTCAAGCTGGACCACCTCGCGACCCGTATGCGCCGTAACGGTGAAAACCTTCTGGTTCTCGCCGGTGAAGAGCCCGGCCGCCGCTGGACCCGCCCGGTCCCGCTGGTCGACGTGCTCCGCGCCGCCGCCTCCGAGGTGGAGCAGTACGAGCGCATCGAGCTGGCCTCGGTACCGACCACCGAAGTCGCCGGCCGCGTCGTCAACGACCTCGTGCACCTCCTCGCCGAGCTGCTCGAGAACGCGACCTCCTTCTCCTCGCCGCAGACCAAGGTCAAGGTCACCGGTCACGCGCTGCCCGACGGCCGCGTGCTGATCGAGATCCACGACACCGGCATCGGCCTCTCCCCCGAGGACCTCGCGGCGATCAACGAGCGGCTCGCCTCGCCGCCCACCGTGGACGTCTCGGTCTCCCGACGCATGGGTCTGTTCGTGGTCGGCCGGCTGTCGCAGCGTCACGGCATCCGCATCCAGCTGCGCCCGTCCGACTCCGGTGGTACGACCGCGCTGGTCATGCTGCCCGTCGATGTCGCCCAGGGCGGCAAGAAGCCGCAGCCCAAGCCCGGTCAGGGTGCCGGTGGCGCCCCGTCCGCCGCGCAGGCGGCCGCCGGTGTGGGCGCGGGCCGTCGTGGCCCCGGTCAGCAGGGCGGCTCGCTCGGTGCGGGTGCGGCCTTCGGTGGCGGTGCCCTCGGTGCCGGCGCTCAGCCCGGTGGCCGGCTCAATGCCGGTCAGGGGCCGCGGGCCGCGCTGCCGGGCACGGGCAACGGCGGTCGTCCGGGTGGTGCGCCGGGTGGCGCGCGCGGACCCCAGGCTCCCTCGGCTCCTGCGCAGGGCCGGCCTTCCCCGGCCGGTGCGGGCGCCGCGTTCGGCGGTCAGGCGCCGGGTGCTCCGCAGGGTCTGCAGGCCGCGGGTACGTCCGCGCCGCAGGACGCCTTCGGTGGCAGCCGCGGTCCCGTACCGCCGCAGCAGTCCGCTCCCGCGGGCAACTCCGGCGACGAGCAGCAGGGCGGCCGCCGCCGTGGGCGTCAGCTCCCGGGCCGTGGCGGTCCGCGGGCCGAACTGCCCGGCGGCGCCCCGCAGCAGCCGCGGACGCCCAGCTGGAGCGACGAGAACGCGCAGCCGCAGATCTCGCACACCTCGCTCGACACCCCGCGCGGCCATGACGAGCAGGACGCCGCGCAGACGTCCCGGATGCCGCGGATCGACGACCGGCAGGGCCCGGGCGCGACCACGGAGATGCCCGCGATCCCCCGGTCCGACGGCCGCCAGGGTCCCGGCGCCACCTCCGAGTTCGCCCGCCCGGACTTCGACGCCCCGCAGAACACCGGCCAGTTCGCCCGCTCCGAGTACGACGCCCCGCAGAACACGGGCCAGTTCGCGCGCCCCGGTACCGAGGCTCCGCAGAACGGCACGGGTTCGTTCGTCCGCCCGGACGTCTTCGGCGCCCCGGGGCAGAACAGCCCCTCGGCGACAGGCCAGTTCACGGCTCCGCAGGGCTACGACAACGGCTCCACGGGCCAGTTCCCGATGCCGGGTCAGGACAGCGGCTCCACCGGCCAGCACGCTCTGCCGGGTCACCAGAACCCGCAGCACACCGGCCAGTTCGAGCGGCCGCAGACGAACGGTGGACGGGGTCCGGCCGACTTCGGCGCCCCGCGTCCCCCGGTCCCGCCGCGTCCTCAGCGTCCCGCCCGTCAGGAGCCCGAGGCGCTGCCTCCGGCGACGAGCGCCGGCGACGGACGGACGCCGCTGTACGACACCCTGGAGACCAACTGGTTCCACGGTCAGCAGGGTGGCCAGCAGGGCAGCGCTCCGGCTCAGGCCCCGCAGCAGCCGCAGACTCCCGCGGCACCCCAGTCCCCCGCATCCGCTCCTCAGCGGACCGCGGCCAACGCCTCCTGGCGCAGCTCGCCGAACGACGATCTCGTCCGGCAGGCCGAGCGGGTCAGGCAGCCGGCCGCGGGCGGAGTCACCACCTCCGGCCTGCCGCGCCGGGTGCCCCGGGCGAACCTCGTCCCGGGCACGGCTCAGCAGCAACAGCACCAATCCGGTCCGGCAGTCTCCCGTGCGCCTGATGACGTACGCGGCCGTCTGACCAATCTTCGTCGGGGTATCGCGCAAGGTCGTCAGGCCGGCACCGGCCAGACGGGCAGCTTCCCGAGCCCCACTCACCAGCAGGAGCGTTAGTTGAGCCCGATGAGCCAGGCGGCACAGAACCTGAACTGGTTGATCACCAACTTCGTGGACAACACCCCTGGGGTGTCCCACACCGTCGTCGTGTCCGCCGACGGCCTTCTGCTGGCGATGTCCGAGGGTTTCCCGCGGGACCGTGCCGACCAGCTGGCGGCCGTCGCGTCGGGTCTCACCTCACTGACGGCCGGGGCCTCCCGGATCTTCGAGGGCGGCAACGTGGCACAGACGGTCGTCGAGATGGAGCGGGGTTTCCTGTTCCTGATGTCCGTCTCGGACGGCTCGTCCCTGGCCGTGCTGGCGCACCCCGACTGCGACATCGGCCTGGTCGGCTACGAGATGGCCCTGCTCGTCGACCGCGCGGGGGCGGTCCTCACGCCTGATCTCCGCGCCGAACTACAGGGCAGTCTGCTTCACTGACCGGCCCCGGATCCACCCGTCTCACCAAATCACCGTCCGGCCGCCACAATCCCCCCACCGGCCATGTCAGACGGCTTGACTGACCGACTTGCTGTCCCGTCCGGAGGATTCATGACCCCGCCCACCGCCTCTCATGATCCGTACGCGGAGCCGTACGAGGATGAGGGCGACCAGCCGCTGGTACGTCCGTACGCGATGACCGGCGGCCGGACCCGGCCGCGCTACCAGCTCGCCATAGAGGCCCTGATCAGCACCACGGCCGACCCGGCGGCACTGATGGGCCTGCTCCCCGAGCACCAGCGCATCTGCCACCTGTGCCGTGAGGTGAAGTCGGTCGCCGAGGTGTCGGCGCTCCTGGCCATGCCGCTCGGTGTGGCCCGCATCCTCGTCGCGGACCTCGCCGAGGCGGGTCTCGTCGCCATCCACCAGCCGGGCGGCGACGAGAGCACCGGCGCTCCGGACGTGACACTGCTCGAAAGGGTGCTCAGTGGACTTCGCAAGCTCTGACGGAGGCCGGGCGACCACCTCCGCGAAGATCGTGGTGGCCGGCGGCTTCGGCGTCGGCAAGACCACGTTCGTGGGCGCCGTCTCCGAGATCAACCCGCTGCGCACCGAGGCCGTCATGACCTCGGCGAGCGCGGGGATCGACGACCTCACGCACACCGGGGGCAAGACGACCACCACGGTCGCCATGGACTTCGGCCGCATCACCCTGGACCAGGACCTGATCCTGTACCTCTTCGGTACGCCCGGTCAGGACCGCTTCTGGTTCATGTGGGACGACCTGGTGCGCGGTGCCATCGGCGCGATCGTGCTGGTGGACACCCGCCGTCTCGCCGACTGCTTCCCCGCGGTCGACTACTTCGAGAACAGCGGCCTCCCCTTCGTCGTCGCGCTCAACGGCTTCGAGGGGCACCAGCCCTACGCGCCCGAGGAGGTGCGCGAGGCGCTCCAGATCGGTCCGGACACCCCGATCATCACGACGGACGCCCGCCACCGCTCGGATGCGAAGAGTGCCCTGATCACGCTGGTCGAGCACGCTTTGATGGCACGGCTGCGGTAGCACTCAAATCGTCCGTGTCATACGGAAGTTGTCGTAGACGCCCCGGAGCCGGCTGTGTCCTTTGACACGGTCGGCCCTGGTGTTCATAACGTTTCGGCAGAGGAATCGGGTGGTACGGCCACGCGTCGTTGTCAACCGGTCTCACTGCGCTCACAAAAGCCCCGTCATTTGACGGGGCTCGCTCTTTATGACCGTTTTATCTAGGGCTTACATCACTCCGAATCCCCGCCCTCCCATGTTTGGAGGACGGTAGGCCGACATGCTGGAATGCCTGAACTGCCCAATAGTCAAAGACGTACTCACTAGTCGATGGCGCACTGGGCTCTGAGAGACTGCGGCACGACGTTGGTGCCGACCCCGCCGGAAGGTTGTTGGTCGAGTGAGGCGAAGCAAGAACGGTCCCGAGCCGTCGGCCCGGGGCAACTTCACCCCGCCGCCGCGCGGAGCGGCGCCCGCCCCTGTGCCCGGTTCGGAACCGACGGCCGCGCCCGCTCCGAGCGGCGGCCGTCTCTCCCCGCGCAACTGGCGCGTGCCGACGCGGCTGAACGCGATCCTGCTCATACCCGTGCTGGTCGGCCTCGTCATGGGCGGCTTCCAGGTGAAGAGCTCGATCGACACCTGGCAGCAGGCCGAGGACGCGGAGAAGACCGCACGCCTGGTCCGGGCCGCCCTGACCTACGGCGACGCCCTCTACACCGAGCGCGACTCCACCGCCGCCCCGCTGCTCCAGGACCTGGGCGAGGACGACAAGACGGTCGTCGCCGCCCGCAAGGCCACGGACACCGCCGCCGACGCCTTCGACGAGGCCGCGCAGAACATGCCGCAGACGGCGGGCCTCCAGCGCCGCCTCCAGATCTTCCGCAAGGTGGAGCCGAACCTCCAGAAGCTGCGCGCGACGGCGTACACCTCCAAGCGCACCGGCGTACAGACCGAAGAGGGCTACGTCGAGGTCGCGCACCCCTTGATGGAGTTCTCCAACGAGCTCGGCCTGGGCACCGGAAACATCACCAGCTACGGCCGTACCGTCTACGCGATCGCGCTGACCAAGGCCTCGCTGTCGCTCGAGCGCGCCATCGGTATGCACCTGCTGATCAAGCCGGGCACCGACGCCAAGAGCTTCGCCGCCCAGCGCACCGCGCTCACCTCGTACGCCTACCTCGAGGGCATCGCCATCGAGGAGTACATCGGTGGTGGCACCGAGGCCGACGCCCAGAAGCTGGACACCCTGCAGAAGCAGGCGCTGGCCGACGGCGCGACGGCGGCCAAGGAAGCCAAGCAGAAGAACTCCGCCTATGTGCCGCCGCCGTCCGACCCGGTCGACATGGTCCGGGGCATCGGCGGTCTGACCTCCACGGACAAGTCCGAGCGTGACGTGCTCGCCACGAAGGGGATCACCGCCGAGAACTGGTGGGCGGTCAACACCCTCAAGTACAACGTCTACCGGACGATCGAGTCCGACATGGCCGACAAGGCCGTGGACGAGGCCGCCAGCATCGCCGACGAGGCCCAGCGCGACGCCTTCATCACCGGTGCCGCCGTCGTGGTCGCCCTGCTCGCCGCGTTCATCCTGGCCGGCATGGTGGCCCGCCAGATGTCCCGCTCGATGCGCCAGCTGCGCAACGCCGCCTTCGGTATCGCCGAGCAGCGCCTGCCGATGCTGGTCGACCAGCTCTCCCGCACCGACCCCGGCCGGGTCGACACCCGGGTCACGCCGATCCCGATCACCTCGACCGACGAGATCGGCGAAGTCGCCCGCGCCTTCGACCAGGTCCACCGCGAGGCCGTCCGGCTCGCCGCCGAGCAGGCCCTCCTGCGGGGCAACATCAACGCGATCTTCACCAACCTGTCGCGCCGCAACCAGTCCCTGATCGAGGGCCAGCTGACCCTCATCACCGAACTGGAGAACAACGAGGCCGACCCGGACCAGCTGGAGAACCTCTTCCGCCTGGACCACCTCGCGACCCGTATGCGCCGCAACGGCGAGAACCTCCTGGTCCTCGCCGGCGAGGAGCCCGGCCGCCGCTGGGACCAGCCGGTCCCGCTGGTCGACGTGCTCCGCGCCGCCTCCTCCGAGGTGGAGCAGTACGAGCGCGTCGAGCTCTCGGGCGTCCCGGAGGCCGAGATCCACGGCCGCGCCGTGACCGACCTCGTGCACCTGCTCGCCGAGCTCCTGGAGAACGCCACCACGTTCTCCTCCCCGCAGACCAAGGTCCGCGTGACCGCGACCCGTCTCCCCGACGGCCGCGTGATGATCGAGATCCACGACAAGGGCATCGGCCTCACCGCCGAGGACTTCGCGGACATCAACCACAAGCTGGCCAACCCGCCGACCGTGGACGCCGCGATCTCGCAGCGCATGGGTCTGTTCGTGGTCGGCCGGCTGTCCGACCGGCACGGCATCCGCGTCCAGCTGCGTCCCTCGGGCGAGCAGGCCGGTACGACCTCGCTGGTCATGCTGCCGGACGCGATCACCCACGGTGGTGGTGGCGAGCAGCAGCAGCCGTCCCAGGACGAGTTCACGGTCTCGCAGATCATCCCGGAGCAGAGCTTCGGCGGCGAGAACTTCAACAACGGCCTGCCGATGCGCACGGCCGCCGAGCTCGGCTTCGACGACAGCCGCTACACCGAGGTCCCGGACGACATACGCGAGCTGGACCCCGTGGGCCGCTCCCTCATGCGTGAGGAGCGCCGCGCGGCCCTGGAGGCCCAGCACGGCCAGCCGTCCCTGGACGGCCCCGCAAACTCGTACGCCGACGAGTTCGACGCGCAGCAGGCCGCCTACGACAACGGCCACGGCGGCTTCCAGCAGCCCTCCGGCTACGAGGAGCAGCAGCAGGCGCCCTACGCCGAGCCGCAGCGCGCCGCGTACGAGGAGCCGCAGCAGGCGTCGTACGACGAGCAGTACTACGCGCCGAACGGCGGTGTGCCGCAGAACGACGCCTTCTCGCCGAACGGCGGCTACCCCGAGCCCACGTATGCGGAGCCTGCCCAGGCGGACCACACGTCGGTCCCGGAGTCCATCCCGGCCTTCGAGGAGCGGCGCTACCAGGACGACTGGCCGCAGCAGGACGGGTACCAGAACGGGTACCAGGGCCAGTACGCTCCCGAAGCGGAATCCGCGCAGGCCGCTGACGTCGGTGAGCGCGACCACGTAGGCTTCGACCGTCCGGGTCCGGCCCCGTCGGCCGCTCACGACCTGACCGAGGCGGGGCTCCCCCGCCGCGGATCCGGCGGGGGCGGAGCGAACGGCACGGCCCGTGCGAACGGAACGAACGGCACGGGCAGCACGACCGACATGTTCGGCTCGCGGCACGTGACCCAGGAACCGCCGGCCTCCGCACCGGAGAGCAACGGCAATGGCAACGGTGACTGGCGCTCGGCCAACGACGAGCGCTGGCAGCAGGCTTCGGCGCTCAAGAAGCCCAAGGCGGGCGGGGTCACCTCCTCCGGTCTGCCGAGGCGGGTGCCCAAGGCCAACCTGGTCGAGGGAGCCGCCGAGACCACCCCCCAGGGCGGCCCACAGGTCTCCCGCGCTCCCGAGGACGTCCGGGGCAGGTTGAGCAACCTGCGCCGCGGTGTCGAGCGGGGTCGCAGCGCAAGCAGTGAAACGAACGGTCAGGGCTTCGGTTCTGACAGCACCTACAACCAGGAGCGTTAGTGTGAGCCCGATGAGCCAGGCGGCACAGAACCTGAACTGGTTGATCACCAACTTCGTGGACAACACCCCTGGGGTGTCCCACACGGTGGTGGTCTCCGCCGACGGACTCCTTCTGGCGATGTCCGAGGGTTTTCCGCGTGACCGCGCCGACCAGCTTGCGGCCGTCGCCTCCGGTCTGACCTCACTGACCGCCGGTGCCTCGCGCATCTTCGAGGGCGGCAGCGTGAACCAGACGGTTGTGGAGATGGAGCGGGGATTCCTCTTCATCATGTCCGTCTCCGACGGATCCTCGCTCGCAGTTCTCGCACATCCCGAGGCGGACATCGGTCTCATCGGGTACGAGATGGCGCTTCTGGTGGACCGTGCAGGTACGGTCCTGACGCCCGACCTTCGGGCCGAGCTCCAAGGGAGCCTTCTCAACTAACAGACAGACGGTGCGTTTTGGCGTCCCGAGGCCATAAGGTTTCGGGACGCGGCTCCACAGTGATGCGGTGCCCGGCACAGTCGGAGGAGGAGAGAAAGTGGCAACACCCCCAGGCGGTTCATCGTCCGGTAATTGGTCGTACGGCCCTGGCCAGGGTCAGAACGACGGTTCCCAGAACCCGAACCGTTACAACTTCCCCTCCGCACCGAGCCATCGGCAGCCGTACGCGCCCCAGGGCCCCGGGCCCTCGCCGTACGACCAGCCGTCGGCACCGCGTATCCAGCCTGTGCAGCCGCAGCGACGCGCTCCTGAGCCGGCGCCCGCAGGGGCGTCGAACAACCCCTTGGTGCGCCCGTACGCCATGACCGGCGGCCGGACGCGCCCGCGCTACCAGCTCGCCATCGAGGCACTGGTGCACACCACCGCGCAGCCGCACCAGATGCAGGGCCAGTTGCCCGAGCATCAGCGGATCTGCAACCTCTGCCGGGAGATCAAGTCGGTAGCCGAGGTCTCGGCTCTGCTCACGATCCCTCTCGGCGTGGCCAGGATCCTCGTCGCCGACTTGGCGGAGGCGGGCCTGGTCGCCATTCATCAGCCCGGCGGCGACGAGAACGCCGGCGGCCAGCCAGACGTGACACTGCTCGAAAGGGTGCTCAGTGGACTTCGCAAGCTCTAGCGGCGGTCCTTCCCGCTCCACCACCTCGGCGAAGATCGTGGTGGCGGGTGGCTTCGGCGTGGGCAAGACCACGTTCGTCGGGGCCGTTTCGGAGATCAACCCGCTGCGCACCGAGGCCGTCATGACGTCCGCTTCCGCGGGCATCGACGACCTCACCCACACCGGTGACAAGACCACCACCACGGTGGCCATGGACTTCGGCCGTATCACCCTGGACCAGGACCTGATCCTGTACCTCTTCGGTACGCCCGGTCAGGACCGCTTCTGGTTCATGTGGGACGACCTGGTGCGCGGCGCCATCGGCGCGATCGTCCTCGTTGACACGAGGCGCCTTGCCGACTGTTTCCCGGCTGTCGACTACTTCGAGAACTCGGGGCTTCCTTTTGTGATCGCCCTGAACGGGTTCGACGGGAACCAGCCGTACAACCCGGACGAGGTGCGCGAGGCGCTCCAGATCGGCCCGGACACCCCGATCATCACGACGGACGCGCGCCACCGTGCGGACGCGAAGTCGGCGCTGATCACTCTCGTGGAGCACGCGCTCATGGCGCGCCTGCGGTAACTGCTTCTCTTTGCGGCTACTGGGCTGCCACGGACGGCTGTACGCCGTCTGCGGCAGCCCCGTGGCTTGTCGCGCAGTTCCTCGCGCCCCTAAAAGCCAAAAGCCTGAGGGCCCCCTCTCTTTCGAGAGGGGGCCCTCAGGCGTCGTACGCGCGCTCAGTGCCAGCTGTGCGGGGCTCGGAAGCCGCCCTCGCGTTCCAGGCGGCGCCAGCCGGCCCTGGGGTGGGGGCGGTGCTGGTCCGGGGAAGCGGGCTGGGCGGCGGCGCGGGCCAGGAGGATCGCGGTGATCGCGGCGACTTCCTCGGGCTCGGCGTGGCCCTTCTCGACGCGGATGTCGGGAGTGTTCATGGGTGTCAGTCTCCGTGAGAGAGGTTTCCGCAGGGGTGTCGCGGAGGGTCCGCTGGGTTACTGCGGGGGGTTGCCGTGCTTACGGGACGGCAGGTCGGCGTGCTTGGACTGGAGCATCGCCAGGGACCTGATGAGGACCTCGCGGGTCTCCGCCGGGTCGATCACGTCGTCGACCAGGCCGCGCTCGGCCGCGTAGTACGGGTGCATGAGCTCGGACTTGTACTCCTTGACCATGCGGGCCCGCATGACCTCGGGGTCCTCGGCGTCCGCGATCTGCCGGCGGAAGATGACGTTGGCGGCACCTTCGGCGCCCATCACGGCGATCTCGTTCGTCGGCCACGCGTAGGTGAGGTCCGCACCGATGGACTGGCTGTCCATGACGATGTAGGCGCCTCCGTATGCCTTGCGCAGGATCAGCGAAATCCGCGGCACGGTCGCGTTGCAGTAGGCGTAGAGGAGCTTCGCGCCGTGGCGGATGATTCCGCCGTGCTCCTGGTCGACGCCCGGGAGGAACCCGGGGACGTCCAGGAAAGTGACGATCGGGATGTTAAAAGCGTCACACATCTGGACGAAACGCGCAGCTTTTTCACTCGCCTCGATGTCCAGGACGCCCGCGAGGGACTGCGGCTGGTTCGCCACGATGCCGACGACCTGGCCGTCGAGGCGGGCCAGTGCGCAGATGATGTTCCGCGCCCAGCGCTCGTGGACCTCGAGGTAGTCGCCGTCGTCGACGATCTCCTCGATGACCTTGGCCATGTCGTACGGACGGTTGCCGTCCGCGGGGACCAGGTCGAGCAGTACGTCGCCACGGCGGTCCGCGGCGTCCGTGGACTCCACGCGCGGCGGGTTCTCGCGGTTGTTCTGCGGCAGCATCGACAGGAGGTAGCGCACCTCCGCGATGCAGGTCTCCTCGTCGTCGTACGCGAAGTGGCAGACGCCCGAGGTCTCGGCGTGCACGTCCGCGCCGCCCAGCCCGTTCTGCGTGATCTCCTCGCCCGTCACGGCCTTGACCACGTCCGGACCGGTGATGAACATCTGCGAGGTCTCGCGGACCATGAAGACGAAGTCCGTCAGCGCCGGCGAGTACGCCGCGCCACCCGCGCACGGGCCCAGCATCACCGAGATCTGCGGGATCACCCCGCTCGCCCTGGTGTTGCGCTGGAAGATGCCGCCGTACCCGGCCAGCGCCGAAACGCCTTCCTGGATACGGGCGCCCGCGCCGTCGTTCAGCGACACCAGCGGCGCGCCGGCCGCGATGGCCATGTCCATGATCTTGTGGATCTTGGTGGCGTGGGCCTCGCCCAATGCGCCGCCGAAGATGCGGAAGTCGTGCGCGTACACGAAGACCGTGCGGCCCTCGACCGTGCCCCAGCCGGTGATGACACCGTCGGTGAACGGCTTCTTGGCTTCCAGGCCGAACCCGGTGGCCCGGTGCCGGCGCAGCTGCTCGACCTCCTGGAAGGAACCCGCGTCGAGCAGCAGCTCGATGCGCTCCCGGGCGGTCAGCTTGCCCTTGGCATGCTGCGCCTCGGTCGCCTTGTCACTCGGCCCGGCCATCGCCTGCGCACGGATCTCGTGCAGTTCGGCCACTCGCCCGCGTGCGTCCGTCGGCTCACCCGGCGCGTCATCCAAAACGGTCATGTAGTGACCTTACGAAGTGCGACAAGGAAACCGGGCCGTCGACTCCGTACAGTCTCCGGCCCGTTTTCCTGGTACCCCTGAACAGAACCTCGCAGCCATGCAGCCATTCCGACTGCTCAGGGGGCGTCCCTCTTGTAGAGATCACACAAAGCCATCAGCTGAGAGCCACCTCACATTCATGTGGGGCACATGCCCTCCCCGGGGTGATTCTGAGGCGCAGACGGCGGCCCGTGGCGAGGATCTCGACCGAGTCGTCGGCCCGGATCACCGCGCGGACCGGATGGTTCCAGCCGACCTCCACCGGCTCCCCCGTCCGCGGCGGCTCGCTCACGCAGAGGGTAGCGGTGCGGCCCCGGCGGCGTACCAGCACGCTCGCGCCCGCGGAGGCGGCGAGCGGGCCCGCCGTACCGGCCTGCCAGAAGGTCGCGGCCGTCAGACCGAGGGAGGGGAGGTGGACCGCCTGGCGGGTGCCGTCATTGGCGAGGACCCTCAGCCACTGACGGTCGGCGGCGCGGGCCGCGACCCCGTGGCGGGACGCACCCGGCATCAGGACATAGGTGTACGACGCGTCCGTCGGGTCCGTGCCGTGGTCCAGCCAGAGGGTCTGCCAGCGACGAGTGGCCCGCTCCGTCGTACTGGTGGTGTTGATGTCCGACCAGGCGCCGGTGCGGTCCTCGCGGAGAGTGCGCAGTTCGCCGTACGGCACCACCCAGCCGCCGTGGCCCTCCAGATGGGCCCAGCCACGCCCCCGTGCGAAGGCCGGGGTGCCACCCTCCCCCAGGTTGCGGTTGTCGACGACGGTCTCGACCGGGACGCCGTCGGCACAGGTGATGCCGGCACCCAGGCAGATCACCGCGTCGGCGACACAGAACCACGACTTACGGGCTTCCAGCGTCGAGCCGAGGCCCTTCAGATGCTGTCCGATCGCCGCGTACTCGCCGTCGGTGACTCCGCCGACCCAGCGCGCGTCGGGCTTGGGCTCGCCCCACTCACCGCCGGCCCTGTCAGGAAGGCGGCGCGCGGAGACGGTCGTGCCCGGAAGGCGGTACCAATCGACGGTGGGCCAGTACCAGTCCGTGTACTGACCGCCCTGCCCCGCGGCCCACCAGTAGAGCGTTCCGGCTCCCGTGTGCCAGCCCCGCGGGTTCTCCCCGTTGCCGCACTCGTAGTACGCGATGCGGTCGCTCGCCATGGCGATGTTCGCGACGAAGCCGGGGCGGCGGTGGACGGCCCGGTCCATGGCGGCGAAGAGCCGGTGGCCGACGGGGTCGGGGCCGGCGGGCACGGGCGACTCGGCGACCGCGTGCAGCCGGGCGAGGTCGGCCACTGCGAACTGACGCGCCGTCAGGATCGGTGAGACGGTGTCCCGTTCGATCCATCCCTTGATACGGCCGTACCAGCGCTCCCGCTCCGCCTCGCTCGCCCCGCCCGCGAGGAGGGCCATCGCGGCGATGACGCCCTGGCCGTGGAAGTGGTCGCCGCGCAGCACATGCCGGTCGTCGCTCTTGAGGTAACCCCGGCTGATGGCACGACCGTTGACGCTGTCCATCATCAGACCGTCGTGGATCAGGGGCGCGTAGGCGTGCTCGACGGCGTCCAGGACGATCTGCCGGTTCGGGTCGGTCACGGCCCACTCGGAGCCGGCGAGCAGGGCGAAGAGACGGCCGAGGCCGTCGAGGAGGACCTGGCCGTAGGTGCCCGAGTAGGCGATCCAGGTGTGCTGGACGAACGAGCCGTCGGCGTAGAGGCCGTCGCCCTGGACGACGTACGGGAAGACCGGTGAGAGCGCGTCCCGGGCGAGGGCGATCTTGGCGGGTGCCCGGCCGAGGATGCCGCGCAGGGCGACGGAGCGGCACAGGTCGACGCGGTTGGCGCCGGTGGACGTACCGGAGTAGTCGCTCAGCATCGCGTCGGGGAGGAAGTGGTCGACGGCGGCGCAGGCGGCTTCCCGTCGGGCGTCGCCGAGGGGGTCGTACAGCGTGGCCGTGAGGTCCATGAGCAGACGGGGGCTGCCGATCTGCCATTCCCACCAGTTGCCGTAGCGGGTGGTGGAGGGGTTGTAGATCGTGGCGGAGAGGTGGTCGAGGCCGCGGAGGACGTCCGCGAGGAGGGTCTCGTCGCCGGTGGAGCCGGTGCCCGGTTGGACGTAGGCCTGGGCCATGGTCCACAGGCGGCCGTAGCTCTGGGTGATGCCGGACGGCGGGTCGTAGGGGTGGCCCGGCCAGAGGGAGGTCTCGGTGGGGGCCATGCTCGCGCGGAAGCCGCGGGCGAGTGCGCCGGTCTCGGCGAGGCGGGCGGCGTACGGCTCGGCGGTCGGGTCGTAGCCGGTACCGAGGGCGATGTCGAGCCAGCGGAGGCGGAGGGTGCGGTAGGGGTCGGGGTCGGCGGCGCGGGCGCCGGGGGCGGCCGTGGCGAGAAGCGCCGCGGTGAGTAAGGCGGCCCGGCGGGTGAGCCCGAGGGGACCTCTGGGATGCGGGTTCATGCCCTGGGCATCTACCACCTCAGCGTAACCACGCCAACACTTTGCGGATGATGTTGAAACTTGTACGGAATAGGTCTACGGTCGCTCTCGTTAGGTAATTCAACGTTCAACTTCCTCATCCAAGGAGCACGCCATGGCGACCACCGACCTGACCGCCCTGACCGGCGACTACACGATCGACACGGCCCACTCGACGATCGGCTTCACCGTCCGCCACGCCATGGTGACCAACGTGAAGGGGAAGTTCCTCGACTTCAGCGGCTCGCTGCACCTGGACGGCGGCGACCCGGCCGCGTCCTCGGCGTCGATCGACGTCAAGATGGACAGCATCGACACGGGCTCCGCGGACCGCGACGGCCACCTCAAGAGCGCGGACTTCTTCAAGACGGACGAGTTCCCGACGATGACCTTCCGCTCCACCAAGGCGGAGGCGCTCGGCGACGAGGACTACCGCATCACGGGTGACCTCACCATCCTCGGCACCACCAAGCCGCTCACCATCGACCTCGAGTTCAACGGCGCCGCGAAGGACCCCTTCGGCAACGAGCGCGTCGGCTTCGAGGGCAAGGCGACGATCCTGCGCTCCGAGTGGGGGCTGACCTGGAACGCGGCGCTGGAGACGGGTGGCGTGCTGGTCTCCGACAAGATCAAGCTGAACTTCGACATCTCGGCGATCAAGAACGCGTGACGCGTCTTTCGTGAGCATGCCCGCCCTCGTGTCCTTGAGGGCGGGCGCTCGGCGTTCTCACGCCTCCAGCCTGGCGACGGCCGAGGCCACCTGAGCCGCCCGGCTCTCCGGGGTCAGGGCCCGCAGCACACCGAGCATGACCTGGTACCGGTCCCTCTTGCCGAGCCCCTCGAAGCCCGCGCCGGCCCGCCGGCTGCGCTCCAGCGCGGCGGCCAGGTCGTCCGGCACCCCGGCCTCCTTCTGGGAGAGGTACGCAGACGCCCACCGTCCGTCCGCCTTGGCCGCGTCGATCTCCGCGAGGCCGGTGTCACGCATCCTGCCGTCGGCGATCAGTTCCTCGACCCGCCGGACGTTGACCACGGACCAGAGGCTGCCGGCGCGGCGCGGGGTGATCCTCTGGACGAAGTGCGAGGCGTCGAATCCCTTGCGCTGACCGGTGATCCAGCCGTGACAGAGGGCCACGTCATTGACTTCGGCGGCGGTGACGGGGGGATGCCGGAGCCCTTCTTGGCGACCTTCACCCAGAGGCCGGGGTGGGGGCGAGGGTGCGCGGTGAGCCAGTCGAAGAGCTGGTCGGCGGACTCGAAGGCGAGGGAGTCATAGTTGACCAAGGCTGCTATTCGCCTTCGTACAGGCGCTCCAGATCAACCAGTACGACATCTCCCCTGCTCTCCGCAGCCCTCAGATCGGCGCTGAATCCGGCCCCGCTGAAACAGGCGAGTCGCACCGCCGAGACATCGGTTCCGCGTCCGGCCAGCAGCGCAGCGACGCGTCGTAGCCGCTCCAGATGCCCCAGCCCCATGACCTGATCCCACTTTGCCTCGCCGAGGGCCAGCAGAACCCCGTTGTCCTGACCCACCGCGCCTCGTACGACCACGTCGATCTCGTAGCCGGTCCGTGCGGCCTGGTCCGGAACGGTCCCGTACGAGACATCGATGGGCATGCCCCCGATGGTCTCAGGTGCGGCGAAGTGAGCGACCCATTCGCGGCAGAGCTGTTCGAAGTGCGGTCCTACGACACCGGAGAGGAAGCGAGAGCGGGAACTCTCCCAGACGTGCTCCGCCAAGCCTCGGTCCAACAGGGGAAGTTTTGGGCGGGAGATCGCGTGATGGAAGGCGATGAGCGGCTCACCCACCCGATAGACACTGCGGTTCCTGCGGAAGGCGTCCACCTCTTTGCGCACGAGCCCGCAGTCCTGAAGGACGGTGAGGGGGTGGGTGATGTCGCTGGTGGGCCGCTCGAGGCAGCCGGCGATGCGCCCAGCCGTGGCGTTGCCGGATGCGAGGGCGGCCAGGACGGAGTGGTAGAGCGCACGGTCGCGCAGGTCGGACTCGTCCGCCAGGAGGTAGCGGGCCTCGCGGTAGAGCGGCGAACGCGGCGAGAGCGCCGTACGACAGACCCAGGCGTCGAAGTCGGCCAGATCGGCGGGAACGTCGTCGCGTACGAACTCCCTGCGGTAGGCGGGCGTTCCGCCCACCACGCTGTGCACGAGGAGCGCCAGCCTGGGGTCGCCGATACCCCAGAAGGCCGCCGCCTGCCGGAAGTCCAGGGGCTGCACGACGAGTTCGAGGCCGGCACGACCACGGAGCGGCGAAGTGCCGCTGAGCAGCTTGCCCATGAAAGAGAGGGAACTACCGCAGAGAAGCAGACGGGTGCGGGACTCGAGTCGCTCCGACCGCCGAGGTCCGTATGCCACCTGGACGATCGAAGGCAGCGAGGGGGTCGCTCGGGCCAGGTAGGGGAACTCGTCCAGGACCACGGGGAGGGGGCGGTCCCTTCCCAGGGCGAGCAACGCGTCCACGGCGTGCTCCCAGCGATCGAACCGGATCCAACGCACCGCACTGGCCCTGCACGTTGCACATGCCGTCCGCAGCCGCTTTCCTGGCGGCACCCTGTTCCTCAACATGCGCGGCTACGAAGACATCCCAGTGGCGCCCGAGCAGGCGGTGCTCTCCCTTCTGCGCGCGCTCGGCATCCGGGACGAGGATCTGCCTCCATCGCAGGACGAGCAGTACGCCCTTTACCGGTCCGAACTGAACCGCCTCGGGCCCGCACTGCTCCTTCTCGACAATGTCTCCGAAATGTCTCCGACTCGGCCCAGGTGACGCCGGCACGATCTGTTACGTGTGTACGCCCGAACGGTGAGCGGCGAGGAGGCCGAACTGCGCGAGGAAGCCGCAGCCGCCCGGAACCGACTGCTGCACCACTTCAGCTCGTCGCCGAGGTAGTGGTTTCCGCCGCGAAGCGAGACGGAGAGCAAACCGTCGAGATGGCTGCCTTGGCCATCGTCGGCAACTCCCGGTACGCGCTCGGTCGATTCCGGGAGGCCGCCATCGCTCACACTGAATCCCTGCGTCTGGCGTATGCCCTGGACGACCGCAACGGCCAGGCTGCCGCCTGGACCGATCTTGGGCGCTGCATGTTCGCACTGGAACAGTTCGAGATCTCCGTGCTGATGCACGAGCGGGCACGGGACATGTTCGCGGTCCTGGGCGATCCGCACAGAGAAGCAGCGGCGTGGAACAACCTGGGGTCGCCCCTTCAGTCGCTGCGCCGCTTCGGTGAGGCTGTTCAAGCGCATAGTCACGCCCAGGACATGTTCGCCCGACTGCCGGACCGCCACGGGGAGGCAAGCGCATGGATGAGCCTGGGTACCGCTCTCGCGGCGTCGGAGTCGTTCGATGGCGCCGCGAACGCGTATCTGAACGCAGGCGACATCTACGCTGAGCTGGGCGACCCCCACGGAGAGACCTGGGCTTGGAGCCACGTCGGACAACTCCTTGTCGACACAGGCGAATGCGAGATGGGGCTCAAGATCTTGCGGCAGTGCGAAGGCACCCGTGCCGTGTCGGGTCACCGGCAAGGGGGACTGCGGCTCGCTCGACGCCGACAGATCTCGGGCCGGACAGAGCTGGCTGAATCACACCCCTTGTGTGAGGTCTCACAGCGTTCTCATAATCCAGCAACAGATTTGACCTGCCCATGCCAGTGGATGGGAGTCTCTTTGCGTTCTCTCTTGGCATGCGCACGACATATCTGCGGCCCAGTACTTCCACCCCCCACGGAAGGCAGAACGTTGAAGAGACTCCTCACGGCCCTCAAGAGATGCGTGGCCCTCGGGGCCGCCGCCCTCGCGATCGCCAGTCTTCAGCCCGTCTCGGCCGCGCAGGCCGCTCCCGCGCCCGTCGTCGGCGGAACCCGTGCCGCGCAGGGCGAGTTCCCGTTCATGGTCCGGCTCTCCATGGGCTGTGGCGGCGCGCTGTACACGCAGCAGATCGTGCTGACCGCGGCGCACTGTGTGAGCGGGACCGGTGCGAACACCTCCATCACCGCCACCGCCGGTGTCGTGGACCTGCAGTCCACCAGCGGGCGCGTTCAGGTCAGGTCGACGTACGTGTACCGGGCTCCCGGATACAACGGCGACGGCAAGGACTGGGCGCTCATCAAGCTTGCCTCGCCGATCAATCTGCCGACGCTGAAGATCGCCACGACCGCGCAGTACAACACCGGGACGTTCACCGTCGCCGGGTGGGGTGCGGCGAGTGAGGGTGGCGCTCAGCAGCGGTACATGCTCAAGGCCACGGTGCCGTTCGTGAGTGACGCGACCTGTCGTTCGTACAGCGGGTACAGCGGGCTCATCGCGAGCGAGGAGATCTGTGCGGGGTACGCCGCGGGTGGGGTCGACACCTGTCAGGGGGACTCCGGTGGGCCGATGTTCCGGCGGGACGCGAGCAATGCGTGGGTTCAGGTCGGCATCGTGAGCTGGGGTATCGGGTGTGCCCGGGCCAACGCGCCGGGTGTGTACAGCGAGGTGTCGACGTTCGCGTCGGCGATCGCGTCCGCTGCGGCCTCTCTCTGACGCGCGGGTTGTCTCGTACGGACTCTCGCGGGCTCGGCGTGTGGTGCGCCGGGCCCGCGTCCGTGGACGGGAGTTTTTCGCCCCCGCCGCCCCTACCCGTCCCTCCCCCAGAGGGGGGACCCCCACCAGGGGCTCCGCCCCTTCGACCCCGCTGGGGCTCCGCCCCAGACCCCGATCGGCCCGAAGGGCCTCGTCCTCAAACACCGGAGGGGCTGAGATCGCCTGGACCGGCGTCCAGGGGCGCAGCACCTGCGGGTGGGTGGGGGGTCGGGACGGCAAACCCTCGCCCCCGAACGCCAGCGGGCTGAGATTGCCTGGACCGGCGTCTAGAGGTGTCGCCCTGCGGGTGGATGGTCAGAATCCTCCCCCTCCGAAGTCGCCTCCGCCGCCGAAGTCGCCGCCTCCCCCGAAGTCACCGCCGCCGAAACCGCCCGAGAAGTCGTCGGAGTTGAAGTCCGCGCCCGAGACGTCGCCGCCCTCGTAGCCGCCGCCGAAGTCGCCGTAGCCGGAGCCGTAGTCGGCGGCGTAGGCCGGGGTGGCCATCATGCTGCCGAGCATCGTGCCGACGAGGAGGCCGGGGAGGAGCCCGCCGCCGAAGTAGCCGCCGGCCCAGGGGCCGTAGGCGGGGCCCGCGTCCCAGTAGGGGCGGCGGCCCTGGTCGGTGTCGACCTCGCGCATCACCGGGTCGCGGCCGTCGGCCAGGCGGGTCGCGTCGGCCGCGCAGACCGGGACCTCGCGCGGGGCGCCGCTGGGCGGCGTCCACGTCGCGTCCGTGGTCGACGGGCCGTGGCGAGGGTCGAAGAAGCAGGGTGGGCGGCGGTCCGGGAGTGGCCGACTCTCCCTGCGGGCGGCCAGTCGCGCCAGTGAGAAACGGCCGTCCTCCAGGGCCTGGGTCACCGCGCGGACCTCCTCCGGCTGCTGCGCGGCCGCCATGAACGACTTCGCCTTCTCGTAGGCGTCGAGCGCGTGCTCGTAGTCCTCGCGCATGGCGTCGTCCGCACCCGGTTCGGCGGGGTGGAAGTCCAGGCGGTCCAGTTCCTCGCCAAAGGCGGTGATGTCCTCGTCCACCACGACCCGCAGCTTCTCCAGGGCGGCCCGCTGCTCCTCCGCGTGGCGGCGGCGGTTGCGGCGGACCAACGCGTACGCGCCCACGCCACCGGCCGCCAGCACGGCGCCGACCGTCACCAGCGCACCCGCCGGGACGCCTCCGCCGTCGGAGGGCGAGCCCCAGCTCGCGGGCGCCGAGCCGCCCATATTGGCCAGGGCCTGGTCCGCGAAGTCGTCGAGCTGGGTCTTCGCGTCACTCTCGCCCCCGACGCTCGCGACGAGGTTGCGTACCGCCGACCTGGGCAGGACCGAGGAATCCGCGCCCGCGTCGAAACGGTCGCCGACCCGCACCGCGTACAGGCCCGTCACGCCGGTCGCGGTGCGCAGGTTCCGCAGGAGGTTCTCGGTCGGCTGATCCGCGGGCAGGACCGCCACGAACAGCGCCTTGTCCGCGTCCTCGATCTGCTCGGCGAGCGCGGTGGCATCCCCGGAGGACAGCTGGGCGGAGGCCGCCGGGTCGACGTACACCGGACTCTCGCGGAGCGCCTCGGCGATCGTGGAGACGTTCGTGGCGGCGGAGGCGGGCGCGGGGACCGCCCACAGTACGGTCAGGGCCGCGAGCACCAGGGCCGCCAGCAGCCCTGGGAGGCTTCGGGTCCGTAGGACGGACTTCATACTTCGAAGCTACCCGAAGCCTCCCAAAACAGCCTCAGCCGGTCGTCGCCCGATAGGCCTCCGTCAGCCGCTCCACCGCCGCCGCGTACCGTCCGGTGAGCAGCAGACGGTCGGCGTCGGCGAAGGGTTTCGCGAACGCCGCCGTGATCTTCTTCTGCTGGACGATCAGCCGCGCCTTGGTCACGATCGCGCGGCCCGCCTCCTCGGACCCGGCCTTCTCGGCCACCGCAGCCGCGACGCCGAGCGCCTTCAGCGTCGTCGCGCCGCCCTCCGGCACCTTGGTCAGCGTCGTGAGGCCCCAGCCGTACGGGAACTGCGGGTCGTACGACGTGTCGCCGACGTTGATCGGCAGCTGGTCCTGCGACTTCGGCCAGGTGACGGGAAGCTGCCCGGTGAAGGACCGCTTCCCGTACAACACATCGGCCACGCCGTCGCCCTCCGTCCCCGGCAGCCAGGAGGCCACCAGCGCGTCGATCTCGCCCAGTCGGTCGCCGATGAGCTGGGGGCGGCCGGAGACGATCAGCACCGCGCACTTCATGGCCGCGCAGACGGTGTCGACGGCCGTCTGGTCGGCGGGGCTCAGCGCCAGGTCATGACCGTTGCCGACGTCTCCGACGCCCTCGGCGTACGGGGTCTCGCCGACGACGACCACCCCGATGTCGTGGCCGGTCGTGGGGGCGGAGGCGTCCTTGGAGTACGTCAGCCGCGCGGAGTTCTTCCGCATGGCCTCCAGGATCGTCGTGCCGGGCGTGATGTCGCCGGACGCCCCCTGCCAGGTGACGGTCCAGCCGCCGCTCTGGTTGCCGATGTCATCGGCGTTGGAACCGGCGACGTACACCTTCTGGGACTTCTTCAGCGGCAGCACGCCGT
Organism: Streptomyces sp. WM6386; assembly: GCF_000972385.1. Lineage (GTDB taxonomy): Bacteria > Actinomycetota > Actinomycetes > Streptomycetales > Streptomycetaceae > Streptomyces. The sequence continues at coordinate 89,593 of NZ_JXTE01000019.1, forward strand.
CGGCGTTCTTCAGCAGTACCTGCGACTCGGCGGCCGCCCGGCGTGCGACGGCCCGGTGCTCGGCGGAACCGATCTTCGAGGCGCCGCTGGTGTCGGCGTACGGCTTCTCGAAAAGACCGAGGCGGAACTTCTGCGTGAGGATGCGGGAGACCGCGTCGTCGATGCGCTGCTCGCTGACGCGTCCGGCCTGCGCCTCCTCCATGAGCGTCGTACGGAACTCCCTGAAGGCGTACGGGACCATGACCATGTCGACGCCGGCGTTGACCGAGGTGCGGACGTCAAAGGCGCGGTCGCCGGGGATCTGGTCGATGCCGTCCCAGTCGCTGATCACGAAGCCGTCGAAGTCCATACGGCCCTTGAGCACGCCGTTGATCATGTCGGCGCGGGCGTGCATCTTGACCGGGCCCTGGCCGTCGCCGAGGACGTCGAGCGAGGAGTACGAGGGCATGACGGTGCCGACCCCTCGGTCGACGGCGTTCTTGTACGGCGCCAGGTGGACGGCCTCCAGCTGCTGCCGGGTGACCTTGGTGATGCCCTGGTCGATGGTGTAGGTGCCGGTGGTGGAGGAGCCGTACTCGGTGCCCCCGTCTCCGACGAAGTGCTTGGCGGTGGCGAGGACTTTGTCGTTGTCCTTCAAGTCCTTGCCGTTCCGGGCGCCTTGGAGGCCCTGGATGACCGTCTCCAGGGAGTCGACGAGGGCCGGGTCCTCGCCGAAGGACTCGTAGGAGCGGCCCCAGCGTTCGTCGCGGGTGACGCAGAGGCAGGGGGCGAAGTCCCAGGGGATGCCGGTGGCGCGGACCTCGGCGGCGGTCACCGCGCCGGTCTGCTCGGCGAGTCGGGGGTTCCTGGAGGCGCCGAGGCCGATGTTGTGGGGCATGACGGTGGCGCCGACCAGGTTGTTGTGGCCGTGGACGGCGTCGACGCCGTAGACGAGGGGGATCTGGAAGCGGGTTGCCTGGGCCCGGAGTTGGAAGGCGTCGATCATCTTCGCCCAGTCCTCGGGGGTGTTGGGCGTCGGGGTGGAGCCGCCGCCGGACAGGAGCGAGCCGAGGTCGTATGCGGCGACGTCCGCCCCGGTCCCCACGGCTCCGCGCTCGGCCTGGGTCATCTGGCCGGCCTTCTCCGCGAGCGACATACGGGAGAGGAGGTCGGCGACGCGCTGCTTCACCGGCAACTTGGCGTTCAGATACGGCAGTCCGTGCGCGTCGACGACGATCTGCGGGGTCTCGGCCGGGGGCTTGGCGCCGGTGACGGTGAGTGCGAGGGGGATGGTCTCGGCGGCCTCGGCCGACTTGTCCCTCAGCGTCGGGACCCGCACGGCCTGCGTGGCGCCGGAGGCGGTCCCTGCCGGGAAGACGACGGTCCCGCTCACCGGGGTGTAGTCCTTGCCCGGGTCGGCGGTGCCGGTCGCGGCCGTCTCGTAGGCGACGGTGACGGGTTCGTCGATCGGGGCGGAGCCAGTGGTGGCGACGGAGATCTTCACGGTCGCCGTACCGCCCTCGTCCGTCGGGTACACGGCGGAGTCGGTGAGGACGGAGGCGCGCAGTGACTGGTCGGCCTTGCCGTACAACTCGACGCCGTCCATGGCGAATTGGCCCTGGACGCCGACGGGGAGGGTGACGGCGTAGCCCCATGTCTCGGTGAGGCCGAGGATGTGGTCGATGCCGCCGACGGGCTGGTAGTCGGTGCGATAGTCGAAGTCGGTGAAGGGGATCTCGATCTGTTTCCAGCCGCTGAAGTCGTCGGTGAAGGACGTCGTCCACAGCTCGGAGGCCTCGCCGTTGGCGCCGCCGTCCTTGAGCTCGAAGGCGACCTTCTTTCCGTTGTCGCGGCCTTCCCACCAGAAGCGGATGCCCTTGTGAGCGGACCAGTCGTGGGCGGGTTCGGCGAAGGCGAAGTCGTGGGTGAAGCCGCCGTAGCCGCTGATGTCGTAGGTGCCGGACAGGACGCGGTCGCCCTCGGGGGCGTCGGCGCGTGCTTCGAGTGCGAGCGTGGGCGGATCGTCGTTGTCGCTGCCCCACGTGAAGATGCCCCCCGCGGGTGGGTTCGCGAAGGGCACCTCGCCCTCGAACCGGTCGACGGGGACCGGGGCGGGATCGTCGGCGGCCTGTGGCTGTGCCTGTGCGGACACCATCGGCAGCAGGGTTGTCAGCAGGGCGGCCGAGGCGAGCAGGGCGGTTCTTCGCATGGAGCTTCCCCCTTGGCTCTCGTTAGTCCACTCATGACTTACCTCACGCCGTGAGTTAACTGGTGGCCCGCAGGCCCGTCAAGGCGCCTCGCGGCTCCGGAACTCGCACCACACGACTTTGCCCGGAACCCGCCGCCGCACGCCCCAGCCGTCGGCCAGCGCGGCCACCAGCAGCAGGCCGCGACCGCGCTCCGCTTCCGGGGCCGCGGCGTGCGGAGGGTGGATCTCACCCGGGCCGCTGTCATGGACCTCGACCCGCAGGACACCGTCGGTGGTGAGCGTCAGGCAGAGCCGGAAGCAGCGGTTCGGGGGCACGCCGTGCAGGAGGGCGTTGACGGCGAGTTCGCTCACGCACAGCAGCGCGTCGTCGCCCCGCTCGGTCAGCCCCCAGTCGGTGAGCGTGATCCGGGTGAGGTCTCGGGCCACCCCTGCCGACCTGCGGTCACGGGGGTAGAGGGCGGTGCGGGCTCGGAGGAGTTGGGCTTGGGCGTTCACGGGGCGACTGTCACAGGGAGTCACTACTGTGGAGCAGTGGGTGAGGTCGTAGTTCTGATTACTACGACCTCGCTACGAGGAGTTCGTGTGCCCACGGGGGAAAGGGACAGCCATGCACACGGCCAGGAAGCCCAGGAAGGTCAGTTCATGGCGTGCGGTGGGGGCGCTCGTGGCGCACTGCCGGAAGCGGGCGCGGCTGACTCAGGAGCAGCTCGCCGGGTTGGCGAGCATCAGTGTGGACACGGTGGCGTCGATCGAGCAGGGGCGGTTGGCGCTTCAGCCGGATCGGACGGAACAGTTCGATGAACTGCTCGGTACGGGTGGGGTGTTGGCCGTGGTGGTGGCGCAGATGCCGGTGCGGGAGAGGGTGGTGCAGTTCGCGCAGTCGCTGGTGGATCACGAGCAGGAGGCGGTGAGTGTCCTCGCGTATCAGACGCAGCTGGTACCCGGACTGCTTCAGACCAGGGATTACTGCCGGGCCTCCTTCGACTCCCGCTATCCCGCGCTCGGCAGCGAAACGGCCGACCAGTGGGTGGACGCCCGTATGGAACGGCAGTTGATCTGGCAGCGGGACCGGCCACCTGTGGGTCACTTCATCCTGGAGGAGAGCCTTCTGCGGCGGCAGGTCGGCGGCCCGCAGGTTATGCGTGATCAGTTCCGCCAGATCCTGGAGTACACCGAACCGATCCACATGAGCTTTCAGATCATGCCCATGGACCGGATGCCCCACGCCGGTCTCGCGGGCCCCATGACCTTGCTCGAAACCCCTGCGGACGAACGCCTCGTCTACCTGGAAGTACAGCGTGCCAGCTTCCTCGTTGAGGATTCCGACGAGGTCCGCGACTATCACCACAAGTATGGAATGCTGCGGTCACAGGCCCTCTCACCCGACGAGAGCGTGCGCCTCTTGCACGGCTTGCTAGGAGACCGATGAGCACCGCACTTCAGTGGTTCAAGTCCAGCTACAGCAGCAATGAGGGCGGCGACTGCGTCGAGGTCGCCTCCCAGCATTCCGTCATCCACGTCCGTGACTCCAAGAACGCCGGGCCCATCCTGACCGTGGCGCCCGGCACTTGGGCCGCCTTTGTCGGGCACGCTCGGCGGGAGCGGCGCGGGTAGCCACGCCGGTGAGCGAGGGGGGGTACGAGTGGGGCAGTGAGCCCGAAAAGGAACTCTACAAGAAGGCCGTACGGGACTGTCTCGACGACCCGCGGCTGACCGGGCTGCTGGAGCAGCGGCCGACGGTGACTGTCGAGGCCGTAATGGAGACGATGTGCTCGTCTTCCTATGTCGAACGGGTGCTGGACGCCGAGCACCGTGACCCCAGTCACTCGGAGTACCAGCACGCGCGCTATCTCAGCGACTGCTTCCGCTGGGCCCTGCCCGCGCGCCTGTCGCTGAGCAACATCCGGGCGAACAAGGCTTTCCTGCCCTGGTGTGCGGGGCTGTTCGTCTTCGCTGCCCTCTGCGTGACGCTTTCCTCCTCCAGCCTCCCGCCCTACATGGTTCTGGCCATCCCCCTCCTCCTGTTCTACGCCCCCGCTTTCGCCTTCGCCCGGCCGTCCAGACCTGCCCCGTCCGCCCCCGGTGGCTGGCTACGGGTGGTTCGCCTGGCGCTACTGGGGCCCGCCACGTCGGCGCTGTGGCTGCTGGAGAGGCGGCGCGGGGCACACTGGGTTCACTCGCTCCGTCGTGAAGGACTCCAGCGGCAGGTGGCGCGCGCTGTCGAGGATCTCATCGGCGAAGATCTCGGCACCCTGTTGGTGACCGGCAGCCATGAGGGACTACGTTCCCATCGCCAGACGGGGTACGTCGTCTCCAACCTCTCCGCCGATGAAATGCACCGCAAAATGGACCAGTTGGCGGACGGGACCATCGCCGTGAGTGGTCCGCGCGGGGTGGGCAAGACCACGCTCATGCAGAGCGCCGTACGGCCGCACGACTTCTCGGTCTTCGCGCACGCACCCGCCGCCTACACCCCGTACGACTTCCTGATCTCCTTGTTCGTCAGCGTGTGCCGGGGGTACATCACTAGGGCGGGCCATGACGCACCGGAGTTGGTGCGGCTGTCGTATCTCCACCGGATGAGGCGCACGGTGGTCGAACCGCTGAGGGTTTTGCTGCGCCGGGCGCCCTACCCGCTTTTCGCCGCCCTCCTCGTCGGGCTAGGCCTATTCGCGGTCACGAAGAGGTCCATCGAGGCCGCGCACGGCGTGTGGGGGTGGCGTTTCGTCACCCCCACCCTGGACTGGCTCGCCGGGCTCGTGCAGGACGTGCTGCACGGCAGAGCTCCGGAAGCCGCCTTCGTCCTGGTCCTCATGGGTGGACTCGTCTGGGTACTGCGCCACTCCAGATCCTTCGCCCTGTTCCTCAGCAAGGCCGGTCGGGCGGTGGTCACGCTGACGAGCACCGCGCTCATCTTCGGCCCCCTGGTCTCGCTCCCTTTCGACCCTGACATCCGGAACCATTACAGCGGCGGGTTCAGCAAACCGTTTTCCGCTCTGGTGGTGTTGGCCGGTCTCCTGATGACTCTGCGCGCTGCGGCCAAACACCGCCGCTACATTGCAACCTCATTTGACCAACCAAGGTGGCAGTTCGGATCCTGGTCCGCGAACTGGAGACCGTTTCTCGACCTCTGCATCATCCTGTCGCCCTTCTTCGGCTTGGTCGTGATAGCAGCCAACGAGTCGAACAGAATCCTTATCACCGACGACGAGACCCCCTTCCGGCTGAGCGTCCTGCTCCTCGGATTCCTGATCCGCGGACTCCAGCGCCGGTCATGGTCGCTGCCAGGACTCGCCCCCGAACTCGTCGCCGCCTGCCGCGACCACCTCTACCGGCTCCAGACTGTCCAGAACTCCACCGCGGGTATAACCGCGGGAGCCACCCAGTTCCTCACCCTGGGCACCTCCCACACGAGTGGCCTGACCTCGGTGCCGCCCAACTACCCGCTCCTGGTCGCCGAGTTCAGGGAACTGCTGGGCCGGATCGCGCAGGACGAGCACGCCCAGGGCAACCGGGTGGTCATCGCGATCGACGAGGTCGACCGGCTCGGCACGGACGCCCAGGCCCTCGCCTTCCTCGCCGAGATCAAGGGGATCCTCGGCGTGCCCCACGTGCATTACCTGATCTCCGTCGCGGAGGACGTGGGGGCCGCGTTCGTCCGGCGCGGTCTGCCGAACCGGGATGTCACCGACAGTTCCCTGGACGACGTACTGCATGTGGAGCCGTGCACGCTCCACGAGTCCGCGAGGATCCTGAGGAGGCGGGCGACGGGTATCGGTGACGCGTACATCGCGCTCGCCCACGCCCTCTCCGGTGGCATACCGCGCGACCTGATCCGCTACGGCCGGCGTCTGCTGGAGATCCGGACCAGCACAGAGCAGGTCGAACTGCGCGACGTGGCGCAGGTGTTGATCACCGAGGAGCTGTCAGAGACGCTCGCGGGCTTCCGTACCCTGCTCGCCAAGCAGCAGTGGCGCCGCGACACCATGGGCGTGCTGGGGTCGTTCCGCGGTCTCGCCGCCCATCTGCGGGCCGCCTGTCCGTGCCCAGAACCGGCCGAGCGACTGCGGGACGCGCTGACGCACTTCGCCGCGCAGGAGGCGGGCGGCCTCCCCGACGAGGCAGGTCGGCTCATCAACGAGGCCGCCGCGTACGCGTACTTCTCGCTGACCCTGCTGGACGTCTTCGGCCAGCCCAACTTCAACCAGCGCCGGACGACCTCGGCCCAGCGCCCCGACGGACACCTCGACCTGCTCGCCGAGGCCCGTCAGGAACTGGGGGTCTCGCCCTTCAGCGCGCGTACCCTCATCGACGACATCCGCACAGCATGGGACCTGGCCCCGGTGTCCGCACAGGCATCACTACCGACGGTCGTGATCCCGGCGCCAAGGGGTACCACCTGTACGTGGCACCCCCGGCGCTGAGCGACAGCCAAAGGGAGCTTCCTACTCCGCCGGCTCCACACCCGCCCGCAGCAACCCGTACGTGTAAGCATCCTCCAGCGCCTGCCAAGACGCCGCGATCACGTTCTCCGCGACTCCCACCGTCGACCACTCCCCCGCCCCGTCGGACGTCGAGATCAGTACCCGAGTCGTGGACTGCGTGCCGTGGACGCCTTCCAGGATGCGGACCTTGTAGTCGACGAGATCGAGCTTGGCGAGCTGGGGGTAGATCTTTTCGAGGGCCACCCGCAGAGAGCGGTCCAGCGCGTTCACCGGACCGTTGCCCTCCGCCGTCGCCACGATGCGCTCGCCCTTGGCGAAGAGCTTCACCGTGGCCTCGTTGGCGTGGCTGCCGTCGGGGCGGTCCTCGACGATCGCGCGCCAGGACTCGACCTGGAAGTACTTGAGGGGCTTGCCCTCTACCTCGGCGCGGAGCAGCAGCTCGAACGAGGCGTCCGCCGCCTCGTACGTGTAACCCTTGAGCTCGCGTTCCTTCACGCGCTCGACCACCCGGCCGACCACCTCGCGGTCACCGCCGAGGTCCACGCCCAGTTCCTTGCCCTTGAGCTCGACCGAGGCGCGGCCCGCCATGTCGGAGACCAGCATGCGCATGGTGTTGCCGACCTGCTCGGGGTCGATGTGCTGGTACAGGTCAGGGTCGACCTTGATGGCCGAGGCGTGCAGGCCGGCCTTGTGGGCGAAGGCCGAGACGCCCACGTAGGGCTGGTGCGTTGACGGGGTGAGGTTCACTACCTCGGCGATCGCGTGCGAGATCCTCGTCATCTCGCGCAGCTTGCCCTCCGGCAGCACCTTCTTGCCGTACTTCAGCTCCAGGGCCGCGACCACCGGGAACAGGTTGGCGTTGCCCACCCGCTCGCCGTAGCCGTTGGCCGTGCACTGCACGTGGGTCGCGCCCGCGTCCACCGCGGCCAGGGTGTTCGCGACCGCGCAGCCCGTGTCGTCCTGGGTGTGGATGCCGAGCCGGGCGCCGGTGTCGGCGAGGACCGTGGAGACGACCGCCTGGACCTGGGCGGGGAGCATGCCGCCGTTGGTGTCACAGAGGATGACCACGGACGCGCCTGCTTCCGAGGCCGTCCGTACGACCGCCTTCGCGTACTCCGGGTTCGCGCGGTAGCCGTCGAAGAAGTGCTCGCAGTCGACGAAGACCCGGCGGCCCTGTGCCGTCAGATACGACACCGTGTCGCGGACCATCTCCAGGTTCTCGTCCAGCGTGGTGCGCAGGGCGAGTTCGACATGGCGGTCGTGGGACTTGGCGACCAGGGTGATCACCGGGGCACCGGACGCCAGCAGCGCGTTGACCTGCGGGTCCTCCGCCGCCTTGGCACCGGCCCGGCGCGTCGCGCCGAAGGCGACCAGCTGGGCGTGCTTGAACTCGATCTCCTGCTGGGCGCGGGCGAAGAACTCGGTGTCCCGCGGGTTGGCGCCGGGCCAGCCGCCCTCGATGAAGCCCACGCCGAAGTCGTCCAGGTGCCGCGCGATGGCCAGCTTGTCCGCGACGGTGAGGTTGATGCCCTCCCGCTGGGCGCCGTCGCGCAGGGTGGTGTCGAAGACGTGGAACTGGTCGTCGAGCTCGCTGGTTGCGGTCATGGTCTCAAGGCTCCTGAGGATTGGATCTCGGTCTGTACCGGAATGACCGGCTCCACCGTCCCCACATAGTCCCTCGCGCTCTCGCCTCTGGCTGCGGATGGGCCAGAAAAGCGAAAAACCTCTCGCGGGTGCGAGAGGTCTGCGCGCGGGTCGAGGACGACGGTGTCCGCCCGTACCTGGTCGTACGTGGCGGTCACTGCGGACCGGCGCGCCTGCTGCCAATAATCATGACGAACGAGAGCACGGGGGCAGTCTGGCACAACCCCCGCGCCTCGCTCACGGCTGTCTCAGGATGCGGTCGATCACTTCGGGTGAGTCACTTCAGGTGGGTCACTTCAGGTGGCGTACGTAGACGTTGGTGGTGAAGTCGGTCTGCCCGGCGTCCTCGGGCACGAGGTCGTTGGCCCAGCTGCTGAAGGCGACCGTACGGCCGTGCCGGTCGATCACCGGGAATTCCGCGGGGTCGGCGCTCGGACCTCCCTGCGCCGCGACACTGACGAGCACCGTGCGTCCGGTGCGCAGATCGCGTACGTACACCTGCCGCGCGTCGTCCGAGGCCGGGGCGGCCGAGCCGAACGCGAGATGCCTGCTGTCGTCGCTGAGCCGGGGGTAGGCGGTGTAGGCGGCCGGGTCGGCGCCGTCGATCCGGCTCACCGACCCCGTCTTCAGGTCGCGTACGAAGACGTTGTGGCTGCCGTTGGTGTCGTCCGGTGTCAGCTGCGAGTCCAGTGAGTTGAAGACCGCGTACCGACCGTCGGCGCTGACCTGCGGGAACTCGGTCTGGCCGTCGGACACCTTGCCGTCCGGCGCCTTGTCGACCTGGAACAGTTCGCCGCTCGGCACATCACGGACGTAGGCGTCGCTCCAGTCGCCCCGGGTGGGCTGCGGGACGAAGAACTGGTAGCCGACCCGGCTGCCGTCCGCGCTGATCGACGGGCGGGTGGCGGCGGACTTCCAGGCGCCCTCGCCCGGCACCTGGCTGATGCGGACCCGCTCGCCGGTGACGCGGTCGACGCGGTAGACACGGCTGGACCGGTCGCCCGCCGGTGCCTCGTCGCTGTTGCGCAGGGCGACGAAGGCCACATAGCGGCCGTCGGCGCTGAGCGCGGGGCCGGCGATGCCCGCGTAGCCGGGGGCGATGGCGTCGTCGATCTGCTGGACGGCGCCGGTCTTCAGGTTCTTGATCCAGATGTGGTTGTCGTCGGTGTTGTAGGTGGGGTTGATGGTGTACGCGAGATACCGGCCGTTCGCGCTCAGGGAGACGTCCAGGACGTTGCCGTCCCCGGCGGTACTCGCCAGGCGGGTGGTGCCGGTCTTCAGGTCGCGGACGAAGGCGTCGGCGGTGCCGTCGGTGTCACCCGGGACCAGGTTGTCGGCGGCGGAGCGGAAGGCCAGGTAGCGGCCGTTCGCGCTGATGCTCTGCCCGCTGGACGACGCGTTGCCGTTGGTGCCGTCCGAAGCCACGCTCGCCTTCTCGGTGCGCGGGGCCTTGGGCGCGGCGCTCGCGGCCGGGCCGGTCAGGGTCGCCGTGGCGGCGGCGACGGTGACGGCGAGCGCCAGGGCTCGCTTGGTGCTGTACATGATGGTTCCCCCGTAGTGGTTGCTGCTGGTCATTGCACTGTCCGCAGGAAGACGTCCGACACCCCGTTGGTGTCTCCTTCCACCAGATCGGGTGACGCCGACTCGAAGGCGACGACCGTGCCGTCGGCGTTGATGGAAGGGTGCCGGGCCGAGAGGTCGTTGCGGCCGCCCCAGCGGTCGACGCTGATCAACTGCCGCTTCCCGGTGGCGAGTTCCCGCAGGTATACGGCGCCGCGCGAGGTGTACGCCACGTGCGTGCCGTTCCCGGAGAGCGAGGGCTGGCTGCCCCTGATCCGGGTGGTCGTTGCGGTGTCGAGGTCGCGGACGCGTACCTCGCCACCCTGTTGGAAGGCGACCTTGCGGCCGTCCGCGCTGATCGACGGCGCCGAGCCCGCGCCGAGCGTCGACAGGGCGCCGGTGTCCAGGTCGCGGACGTGGACCTCGCCGCCCTGCTCGAAGGCGATGTACCCGACCTGGGTGCGCCCGCCCGTCGCCCGGTCCTTGACGAAGAGGTCGGCCGGGTCCTCCGCCTCCACGTCACCGCGGACGGAGTACACGACCTTCTCGCCGTCGCCGCTCACCGAGGCCCCCGGCTTGTCGCCCTCCTCGGCCGGTGAGATCAGCCCGTCGGTGCCGGTGGCCGTGTCACGGACGTACAGCAGCCGGAAGTTCGCGTCACCGTTGCGGTTGCCGATGGTGTACGCGACGTGTGTACCGTCCGGGCTGATCGACTGCACGCGGCCCAACTCGTTGAAGCCGGGCGGGTCCTGCGGCCACAGCTTCTCCGCACGGCCGGTGGCGCTGTCGTACAAGTAGGGCGCGAGGAACCGGGTGCCCGCGGAGAACGCGATACGGCTGCCGTCGGCGCTCGGCGCGGGCGAGCCGTACGTGTAGCCGCTGCCGAGGTCGATCTTGGTGACCCCGCCGTCGTCCAGGTCCTTCACGAGCAGGCACCTGTCGAAGCGCGCGCAGCCGAAGCTCGGTGCGATGGAGGTGAACGCCACCTTGCGGCCGTCGGCACTGATCGCGGCGCCCGTCGACTCCCCGTCGGCCTGGCTGGCGTCGGTGGCCGTGCTGACCCTGTGCACTCGGGGCGCGTGCAGCTCGGCACCGGCGGTCGTTCCGGTGAGCGCGAGCAGCAGCGCCGTACCTAAGGACACGCTGGACACACGTACAGCTCTGGACATGTTCCCCCCTGTGTTCCCCGTGGACGCTCTCCCCCGGCCCCGCGCAGGCCCTGCCGCCAAGGCTCCCCATGAGGCAAACGCACCACGGGTCACAGGGTCAATCGGCCTTATTGCGTACAACCCGGGCTCGGGGTCACGCGTCCGCGAGGAGGTTCTCGTCCAGGAACTCCCGTACGTGGCCGAGAATCTGCGCTCGGTCCGTGCCTCGTAGTCCGATCGCCACGTGGATGGAGAAGCCGTCGAGCAGCGCCCGCAGCCGGGCGGCCACGCGGTCCGGGTCGACCGCGCGGAACTCGCCCCTCGACACCCCTTCCGCCAGCAGTGCCACCAGGTCGCGGTGCCAGGCGCCCTCGATGGCGGCCTGCCGGTCGCGGGCGTCGGCGGGGGCGTTCTGCGAGCGGTTCCAGACCTCCAGCCAGAGGGTCCAGTGGGGGTCGCGATGGCCGTCGGGGACGTACAGGTCGACGTACGCATCGAGCCGTTCGCGCGCGGTGGCCGTGCGGGTGAGGAGGCGGCCGCGCTCGGCGCCCAGCCGGCCCTCGCTCCACTCCAGGGTCCGGAGCAGCAGCTCGTCCTTGGAGTGGAAGTAGTACAGGAGGTGGCCGCTGCTCATCCCGACCTCGCGGCCGAGGGCCGCCATGGTGAGCTTCTCCAGGCCGAGTTCGGCGATCATCTCCATGGCGGCGACGAGGACCTCCTCGCGGGGCGGGGCGGGGGTGCGGCGGCGGGCGGGGGTCATACGGCGGCCTCCACGCGGACGGCGCGGGGCAGGAAGTGCGTCTCGTACGGGCCGTAGCACTCGGAGAACAGCGTCGCCACCGCCGTATCGCACTGCGCACAGACCTCGTTCGACCCCTCGCGCCCGGGACGGCCGCAGCACCCGGTCTCCTCGGCGGCGGGGTCGGCGGACAAGCGCCCACGGGTGTCCTCGGGGTGGACGACCCATGTGTCGCGCGGCCCCGCGGACATCAGGCACCCCGGTCCGTCGGGGTCTCCCATGCACACGTCTCCCGGGTGGGCGGATCCGCACCACTCGGGGTCGGGATGCGGCACGTACGGCGCCCCGCACGGCTCCGGGTCCAGCGCGTACGTCCCGCGCGGCAGGGTCGACGGGGCGTGCCGGGAGCCGTCGGGGTTCTTCAGCCCCTCGTACTCCGGGCGGGGCGGCACTTGAGGCAGGAGCCGCAGCGGCTCGGTCAGGCGGCTTCCGCAGGCGGCACAGGTCAGCACGTTCACCCGTACGTTCTACCTGACCGTCGCCCTCGGCTGCTGCTGGGTGATGCAGTGGATACCGCCGCCACCCGCGAAGACGGTCCGCGCGTCCACCAGTGTCACCGTCCGCCCGGGGAAGAGCCGACGGAAGATACCGGCCGCCAGTTCGTCGTTCGGGTCGTCGAAGGCGCAGAGCACCACGCCGCCGTTGCAGAGGTAGTGGTTGATGTACGAGTAGTCGACCCACTCCCCGTCCTCGTCCCTGAGGACCGTGGGGGCGGGGATCTCGACGACCTCCAGGCGACGGCCCTTCGCGTCCGTCTGTCCGCGCAGGATCTCGACGTACTCCCGCGAGCGGGCGTGGTCGGGGTGGTCGGGGTTCCGCTGGCTGTGGACGACCACGGTGCCGGGCCCGGCGAAGGCCGCGACGATGTCGACGTGACCCTGGGTGCCGTACGTGCCGTAGTCGCCGGCGAGGCCGTGCGGGAGCCAGATCGCCTTGCTGGTGCCGAGCCGGGCGTGGATCTCCGCCTCGACCCGCTCGCGCGTCCAGCCGGGATTGCGCCCGGCGCCGAGCTGGACCGTCTCGGTGAGCAGGACCGTGCCCTCGCCGTCGACGTGGATCGCGCCGCCCTCGTTGACCATTGTGCTGCTCCGTACCGGCACTCCGGCCAGGTCCGCGACATGGCGGGCGATCTTGGAGTCGTGCTCCCAGCTCGCCCAGTCCTGTGCTCCCCAGCCGTTGAACACCCAGTCCACGGCGGCCAGTCGACGGCCGTCGCTGACGAACGTGGGCCCGATGTCACGCATCCACGCGTCGTCGAGCTCGCGCTCCACCAGGTCGACGTCCGGTCCGAGCAGCTCGCGCGCGGACTCCCCCTGGCCCGTGCCGTGCACCATCGTCACCGGCTCGAAGCGGCGCACGGCGCGGGCCACCGAGGCCCAGGCGGTCCGGGCCTCGGCGAGCTCCTCGTCGTCGGTGAAGGTCGCGTTGGGTCCGGGCCAGGCCATCCACGTGCGCTCGTGCGGCTCCCACTCGGCGGGCATGCGGTAGGTCATCAGGTGCTCCAGGGGTCCTAGAGGAAGTACAGGCGGTTGAGGGAGACGGAGTCGGCCGGCTCGGAGCGCAGCGGCTCGCCGTCGAGGGTGACCAGGCCGGTGCGCTGGTCGACATCGACCGCTCCGGTACGGGAGTTGAGGCGCAGGTCGGCCGGTCCGATGCCGCGGGTGCCGCGGACGGCGACCCTGCGGCGGCGGGTCGGCATGGAGTCGTTGCCCTGGTCGAGCGCCGCCTGTGCGACGAAGGCGACCGAGATATCGGCGGGGGCGGCGCCGTACGCGCCGAACTGCGGTCCCAGCACCAGGGGTTCACAGGTGTCCGTCGCCGCGTTGGGGTCCCCCACCACGCCGTACGCCGGGAAGCCGGACTTCAGTACCAGCTGCGGTTTCGCGCCGAAGTACTCCGGGCGCCACAGCACGATGTCGGCCAGCTTCCCGACCTCGATGGAACCGACCTCGTGCGAAAGGCCGTGCGCGATGGCCGGGTTGATCGTCAGCTTGGCCATGTAGCGCAGGACGCGTTCGTTGTCGTGGTCGTCGTCGGGGGCGCCGAACTCGGCTTTCATCTTCCCGGCCATGGCGAAGGTACGGCGGACCGTCTCGCCCGCTCGCCCCATGCCCTGCGCGTCCGAGGAGGTGATGCCGATCGCGCCCAGGTCGTGCAGTACGTCCTCGGCGCCCATGGTTCCGGCGCGGATGCGATCGCGGGCCATGGCGGCGTCGCCGGGCAGGTCGGTCTTGAGGTCGTGGACGGAGACGATCATGCCGTAGTGCTCGGCGACCGCGTCCCGGCCGAAGGGCAGGGTGGGGTTGGTGGAGGAGCCGATGACGTTCGCGACGCCCGCCATCTTCAGCACGTTCGGGACATGTCCGCCGCCGCAGCCCTCGATGTGGAAGGCGTGGATGGTGCGCCCCTCCAGGACGCGCAGGGTGTCCTCGACGGACAGGCACTCGTTCAGCCCGTCGCTGTGCAGGGCGACTTGGACGTCGTGTTCCTCGGCGACCCGGAGCGCCGTGTCCAACGCCCGGGTGTGGGCGCCCATGTCCTCGTGCACCTTGAAGCCGGACGCACCGCCCTCGGCGAGAGCCTCGATCAGCGGCGCGTCGCGGGAGGACGAACCCCGGCCCAGGAAACCGATGTTGACCGGCCAGGCGTCGAAGGCGCTGAACGCGTGCCGCAGCGCCCAGGGCGAGTTGACGCCGACGCCCCACACCGGCCCGAACTCCTGCCCGATGACCGTGGTCACGCCGGAGGCCAGCGACGCCTCCATGATCCGTGGCGACAGCAGATGCACGTGGGTGTCGACGGCCCCGGCGGTGGCGATGAGCCCCTCGCCGGACACGATGGACGTGCCGGTGCCGACGACGACGTCGACCCCGTCAAGCGTGTCGGGGTTCCCGGCCCGCCCGATGGAACAGATCCGCCCCTCGCGGATGCCGATGGAGACCTTGCGGATCCCCTGCACGGCATCGATCACGACGACGTTGCTGATGGCGACGTCACAGGTCTCCCGCACGGCCGCGGCCTTGAGGTGCAGTCCGTCGCGTGCGGTCTTGCCGAAGCCGGCGAGGAACTCGTCGCCGTAGCGCTGGGAGTCGGCCTCGACGCGGATCGTCAGCCCGGAGTCGCCGAGCCGGATGCGGTCGCCGGCGCGGGGGCCGTGGGCGGCGGCGTACTCGTGAGGGGTGAGGCGGCGGGCCTCGGCGGGGTGCCCTCCGGGGCGGCTCATCGGTCGGCCTCCTCGGTGGGCACGCCGAGGTAGCCGCAGGCGGCGGCGCGGCGCAGGGCCTCCTCGCGGGCGCCGGGCGCGTCCAGCGGTCCGTCGACGAGCCCGGCGAAGCCGATGGCGACGCGGGCACCGCCGATCGGTATCAGGCCGACCTCCAGCGACTCCCCCGGCCCGAACCGCACCGAGGAACCGGCCGGTACGGCGAGCCGTGTCCCGTAGGCCTCGGCGCGGTCGAAGTCGAGGCGCGGGTTGACCTCGAAGAAGTGGAAGTGGGAGGTGACGGAGACGGGGACGGTCGCGGTGTTGGTGACCGTCAGCCGTACGACGGCCTCGGGTTCGGCGTGCTCGGGCCCGGGCAGCAGCGCGCCGGGAGCCTCGGGGCCGAGCCCGCCGCCGATCGGGTCGCTCACCACGGCCAGCCGGGACCCGTCGTCGAAGACGGCCTCGACATGCACCTCGGTGACGACGTCCGCGACACCGGGCAGCACGTCGTCCGGACCGAGCACCGTGCGGGCCCGCTCGATCGCCTCGGCGAGCCGCGCGCCGTCCCGGGCGGCCTCGCACACGGTGTCCGCGATGAGCGCGGTGGCCTCCGGCACGTTGAGCCTCAGTCCTCGGGCGCGGCGGGCACGGGCCAGCTCGGCGGCTCCGAAGAGCAGCAGCCGGTCGCGTTCGGTGGGGGTCAGCCGCATGTCGTTCCCTTCGTTTAGAACGTCACTCTAATCAAGGTTGCCCATGAACGGAACCCTTGACGTCTCTCTTGGAACGCACCACATTGAGTAGCATTCTAAGTGTCGCTCGAAGGAGACCCGGTATGCCGATGGAACAGCGCGGAGTCGACACGATCCCGGACGGGGAACGCACCAGCGGGCCGCGCGATCTCGTCTCGATCCTGCTCGGCTCGAACCTCTGCCTGGGCGTGATCGTCTTCGGCTGGCTGCCGCCGTCCTTCGGCCTGGACTGGTGGGCGTCGGTGAGCTCGATCGTGGCGGGCACGGCGGTCGGGACGCTGCTCACGGCGCCGCTGGCGCTGATCTCCCTGCGCACGGCGACGAACCTGTCCACGTCCTCCGGCGCCCAGTTCGGCGTGCGCGGCAGGCTCGTCGGCTCGGTGGTCGGCCTGCTGCTGGCCCTCGGCTACACCACGCTGACCGTCTGGATCGGCGGCGATGTGATGGTGGGCGCGCTCGGCCGACTGTCCGGGATGCCGGCGAGCGGGGTGTCGTACGGCGTCGTCTACGGGCTGCTCGCGGCGGCGACGGTGGCGGGCGCCGTGTACGGCTACCGCGTGCTGCTCGCGATGTCGCGGGTGCTGGCGGTCGGGATGACCGCGCTGCTGGCGCTGGGGGTCGTGGCCTACGCCCCGCACTTCACGACGGAGGCGCTGCCGCAGGCCGGCGGCTATCTGCTGGGCGGGTTCTGGCCGACGTGGCTGCTGGCGACGGTGGCGGCGGGGCTGTCGGGGCCGATCGCCTTCATCACCCTGCTCGGCGACTACACCCGCTACATCTCACCCTCCCGCCACTCCTCCCGCCGGGTGCTGCACGCGACCTGGCTGGGTCTGGTCGTGGGACTGCTGGTGCCGCAGCTCTTCGGCACGTTCACGGCGTACGCGGCCCGCGCGGCCCTCGACTACGCGGGCCCGCTGGTGGACGCCTCGCCCGCCTGGTACCTGCTCCCGCTCCTGCTGGCCGCCTCCGCCGGCTCGGTCGGCAACGCGGGCCTGATGCTCTACTCCATGGGCCTCGACCTGGACGCCATCCTGCCGCGCGCGTCCCGGGCACAGGCCACCTGCGCGGTGGCGGTGGTCGCGACGGTCTGCGTGTTCATCGGCCACTACGCCTCGACCGCCCAGAACGCGATGACGTCCTTCGTCCTGCTCCTGACAGCGATCGGCACCCCGTGGGCGGTCATCACCCTCATCGGCTTCGCGCGCTGTCGCGGCGTGTACGACGCGAAGGCCCTGCAGGTCTTCAACCACCGTGCGCGGGGCGGGATCTACTGGTTCCGGGGTGGCTGGAACATCGCGGCGACGACGGCCTGGGCACTCGGCGCGGGGGTCGGTCTGCTGGCGGTCTCCCTGCCGTCGTACGAGGGTCCGCTGCTGGTGTGGACGGGCGGGGTGGACTACAGCTTCCTGCTGTCGGGGCTCGTGGGTGGGCTGACGTACGTGGGGCTGACGGCCCGGCAGCCGAGTCAGCCCACGGCCTCCTCCGCCTCGTCCGGATCGGAGAGCCGGCGCAGTTCCACAGCGTCGTAACGCAGGGGACCGTGCCGGATCCGTCGGACGAGTCCGAGGGGGAGCACCGCAGCCCCTCGCGACGGTGGTCGGAGGGGCTGCGGGCGAAGGTGACGGTCAGCCCAGCTGGTGCATCCAGCCGTGCTTGTCCTCGGCCGTGCCGCGCTGGATGTCCAGCAGAGCCTGGCGCAGCTTCAGCGTGACCTCGCCCGGCTCGCCGCCCGTCTGCTGCCACTCGGTGTTCGCGCGCTTCACCGTGCCGACCGGGGTGATCACGGCGGCCGTGCCACAGGCGAAGACCTCGGTCAGGGTGCCGTTCTCGGCGTCGCGCTGCCACTGGTCGATGGAGACGCGGCCCTCCTCGGACTCGTAGCCGAGGTCACGGGCGACCGCCAGCAGGGAGTCGCGCGTCACGCCCTCCAGGATCGAGCCCGTCAGCGCCGGGGTGATGATTTTGTCGCCGTACACGAAGTACAGGTTCATGCCGCCGAGCTCCTCGACCCACTTGTGCTCGACCGCGTCGAGGTAGCAGACCTGGTCGCAGCCCTTGGCGGCCGCCTCGGCCTGGGCGAGGAGGGAGGCCGCGTAGTTGCCGCCCGTCTTCGCGTCGCCCATGCCGCCGGGGACGGCGCGGACGCGGTCCTCGGAGAGCCAGATGGAGACCGGCTTGACGCCGCCGGGGAAGTAGGCGCCGGCCGGGGAGGCGATGACCAGGAAGAGGTACTCGTTGGCGGGCTTGACGCCCAGGCCGACCTCGGTGGCGATCATGAAGGGGCGCAGGTAGAGGGACTCCTCGCCGCCGTGCGCCGGGACCCAGGCCCGGTCCTGCTGGACGAGGACGTCGCAGGCCTCGATGAACGTCTCGACCGGCAGCTCCGGCATGCCGAGGCGGTGCGCGGAACGCTGGAAGCGCTCGGCGTTCTTCTCGGGGCGGAAGGTGGCGACGGTCCCGTCGGGCTGGCGGTACGCCTTGAGGCCCTCGAAGATCTCCTGCGCGTAGTGCAGGACCATCGTCGCCGGGTCGAGCTGGAGCGGGGCGTACGGCACGAGCTGGCCGTCGTGCCAGCCGCGGCCCTCGGTCCACTTGATGACGACCATGTGGTCGGTGAAGTGGCGGCCGAAGCCGGGGTTCGCCAGGATCGCGGCGCGGTCGGCGTCGGAAAGTGGCGAGGCTGAGGGCTTGAGCTCGATCGTGGGCGTCGTCATGAGTGGTTGTCCTTCACCGGTTGTGTAGTGACGGGCCGCGCTCACGCCCTTTACTGTCAGTTGCCAGTGCTAGGACGTCCGAGCATTCCCTCATTCCGCGGCTCCGCGTTCGATTATCGCGCTACGGAGGCCGTGGAAGAAAACGGCGTGAATGCGACCCAGGGGATGATGGTGGCACCCGGCGGGGACATAAGGAAAGCCGCCGGGTGCGGATGCGACCCGGCGGCTTCGAGTGGTGCTGTGAGTGCCGCGGGTCAGCCGGCTACTCGTACGGCCAGCGCGTCGCCGATCTCCGACGTGCTGCGGGCGGGCTTGCCGGTGCGCTCGGCGAGGTCGGTGGAGACCGCCTCGTCGATCCGGGCGGCCTCGGCCTCGTAGCCGAGGTGACGCAGGAGCAGCGCGACGGACAGGACCGTGGCGGTGGGGTCGGCCTTGCCCTGGCCGGCGATGTCGGGGGCCGAGCCGTGGACGGGCTCGAACATCGACGGGAACTCGCCGCTGGGGTTGATGTTGCCGCTCGCCGCGACGCCGATGCCGCCGGAGACGGCCGCGGCGAGGTCGGTGATGATGTCGCCGAAGAGGTTGTCGGTGACGATCACGTCGAACCGGGCCGGGTCGGTGACCAGGTAGATCGTGGCCGCGTCGACGTGGATGTAGTCGGTGGTGACCTCGGGGAACTCCTCGGCCACCGTGTTGAAGACGTTCGTCCACAGGTGACCCGCGAAGGAGAGCACGTTGTTCTTGTGGACCAGCGTGAGCTTCTTGCGGGGGCGGGCCTGGGCGCGGGCGAAGGCGTCGCGGACGACACGCTCGACACCGAAGGCCGTGTTCACGGAGACCTCGGTGGCGACCTCGTGCGGGGTGCCCTTGCGGATGGTGCCGCCGTTGCCGGTGTACGGGCCCTCGGTGCCCTCGCGGACCACGACGAAGTCGATGGCGGGCTCACCCTTGAGGGGAGTCTCGACACCCGGCAGCAGCTTCGACGGCCGCAGGTTGACGTGGTGGTCGAAGAGAAAGCGGAGCTTGAGCAGGAAGCCGCGCTCCAGGACGCCGGAGGGGACGCTGGGGTCGCCGATGGCACCGAGGAGGATCGCGTCGTGCTGCTTCAGCGCGTCCACGTCGGCGTCGGTGAGGGTCTCACCGGTGGCGTGGTAGCGCTTGGCGCCGAAGTCGTACTCCTTGGTCTCCAGCTTCACATCCTGCGGAAGGACGGCGGAGAGGACCTTCAGGCCTTCGGACACGACCTCCTGGCCGATGCCGTCACCCGGAATGACTGCGAGATTGATGCTGCGAGACATGCCCGCACCCTACTCCCGCGTCCCATGGGATGACACGGAGCGTCCGCCATCCGGACAGCCGCATGCACCTGGGCGTCAGCCCTTCGACTGGCGTTCACCCGTACGTATGGCGGGCGTTGGGATCCGCTGGGAACTTCACCAGCATGGACCTTCCCGACGTCGGCATCCCGGCGCAGCTCGCGAGCCGGATGAGCATGGCCGAGCAGTACGAGTATCTGCGCACGAAGCTGACCCGGCGCCGCACCCTGGTGACGGCCGGCGCGGTGGCGGGCGGCCTGCTGACCGGCGGCTGCGCGGGAGACACGCCCGCACCCTCCTCCCGTAGAACCGCTTCCCCGTCCCCCGTCACCAAGGTGCACGGCTCGGTCGTCGCCCCCTTCGGCCGCCATCTCGCCTTCGGCGCCGACCCGAAGACGCAGATGCGGATCTCCTGGCAGGTCCCGCTCGCGGTGCAGAAGCCGTACGTCCGGATCGGCACCCGCCCCGACGAGCTGAGCCGCAGGATCGAGGCCGAGGTACGCGATCTGCACACCCCGGGCGTCACAGGCGTCCGCGCGGCGCTCGACCAGTACTACCTGCACGCCGCCCTGGACGGTCTGCGCCCCGGCACCACGTACTACTACGGCGTCGGCCACGACGGACTCGACCCGGCCGCCGCCGCACACCGCTCCACCATCGCGTCCTTCCGCACCGCCCCGGCGAGCCCGGAGAAGTTCGTCTTCACGGCCTTCGGCGACCAGGGTGTAAGCAAGGCGGCGGCCGCGGGCGACCACACCCTGCTGCGCCAGAACCCCGCGTTCCATCTCCACGCGGGGGACATCTGCTACGCGAACGTCAACGGCCGGGGCGAGGAGTCGGACGGCTACGACCCCTCGTACTGGGACCTGTTCCTCAAGCAGAACG
Source organism: Streptomyces sp. WM6386 (assembly GCF_000972385.1). Lineage (GTDB taxonomy): Bacteria > Actinomycetota > Actinomycetes > Streptomycetales > Streptomycetaceae > Streptomyces. The sequence goes on from NZ_JXTE01000019.1 coordinate 110,246, forward strand.
AGGAGGTCGCGCGGTCGGTGCCGTGGATGGTGACGACCGGCAACCACGACATGGAGGCCTGGTACTCCCCCGACGGCTACGGCGGCCAGCTCGCCCGCTGGTCCCTGCCGGAGAGCGGCTTCGATCCGCGCTCGGCGCCGGGCGTGTACGCGTTCACATACGGCAACGTCGGCTTCGTGGCGCTGGACGCCAACGACGTGTCGTACGAGATCCCCGCCAACCTCGGCTACACGGGCGGCAAGCAGACGGCGTGGCTGGACGAGAAGCTGGGCGAGCTGCGGGGGTCGGTGGATTTCGTCGTCGTCTTCTTCCACCACTGCGCCTACTCAACCTCCTCGCACGCCTCCGACGGCGGGGTGCGCGAGGAGTGGCTGCCGCTGTTCGCCAAGCACCAGGTGGACCTGGTGATCAACGGGCACAACCACGTCTACGAGCGCACCGACGCCATCAAGGGCGACGCGGTCGGCAGGCGGGTGCCGATCGGCGCGTCGACCGACCCGACGCGGGACGGGACCGTGTACGTCACCGCGGGCGGCGGCGGCAAGGACCTGTACGGCTTCCCGGCGGGCGTGCAGGAGAGCTACGAGGGGCACGTGCACGACCGCGAGTCCGTGGACACCTTCCAGTGGACGAAGTCACGGGCCGCGGACAAGGAGAGCGTGGAGTGGTCGCGGGTGCGCTACCGGGGCTTCTCCTTCCTCCAGGTGGAGGCGGAGAGCGGTACGGCGCCGAGGCTCAAGGTGTCGGCGCTGGCGCAGAACGGCGACCGGATCGACCATTTCGAGGTGCGGCGCGGGACGTGAGCCCGCGCCGCACCCCGGCGGGTGCGGCTCCCGGTATCTGGGTGGGCGGCCTCAGTGGCCGGTCGAGCCGCCGTTGTCACGGCGGTCGAGGGCGCGCTGGAGGGCGGCCGCGGCGTTCTTGCGGTCGGACTCGCTCGTACGGACGGTGTGACGGACTCGACGGCGGGCGGTCGTCTCGGCCATGAGAAATCGACTCCTTCGAAATCATGGAGTGCAGAAGGAAGTTACGAGACGCCGGAAGGGGCGGGGAGCGGTGCCGCAGGGGTTGCCTGCATGGGGCCCGGCTCACGACCGCCATTCGCTTGATCGAGCGAGACGTTCGGCTTCTACAAAGCTAAGGGAGGACGCTCGGTCTGTCTCCACAATTACTCGGACTTCCTACTATCTGAGACGGTGTAGTGGGTCACACGGGGCTGACCTGCGGTTTCATATCCTGGAGAGGCACGCGGCCCAGATCACCGCGCTGATACGGACTTCCTCAGCCGGAGTCTCTGAGCGCCGCCTCCACGGCCTCCCGGAACCCCTCCGGATCCTCCACCCACGGCAGGTGCCCGGCACCCGGCAACACCACCCGCCGCACCCGGGGCAGCGCCCGCTCCAGCGAGTCGACCGACCAGCGCGGCCGGATGTCCCGCTCACCGTCGACGATCAGCACGGGCACCTCCAGCCCCTGGCAGGCGGCGTACAACTCCGGGCTGCCCCAGCTCTGTCCCGTCTCCGTACCCAGCGCCACGTTGCACTCGAAGTTGATCTCGAACCAGGGGTCCGCCATACGACCGGCATGCTCCAGCGCCCGCTCCCGGTCCTCGAAGTCGACCGACCACTGCAGCACCGCCCGCTCACGGTCGCCGTCCGTCAACTCCTGCCACCGGGCCGACCGTTCGGGCACCTCCCCCAGCCTCTCGCGGAAGTTCTCCTCGAAGGGCCCGCGCCAGGTGGACACCGGGTCGATGCCCGTGCCGCCCACGTACACGAGGCCCCCCACCCGCTCCGGGTGGGCCAGCGCATAACTCAGCGCCAGCTGGGCGCCCCAGGAGTGGCCGAGCAGCACGGGCCGATCGAGCGCGAAGTGCTGCCGTACGGCGTCCAGATCCGCCACGAACCGGTCCGTCGTCCACGGCCCCGCGCCCCGCTCCGAACGCCCGCACCCGCGCTGGTCCCAGCGGACGACGGTCGCCCGGTCCTCCAGCATGGCGGCCACGTCCTCGAACATGTCCCACAGTCCGGGGCCGCCGTGACACAGCACCAGGGCCTCGGCGCCCTGCCCCTGCCGCGAGACCCACAGCCGTGCACCGTCGTCAGTCGTCACCGTCATGACCATGAGTCTGCGCCATGAGTCCGGCCGGGGGACGACGAAGGGCCGGGCGATCGCCCGGCCCTCCATGCTCTCTGTCCGACCGTCAGCCCATGTGCGGGTACGCGTAGTCGGTCGGCGGGACCAGCGTCTCCTTGATGGCGCGGGTCAGGGTCCAGCGCATCAGGTTCTGCGGGGCGCCGGCCTTGTCGTTGGTGCCGGAGGCGCGGCCGCCGCCGAAGGGCTGCTGGCCGACGACGGCGCCGGTGGACTTGTCGTTGATGTAGAAGTTGCCGGCCGCGTAGCGCAACTTGTCCATCGTGTACGCCGCCGCCGCGCGGTCGCCCGCGATGACCGAGCCGGTCAGGGCGTAGTCGGAGACCGACTCCATCTGGGCCAGCATCTCGTCGTACCGGTCGTCCTCGTAGACGTGCACGGCGAGGAAGGGGCCGAAGTACTCGGTGGTGAAGACCTCGTTCTCGGGGTCCGAACACTCGACGACGGTCGGGCGGACGAAGTAGCCGACCGAGTCGTCGTACGAACCGCCCGCGACGATCGTGCAGTCGGGGTCGGACTTCGCGCGGTCGATGGCGGCCTTGTTCTTGGCGAAGGCGCGCTCGTCGATGACGGCGCCGATGAAGTTGGAGAGGTCGGTGACATCACCCATGGTGAGGTAGTCGACCTCGGCCGCGAACTCCTCCTTGAAGCCGCTGTTCCAGATCGACGCCGGGATGTAGGCCCGGGAGGTCGCGCTGCACTTCTGGCCCTGGTACTCGAAGGCACCACGGGTCAGTGCGGTCTTGAGGATCGCCTTGTCGGCGCTCGGGTGGGCGACGACGAAGTCCTTGCCGCCGGTCTCGCCGATCAGACGGGGGTAGGTGCGGTACTTCTCGATGTTGGCGCCGACCGTCTTCCACAGGTGCTGGAAGGTCTTGGTGGAACCGGTGAAGTGGATGCCGGCGAGGTCGCGGTGCTCAAGGGCGACCTTGGAGACCTCGATGCCGTCGCCGGTGACGAGGTTGATGACGCCCTTGGGCAGCCCGGCCTCCTCCAGGAGCTGCATGAGCAGCACGGCGGCGTGGGTCTGCGTCGGGGACGGCTTCCAGACGACGACGTTGCCCATGAGCGCCGGGGCCGTCGGCAGGTTGCCCGCGATCGCCGTGAAGTTGAAGGGCGTGATCGCGTAGACGAAGCCCTCAAGGGGGCGGTGGTCGAGGCGGTTCCAGACGCCCGGGGAGTTCGCCGGGGGCTGCTCGGCGAGCAGGTCGCGGGCGTACTGGACGTTGAAGCGCCAGAAGTCGACGAGCTCGCAGGGGGTGTCGATCTCGGCCTGCTGGGCGGTCTTCGACTGGCCGAGCATGGTGGAGGCGGCGAGGGTCTCGCGCCAGGGGCCGGCGAGGAGTTCGGCGGCGCGCAGGATGATCGCGGCGCGGTCGTCGAAGGCCATCGCACGCCAGGCGGGCGCGGCGGCGAGGGCCGCGTCGATCGCGTCCTGCGCGTCCTGCTGGGTGGCGTTGCGGTACGTGCCCAGAACGGCCTTGTGGTTGTGCGGCTGCACGACCTGGAAGGCGTCGCCGCCGCCGAGCCGCCTCTCGCCGCCGATGGTCATCGGCAGGTCGATCGGGTTCTCGGCCAGCTCCTTCAGCTTGACCTCGAGACGGGCGCGCTCGGGCGAGCCGGGGGCGTAGCCGTGCACCGGCTCGTTGACGGGGGTGGGGACCTGGGTCACAGCGTCCATGAGATCCGTAACTCCTTGTTCTGAGCGGGTGTTGCGAGCGGGTGTGCGGGCTCAGCCCTTGCTGATCATGCTGCGGACGAAGAAGCGCAGGTTCGCCGGCTTCTCCGCCAGACGGCGCATGCTGCGCCTTCCCGGGGGACAACCCCCGGACCCCCGGCCGAAAGACCCGCGTGCGTGCGTCATCTTTCAGCCCCGGGTGAGCATGCTGCGGACGAAGAAGCGCAGGTTCGCCGGCTTCTCCGCCAGACGGCGCATGAAGTAGCCGTACCAGTCGGTGCCGTAGGCCGTGTAGACGCGCATGCGGTGGCCCTCGGCGGCGAGGCGCAGATGTTCGTCGCCGCGGATGCCGTACAGCATCTGGAACTCGTACTCGTCGAGCTTGCGGCCGGCCTGGTGGGCCAGTTCCTGGGCGATGGAGATCAGGCGCGGGTCGTGGGACCCGATCATCGGGTACCCCTCGCCCTCCATCAGGACCTTGAGGATGCGGACGTACGCCTTGTCGATCTCGTGCTTCTGCTGGTACGCGACCTCGGCGGGCTCCTTGTAGGCGCCCTTCACGAGCCGCACCCGGCTGCCGCTCGCGGCGAGGCGGCGGGCGTCGGCCTCGGTGCGGAAGAGGTAGGCCTGGATGACGCAGCCGGTCTGCGGGAAGTCGTTCCGCAGCTCCTCGTGGATGGCGAACATCGAGTCGAGGGTGGTGTGGTCCTCGGCGTCCAGCGTCACGGTCGTACCGACGGCGGCGGCGGCCTCGACGACCGGCCGGACATTGGCGAGGGCCAGCTCGTGGCCGCCCGGCAGCGCCTGTCCGAACATCGACAGCTTCACGGACATCTCGGCACGGGTACCGAGGTCCAGCTCCTCGAGCCGGTCGACGAGCCGGAGGTACGCGTCCCGGGCGGCTTCGGCCTGCTCGGGGGTGGTGATGTCCTCGCCGACGACGTCCATCGTCAGTTCCAGGCCCCGGTCCGTGAGGTCCCTGATGATCGGCACGATCTCGTCGACCGTCTCGCCGGGGATGAAGCGGTCGACGACCTGCTTGGTCACCGGCGCCGCCGAGATCAGGCGTCGCATCCGGTCGCTGCGCGACGCGGCAAGAATCACGGGACCCAGCACGGGGCACCTCCACAAACCAGCAGATAGAACCACCGTGAAACCTAAGGATCCCTCCGATCGTCGGCCATCGACAGCTGTCACGCATCCGTGCCGCAGATCTCAGACAGATGTATGAAGGGCAGGGATTATGCGGGAGAATGCCCGAGTGACAGCCGATGCCGCGTCGTCCAGCCGAGCCGGTGACTACCAGGAGCTGGTCGACGAGATCTCCGAGCTTCTCGGGGTGCCCGCGACTCTGGAGAGCCGTGACTTCGAGCTGATCGCCTTCGGGGCGTACGACAGTGAGGGCGACCTCGATCCCTCGGCGCTGGACCCGGTGCGCGCCCGCTCGATCCTGACCCGCCGCTCGACGGCCGCGGTCCGGACCTGGTTCGAGGGCTTCGGCATCACGCGCGCGACCGGTCCCGTCCGTATCCCGCCGACGCCCGAGGCGGGGGTGTACCGCGGACGGATCTGTCTTCCCGTGCGCCATCGGGGTGTCGTCCTGGGATACGTCTGGCTGCTGGAGTCCGACCCCGGGCCCACCGAGTCCCAGCTGGCCGCCGCCATGGAGGTGACGGTCCGGATCGGCGCGCTGCTCGCGGACGAGGCACAGCACGGGGCGGACCTCAGCCGTGAGCTGCGGGCGGTGCTGACCGCCGAGCGGGGCTGGCAGGGGGACATGGCGGTGGCGGCGCTGCGTACGGCGCTCGGCCCGCGCGGCGACGGCCCGCACGCGGTGGTGTGTGTCGCGCCGTGGCCGTCCGCCGACCCGGACGACGCGCCGTCCGCGCGTACGGTGCCGCACACGACGGCCCTGTGCACGGTTCCGTGGGGCACGAGCGCGCAGAGCCTGGCGATCCTCGTCCGGCTGCGGTCGCCCGAGGTGCGGACCCCGGCGCTCGCTGCGGCGCAGAGGCTGCTGGGGGAAGGCGCCCGGGCGGCCGGCGTGGGCGAGCCCCGGACCGGTCTCGGCGACCTGGCGACGTCCTGGCAGGAGGCCTCGGCGGCGGCCCGGGCGGCTCTCGCGGAGCCGGCGATCGGCCCGGTCGCGGAGTGGTCGCGCATCGGCCCGTACCGGCTGCTGACCTCGCTCCCCGCGGAGACGGCCCACGACCCCGTCGTACGGCCCCTGCTCTCCCCCTCCCACCGCGAACTCGCGCGCACCGCCGAGATCTACCTCGACTGCGCGGGCCAGGCGGGTCGCACGGCCGCCGAACTGGGCATCCACCGCCAGACCCTGTACTACCGCCTGTCCCGGGTGGAACAGCTGACGGGCCTGGACCTGGACGACGGCGAGGACCGGCTGCTGTTGCACATGGCGCTGAAGGGGGCGCGACTCTAGAGCTCTTTTGACGTCCCCCTGCCCGAATTCGGGCAGAAAGGAGGGGAAGTCGACAGCTTCCGCCTCTACAGTGCTCGCATGATCACTGCCTCCGCGCTGGGCTCCTTCGCACTGAACGTGGGCCTGCTGACCCTCACTCCGGGCATCGACACCGCCCTCATACTCCGTAGCGCCGTCACGGGGCGCCGTACGCGCGCGTGGGGCGTCGTCCTCGGCATCCAGACCGGCACCCTCGTCTGGGGCGTGCTCGGCGCGCTCGGCGTCACCGCCGTCCTGACCGCGTCCCACCTCGCCTACACGGCCCTGCGCTGGGCGGGTGCCGCGTACCTGGTCTGGATGGGCGCCCGCATGGTGTGGGCGACGCTGCGGCGGCGGGGCGGGGACGCCGGGCCCACGGAGGAGACGGACACCGGGGGCGGCTTCTGGAGCGGCTGGCGCAAGGGTGCCCTGACGAACCTGCTCAACCCGAAGGTGGGCGCCTTCTACATGGCGGTCCTGCCGCAGTTCGTCCCGGAGGGCGGCGCGGTGGCGCACCTGGTGGCCGGCGGCCTGCTGGCGGGCGTGCACATCGCGCTCGCGGTGATCTGGTCGGGCGTCCTGATCCTCTTCGCCCGCGCCCTCCGCGACACGCTCCGTCGCCCGTCCGCCCGCCGCGTCCTGGAACGCGTCACCGGCACGGTCATCGCCGCCTTCGGAGTACGCCTCGCCTTCGCGGAGTAGCTCCGTGTCCCTGCTGCCGACCTGCCTCGACTGACAGTGATGATGTTCGTGGTGACGCTGCGGGTGGGTCTGACCCGTCGACTGACTGACGTTTCGACTGTCCGGTTTGGGATTTGTCGGCCCGC
>NZ_JXTE01000190.1 GCF_000972385.1 Streptomyces sp. WM6386
GGACAGACCCGACGACCTCCTGCTGCGGCAGCGACTCTACGACCCGACCGCGCACGACGCGGCCGACGTCTCCCCCTGACCTCCCCAAGAAACACGAGATACCAGAGGTGAACGATGGAGCACACCACACCGGACGCCGACACCGCCGACCTGTACGGCCGGGCCGTCGCCACGATCGCCGACTCGCTCGCCAAGGCGATGCAGGTCGACGCCGTCACCATCACTGAGAACAGCCGGCTGTTCGACGAACTCGGCCTGGACTCCACGACCGTACTCGGGCTGCTGATGACGATTGAGGAGGAGCTCGGAATGGAGTTCGACACCGACGATCTCGAGCAGCACCACTTCGAGACCGTGGGATCGCTGGCCGCGCTGGTCCGGGAACAGGCCGGCGAGCAGGCCGGGGCCTGACCGCCGATGTACCTCACCACCCCCTCCGGCCCGGCCGACGCACCAGCGCCCGCCCGGCGGGCGTCGCTGCGCCTGTCGCACCTGGTCAGCCGGACCTTCTCCGGTGGCAGGCCCTTCCTGCCCGATCCGCTGGAGCCGAGCCTGAGTCGGATGCAGGCCGACCTCGTGCGCCCGTACCCGGTGGAGTTCCGCCCGGAGCTTCTGGAGCGGGGCGAGCGCAACACCTTCATCGAGATGACCCAGGAACTCCTCGCCGACCTGCCCCCGCTGGAGGAGCCCCTGGATCTGGTGCTCGTCGCCCACACCGCCCCGGACGCCGATCCACGCCGCTCCACGTCCTGCTTCCTGGCCGATGCGCTGCCCGGCGACCCACTGGCCTTCAACCTCTCGGACCAGGGGACCGCCGCCGGGTTCACGGCCCTGCGACTGGTCTCGGAGTACGCCGACGCCGACGTGTTCCGGCACGCCCTGGTTGTCCTGCTCGATCAGCGGACCTTCCTGTACGACACCGTGGGGGCGCATGACGTGCCCCGGCAGGACTGCGCGGTGGCGCTGCTCTTCGGTCCTGAGGGCCGCGCCGGCGAACCGGTGACGCGGCAACTCGCCGGCGTCGCGCCGGAGGAGGTCCGCTCGACGCTCGACGCGGTGCTGAACGAGCCGGGCGGCGGCGCGGGCCGTCCCCTCCCGCTCATCCCCGGTCAGGGCCCCGACGCCGAAGAGTTCGGGCCGGGATTCGACGTGCGCCCCGCGCCGCCGGGCCGTCCCTGCACCGGCCCCTGGACGGCCCTGGCCGACGTGCTCCCCGAGTTCGCGGGCGACGGGCCGCGCCGCCTTGTCGTAGCCGAATACGACAGCACGCTGCGGTACTTGTGCGTGAGCACCCTGGATCTCGAGGAGGGGACATGAC
>NZ_JXTE01000191.1 GCF_000972385.1 Streptomyces sp. WM6386
AGCGGTGACATCGTCGCGCGGGGGCCGTCGAGGTTTCAGCAAGGCCGGTCGCCGAAAGCTCTGCCCTCCGTGCTGGCCCACACCACCCGCAGGGCGTGGGCCGTCGACAGGACGGGCTCCGTACTGCTTCTCGTGTGCCAGGCGCTCACGGGTATCGTCGCCGTCGTCGTCCTGGCCTCCACCGCCCGCGCGATGACACACATCTTGGGTACCGGCACCGTGGCCCAACGTCTGCACGGCGCCGTACCGGCCTTGCTCGTGGTGACGTTGGCCGCGGGAGTGGGCCGAGTGCGCAGGCCGCCGCTGCTGACCACCGAGGCCGATGTCGCGCTCGTCGCCGTACTGCGGGGGGAGTCATCCCGGCTTGCGACCTTCGCGCTGTCGGCCGGTATCTGCTCGTCCCGCTCCTCCTTGTCGGGCCGTCCGTTCGGGCATGCGCACACTATGAACAGAATCGAGCGACTCGTAGTGCACCAGCGGATGTGTTTCTAACATCGCACCGCTCGGCGCGATGGTGCGCCACTGAGTTCCGGGAGCCTTGCTGTGAATCGCTCGGGTCGGACCACGTTTACCCCTCCTCGCCTCTGGTCCCGCGCACGACGCGGAGCGACGCTGACCGCATGCGTCGCATGCATGGTCGCCGGGTCGCTCAGCGCCATCAGCCCGGTCCAGGCGGCCGGTGAGCCGTCGCCCGCACCGATCTCATGCCCGGTGGGCCTGGAGGAGAAGGCCACCTGCTACACCGGCCAGGACGCCAACGGAGCGTTCTACGCGATCGCCGTGCCCAAGCGCTGGAACGGCTCGCTCGTCGTGCACGCTCATGGCGGTCCCGACCTGGGTGAAGGGTCGGACCCCGAGCGAAGCCTCGGCGACATGGAACGCTGGTCGGTGATGGTGGACCAGGGCTATGCCTGGGCGGGCTCGTCCTATCGACGCGGGGGTTACGGAACCCGTATGGCTGCCGCCGACACGGAGAATGTGCGGGGGCTGTTCGTGGACGAGTTCGGCAATCCCAAGCGGACCTTCGTTCACGGTCAGTCCTGGGGCGGTAACGTCGCTGCCAAGGTCGTGGAGGTGTACGGCAAGCAGGGCTCCTATGACGGTGCTCTGCTCACCAACGGAGTGCTGGGTGGCGGCTCACGCGGCTATGACTACCGCGTCGACCTGCGGGTGGTCTATCAGTACTACTGCCAGAACCTCCCCCGCCCCAGCGAGCCCCAGTACCCGTTGTGGCAGGGACTACGTCCCACATCCAGCCTGACCACGACAGGGTTGAGGGCCCGCCTGCAGGAATGCACGGGATACGCG
>NZ_JXTE01000192.1 GCF_000972385.1 Streptomyces sp. WM6386
GTTCGCGGTCAGTGACCTGGAGGTCGGCGAGGTCACCGTCCCGGCAGGCGACGCCATCATCACCACCTTCGCCGCCGCCGGGCTCGATCCCGCCCACTACGGACCGGACGCGCACACCTTCGACGCCGCGCGCGGGGCGGACGATCATCTGGCCTTCGGGATCGGCGTGCACCGGTGCATCGGCGCACCGCTCGCCCGGGTGGAGGCCCTGACGGCGCTGCCCGCCCTCTTCGACCGCTTCCCCGACCTGCGCCTCGCGGTCGGGGAGGAGCTGCGGCAGGTGCCGTCGTTCATCGCGTTCGGCTGGCAGGAGGTGCCGGTGCGGCCGCGCGGCTGACCACGCGAACAGGGGCAGGACCGGTCCCCCGTTCCGGTCGTGCCCCTGCGGCCCGTCGAACTTACGTGAACAGCGCAGCGGTTGTGAACCGCAGCGGTGCCCGCTGCGCGGCGCGGAGCACTCACCTGTGCACAGATGAGTCCGAATGGCGCGTTTTCTATGCGGCCAGCCGGGGCGGTTCCAGCTCTCCTGTCGCCAGATGGGCCAGGACGACCTCGTAGAGATCGCTGCCCGCGGCCAGCAGTTGCCGTTCCAGGACGGGCTCCGCACTGCGGACGTGTTCGCGCACGGTCTGCGCGTGGACACCGAGTGTCTGCGCGGTCCGTTCGGAGTTCCCGCCGGCGGCGATCCAGGTGCGCAGGGTGCGCCGCAGATCGCGGGCGTCCGGGTCGAGACGCCTCAGCAGGTCCAGGGCCCAGGTGCGCAGGGCGGGCCCGGACAGCACCTCCCCGAGCGGGACGGGACCGGACCGCTCCCTGCCGCGCCCCTGTTCCATGCCTGCCTGGGTGTTCAGCGCCAGATGGACCAGGGCGCGGACGGTGAGGTCGGAGAAGTCCGTGCCGAGCAGGCCCTCCACCCGCTCCATGCGGGCGCGCACGGTGTTGCGGCTGACGCCCAGGACCTTGGCCGCGCTCACGGCGGTGAACTCCAGGCCGAGCCGGGTGGTGGCGAGGAGTTCACCGTGGGTGTGGTGGGCCAGTACGTCGAGCGGGCGCAGGAGGTCCGCGGTCCAGCCGTGCAGGAGCGCCGGGTCCATGAGGCGTTCGGGGTGGGTGCGCTCGGCGTAGACCGCGGCGTTGTCGGGCCGGAAGTGCGCGACGGCCAGGGCGCTGACGGCCTGTCCGTAGGCGGTGGCGGTCCGGGCCAGGGTCTGGCGGGAGCTGCCGCCGATGAAGGTGTCGGGGCGCCCTTCGACCAGCGAGCGCAGTTCCCGGGCGGCGGTCTCGTCGGGGGCCACGACGATCACATGC
>NZ_JXTE01000193.1 GCF_000972385.1 Streptomyces sp. WM6386
GCTGCGCACAGCGCGACTTCGCTGTCGGCGAGGTCATCGTCGAGCGCGGCAGCCCGGCGGACCGGATCCATCTGATCGCCCACGGACGCATCAGCCAGTGCGCTGAGGGCAAGTACGGCGGAGAGATCGCCATCGCGGTGCTCGCGGACGGCGACCACTTCGGTGAGAACGCCCTCCTGGACTCCGACGCCCGCTATGACTACACGGCCACCGCCGAGACGTCCGGCACCCTCCTCACCCTCTCCCGTAGCGACTTCGCCGCCGTGCGGGACTCCGCACCCCTTCTTCAAGCCCACATCGCCGGGTTCAGTTCCGCCACGCGGCGACGGCAGAACAAGCACGGTGAGGCCGAGATCGCCATGTCGGCCGGCCATGTCGGCGAGGCCGATCTGCCGAGCGCCTTCGTCGATTACGAGCTCAAGCCACGTGAGTACGAACTCTCCGTCGCGCAGACCATTCTGAGGATCCACACCCGGGTCTGCGACCTCTACAACGGCCCGATGAACCAGACGGAGGAGCAACTCCGGCTGACCATCGAGGCGTTCCGCGAGCGCCAGGAGCACGAGCTCATCAACAACCGTGAGTTCGGGCTGCTGCACAACGCCGACTTCAAGCAGCGCATCCAGACGCATTCCGGCCCGCCGACCCCGGACGACATGGACGATCTGCTGTGTCGCCGCCGGGGCACCAAGTTCTTCCTCGCCCACCCGAGGACGATCGCGGCGATCGGGCGCGGCTTCAACGCCTGCGGGCTGTACCCGGACCACGTCGATCTCGGCGGGCAGTCGGTCCCGGCCTGGCGTGGGGTCCCGATCCTGCCCTGCAACAAGATCCCGATCAGCAAAGAGCAGACCAGCTCCATCATCGCCATGCGCACGGGAGAGAAGAACCAAGGGGTCATCGGTCTGTGGCAGACAGGGCTGCCCGACGAGGTCGAGCCAGGCCTCTCAGCGCGGTTCATGGGCATCAACGAGCAGGCGGTCATCTCCTATCTCGTCAGCACGTACTACTCCGCTGCGGTGCTCCTACCCGACGCGCTCGGCGTGATGGAGAACGTACAGATCGCCCGCGGACGTGGCTGAGGACATGCCCCGCTGAACGGGCTGACGTCCCGTCCACGCCGTACGTGCGCTCAGGCCACCGCAGTAAGGAGTAGCAGATGCCCGATTCCGGGCCCCTCGGGCCGTCCATCCCCGGGCAGCGGTCGAAGGCGACCACCGCTGTGCCGGACGTTCCCACGCCGGTGATCCCCGATCTTCCGATCGCGGCGGCATCCTTTGGCCTCGCGGCGGTACCG
>NZ_JXTE01000194.1 GCF_000972385.1 Streptomyces sp. WM6386
CTGCGGACCTTGGATTACGGCCAGGACCTGGACTCCGACGAGATGCGTGAGCGGTTCGCCCCTTGGTTTCATGCCATCGACGTCGTGTCCGAGCGCAGTCCCGTGCCGGAGTCGCTGGCCTCCATGGCCCGGCTGCCTCGGGCCTGCGGTCGCCATGCGCTGTCGTTCGCGCTGTGTGACCGCGCCGATGCCGTCGATCGGGTCATGTGGACCGAGGTCACCCGAGCGGGCACCTGGCGGACGATGGGTGACCTGGACCAGGCTGCGGCCGCCTTCGCACGTGCCCTGGCCCTGGAGCCCGACAACTGGTCGCTCCACCTGGACCTTGCCGATCTGCGTGCCGAACAGGGCGACTTCGCCGCTGCCGTGAGCCACGCCGAACAGGGCCTGGCACACACTCCGGACGAAGTCTCCCTACGCGCGGCACGTGCCGCCTACCGCGCCCGCCTGACCGGCTCGTCCGAGAACCTGCGAGACCTGATCGCCATCGCGCCGGAGCTCACGAACACCGCCTACCGCGACCTGCTGATCGACTACGCGTGCGCGGGGCCAGGACTGCCCGGCGCACTCGTGGCCGAGGCCCGCCGCACCCGCGACCGCTGAACACGGCCCCTGCCGCGGAGGATGAGCAGCACACGCGGCTCACGAAGGAGCGCGACTGCGCGCGTATCGCGCTGCCGGTACGCGCACGCCGTCGCCTCGATGTTCTGTGGGACGCCCCGTTCCGCCCCAGCCCTTGTCACCCACGGACTATCCACGGCCCCGCGGGACTCATCTCCCCCAAACAGAAGGCCGATTGACCCGGTCCACCCTCGCGGCGCTGCCATATTCGGTAGCCACTTCGGAGGTGGCCATGACACTTGAGGTGGAGACATCCAGGGCGAGGACGGTGGCGGAGAGGGCGGCCGGCCGGGTGCCCGACCCGATCGCCGAACGATCCGTGGACCGAACCGTCGATCGCATCACCGCACTGGAGAGCCGCCGGATGCGGGCGGTCACCGCGCACGGGCCCAGGAGACGTGGGGAGTACGGCGCCCGGGAGCGGATCGATCTGCTGCTGGACGCGGGCTCGTTCACCGAGACGGGCCTGTTCGTCCGCGCCCGGCCCACCGGTGACGGCGCCGGGCGCCCGTACGGCGACGGGGTGGTCACCGGGTACGGCACGATCGACAACCGAGCCGTCTGTGTCTTCGCGCAGGACGCCACGGTCTTCGGCGGCAGCATGGGCGAGGCCTTCGGCCAGAAGACCCTCGCGCTGATGGACCT
>NZ_JXTE01000195.1 GCF_000972385.1 Streptomyces sp. WM6386
GCCGCCTTCGCGCTGTGGGAGGACCCCGAGGTACGCCCGAAGCTGCTCGGGATCCTCCAGGCCGCGGTCAACAGCGAGGAAGGCGCCGAGCAGATGCGCGGCTTCCTCGCCAACCAGCTCTTCGCCCAGGCCGGCAAGTCCATCGGCGTCGACGGGATGGACATCCACCAGGCGGCCGAGACCTTCGGCGTGCCGGCGGTCAACATCAACGCGGCGGCCGGGCAGGTCTGGGGCGCCGTCCTGATGCGCTACGTCGTCAAGCTGGAGCCGATCGCGTCGGTGCCGGCCGAGGAACTGATCCAGCTGCTCAAGCCGACGATCCAGCGCTACCTGGGCTGACCTGGGGCCGCCCCCGCCACACCGTGCGGCCCCGCCGGCACCGCCCACCGGTGACACCCCTGAACCGTCTCACCAGCACCGCCCCCGGACACTCCGCGGGCGGTGCTCCCTCGTTCCCACCCGTTGCCGAGTTGCTCCTGACCCCGCCGCACGTGCTCGAGCACCGCACCCGCACAAGGAGATGTGTCGTGACCACTGAAGTGATCCCCCGGACCGCCCAGGGCCAGGAATCGGCCGCCGTGGCGCGGCGCACCGTCGAGGAGCTGCTCCAGCGGGTGCAGGAGCGGCTCAGTTCCTTCCTCGCGGCCGAGCGCACCCGCTACGCCGAGGTCAACGAGCGGGCGGTGGTCGCCATCGACGCACTGTCCGACCTGGTCGAGGCGGGCGGCAAACTCGTCCGCCCGGCGTTCTGCCTCGCCGGCTACCTCGCCGCCGGCGGCGACCCCGACGACCCCGGGATCGTGGCCGCCGCCGCGGCCCTGGAGATGCTGCACATCTCCGCCCTGGTCCACGACGACGTCCTGGACGACTCCCGCACCCGGCGCGGCAAGCCCGCCGTCCACCTCCTGCACGCCACGCTGCACCGCAGCCGCGGCTGGCAGGGCGAGTCCCGCCGGTTCGGTGAGGGCGTCGCCCTCCTCGTCGGCGACCTCGCCCTGGTCTACTCCGACGAGCTGATGTCCCACGCCCCGGCCACGGCCCGCCCCGAATGGCACCACCTTCGTTCCGAAGTGATGATCGGCCAGTACATGGACGTCGCCGCGGCCGCCGAGTTCTCCGTCGACCCCGGGCTCTCCCGGCTGATCGCCCTGATCAAGTCCGGCCGCTACACCATCCACCGCCCCCTGGTCGTCGGCGCGAGCGCGGCCGGCCGCGCCGACCTCGCGCCCGCCC
>NZ_JXTE01000196.1 GCF_000972385.1 Streptomyces sp. WM6386
GGTGTCACGGTCGTGCGGAAGCAGCCAGAACACCCGGCGGCGGAAAGTACCGGAGGAACGGGACGGCTTGGCCCCAGGACCCAGCAGCGCATAGCCGACCATGCGTCCGTCGCGGTGGTAGGGGGGCTTGCCACGGCGCGTCGGCAGCCGGTCCAGGCTCTGGCGTACGTAGTCGAGCGTGTCGATGTCCTCGAGCCAGACGAAGTCGTCCTCATGAACGAGCTCGTCCTCAGCGATGAGGGCGCTCATGCTGTCTCCTCGTCGGCGACCACTCCGATGCCCGGGTAGTACTTGCGCTGGTTGGACGGGATCATCTCCTTGGGCGACGCCAGTCCCACCACCTCTCGGACCCGTGCCGCGAAGGCCCGGGACGAGATCGCCGGGGCACCCTCATTCTGACACCAGGTCTTATAAACCGCGTAGAGCGGTGCCTGTTCCGCCCTCAGCGCCGGTGCGAGCCGGCAGGACTCGGAGAGGAACCGCCCGGTGTGGTCCTCGGTCTCCGCGTACGCCGTGGTGGCGATCCGTACCCGTTCGGGACCGGTGAGGTCCTTCTCTCCGCTCAGGTAGCGACGGGCGCCCAGGATCAGCCAGTTGAGGATTCCGGGCCCCTCCTCGGTGACGAGGATGTCCGCCAGGTTGTCGATCTTCCGGTCGTCGGGGACGACCCGCTCGAACGGGATCAGCCGCATCCGCCGCCAGAACGCGAAGCCACCGGTGCCCACTTCGGGCCGGTGGTTGCCCAGCAGCCAGAGTTTGTGGGTGGGTTCGAAGCTGAAGAAGTCCTGACGCATGCGGCGCGCCTTGATCCGGTCGCCACCCGTCAGCAGCTTCCCCCGGGCCTCGTCGAAGCGGTCCCCCGGCTTGACCTCGCTGCACACGATGACCCGCCGGCCGTGCAGTTCGGCCAGGTCGGTGGGGTGCCCCTCGTAGGGCCGGGCCATCAGGAAGCCGGGCGGCGCCGCATCGGCGTAGTCCCCCACCAGCTTCATCAGGACGTCCAGCAGCACCGACTTGCCGTTCTTGCCTGACCCGAACAGAAACGGCATGACCTGCCCGCCGACGTCCCCGGTGATGGAGTACCCCAGCAGCAGGTGCAGGAAGTCGATCATTTCCGCGCCCTCGACCCCGTCGCCGAAGGTGTCGACGAGGAACCGGTCCCAGCGCGGCGTGGGCATCGGCTGGGGGCCCGCGGGGGGGGAGCGGG
>NZ_JXTE01000197.1 GCF_000972385.1 Streptomyces sp. WM6386
GGCTTCGTCACCGCGTCGTTGAGCACCATCAGCAAGCGCGCCGGTGTCAGCAACGGCGCGCTGCACTTCCACTTCGCCAACAAGGGCATGCTCGCCAACGCGGTGGAGGCGGAGGCCGCCAAGGCCGTCCGCCTGATCACCGAGGCGGCGCGGGCCTGGCAGGGGGACTCGCTGCAGGCGGTGGTGGACGCCACCCACGAACTGATGCGCAGCCTCGCCCACGACACCGTGGTCCGCGGTGGCTTCGAACTCGCGGGTGACAGTACACGCAGGGGGGAGCCCTCGATTCGGACGCAGTGGCAGCACTGGGTCGAGGACAGCCTCCGCCGGGCCGAGCGCAACGGCGCTCTGGCGGAGGGGGTGTCCTGGGCGGACAGCGCCCGCGTCATCGTCGCCGCGACCGTCGGCTTCGAGGCCCTCGGTGGCGATGACACCTCCTGGCTGTCGCGGCAGAACGTCACGCGCTTCTGGGAGGTGCTCCTGCCGCGGCTCGCCGGCCGGCAGGACCTGGACCGGCTGGTGAGCTCCGGCTCGCGGCCGTCGGCCGTCGTCTCCTCGGCGGAGCACACCTCGGGCTGACCTCGAGTATTAACAGACCGCATGGTCTGTTTGGTGATCGATTCCCGCCTCCGTCTCCTGGTTGTTCCCTGGAGTCTGACTCCAAGCCTCCTTGATTACCGCTAGAGATACCGAATAGGTGCTGGTCAGAGGTGCCTAGCCCCTACGCCTCCGCTAAGAAAATACAGGATATGCGGTTTGGTATTGACAGACCGCTCGTGCTGTTTTTACTCTTGTCATGGCGCCGGACTGACATCTGTTGACGGCCGCGAACCGACCGGAGCACTCGGGCATAAGACAGGGGAGATCGCGTGGACATCGAGGTACTCGGCGCATTGGCCGTACAGGAGAACGGAATCTCCATCACGCCGACGGCTCCCAAGCCGCGGCAGGTGCTGGCGCTGCTGGCGCTGCACGCCGACCGGGTGGTGCCCGTCTCCGCACTGATCGAGGAGCTGTGGGGCACCACGCCGCCGCGCAGCGCCCGCACCACCTTGCAGACATACGTTCTCCAGCTGCGTGAACTCATCGCCGTGGCCGTGGAGAAGGACGAACAGGACGGTATCGAGGGGGAGAGCAGGCGGCGCACCGCCAAGGACGTGCTGGTGACGATGCCCAGCGGCTACATGC
>NZ_JXTE01000198.1 GCF_000972385.1 Streptomyces sp. WM6386
GTGGTGAGCGCGCTCTGCGGTGGTTCGGTTCCCCAGATTTCTTCCATGAGCATGGGGACAGGCATCACCCGTCCGGGGTAGAGAGCGAGCAGGGAAAGAATCTGCCGCGGCTTACCGGCCGTCGGGACAATCGACCCCCCGTTGACCTCGGCACTCAACGGACCCAGAACTTGAATCTTCACTGCTTTCCTCCGTACCTCGTCGAGTTCCTCTCGTGGCTGAATTCCGTCACCGTTAGCACACTAGCCGGATTCGCGCCACACCCGACTTTCCTCAACCGGAGCTTGAGGGTGTTTCAACTGAAGGCCACAGTCCGGAAATTGATCCACTCAAGGGCATGTAAACGACGACTGGAAGTAAGGGTGCCCGCATTATCACAGAACGATCCGCCGGGTTACCTTTTCCATTGAATTCCGTTGCTGAGAACCCGAATTACGGAAGGCACGGCACCGTTTCGACGAAGGGGCCGTATCGGCCCGATGCCGCCCCTCCCCGGGCAGCGGGCCGGGGCGTTCGGGCGAGCAAGCCGCGTCTCGGCGGCACGATGACGTCCGGGCGGGGGCGAGAGGTGCGACGGGGCCCGGTGGGCATCACGGGCGTCACGAGGACATGTGTCACGGCATCGGCCGGACGAGGCGGCAGGCAGGGCCTCGCGTTCGGGCCCACACATGCCGCTTCCCAAGGCGTCGGCGAACCGGACGGACCGGCTGCGCGAAGACCCTGGGAAGAGGGTGGCACTCAACTCGTGGGAACGAGGCGCTCCTTGCCGGTCTTGGGGGCCGGCACCGTGGTCTCGGGGTTGGCTGTGAGAATGGACCGCTGCAGACGCCGCAGCCCTGCCGACGGCTCCAGACCGAGGTCCCGGACGAGCGTGGCGCGCAGCCGCTGGTAGACCTCCAGGGCCTCTCCGCGCCGCCCGGAGCGGTACAGCGCGAGCATGAACTGGCCGTGCAGGCTCTCATGAGTCCGGTAACGATTCCCCAGAACCGTCCGCTTGGCCAGCAGCTCCCGGGGGCGCCCCAGTCGCAGATCCGCCTCGATGCGCTGGTCCAGCGCACACAGCCGGCTCTCCTCAAGACGCTTGATCTCCATGTCCAGCTGCGCCCCGGCCTGGACGTCCGCGAAGGCGGTGCCGGACCACAGCATCAGCGCTTCCCGCAACTGCCGCGCGGCACCGGGGAAGTC
>NZ_JXTE01000199.1 GCF_000972385.1 Streptomyces sp. WM6386
GACGAAGGCTCTTGAGGGTGTGCGGGTGCTGGATATGACGCATGTGCAGTCGGGTCCGTCGGCGACGCAGTTGCTGGCGTGGCTGGGTGCGGACGTGGTGAAGGTGGAGGCGCCGGGCGGGGACATCACGCGCGGGCAGTTGCGGGATGTGCCGGGTGTGGACTCGCTGTATTTCACGATGCTCAACTGCAACAAGCGCAGTGTCACGCTGAACACCAAGTCCGAGCGGGGCAGGGAGCTGCTGACCGAGCTGATCGGGCGTTCGGATGTGATGGTGGAGAACTTCGCTCCTGGTGCGGTGGAGCGGATGGGGTTCACCTGGGAACGGATCCGGGAGATCAACCCGCGGATCGTGTACGCCTCCATCAAGGGCTTCGGAGAGGGCCCGTACACCAACTTCAAAGCCTATGAGGTGGTGGCACAGGCGATGGGCGGGTCGATGGCGACCACCGGATTCCCCGACGGGCCGCCGATGGCGACCGGCGCGCAGATCGGCGATTCGGGCACCGGCATCCACGCGGTGGCCGCCATCCTGGCCGCCCTGTTCCAGCGCGAGTCGACCGGGCGCGGACAGCGGGTGAACGTGGCCATGCAGCACGCCGTCCTCAACCTGTGCCGGGTCAAACTCCGCGACCAGCAACGCCTCACCCACGGCCCGCTGGCGGAATACCCCGGCGACGACTTCACCGACGAGGTCCCCCGCTCGGGCAACGCCTCCGGCGGCGGCCAGCCCGGCTGGGCCGTCAAATGCGCGCCCGGCGGACCCAACGACTACGTCTACGTCATCGTCCAGCCCGCCGGCTGGCCACCCCTGGCCCACCTGATCGGCCGCCCGGAACTGGCCACCGACCCGCAATGGGCCACCCCCGAGGCCCGGCTGCCCCACCTCGCCAAAATGTTCCAGCTCATCGAGGAATGGACCACCACCCTCCCCAAATGGCACGTCCTGCAGCAGCTCAACAGCCACAACATTCCCTGCGGGCCGATCCTGTCCACCAAAGAGATCATCGAGGACCCCTCCCTGGCCGCCAACGAGATCGTCGTCGCAGTCGACCACCCCGAACGCGGCACCTTCACCACCGTCGGCAACCCCCTCAAACTCTCCGACTCCCCCACCCACATCACCACCCCACCCCTCCTGGGCCAGCACACCGAAGAAATCCTCATCGGCGAACTCGGC
>NZ_JXTE01000002.1 GCF_000972385.1 Streptomyces sp. WM6386
CTCCTGACCCGACCCCGCCCCCGACCCGCCAGCCGACACCCCACGCACCCCGGATGCCCGTCGCGCGCCGAGCTGTCCCGCACCCGCATCCCCCACTCCTCCCGGGGCCGGCGCCCCGGCGGCTTGCCCCAGCCGGTGAGGTGCAGGGTCCAGGTGACGAGGACACTCACCACGACGATGGCGAGCCCGCTCGCCAGCACCGGGGCGGACACCATGATCATCCCGAGCCCCAGAACGGCCGATCCGACGATGGCCACGGCGAATCCGGTCCACCCCGCGACCGTGTGCCCCTCGTCATACTGGTGCGCACTCAACGTTCTCGCCTCCCGCTCACAGCAACAGAACATCTCACGACGTAAGAAATTTAGCACCGAAACCTCTCACAATCTAAGGTAATCAGCAGATGCAAGCCGAGCCCCGCCCCGCCACCACCCCGGCCCAGGCGTTGTCGTCGATGGACTCCCTCATCGCGGCGCATCTGCTCGGCCAGCAGGAGATGGCCCAGCGGCTGGGCCTGAACGTCACCGATCTCCTCTGCTTCGGCTGTGTCCTGAAGGCCGGCGAGGCCCTGCTCACCGCGGGCGACCTCGCGGAGCACGCCCATGTCACGACGGGCGCGATGACCGGCATCCTCAACCGTCTCGAACGCGGCGGCTTCATCACCCGCCGACCCGACCCCGACGACCGCCGCCGGGTCCGCGTCGCCGCCGTCCCGGCCGCGGTCGCTCGCGTCGAGGCCCTCTACGGCCCCTACTACGCCCGCCTCAACACCCTCTTCGCCGACTACTCCGCGGACGAGATCGCCGTACTGAACGACTGGTTCACGCGCACGACGGGCCTGGCGCTGGAGTACATCGAGGAACTGCGGGACCAGGACGGCCAGTAGGGCCGTGAGCAGGGCGGGTAGGGCCGGTCGGAGGGCGATGGTGGGGCTGGCTCCACCATGGGTTCGGTAGGGGACACCCTCGTTCCGGAGCGCGCGCGACGAGATCGTAGAACCACGCTGATCCGGGCTGAAGCCGGGGTGAAACTCCACTGAAGCCGGTCCGGGGTCAGCGGTGGTCCGTCAGATTCGCGCCCGGCCCGGAAGGAACCGTCATGGAGATGCAGCGCACAGAGGCCAAGCCGGTGGGCCCGCTCGCCTCCTTCGTCCGGTTCGTGGTGTGCGGCGGCGGGGTCGGGGTCCTGTCCAGCGCGGCGGTTCCGCTGCTGGCGCTGCTGATGCCCTGGGCGGCGGCGAACGCGGTGATCACGGTTGCGTCCACGATCCTCTGCACCGAACTGCACGCCCTGTTCACCTTCGGCACCGGCGGCCGCGCGGGTCTGCGCCGCCACGTCCAGTCGGCCGGTTCGGCGACCGCCGCCTACGTCGTGACCTGCACCGCGATGTTCGTCCTGCACTCGGTGCAGTCCTCGCCGAGCCTGGTCCGGGAGCAGGCGGTCTACCTCGGCGCCTCCGGTCTCGCCGGGATCGGCCGGTTCCTGGTGCTGCGGCTGTTCGTCTTCGCCGGTCGCAAGGAGACCGCGGCCGCGGCGGTACGTCCCGTGCGCGGCAGCCGCGTCCACCACGGCGACCTGCTGCTCGCCCGCTAACTCCTCGGCTCCGGGGCCCCGGGATCTCCCGGGGCCCCGCTCATGCGTTCAGGAGCCGTCGGCCCGGACCGCGTACACGTACCGCTTGTTGACGTACTCGCTGGCGTTCCAGATCACGGACTCGCTGTACGACCAGCCCGACGCACCGCTGCTGTGGTAGCTGAGGTCCTCGGAGCCGATGGCGAGGTCGGCGACGGTGCTCGTGCTGTTCGCGCCGGAGGTGAAGGTGCGCAGCGTGCCCGCGGTGGACTTGCCGGCGCTGACCGAGAGGTAGTGCTTGGTCTTGCGGGAGACGACGCCCTGGATCTTCTGCTGGGCGACGGTGACGGCCTCGGTCGCGGTCAGCGAACCCGGGTGCCGGTCGGTGTAGTCGAGCTCCCAGCGGACCACCTTGGGCACGGTGTTGGTGGGCTCGGTCGAGCCGAGGAAGGGGTCGCCCGGCTCGTCGTAGTCGACGACGCCGGAGAGCGAGTACTCGCCTATCACCAGGCTGTCGGGGGTGCTTGCGCGGTCGAGGCCTATCGCCGAGTAGCGCAGCCAGGTTCCCGCGTTGTCGTAGGCGTGGCTCTGCGGGAGGACGTACTTGTAGCCGTAGCCGTAGTACTGACCGTCGGTGTGCAGACCGCACACGTCCTTCTCCGTGGTGGGGACGGTGAAGAGGGTGTTGAGGTCGAAGAGCCTCAGGCCCTTGTACGTGTCGACGACGTACAGCAGGTTGCCGTACCACATGATGCCGCCGGCGTGTTTGCGGACGGGGTTGAAGGAGTACGCGCCCGTGCTGGTCCGCACCGGTTCGACCAGCAGTATGTGCCGGTAGGTGGGCGCGGAGGGGGTGTTGTAGTCGACGAAGGTGAGCCGCATGCCCTTGTCGAGCGCGTAGTCGTCGTCGCCGTCCTCGTCGGGGTCGGTCTCGAAGTACCAGGAGACCAGGATGACCTTGTTGCTGCCGCCCTCGGGGTAGAGCCCGTTGCCGTAGGCGTCGGCGCTGGTGGTGATGCCCTGGGGTATCCAGTAGGCGACCTCCTGGTCGTCGCCGTCCCAGGCGAAACCGGCCTGGAAGGCCTCGGACGTGCTGGGTGCGCTGCTGAGCACGTCGGCGCTGCGGTTGGTGTCGGCTATGACGGTGGTCGCGTCCACCTTGGTCAGACTGGCCGCCAACCCGGCTGCCAGGGCGGCGAATTCGCCGTGGCTGTTGTAGGAGCGGCTGGTCAGTGAGTACTGGCCGGCGTCGATGGTCGCGGCGTGCGCGGCGGTGGGGGCGAGCAGGCTGCCGGCGGCACCTACGAACGGTGCGGCGGCCATGCCCTTGATGATCGCTCTTCGCGTCATGGTCATGACGCGAGAAAATATGCGGATTCGAACAGATAGCACAAGCACATACGTTCGTCACCAACGGGCAAGTGCAGCACGCCACTTGCCCCGGAGCGCCCGATCCCGCCCGCCGATTGCGGTCGCCCTCGCGAACGGCCACCTGCTTGTGCCGGTCCGAACCTGGCCCGACCGACACCGAGTTCGACCGCCTCGACTGACCTACCACGCCTGCGCGGCTTCCCGGGCGGCCGTTCTCGAGACCCGGTCGAGGGGGGCTAGCCGTTCCCTGGGGTACGGCTAGCTACACCCCCCACGCGGTAGGTCGCTCCATGGCGGCTGAAGGCCGACGGGGGCATCGTGGAAAGCAGAGGATCCGAGAGGCACAGACCCGAGGCACAGCCCGAGGCACAGCCCGAGGCACAGCCCGAGGCACATCACACCTCCCCGGAAGGAAATCCGATGCAGTCGCTGCCCTCCCCCGAGCCGAACACCACCGTGGCCGCCATGACCGAGAGCGCGCACGAGAGCGAACTCGCCCCGCTCCTCACCGCCTGGGACCAGGCCCACTCACCCGCGACCGACCCCGAGTGGCGCCACCTCCTGGACGAACTGGCCCACCCCCGCACCACCGAGGCGTTCCACCGCCTGGCGGGAGCCACGGCTTGAACCCGCCCACTTCTTGCCGCCAGACCCAGAACGCCAGAGGCCCCGGACATCACGCCGGGGCCTCTTCTCGTATGTGCGGGTGCCTGTCCCCGTCCTTCTCCTACGCGGACTCCACGGTCAGCGTGTAGTCCACCCCCACCGAGAAGTCCTGCGACCGGCCGCGGATCTCCAGCGTGTGCTTCCCGCTCCGCAACGGGGGCAACTGGACCCAGAGGCCGCACCCGGTGGCCGTGAAGCGCTCGCCCGTGCCCGTGACGGGATTGCCGGCGACACCCTCCACGGAGATCGTCTCCCCACGGCTGGTCTCCGCGTCGATCTTCTCGCCGTCCAGGACCGCGGATCCCTCGGCCGTACTCATGAACTCCGCACAGTCCGCCGGGTCGGCGACCAGGTTCACCAAGGGGAACGCGAGCGGGACCCCGCCGGGAACCGTGCAGGTGCGCTCGGCCTGAGTACCGAACGTGCCCGCCAGGAACCACACGTCCTTCGGCTGGTTACGTCCGCACGCGCGTCCGTCCTCGTCGGCGACCGGGTTCGTGGCTTCGGGCTCCGACGCCGCCCACGTCCACCACCGGCTCTGCAGCACCGCGGAGGACAGTCGGGCCGCTTCCGTCGTCTGCGTCCGCGCCCCCGTCCTCGCCGAGCCGTCCGATTCCCCGGCCGCGCTGCCGCCGCATCCCACCAGCACGGCCAGCATCACGCCGCCGAGCCCCGCCCTACCGATCCCACCGTTCACCAGCACCCCTCCCGCACCGCGAACCCGCCCCCGACAACGCGAGAGGCCCCGGATCTCTCCGGGGCCTCTCACTTCATGTGCACTCGGCAGGATTCGAACCTGCAACCTTCTGATCCGTAGTCAGATGCTCTATCCGTTAAGCTACGAGTGCTTGTTCTGTTTTCCCGCCGTTCCCTGCCCTTCCGGGCCGCTCGCGGCGACAGGAAGAACATTACATGACTGCCGCCGCCATGTGAAATCCGTTTGCCGTACCCATTGTGAGCTGC
This sequence comes from Streptomyces sp. WM6386, assembly GCF_000972385.1. Lineage (GTDB taxonomy): Bacteria > Actinomycetota > Actinomycetes > Streptomycetales > Streptomycetaceae > Streptomyces. The sequence goes on from NZ_JXTE01000002.1 coordinate 4,573, forward strand.
GGAAACGGCCTGATAGGGCCTTGGCGGCAACGACGAAGCCCCGGCCGAAAGACCGGGGCTTCGTGATCAAGCGCGGAGGCGGAGGGATTTGAACCCTCGATGGGATTTAAGTCCCAAACCGCATTAGCAGTGCGGCGCCATAGACCGGACTAGGCGACGCCTCCAGCACAGCCATCCGCGCGAGCGCGAGTGGTGCGTCCAGATGATGACACAGTCGAGCGCGGTGTCACCAATCGCCTCCCACGGTACTAGGCAGGCGGGCCGCAGGGCAAAGCCCCACCGACGGTGCGAGAGGGGTGGCGCAACCGGTCGGGGCGGGGCGCGTTAGTCAGGTCATGCTCCAGTCCGCCCGGCTCGCCCGGCTCCTCGTCCTCGGCGCCTCCACTCTCGTCGCCGCCGGTTCCGTCACCGCCGCACCCGCCTCCGCCCACACCCTCATGCCCCCGCCCGCCCGCGACGACGACCGTGTCGGCGACCACCTCACCGTCACCGTGCGGAACGCGGGCGGTGCCAAGGACGGGACCTTCGAGCTGTACTGCCATCCCGGCGGCGGCACCCACCCCGACGCCGGCAGCGCGTGCGCCGCGCTCGACCGCGGTGCGCGCTGGGGCAGGGACACCTTCGCCCCCGTACCGGAGCGGAGCCTGTGCACCATGCAGTACGGCGGGCCGGCCACCGCGCATGTCACCGGGACCTGGGCCGGGCGGCCCGTCGACGCGAGGTACGACCGGAGCGACGGTTGCCAGATCGGCCGTTGGGACCGGCTCGTTCCCGTGCTGCCCGACATGGGCCGGTAGGCAGGAAGTACCTCGCACAGGCATTTCATGGCGGAAACAGGGCGTCCATTAAAGTCCTGCGGAAGTCCCGCGGGGGTATCGCGCAGGAGAAGCAGGTGGTCGCGCGTGCGGTCACACGTTCTACGTCACTTCGTCGTGCGACCTCCCTCTCATCCGGCGCCCCCGGCACAACCGGTGCCCTTAGACTCCCTCGCGTGACACGTCGCGGGCCGGTTGGCAAGATGGCCCGAGCGGTCGGCAAGGTGCGGTAACAGGGAGGAAGCGTCTCGTGAGCAGCAGGCCATCCCGAGGCGCTGCTCGCCTCGCAGCCATACTCGACGCGCTGCCCGACGCGTTGGTCCTGGTCAACGCCAACGGGACCGTCGTGAACGCCAACACCATCGCCCTCGAGGCCTTCGAGGCGCCGGGTACGGCTCTGGTCGGGCGCGGGCTGCTCGATCTGCTGCCCGAGTTCGACTCCAAGCTGATCCCGGGGTCGATGCGGCGGCCGGACCACATGGATCCGCGGGGGCAGACCAAGCCGACGCGGATGATCGCGCGCCGCACCGACGGGGCCGAGTTCCCGGTCGAGGTCACCAGCGCCAATCTCGAGAACGGCCAGCAGGCCTACGACAACTACGGCTACGGCAGCGACGAGCTGCTGATGCTCGTCGTCAGGGACCTCACCGGGACCGTCGACACCGAGGCCGAGCTGGCGCGTTCGCAGCGGCAGACCGAGATGATCCTGCGGGCCGCGTCCGAGGGGGTCGTCGGTACCGACACCGACGGGCGGATCGTCCTCGTCAACCCGGCCGCCGCCCAGATACTGGGCTACCGGGCCAGCGACCTCGGCGGCCGCGAGCTGCACGAACTCATGCTGCACTCCCGCGCGGACGGCACACCGTTCCCGTACGAGGAGTCCCCGCTCGCCGACACCCTGCGCTCCGGGCGCAAGCACCGGGTGCGCGGGCAGGTGGTGTGGTCGAAGAAGGGCGACAAGGTCTCCGTCGACCTGACGACCGCGCCGGTGCGGGACGGTGACCAGCTCGTCGGGGCTGTCATGACCTTCACCGACCGGCGGCCCTACGACCAGCTCGCCGAGGAGAAGGACGCCGCCGAGCAGCGGCACGCGCAGGAGCTGGAGCGGCTCGCCGAGGAGCACGCCTCCGAGCTGACCGCGCTGCGCCAGAAGCACATCACCGAGGTAGAGGGGCTCCAGGAGCAGCACGAGGAGGAACTCGCCGCGGGTGAGGAGCGGTACGCCTCGCTCGGGGAGCGGGAGAAGGACCGGTACGAGGCGCTCGCCGGGCGGCATGAACAGCTCCTCACCCTGCTCGGGGCCTCCCTGCGCGGGCCCCTCGACGAGCTGCGCCGCGAGCTGGCGGCTCTGGCCGCGGACGACGCCGGGCAGTTGTGGCCCGAGGCCAACCAGGTGCTGCATCACCTGTCCGCGGGGTACTCGCGGATCACCCAGCTCATCGACAACGTCCTCGCCTACCAGCGCCTCGACACCGGCACCGACGGCATCACACGGACGAAAGTGATGCTCGACGCCGTCGTCGCGGCGGGCGTCGACGGGGCCGTGGAGCTCATCGGGCCGGGGCGCGTGCAGTTCGCCGTGCACGCCCCGCCCATCGAGGCCGAGGTCGACCCGCAGCTCCTCGCCCGGGCCCTCGCCCACCTCGTCGCGGACGTCGCCGGCGTCGACGCGACCGGCAACTCGCCCGTGTCGGCGGGCGGATACATGGACAACACCGTCGTCGTGGCGGCGGCACAGCGCGGCGAGGTCGTACGCATCGAGGTGCGCGGGCCGTACGCCGGGGGAGACCCGGTGCACGAGCCGATCGTGCGCGGGATCGTGCGCGCCCATGGTGGTGTGCTGCAGACGCATGAAGTGCCGGGGATGAGTGGGAGCGCCTACGTCCTCGAAGTGCCCATCGGCGGTGGGGCGGGAGCCGTCGCGGCGGCCGGTCCGGCCGCGATCGAGCCGCCTGCCGGGACCGATGGCGGGGGCGGGCGGCGCCGGGCGCGGCGGTCGTCCGTCGACGCGTTCCTGGAGAGCGACGTGCCGGAGGCTTCCGGCATCGGCGCGGACCCCGACTCCGACGGGGCCGAGGGCACGCCCACCGGGCGTCGCAGAAGGCGTGCGGAGCAGGCTCCGGCCCTTCCGGCGCTGACCTCCGGTGTGGAGTCCGGGTCCGGTGGTACCGGGCGGCGGCGGGGCAGGCCGGCCGAGGGTGCCGGTGAGGACGTGGCCGACGGGGTCGATGCGGGCGTGTCCGAGGGTGCCGTCGTCACGGCCGCCGAGTACGCCGCGGGGACCGCCGCCATGGGAAGTGGGCTGGGCGGGACCGTGCCGCCGCAGGGTGTGCCCGCGCCTGCCGAGGGTCACCGTGCTCGACAGGACTCCGGTGCGGGCCCGGGCTCCGGCGGTGAGCAGCACGCGCTGCCGCCCGCGCTGCCCGCGGTCGCGTCCGCCGAGCCCGCGGAGGGCGGCGGGACGCAGCCGACCGGACGTCGGCGCCGCGCCCTGGCCGCCGCGAACGAGCGGGCCGCCGCGCAGGAAGCCGCGCCCCGCGCGGTGTTCGCGCTGCCGCCCGCGGACGCGGACCGGGCCGAGGGCACCCCGGACGGGCCGGGCGGGCCGGGCAGGGCGCAACAGTCGGCGGCCGCGATCGGGCAGGCGCACGTTCCGGGGCAGGGACAGGGGCAGGGGCAGGGTGTGCCCATGCAGGCACCCGGCGCCCAGAGCGCCGTTCCCGGGCAGTTGCCGGGTCAGATCGCCGTGCCCGCACAGGTTCCGGTCCAGGCCGGGCTTCCCGGGCCGGTGCCCGGTGCGGCCGCCGTACCCGTGCAGGTGCCGGGTGCTCAGGTCGCGGTCCATGTCCCGGGGCAGGCCGTTCCCGCCGCCGGGCTCGTCGACGACGGTCGGCACGACGCCGTGCCGCACGACCAGTCCGGCGACCACACCCCACCGCAGCCGCACCCCGCGTCCGCGCCCACGGGCCGGCGTCGACGGGCCGTGGGCGCGCCCGCGGAGGCCGGTGGGACACCCGCGCAGGGGGTTCCGGCGCAGCAGGCCCAGCAGGCACAGCAGGTGATCGCCGGGCAGCAGACCGCTCAGCCGGTCCCCGCCCAGGCCGCCCGGCCCGCCGCCGTGCCCGCGCAGAACGCCACCGGTCAGACCGCGCTGCCCGCCCAGGCACCCTCCGGACACACCCTCGCAGGCCAGCCGCTCCCCGCCGAGGCCGCTCCCGGTCAGGCACCCCAGGGCGCCCCGGCTCCCCAGCCGTGGCCCGCCGACGACAACGCCGTACCGGCGAACGCCCCGCAGCCCGTGCCGTCCGCCGGCACCACACCGCCCCCCGAGGCGGCCGCGCAGGCCCGCCCGGCGCAGCCGCTGCCCGCGGAGGCCGCGGCGCCCGTCGACCCGAACTCGACGCAGGGGCGGGCGATCAGCGTGCGGACGCTGGGGCAGGGCGTGCCGTTCACCCGGCAGGCGGCCCAGGTCCAGCAGCCGCAGCCGACGGCGACGCCCGCGCCGCATCAGCCCGGGGGTTCCGGCCGCCGCCGCAAGCTCGGCACGCCGCCCGACCCGGCCGCCGGGCGCCCGCATCCGACGGCCGAGCAGACCCCGGCGCAGCCCCAGCCGTCGTTGGCCGGGCAGGCGCCCGCGCAGCCCCAGCCCTCGATGGCCGGACAGTCCCGGCTGGCTCATCTGACCGAGGGCACCGGACGGTCGTACGCCATAGGCGCACCGGACGAGAACGCCGCCGAGGGTCCCGAGCCGCTGGACGGTCCCGGTGGGGCCGTCGAGATCGCGAACACCCCGCGGCCGCAGCCGATGGACGACGAACTGCCCCCGGAGCCGCTGGACAACCCGCGCCGGCTGCTGGTGTGGCCCGCGCCGGACGTCACCACGCAGCAGGCGCTCAGCGACCGCGGCTACCGGCCCGTCATCGTGCACTCGCGCGAGGAGGTCGACGCGCAGATCGCCGCGTTCCCGGCCGCGCTGTTCGTGGACCCGCTGACCGGGCCGATCACCCGGACCGCGCTGCAGTCGCTGCGGCAGGCCGCGGTGGCCGCCTCGGTGCCGGTGATGGTGACCGCGGGGCTCGGACAGGCGACGCGCGAGGCGGCGTACGGTGCCGATCCCGCCGTACTCCTGAAGGCCCTGGCCCCGCGCGACAGCGAGCAGCACCCGCCGCGCGTGCTGCTGATCGAGGAGCACGCGGAGATCGCGCTGGCGCTGACCGCGACGCTGGAGCGGCGCGGGATGCAGGTGGCGCGGGCCGCGAGCGACGCGGACGCAGTGACGCTGGCGGGGCAGTTCCGGCCGAATCTGGTTGTGATGGACCTGCACCAGGTGCACCGCCGCCAGGCCGGCATCGTCGACTGGCTGCGCGCGAACGGGCAGCTCAACCGCACCCCGCTCGTCGTCTACACCGCCGCCGTCGACCAGGCGGACCTGCCGCGGCTGGCGTCCGGCGAGACGGTGCTGTTCCTGGCGGAGCGGTCCACCAGTGGTGAGGTGCAGGCGCGGATCGTGGATCTGCTGGCGCGGATCGGGACGAACTAGCCGGGACGCGGGGCCGGGAGCGACTACGACGGCGACCGCGGCGGTCGTACGACGATGCCGGGCAGGGATGTCGATCCCCTGCCCGGCATCTCGTGTGTCCGAGCTCGTGTCAGAGCTTGGTGATGTCCAGCGTGCCCTCGGCGTACTGCCTGCGCAGCACCTTTTTGTCGAACTTGCCCACGCTCGTCTTCGGCACCGACTCGATGATCGTCCAGCGCTCCGGGAGCTGCCACTTGGCGATGTGGCCCTCCTCGGCGAGGAAGGTCCGCAGGGACTCGAAGTCGGCGGTGGAGCCCTCGCGGAGGACGACCGTGGCCAACGGGCGCTCGCCCCACTTGTCGTCGGGGACGGCTACGACGGCCGCCTCGGTGACGTCGGGGTGGGACATCAGGGCGTTCTCGAGCTCCACCGAGGAGATCCACTCGCCGCCGGACTTGATGACGTCCTTGGCGCGGTCGGTGAGGGTGAGGAAGCCGTCGGCGGAGATCGTGCCGACGTCGCCGGTCTTCAGCCAGCCGTCCTCGCTGAACTTGTCGGCGGGGCGCAGCGATTCGGCGTCCGGGCCGTTGTAGTAGGCGCCGGCGATCCACGGGCCGCGGACCTCCAGCTCGCCCGCGGACTCGCCGTCCCAGGGCAGGCGCTCGCCGCCGGGGCCGGTGAGGCGGGCCTCGACGCTCGTCGGGAAACGGCCCTGCGTGAGGCGGTACGCGAACTCCTCCTCGGTGCCCACCACATGGGCCGGCGGACGGGCGACGGTGCCGAGCGGGGAGGTCTCCGTCATGCCCCAGGCGTGGCAGACCCGCATGCCCAGCTTGTCGAAGGCCTCCATGAGGGAGGGCGGACAGGCGGAACCGCCGATGGTGACCTGCCCGAGGGAGGAGACGTCCCGCGGCTTGGCGGTCAGTTCGGCGAGCAGGCCCTGCCAGATGGTGGGGACGGCGGCCGCGTGGGTCGGCTTCTGGCTCTCGATCATCTCGGCGAGCGGCGCGGGCTGCAGGAAGCGGTCCGGCATCAGCAGGTTCACACCGGTCATGAAGGTGGCGTGCGGCAGGCCCCAGGCGTTGACGTGGAACTGCGGCACCACCACCAGCGAGGTGTCCTGGTCGGTCAGGCCCATCGACTGCGCCATGTTGACCTGCATGGAGTGCAGATAGATCGAACGGTGGCTGTACACCACACCCTTGGGGTCGCCCGTCGTGCCGGACGTGTAGCACATCGCGGCGGCATGACGCTCGTCCAGCTCGGGCCAGCCGTACGCCGTCGGCTTCCCGGCGATCAGGTCCTCGTACTCGTGCACCTGGACGTCGGCGGCCGCGAGCCCGGAGCGGTCGCCCGGGCCCGACACCACCACATGCTCGACCGTCTTGAGGTGCGGCAGCAGCGGGACGAGCAGCGGCAGCAGCGAACCGTTGGCGATCACGACCCGGTCGGCCGCGTGGTTGACGATCCACGCGAGCTGCTCGGCCGGGAGCCGGAGGTTCAGCGTGTGCAGGACCGCGCCCATGGACGGGATCGCGAAGTAGGCCTCGACATGCTCGGAGTTGTTCCACATCAGGGTCGCGACCCGCTCGTCGTCCGCGACGCCGAGGTCCTCGCGCAGCGCGTGCGCCAGCTGGGCCGCGCGGGCACCGATGCCGGCGAAGGAACGCCGGTGCGGCTCGCCCTCACCGGTCCAGGTGGTCACCTGCGATGTGCCGTGGATCGTGGACCCGTGGGCCAGGATCCTCGAGATCAGCAGCGGTACGTCCTGCATCGTGCTCAGCACGGCGTCCTCCCGGGGCGACATTGCCTACGCGGTGGTAAGGGCTGGGCTGATTCTGCTCACATACCGCGCGGTATGTCACTAGTCAGCGGTGATCGATCACGTCACGTTGCGTTCACAGTGCTGTGCAGCTGTCGGAGAGACCGCACTGCGGTCCCAGGGCCGGTCGGGGCCGCGGAAGGGCAGGGTCTGGCTGTAGACGACGCTCGTGGTCGTGCTGCCCAGACCCGCCAGCTCGTCCATGAGGGTCTCCAGGTGCCCCATGGAGGTCGCGGCGACCTTCAAGGTGTAGCAGTCGTCGCCGGTGGTGCGCAGGCACTCGAGGATCTCCCGCCGCTCGGCGAACAGTTGACGCAACGGCTGGTGCCGGTTGCCCGGGTACTTCAGCCGGACGAGGGCCAGCACGGGATAGCCGACCTTCTCCAGGTCCACCACCGCCTGGTAACCGGTGATGACGCCCTGCGCCTCCAGCTGCCGCACCCGTTCCGTGGTGGCCGACGGGCTGAGATTCACCCGCCGCCCCAGTTCACTCAGGGACAGACGCGCCTCCTGCTGCAACTGACGGATGATCGCCCAGTCGACCTCATCGAGATTCACGGCCATGTCGTGAATCTACCGGCAGATTCACGGGACCACAGCCCGATCACCAGGAGAAGTCTGTTCCGTTGCCCATGATCACCGCTATAGCCTCGAACCATGCAACTGGGCGTCAACGTACCGAACTTCGGCCCCGGCACCGACCCCGGCGTCCTGCGCGAGTGGGCCCGCGTCGTGGAAGGGCTCGGCTTCGACCTCCTCATGGTCTCGGACCACGTGACGGTCACCCCGGACGTGGCCGAGCGATACCCGGAACCGTTCTACGAACCCTTCACCACCCTCTCCTGGCTCGCCGGCATCACCACCACCCTGCGCCTGGGCACCACCGTCCTCGTCCTCCCCTACCGGCACCCGCTCCTGGTGGCCCGTATGGCCACCAACCTCCAACAGCTCAGCGACGGCCGCCTGGTGCTCGGCGTGGGCGTCGGCTGGGCCCGTCAGGAGTACGCGGCGCTCGGCGTGCCCTTCACCGCGCGCGGCAGACTGACCGACGAGCACCTCACCGCCCTGCGCGACGCCTGGCGCTCGAACGGCCCCGCCACCGCCGTCCCCCTCTGGGTCGGCGGCAACAGCGACGCGGCGATCCGACGCGCCATCGGCTTCGGCGACGCCTGGCACCCCCTGCGAGGCACGATCTCCTGGCTGCGCTCCACCGTGACCCACCACTCCCTGCCGGGCTTCGCCCCGCGCATCGCCCTGCGCCTGACGACGACACCGGTCGACGACCCCGAACGCCCCGCAGGCGTCGGAACCCTCGACCAGATCCTCGACGACCTCGACCAACTCCGCCTGCTCGGCGCCTCCACCGTCCTGCTCGACCCCTACCACGGGGACCCGGAGGAGACCCGCCGCCCGCACACGGCCTGGCAGGATCTCACCGCCGTGGCCACCCACTGGAGGACCCGCCCATGATCAGCACCGCCGACGAGCACCTCCTGCGCCGCGCGATCGCCCTCGCGGCCCACGCCGTCACCCTCGGCGACGCCCCCTACGGCTCCCTGCTGGCCGGCCCCGACGGCGAGATCCTCGCCGAGGCCCACAACACGGTCCTCCGCGACAACGACATCAGCGCCCACCCCGAACTGAAGCTCGCCCGCTGGGCCGCCCGCGAACTCGCCCCCGACACCGCCGCCCGCACCACCCTCTACACCAGCTGCCGGCCCTGCGGCATGTGCACCGGCGGCATCGCCCGCTCCGGACTCGGCCGCGTCGTCTACGCCCTCTCCACCGAGCAGCTCATCGAACTCAACCCGGCCTCAGGCGCCTGGCCGACGGTCGAGCAGCACGGCCCGGCACTCTTCGACGAGGCACGGGGCCCGATCGAGACGTATTACCGACGGTGACCCGCGGGCATGGCCATGCCAGGACCTCCCGGCCGCGGCCAGGACCCCAACCGTGCGAGGCGGCCGCCCGCGCTCCAGGGCCGCGCACCCGCGACGGGGCAGCCGCCTAGCGGACCAGCCCCAGCTCCGGGTCCTCCCGCAGCTTGCCCAGCGCCCGGGACACCGCCGACTTCACCGTGCCCACCGACACCTCGAGCACCTCGGCCGTCTGGACCTCGCTCAGATCCTCGTAGTACCTGAGGACGACCATCGCCCGCTGCCGGGCCGGCAGCTTCATGATCGCCCGCCACATCGCATCGTGCAGCGCCTGCTGCTCGGCCGGGTCGTCCCCGCCGAGCGTCAGCTCGGGTTCCGGGATCTCGTCGGTCGCGAACTCGTCCACCTTGCGCTTGCGCCACTGCGATGTGCGCGTGTTCAGCAGCGCACGACGCACATAACCGTCCAGCGCCCGGTGGTCCTCGATCCGCTCCCAGGCGACATACGTCTTGGTGAGCGCGGTCTGCAGCAGGTCCTCCGCGTCGCACGGGTTCGCGGTCAGCGACCGGGCGGTACGCAGCAGCACCGGCTGGCGGGCCTTCACATACGACGAGAAGGAGGGGTACGTCGCGTGCGGGCGGGTCTGCCTCGCCGGTACCGCGACGTCCGAAGCGCTGGTGCAGACGGGTGTGGTCATGGCTCCACGCTAGGAGCGAGGAGGCCTCCCGCTCATCGGCCGCAGGTCCCGAAGACGAGTCCGCCTCAGGTTGTAGGGGTGGGGGTGGCTCCACCTCCTGAGGGTGGACGAGGGGGTGGGGACTACTGCGGGACGACCCCTGAGGGGTACACCCGTCCTCGCAGACGAGCCCGCCTTCCGAGGCCTCAGCCTTCCCCGGAGAGCACCAGCCCCGAGGTGGGCACCCCCGTCCCCGCCGTCACCAGGACCCGGCCCGCGCCGGATATCCGGTTCACCGCCGTCCCCCGGATCTGACGCACTCCCTCCGCGATCCCGTTCATCCCGTGCAGATACGCCTCCCCCAGCTGTCCTCCGTGTGTGTTCAGCGGCAACCGCTCCCCGGCCACGAAGTCCGCCGCCTCCCCCTTCCCGCAGAACCCGAACTCCTCCAGCTGCATCAGCACGAACGGCGTGAAGTGGTCGTACAGGATCCCCACATCGATGTCGGCTGGCGTGAGCCCCGAGGTGCGCCACAACTGGCGGGCCACGACCCCCATCTCCGGCAGGCCCGTCAGGTCGTCGCGGTAGAAGCTGGTCATCTGTTCCTGGGCCCGGCCCGCTCCCTGGGCTGCCGCGGCCACGACCGCCGGCGGGTTCGGCAGATCACGTGCCCGCTCCAGGGACGTGACGACGAGGGCCTGGGCGCCGTCCGTCTCCTGGCAGCAGTCGAGGAGACGGAGCGGCTCCACGATCCAGCGTGAGGCGGCATGGTCGGCGAGGGTGATCGGACGGTCGTGGAAGTATGCCGCCGGGTTGGTCGCCGCGTGTCTACGGGCAGTGACAGCCACCTGCCCGAACGCCTCCGGGGTCAGACCGTAGGTGTGCAGATAACGCTGGGCCGCCATCGCCACCCAGGACGCCGGGGTGAGCAGCCCGAACGGCAGGGACCAGCCGAGCGCGACCCCCTCCGCGGAGGGCTCCCGGTGCCGCACCCCCGCGCCGAAGCGACGCCCCGACCGTTCGTTGAAGGCGCGGTAGCAGACCACCACCTCGGCCACGCCCGTCGCCACCGCCAGCGCCGCCTGCTGGACCGTCGCACAGGCCGCACCGCCGCCGTAGTGGACGCGGGAGAAGAAGGACAGCTCACCCATCCCGCAGGCCTGGGCCACGGTGATCTCCGGGTTGGTGTCCATCGTGAACGTCACCATCCCGTCCACGTCGGCCGGCGTCAGCCCCGCGTCGTCCAGCGCGGCCCGCACCGCCTCCACGGCGAGCTTCAGCTCACTGCGGCCCGAGTCCTTGGAGAACTCGGTGGCACCGATGCCGACGATCGCCGACCGTCCGCCGAGGGTGTCCCGGGTACGGATGCTCATCGGGCACCTCCTGAGGCCGTCCCCGACGGTGCCTGCGGCGGCGCAACCGGCGGCGCGTCCGGCGGGACGGTGACCGTCACCGTGCCCGTGACATGTCTGCCGATGCCGTTCTCCCCGAGCACGCGGACGGTCGCGGTGTCGCCTTCGACCTCCTCGACCGTGCCCGTCAACGCCATGGTGTCTCCCGGGTAGTTGGGAGCGCCCAGCCGGATGGCGACGCGGCGGAGCTCGGCCGTGGGACCGAAGTGGTCCGTGATGTAGCGGCCGACCAGGCCGTTGGTCGTCAGGATGTTCATGAAGATGTCCGGGGAGCCCTTCTGCCGGGCCGACTCCGCGTCATGGTGGACATCCTGGTAGTCGCGGGAGGCGACGGCGCCGGCGACGATCAGTGTGCGGGTGACCGGGATCTCCAGCGAGGGGAGCTGCTCACCGACGTACATGGGACCCCTCCTCGTGCGACCCCTTCCCGTACAGGCCTTCCTCGGCCCGGAAGACCGGGAGCACCAACTCCTCGTCGTACTCCCTGAATTCGAGCCGCACGGGCATGCCGATCCGCACCTTGTCGTACGGCACCCCGGTCACGTTGCTGATCATTCGCACGCCTTCCGTGAGCTCTATCAGGCCGACCGCGTACGGACCCGCCGCGTCAGCGGCGTGATCGGATTCCGTGAAGGCGGGGAAGGGCGGGTGGTGCATGACGACGTACGAATGGACCGTGCCGTTTCCGCTTGCCTCGACCGTGTCCCACTCCGGGTGGCCGCAGGTGTTGCAGCCGGGCAGCCAGGGGTGGCGCAGGGTGCCGCAGGCGGTGCAGCGCTGGATGAGGAGGCGGTGTTCGCGGACGCCTTCCCAGAAGCCGGCGTTGTCGCGGTTGATGACGGGACGGGGGCGGCGGGGTGCCTCGTCCGGCTGCCGCCGTCGCGCGGAGGCGGGGGCGTATTTGAGGATGCGGAAGCGGTGGGTGCCGGCGAGGTCGGGGCCGACGCGGATGTCCATACGGGTCGTGACGAAGTGACCCGTGCCGAGCTTCGTCGTCTTGCGGGAGGACACCGACTCGATCACGGCGTCGAAGGTGATCTCGTCCCCGGGGCGCAGGGGCCGGATGTACTCCTGCTCGCAGTCGGTGGCGACGACCGAGGTGCAGCCCGCCTCGTCGAGGAGGGTGAGCAGTTCGTCGTAGGCCGACGAGCGGCCCGTATGCCCGGAGAGGCCACCCATCGTCCACGCCTGGAGCATGGTGGGCGGGGCGATGGCGTCCGGGCCGGAGTAGGCCGGGTTGGTGTCGCCCATGGCCTCGCACCAGTGCCTGATCATGGGCGCGTTGACGGGGTCCTTGCCGGTGCCGGAGACGGCGGCGGGCCGACCCTCGTACGCCTTCAGTCGCTGCTCCAGTTCGTCGGCCATGGCCTCCCCCTCGTCCTCGTGGTCCCGTTCGTCCCGCCCGTTTCGTATCGACACTTCTGGTACACCGCTGCCGCCGCCGGGGTTCCCGCGAACTCGGCGAAGATTTCTGACTGTCCGTCAGATGGCGTGCACTGTCAAGGCGGATGGTCACCGGCCCGGCCGGAGTGTGCGGGCCCGGCCCGGGCCGACAGCCTCGCCCGATCCGTGGCCGTGCGCACAAACACCTGCGCGGCGATGCCGAAGCACCGCCGCGCAGACGTGTCACACCCCACGAAGCACACCCGGTCGGAGGCCGGGGCCGCCGGAGCGGCGACCCCTCAGCTCACCACCACAGCGGGGTGAAGTTGACGGACGTGTTGTCGTTGCCCTGATTGATGGCCGTGAACGCGGAGCCGTTGACCTGCGCGGTATTGCTCTGGTTCGAGGCACCGGAGCCCACCGCGTTCTGCTGCGTGGTGGACGAGTTGCCGTTGTTGGTGCCACCGACACCGCTGCCGACGATGCTCGCGACACCCGCGTTCGATCCGTCGTCCGCGAAGCCACCGTTGTCCGCCGTCGCGACGCCGGTGAAGAGCGCGGCGGCGAGCGGAAGGGCGGAGACGGCGGCGATGACGCGGGCGGTACGGATGCTTGCCATGTTCTTCCTCCAGAACCCGGCTTCATAGCCGGAAGTACGTCAAGTAAGGCTTTTTCCCCAGGCAGTTGGCCGACCGCCTCGGAGTCGATCACGACGTCGCGAGATCAGAGTTGCCCACCGAATCCCCGGCGAACCAGCCCGGAAGCGATCATTCGCCCTGAAGCGTGAGGACAAGTCGATAAACCCCTTTCACGACCTTGAGCATCAGGTCAGGGCGATGCGGGCAGACCCTCCCCAAGCACCGCAAGAGGTGAAGCGTTCCGGCGCTTTTCCGGCCAAGCCGCCCCGCTCGGCGAGTCGCCCTGGAATACGCTTCCCTTTCTCGAACAGGTGTACGAAAATAGAGCCATGGCCACCACAGACCGGCAGGCCACGACGCTGGCCCTCGCCCACGCCCTGTCAGCCGCCGAACGCGGCCTGGCCGTCATCCCCCTGTCCCGCACGAAGCTCCCGGCCCTGCGGTCCCCGCACCGCGACGACCCCGAGGCCCCGCCTTGCCACGGCGAGTGCGGCCGCTTCGGCCACGGGGTCTACGACGCCGCCACCGACCCGAACCGCATCCGCGAAATGTTCGCCGCGACCCCCTGGGCGACGGGCTACGGCATCGCCTGCGGCCTCCCGCCCCACCACCTGATCGGCATCGACCTCGACACGAAATCGGACACCGACTCCTCGGCGGCCCTGCGCGAACTGGCCCTGCGCCACCTGTTCACGATCCCCGCCACGGTCGTCGTCCTGACCCCCAGCGGCGGCCGCCACCTCTGGCTGAGCGGCCCACCGGACGTCGTCGTCCCCAACTCGGCCGGCCGTCTGGCCCCCGGCATCGACATCCGGGGCGCCGGCGGCTACCTCGTCGGCCCCGGCTCCCGCACCGACCACGGCGTGTACGCGACGGCCCCCGGTACGGCCCATCTGGCCCCCGCCGCCTGCCCGCCCGCCCTGCTCCGCCTCCTGCTGCCGCCGCCCCGCCCCCACCACCCCACGCCCCCGTCGGCCGGCGACCACGGTCAGGGCCTGGTCCAGTTCGTCCTCGCCGCACACGAGGGACAGCGCAACACTCGCCTGTTCTGGGCGGCCTGCCGCGCCTACGAGGACGGCATCGGCCCCGCCCTCGTCGATCCCCTGGTCGACGCGGCCCTCAACACCGGCCTGACCGAACGCGAGGCCCGCGCGACGATCGCGTCGGCGGCACGCATGACGGGGCACCGGCCGTAAGGCCCGTACGAACCGGCGTCGGCCATGAAACTCACGGGAGCCCGATGCACCACCGCCCTAGAGTGCCGACCATGTCACTGGCCCGCATCGTCCTGAACTCCGGCCGCAGCATCGACCTCTCCGAGCTGTGGCTCTCCTCGACATACGGCGGAATGCTGGAGGGCTATCCCTGCAAGCCGGTCAACGAGATGAAGATCAAAGGCCTGTTGCGATCGGCAGAGCGGGAGTTCCCGAGGACGCCGGTCCACCTGGTCCCGCCCGCGCGGGAGTACCCGGACCAGTACTCGGGTGCGTTCGGCCCGGTGGAGGTGCTCCCGTCGGTGGCGTGCGTGGGCCGCTTCCGCTCCGCCGCCATGAACCCGGCCCACGATCCGGTCCTGTACCGGTCGGACCTCACAGTCATCTGGTTCCAGCCCACGACCCAGGTTCCGTCGGGCTGCGACGCGGAGGAGGGGCTGCGGGAGGTGGCGTGGGACGAACTGGCCCGGGACCACGAGTTGTAGCCGAGTGGCCGTTCGACTACTCGCCGGAGGGACGACTCGGAACCGCTCGGCGACGACGAACTCCGGGGCCTTCGAGCTTGTCGCGGAGGGGGCCGGGGAAGGCGAGTTCGTAAGGCGGCAGGCCATCCATGAGCGAGCGTATGGGGCGCAAGAAGCCACTTCACGCCGAAGGGGTGCCTCTCGTCAGAGACACCCCTTCTGACCTGCATAGCTTCTGGCCTGCGCGGTGGGTGTGGGATTTGAACCCACGGTGACATCGCTGCCACGACGGTTTTCAAGACCGTTGCGGAATCAGGAACGAAACCCCTTCTCACGTGTACGGGAGCGCTGGATCGGCTCCTTCTGCGCGACGTTGGCCCACACATGGCCCACAGGCCCGTGAGCGTCGGACAGATTTGAACCGCAACGAGTACTCCCTCGTGCGCCGCTGTCTGTCTCTGTTGATGTCAGCTACTGATGTCACACAGTCGCTACCGCCGACAAGTCCTGCTCCACCACTGCTCATCAGGGTCTGTCGACCCGGCGCGCGACCTGGGGGTGCGCGCCGGGTCGACAGATCGCTACTCCGGGACCACGCTTAGTTGTTGAGGCACGAGGCGTAAGTGGCAGGAGTACGGCGCCCACTGAATTGGGTGACGACACGGGAGGTCAGACATGGCGACTCTGCGAAACATGCGAGAGCGGACCATCACGTTCTTCGAGATCGTCAAGCCAACCAGTGGTGAGCCGAAACGAATGGAACAGATCGATTGGGACGGGGCACTCTCCGATGTGTCCCAACTGTCGGCGCCCGAACGTAAAGTAGAGGCTGAGAACATATGGGTCGGGACGGTCACCACCGTAGACACCGACAACATCCTCCTGTTGCATCGAGTGAAGGACTCAGGTGAATGGCTCTCCGTTCTCAACTGGGACACCGGAGACCTGCGTGAACTTGAACAGTCAGCCCACGAGGGGTACTTGGACACCTCCGTCATATATTTCCTACCATTCGGCAATATAGTTGCCGTCATGCCAGGCTCTGTTTCCGCTCCAGGCAGGCCTGCACTCGAATCATGGATCAACGGGATGAAAATATTCCCGCACGATCTTCTCGTACGCCCGGTCATAGCTCATGCCGAAGTGGAGAAACTCAGAACAGCTGAAGGAGCAAGCCGGGTAGAAGTCAAGGTAATGGCCAATAAGATGGGAGCCCTGAGGGAGAAGAAGGGCGGACTGGCCCACTCGCTCCGAATTGCAGGAGAGGCCTATGGAGAAATCAGCGTCACAATGATTATTAGTGTCCCTCGGAAGAAAGAATTGAGAGAGCACAGGGAGATGCTCCTAGCCGACCTCAGGGCTATCTCCGATGTCGTACCGGAAGCCGAACGAGCGCGCGCCAAACTCGTTTACTCAGACCCCACCGGTCCCGAGTACTCACGCCTAGTAGAACTGGTAGATCACCACATCACTGCCAAGCGCCGCGTCGCCGCAACGGACGATGAAGGCAACTCCATCCGGATCCTGTCAGCGGTGCATGCCATCCTGGGAGCATCAGCAGAGCACGAGGACGAGTTGCGCTTGGCGGTCGACAGCGTAGAAGCTACCTGAGCTGCGGGGAGGATGTAGCGACGATGGGTGCGGGCGAAGCACTAGAAGATCGTTGGTCCGAGTGGCTCTGGGTTGACTACCTGGCAGCTGCGGTCATCGTCGCTGGCCACATTCTCTTGATCAGGCTCACAGGATCGGGAGACTGGCTTTCCTGGATCGACTCCTCACAGCGCACTGACGCCTACGGCACTTCGGCTGGCGTAGTTTCCGCAATCGGCGGGTTGAGTGCCATTGCGATCTCAATTTATACCGCCTCGAATGGAATTCGAGTTCGGGAAGTCCGACGAGAACACCATGCGAAACTTCGGAAGAGCTGGCGCGCCCTACTAGCTGTGACAGCTCTCTGCTGCGCTCTATTTATCGTTGCTCAGACACTAGACAGGAAGAACGATCCGCTCTCAGCAAGGTTCATCTTCGAATATGCCTTCTGCCTCGCTGTGATCCGTTTTGGTCGTTTGATCTGGCTTTTCGAGATGATGATGCGCATTTCGGATCGCGACCTAACGGACCCACAGATTGAGCCAGCGCCGGTGCGGGATCCCGATTGGGTTCAGCGGCGCCGACAGAATGCCAGCTGAAAGTGATCTGCGAACCCATCGACTGACGAAACCATCGACGCACAGCTGAGTGCGAGGCACCCCTGGTCGTCCGGCCAGGGGTGTTCGTTTGTTGGGCGGGATATTTGACGGCTTGGCCAGCCTGTTAGCCCTTTCTGAACGACTCCCCGGCGCGTGATGCCGGCCCTGTGAGGTCAGGTTCGAGAGTCTTCTAGAGCCGCGATCACGGTCGAAGGATCGCCGTCGTACGAGAGGTACGGTTCACCTGCCTGAGGGGGGAAGAACCGGGCACGGTACCTCTGAAGGTCGCTCTCGGAGAAGTAGATCGAGTTGGGGTCGTTCGCGTGAAACTCGTTGCGCTTACTGATCCTCGCCCAAAGCTCGTCGTGGCTGGCCGCGAGATAGACGACAACCGCAGTGGCGCCGGCGTCGGCGGCGATGGCTCGCCAGTGAGCTCGGTCCTCGGGGGTCCAAAAGCCATGGTCAACGACGACGTCATGTCCCGCCTTGAGCTCATCGGCGAGTTCGACCGCCACGTCCTCCAGTACCGGGCGCTCAAGGGTCGGGAAGATGCCCCGAGGAAAGTCCACCCCGTACACACCATGCCGGCGGTACATCTCTTCGTCCGGACACAGCCGTACGAACCCGCGGTCGGTCAGCGCGCGGGAGAGGGTGGTCTTGCCGGAGCCTGGCAGTCCGGCCATCAGGACGCAGAACGGTGGACGTGATGACATCGGTCTCGTCATGGTCATGGAGATGGCGGCCATCTCCGCTTCGGCTTCGGGCGTGATTGTGCCAGCTCTACGGGCCGCGAGCAGTGACCCTAGGCGGTTTTCAAGCACGCTCGCGAGCGTGTCGTCTACCACCGTCACGGCGCGACCTCCGATTCTGTGCGCCAAGTGCGGCCAGGGCCGCCGAGGTCCACGCCGAATTCCACGACGTTGCCCTCGCTGTCGACGAACTTTGCCGTCATCACGACTACTGGTTCCGTCGGTGGGTTCTCAGGGTCCAGCTCGAGGAGTCGTGCGTACTCCGGCGTGAGCAGCCTCGCGGAAGCGGTGTCGATGCGGTGACTGATCGGGTGGCCGGTGGCTTGGGCGATGAGCTGGAGCGAAGTTCCCCCTGCCAGGCGCTCGCCTTCTGCCAGTTGGGGGATGAGCTTTGCGTACCGAACCGGAATCCATGACGTGCTGTGGGCCACGATGCCGTGCCGGTCTCGGTACACCCGGCTCCGGCGAATCACGTCAGAGTCGGGCTGAAGGTCCAATGCTTGGGCCACTTCGGTGGGCGCGGGCACTACCGCTGCCTGATGCGAGTCTGATCTTTCGCCTGCACCCCAGCTAGATCCCGTGCGGCGTCCACGGTCCTGGCGTTGAGAGCCTGAAGACATTGGGGCCGGCTGGTCCAGGACTTCTGTCCCGATCCCGTGGATCCCTCGGACAAGCCCCTCGTTGCGCAGCTTGCGGAGAGCCTTCTCGGCTGTCGCGGTGCTGACTTTCCACTCTTCGGCGAGGTTCTTGATGCTGGGCAGGAGCGTTCCTGGCTCTAGCTGGCCAGACGTAATCAGCTCCGTGTAGTGGGCGGCAATCTTCGCGTACGGCGCCCGGTTGTCGGCCTGGCCTGCCATTTCGCCTGCTCCCTGTCGTTACTTCCCTGAGGTTCCCTACCTTACCGCTTGACACCGCAGGGAACCCTAGGGAACCTTAGGGATGTGCCCGCCGGTCGGTTCAACCGAACGGCGGGTGTCGGACCTCAATACGCCCTCATTCAGGGCCCGTTCGAGGTCAAGGGGCCCGGGACAGAGCGGGCCGAGGGCGCCCCCGACCCTGGGCATTCGGGAGGGCTTAGACCGAAAGGTCACGTCTCCGTACGCCTACAACGGGGTCATGCCGCGCTACCTGATACGGGCGCGACACCCCCCAAGGAGACATGCACGTCGCCCCGGCATCCAGCCGTGAAGGGTGCGAGATCGAATCTCGCCCGGGGCACTCCGGCCGCTCGACGCGGCCATGCCGCGCGTTTGGCGTGGCTGATCACCCAGAACGGCGCGCACCCCCGGAGGGGCAACTCCGGGGGTGCTGTTCGGGCCGTTCCACCTGTGAGAGGAACACGACCCAATGAACCCCATCGTGACTGTTCAGGATGCTGTTACCGCGTTCGCCGACTTCATGGAGCCGACGGATGCGGAGCTGGACGCGATCGACCAGGAGATGCCGGTCATCGTCGCGGACATCGACCTGTTGGACGCGCACATCGCCACCCTCGACCGGACCCCGACCGAGTTGGACCAGCGGCGCATCCGCCGGGCCCGCCGCCGGGCGTTGGCCGCGCGGGTGGAGCTGATCAACCACACGGTTACGGCCTCGGGGGTCGGGGCGTGACCGCGCAGACGTTCACGGCGCAGATGTCCGCGTTCAAGGACGGGTGGCGGCTGTATGTGGTGCTCATGGACACCACCGACCCGTGGCCGGAGTTCGGCTTTGACCGGGCCGCTCCGGTGCCGACGTTCACGGAGCGCGTGAACGCGCTCAGCGTTCTCGGCTTCGAGCCGGTTCCGGGTGCCGAGTGGGAGTGGACGGAGTACAGCGCCGACCCCGATGACCCCTCCACCGCTGTGACGCTGCTCGCCGCCATGCGGGTGCGTTCATGGACGGAGGGGCAGGCGTGAACAGCGTTCAGATCCGTTCAGCCGAGCGCGCGCTGTCCGTCGGGACGTGGCTCATCGTCGCGGGCGCCATGCTCTATTCGATCCTCACCGTCACCCCGCTCGCGGCCGCCCATACCCCCGATGAGTGGGACTGGACGGCCCCGATCCTGCCCCTCGTCGTTGACGCCGCGGTCGTCATCGTGGTCCGTCTCGATGCGGTCCTGGCCCGTCTCGGGGGGCATGGCGGCCGGTGGCCGGTGGTGCTGCGCTGGATGACCGGCTGCATGACGCTGGCGTTGAACGTCGCGGACTCCGCGCTGCAAGGCGACCTGGTGGGCGTGGCCGTGCATGCGGTCGCACCGCTGCTGCTGATCGTCACCGCGGAAACCGGTCTGGCCTACCGGCGCGCCATCACCGCCGCCGTCACCTCTCTGGAAGAGCGGCAGCGCATCGAGCGGGAGACGCGGGAGCAGGCCGCGGCCGAGCGCCGTGAGACTGCCGCACGGCGGGCCCGTGAGGAGCGTGAGCATGCGGCGATGCTGGCGCGTGAACAGCGTGAGCACGAAGCCCGTCTGATCCGTGAGCAAGCGGAGCGGGAGGAGCGGGCCCGCCGCGAGGAGCGTGAGCGCCAGGAGGCCCGGGAGCGCGCGGAGCGGGAAGATCGTGAACGCCGTGAACGCGAGCGTGAACAGCTCCGGCTGGACCGTGAACGGTCCGAGCGCGAGGAGGCCGAGCGACGCGAGCGGGAGCGGCAGGAGCACATCGAGCGTGAACGCCGTGAACACGTAGAGCGCCAGGAGCGGGCCGCGCGTGAACGCGCCGCCCTGCTGGCGCTGGGACCCGCCACAGAGAAGAAGCCCGAGGAGCGGGCCCGCGTGATGGTGCAGGCCGCGTTCACAGCCGGGTTGTCGGTGCGGGCCGCTGCGGAGCTGTGTGGTTGGTCGGTCGGTTGGGTCTCTACCCGCTATCAGGAACTGCGCGACGCCGGCCACGTCGCCGCCGACGTGAGCGAGCTGGTTGAGGCGGTCATCTGATGGCGACCGCCTACGCGAAGTGCTTCGACCCAAACGGGGCCCGCTACGGCATACCCACCTACCCGTGGCGGATGGCCCCGGACGGCTACGCCACCCGCCGCCAGCTCCGCGCCCGCGGCCTACGGCCCGGGGGTCAGCCGGTGGCGGCGCAGGTGATGGTGTTCAACCGCCGCCACGGCGCCCGCGTCGCCTACCTCTACCTCGAGGAACTGGCCAAGCCGGTCCGTCCGATGACCTCCCGCAAGTGGGGCGCACTGGCACTGGCGATGCTCGCCCGCCGCACCTGCCCCCGCTGCCAGGTCATCTACAGCTACTGCCTGTCGACCCGGCACGGCATCTGCGGTCTGTGCATCAACGCCGAAGAACAGCGCGCCGCCTGAACCCCCTTCGACTTTCCAAGGAGTTTCGCTGTGTCCAGTCGTACCCGTACCCGCAAGGTCAGGACCGCCGCCGGCGTCCACACCGTCCAGCTCCCGCGCCAACGCGGGCGCCGCGCACAGCCGTTCGTGGTCGTCGTCCCCGAACACCCCTCGCTGACCCGTGAGGCGCTCGGCTTCGTGGGCCGTGGACTGTGGATGGCCCGGCACGCGCTCGCCCCCACCGGCCTCGCCCTGCTCGCCCTGGCCGTCACCGGGCTGCTGCACGTCATCGCCTGGTGGTCCGCTCTCGTGCTCGCGCCCACGGCCATAGCGCCGCTCGTGTGGTTCGCCGTTGTGCAGCGCTCTCGCCCCGCGCGGGGTTCCACGCTGGCCTGGCGCATCGCCCTGGCCGTGTTCGCCACGCTCGCGTTCACGTGGGCGGCACTCGCGGCCGGGTTCGGCCCGTGGGCCAGTCCGCTGCCGCTGGTCTGGCTGCTCACCCTGATCGTCGTCCAGACCGCGTGGCTCATCGTCCGCCGCACCCACTGACCCGAGGAGGCCACCTCTGATGGCAACCCCCACGCGCAACAGCAACGGCCGCAACGGCGGCGCCACCAACCGCACGAACGGTGCGAACAGCAACAACGGCAAGGGCAACAAGTTCACCAACGCGGGCGCCGCGGTCGGCGGGTTCGTCGGTGCGATGGGCGGCTCGTTCGTCCCGCCGATCAACGTCACCGTCAACAACAACCGCAACCGAAGCCAGGCAGGCGGTGGTGGCCGGTCGGGCGGCCAGTCCCTGTTGCCTGCGCCGGAGTTCACCAATCCCGCGCAGGTACGGAACTACTGCAACACCCTGCGGGCGGCCGGCGTGACGCTGTCCATCGAGGTCGCCATGGCCGCCGAGATCCTCGAAAGCGTTCTGGCGGCCGTACCGGACCCGGAGGGACGGGCGTTCGGCTCCCGGATCAGGGCCCGGAGGGTGTCCCGCAAGATGCGCAAGGCCGCGGACGAACTGCGGGGCGCCGCGAAGAACGCTGCCGCCTGCTACGCGACGTTCCAGCAGGAATTCGAGGAAGAGATCAACCGGGTCCGCCACCGCGCCCGCCGCCCGCAGCAGCCGGTCATGAACTGGGACCAGCAGTAAGGAGGTTCACCCGATGTCCCGGAACCGAACCAGCACGATGACCTACCCCGACAACATGCCCGGCTACGTCATGGACCCCCACGGCGGACCCGAGAACGGCACGGTGCGCGCCTACCTGCTGCACAAGGCCAAGCCGCATCTGCCGCCGTGGCTCGGCTGGGCCGGTACCGGTCTGGTCGGCGCTTTGGGGCACTGGCGGTGGCCGGACAACGCTGCCGCGGGCGTCGGCCTCACCCTCGCCTCCGTGACACTGACCGGCGTCACCTGGTGGGCAGGCAAGAACACCAGCCAGCAGCGCCGCCTGCACTCGGCCGTTACGGTCGCGTGCGGCTCCGCATGGGTGACCGCCGCCTGCCTCGCCGGCCCGACCGCCGGGCCAGTGGACGACCTGTACCTGATGGGCGGGCCCGCGGTCGCCCTGTCCTGGAACATCCGGATGGGCCTGCGCCACAACACCGAGGGCACCCCGGGCAGTTCGGACGGAGGCCTGCTGGAGAAGGTCGGGCTGGCCCGCGCGCAGATCGGGGCGGCGAAGGTGGAGCCCAACCGGGTCACCGCGCCGCTCGCGCTGCAGCCCGGCGAGCAGACGAACGACGATGTCACCAAAGCACTGGCCAAGATCGCGTCCGCGCTGGATCTGCCGAAGAACGCCATCCGCTACACCCCCGACCCCGAATCCGAGCGCCGCGGGAATCTGGTGATCGTGCCGGAAGACATGCTCGCGGAGGTTCTGGAGTGGGAGGGCCCCTCCAACCTGGGGGGCTCGATCGCCGAGCCGCTGGTTCTGGGACGCTACGACGACGGCTCGCTGCTCGTGATGTGGCTGCCCGGTGACCCCGATGAGGGCCGCAACTCCACCCATGGCCTGATCGCGGGCCAGTCCGGCTCCGGCAAGGGCGATGCCGCCCTCAACCTCCTGACGGAGATCCTCTCCCGTCGGGACGTCATCGTCTGGTTCTCCGACCCCAAAGCCTTCCAGGACTTCGCACCCCTGCGGGCCGGACTGGACTGGGCCGTAGAGGGCGGCTCACAGACCGAGGTCATGGTCGCGGCCGTCGAAACGGTCATCCCCGCGCGTACCCGCTGGTTGGGTGCCCACGGCTACCGGCAGTGGGTTCCCGAGGCCGCGGAGGTGCAGAACGACCCGGCGCACTCGTGCAGCACGGACGGGAGCGCGTGCGGCTGTGCGGGCATGCCGTTCCTGGTCACCTGGTTCGAGGAGGCCGCCAACACCCTGCGCAACCTCGGTGACAGCGCGTTCACCGGCATCGCGCAGGAAGCCCGGTCGGCCGGCGTCTCGCTGATCGTGTCATTGCAGCGTCCGTCGTTCGACCAGATGTCCACCTCCACCCGCGCCTCCCTCCCGTCCGTGATCGCACTCGGCTGTGACCCGCGGGACGAGGGATTCTCGCTCCCCGAGACGGTCATCGACGCCGGCGCGCACCCCGGAGCGTGGGCCAACCGGCGACCGGGCTACTGCTACGTCGTCTCCCCCGGCATCGACGAGGACCGCTACCCCTCACCCGCGCGCACGCAGCGCTTCACCATCCGCGCCGTACCCGTCATGGAACAGCTCGCTGCATGGGCTCAGGCCAACGGTGCGGTTGCCGACCCCATCACCGCCGGCGCGGCCTCCTCGGTGGCCGGACGCGCCTACACCGGCCGCCCTACCCCCGACAAAGACGTCCAGCCGGTCGCCCCGCTGCGGGTGGTCCGCGACGAGGAGGACGACATGCACGACACCGGGCCCCTGATCGACCCGGAGGACACGGATATCGACCCCGAGGCTGAGCTTCCCGAGCCGGAGGAGGGCGACGACGCCCCGATCTTCGGCGAAGAGGAGGGCCGCAAGCCGAAGCCGGAGGAGGCACGCCGGCTGTTCGCCACGGCGCTGGCCGAGTTCGAGGACGCGGGCCAGATGATCGTAGGCCCGAAGGACTTCATGGACTGGTGCGACCGCAACAACCTCTCCCGCCCGTGGGTGTCCGCACGCCTCAAAGAGGCCGCGATCGAGGGCCGGTTGGAGCCCACGAACGCCACCGGGCGGTGGCGCATCGTCCCCACTCCGAGGGCTGCCTGACACCAGCCTGACGCCTGACACCGTCACGGCCCCCTGACACCCAAACCCCTAGGCAAACCCGCTGTCAGAAACGCGTGACGCCCCTTCCTGACACTCCCTGACACCTGACGTGACACCCCACCCTGTGCGGGCCCGCACCACCTCTGTGGCGCGGGCCCGCGGCCTACCCGAGGGAGGCTCGATGTCCCACCGCGACCCGCCGGGGATCCTCGCCCCGCACATACCCGCCGACGCCTACCGCCGCGCCGAAGCCACCGGAGCGCCGGTGGTCATCGTCGTCCCGGGCAGCACCCACCACGGCATCCCGTGGCGCCGAATCCTGATCCCCCTCGCCGTCGCCGCGGCTGCCTCGCTCGGCACCTGGGGACTGGTCGTCGCCCTGTGCGCGCTGCTCGATGCAGCCGCCCACGCCGCCGCCGTCATCGCCGGCGCCGCCGGACCGATCGGCGTCGGCGGCATCACGCTTCGGCTCGCCCGCTCCAAGTAGCCGCCCCGGGCGGCGGTTGCGCGCGCGGCCCCGCCGACGCGCGGACACGACCCGAGCCGCCCCGATCCCCGAGGCTGCCCCGCGCCACCACGCCCACCGCCTCACTCCCTCCACCAAAAAGCACGGGGCAAAGGGGCCGCAGAGGGGATGTCCGCCCCGACCACGCCCATGGTCTGGCCGGTCACCTGCGAAAACACCCCGTGGCTGAATCGGTCACCGCAACACCCAGCGCAACACCATGGCGCAACACCCAGCGCAACCCCCTGGCGCAACACCCAGCGCAACCCGGGGGGATGGAGGTTGGCCGACCGCACTGGCGACAACCCGGCCAATCAACCGCAAAACTCCAACAACCGCACCCACCGTCCCTGTTGCCTCAGGAGAGGACTGACGTGTTCGACGACGAGCAGTACTGCGACGACTGCGCCGACTACGGATGCCCCGGGCACCGGCTGTGTGACGAGTGCTCCGACGACGTCTGCAACGAATGCGGCGGCTGCGACTGCCCCGACACCTACTGCCCCGGCTCCATCGCCCACTACACCGGCGCCGACCACTAGCTACGCCAAGGGCGGCCCCCGTCTCGCCAAAGTCACGGGCCGCCCCTGTCCACCTGCCACGAACTGACCTGTGGAGGTCTCCAGCATGACCCAACCCACCGACATCCGGCGAGCCCACCGGCCACGGCCGCGCCTGCTGGATCTGTTCTCCTGCGCCGGAGGCGCCGCCATCGGCTACGACCGCGCGGGGTTCGACGTGGACGGATGCGACATCGCCCACCGACCCAACTACCCCTTCGACTACCACCAGGGCGACGCCCTCACCTACCTTGCCCACCTGATCACCTCGGGCGAGATCGAGCGGTACGCGTTCGTCCACGCCTCCCCGCCGTGCCAGGACAAGTGCACGTTGACCGTGGGCACCAACCAGTCCCAAGGCTGGGGCGGCGCCCACGTCGACCTGGTGGCGCCCACCCGCGAACTCCTCGACGCGACGGGCCTCCCGTACGTCATCGAGCAACCCAACGGCCGCGCGAAGATCCGCAAGGATCTGACCCTGTGCGGCGAGATGTTCGCGCTCGACGTCATCCGGCACCGCAACTTCGAGTTGGGCCGCTGGACCATCGACCAGCCGGCCCACGTCCCGCACCGCGGGCGCGTACGTGGCTGGCGGCATGGCCGTTTCTATGACGGCCCCTACGTGGCCGCGTACGGCAACGGCGGCGGCAAGCCGTCCGTGGCCGAGCTGCAAGCCGCGCTCGGCATCACGTGGACCGACGTGCGGGAGGAACTGACCGAGGCCATTCCGCCCGCCTACAGCGAGCACATCGGCCGCGCCTTCCTGCTCTCCAGTGCGTTGGAGGTGGCCGCATGAGCACGGATCTGATGAGGGCCGCCCTGGAGGCCGCACAGCGCGGTTGGCACGTCTTCCCACTGCGCCCCAACAGCAAGCATCCCGCCCTGCACGGCGCCGACCGCTGCCGGCAGACCGGCGACTGCGCTCATGGACACCTGAAGTGGGAGCAGCGGGCCAGCACCGACCCGCACCGTATCCGGTGGTGCTGGGAGACCAGCGCGGCGAACATCGCCATCGCGACCGGCCCGTCCGGGCTGGTTGTCATCGACCTCGACATGCCCAAGCCCAGCAGCAAGAACAGTGAGGGCAGTTCGGACGCGCCTGACGGCGCGACGTCCTTTGCGACGCTCTGCGAGCGCGCCGGGCACCCCGTCCCCACCACTTACCGGGTGCGGACTGCGAGCGGCGGACAGCACTTGTACTTCACCGCCCCGCCTGGCATCCGGCTGGCCAACACCGCGGGCAGTCTCGCTCCGTTGGTCGACACCCGTGCATGGGGCGGCTACGTCGTCGCCGCCGGCAGCACCACCCCCGCCGGACCGTACGAAGTCCTCGACAGCTCCGCCGTGGCCGCACTGCCCGCGTGGCTGCTGAGGCTGCTCCAACCGGCCCCCGCCCGCCCCGCCGGACCGCTCAGGCTCCCGTCGGTCAGCGGCAGCAGCGCCGCCCTGGCCGCATTGGAGGCCGAGTGCGCCATCGTCGCCGCGGCGCCGGAATCGCAGCGCAACATCACGCTCAATCGGTCCGCCTTCAAGGTGGGGCGTTTCGTCGCGTGGGGCGACATCCCCCGGCACGTGGTGGAGGAGGCCTTCCAAGCGGCGGGGGAGGCTCGCGGACTCACCGCTGCGGAGTGCCGCGCCACGATCCGCAGCGCCCTCGACAGTTCCCTGCGCAAAGCCCGGCCCCGGGATGCGGCATGAGCACCCCCCGCAGCTCCCCCTTGGAAGGCCAACCCGCCGCCACGAGCAGCCCACAGGCCGCCGAACCGGGCACGCCCCCGGCGGCCGTGGGCGCCCGAAGGGTCGTCGCCGCAGGCGCCCTTTCAGCTGTTCGTTCTGGCAAGTTCCGCAGCGACGAGGCACGCCACAGCACACCCGACCCCACGCCGGATCAGCCCGGTATCCGCATCTACGCCCCACCGCTCTACCGGCATCACTGGGACGGCGCCCGCTGGTCCAAGCGCCAAGGCGACACCCCCAACGCCGCCTACGCCTGCGCCTGCGGACAGACCGGCACCGCCACCGGAGCCCCAAACGTGGCAGCTCTGGCATCCGAGTACACCGTCCACCGCTCCGCCTGCGAGCAGGCCCCCGCAGCACTCTCCGAAAGGAGGCACGCGGCATGACCGACACCACCGACGGCGCTGCGCTGCTCGACGAGGTGGAGGACTTCCACCGCCGCTTCAACGTCTTCCCCACCGAAGCCGCATACGTAGCCGTGACCCTGTGGGACGCACACGCCCACCTCCTCGACGCGTTCGACTCCACCCCCCGCCTCGCGTTCCTCTCCCCGGAACCCGGATCGGGCAAGTCCCGCGCGCTGGAGGTCGTGGAAACCCTCGTACCGCGCTCCATGGCGGCCGTGGATGCTTCCGCCGCCGCCCTGTTCCGGTCCGTCTCCGGAGTCGACGGGGGCCGGCCGACGATCCTGTTCGACGAGATCGACACCATCTTCGGGCCCAAAGCCGGGGAGAACGAGCAGCTCCGCGGGTTCATCAACGCCGGCCACACGCGGGGCCGGGAGATGTACCGGTGCGTCGGAGACGGCGCCAACCAGCAAGTACAGGGCTTCCCCGCGTACTGCGCCGTCGCCGTCGCAGGACTCGGCTCCCTCCCCGCCACGATCATGACCCGCTCCGTCATCATCCGCATGCGCCGCCGGGCCAGGAACGAGAAGGTGGAAGCCTTCCGCACCCGCATCCACGTGCGGGAGGGCAACCAGCTCCGTGACAGGCTCGCCAGGTGGGCCGAGACCATCCAGGAGCAAGTCACGGACGTGTTCCCCGAGATGCCCGAAGGCGTCGCCGACCGGCCGGCCGACGTATGGGAACCACTCATCGCCATCGCCGACGCGGCCGGCGGCGACTGGCCTCACCGGGCCCGCGAAGCGTGCGCGACGCTGGTCAAGGCATCGCAGGCCAACGACAAGGGCAGCATCGGCATCCGCCTGCTCACCGACCTGCGCGACCACGTCCTGAGCGGCATCGACCGCCTGCCCACCGTCGCCATCCTCGACCGGCTCAACGCCCTCGACGACGCCCCGTGGGCCGACTTCAACGGCAAGCCGCTCGACTCCCGCCGCCTGTCCCGGATGCTCAGCGAGTACGTCACCGCCGACGGCGAACCCGTCGCCTCCCGCAACATCAAAACAGGCGGCAGCGTCCTCAAGGGCTACTACTCCACCGATCTCTACGACGCATGGCAGCGCTACTGCCCCCCACCCCCGGAAAGTCCGCTACTTCCGCTACCCGAGAGCGAACACACGGACTGACCTGCACTGATCCGGTAGCGGGTACCGCCCCCGCGGCCCGCTACCGGCTACACGCTATCCGCTACCGCTACCCCTATCCGCTACCGCTTACAGGCCTCTGACCTGCACAGAAGCGGAAGTAGCGCAGGTAGCGGACTTCCCAGAAGGGGACCGAAGAGCCCCGTCATGACCTTTACGTGAGGAGTCGCACCGTGGCCCGCCCCAAGATGCTCAAGCTCCCCGAAGTCCTCGAAGAGATCGAGATGAGCCGAGCCGCGTTCTACCGCATGCGCGCACGCGGCCAAGCGCCCCGTCTCCAGAAGCTGCCCAACGGTCAACTCCGCGTCAGCCGTGCCGACCTCGATGCCTGGTGGGCGCGCTGCGAACAGCGCGCCACAGTCTGACCCCACCTCGTAAATCAACCATGGGCCCGCCGCATGGCGGGCCCATCTTCGGGGGAGACCCATGCTCACGTACGACGTCGATATCTGGTCCATCCGCAAGCGGGCAGGACGCCCGAAGCCCTACGAACTGCGCTGGCGCGTCGGGGCACGGCCGCACTCCAAGAGCTTCAAGCTCAAGCCGCAGGCGGACGGGCGTCGTTCCGAGCTGATGACCGCTCTCCGGGAGCGCGAGCAGTTCGACGAGGACACGGGCCTGCCGGCACGGGAGTTGGCCGTACGTACCTCGCCCACCTGGTACGACCACGCCACCGCGTACGCGCTCATGAAGTGGCCACGCGCCGCGGCCAAGCACCGGGCCGGAATCGCCGAAGCGCTCGCGGTCGTCATCCCGACGCTGGTCACTACGACTCGCGGTGCCCCAGATTCCCGGACCCTGCGGGCCGCTCTCTACCAGTGGGCATTCCGCGCGGTGCCGGGCCCGGACGGCCAACTGACCTCACGCCATACCGTGGATGAGCCGCCACAAGAGATTCGATCGGCCCTGTCCTGGCTCTCTGAGCACTCCATGAAGGTCGCGGTTCTGGAAGACCCCGCCCTCTTGCGTCCGGCTCTCGAAGCGCTGTCACGCCGCATGGACGGGAAGAAGGCTGCGGAGAACACCGCCCGGCGAAAGCGCATGGTCCTGAGCAACTTCCTCCGGTACACGGTGGAGGAGAAGGGACTCTTGTCCGCCAACCCCCTCTTGCGCGTCGACTGGACTCCACCGGAGACGGACGACGAGATCGATTTTCGGTACGTGCCCGGCCCGGCTCTGGCCCGTTCGTTCATCACCGCTGTGCGGAACTCCGGAGCCCGCGGGCAACATCTCGAAGCGTTCTTCGGGTGCCTGTACTACGCCGCGATGCGCCCCGCCGAAATCGCCTCGCTAAAGGCCTCAGACTGCACCCTGCCCCCGGACACCGAGGAAACAGCGGAGCAGTGGGGGGAGCTACTGCTTGGAGAGAGCCGCCCGGAGGTCGGGGGAGGCTGGACGGATGACGGCGCGTCCTATGAGGCTCGCAGTCTCAAGCGCCGGGCCCGTGGGGCGACGCGGTCCGTTCCGATTCCGCCGATCCTCGTGCGAATGCTGCGGGACCACATCGCGGCCTATGGGACGGCCCCGGACGGCCGTCTCTTCCGCGCGGCGCAGGGCGGTCGGGTCCGGTCGACCGAGTACTGCGATCTGTGGGACGCGGCACGCGCTGCGGTGCTGTCGAAGGAGGACGCGGCAACGCCCCTCGCTCAAGTGCCGTACTCGCTCCGCCACGCAGGGGTGTCACTGTGGATCAAATCTGGAGTGGACCCCGTGGAAGTCGCGCGGCGAGCCGGCCACAGTATCGCTGTGCTGTTCCGCTTCTACGCCAAGATCCTCCGGGGCGAGCAATCCCGCTCCAATCAGCTCATCGCGCAGGAGCTGAACAGGGGCGGGTAGGCAGGGCCCACGTTGGCCCACAGATGGCCCATACGCACTGGTCAAACGTGGGACACGGGCGAGCCAGGGTGAGACAGGGTGAACGCAGAAGGGGTGCCGCTCCGGAGAGTGGCACCCCTTCTGACCTGCATAGCTTCTGACCTGCGCGGTGGGTGTGGGATTTGAACCCACGGTGACATCGCTGCCACGACGGTTTTCAAGACCGTTCCCTTAGGCCGCTCGGGCAACCCACCCCGCACCACCGGTCACCGGCGGCGCGGGGACAAGAGTAACCGGTGCCCACGCGCGCGTGGGGTCAGCTGTCGCCCTCCCGGGAAGCCAGGGTGAGATCCACCGTGTTGGTCTTGCCGTCGCGTTCGTAGGTGATCTTGACCTTGTCGCCGGGCTGGTGGGTCCAGATCTCGCCGATGAGGGTGGGGCCCGAGTCGATGACCCGGTCGTCGAGCTTGGTGATGACGTCGCCGGGCTTGAGGCCCGCCTTGGCCGCCGGGCCGCCGGCCTCGACCGCGTCGGAGCCGCTGGCACCCTGCTCGGTGATCTTCGCGCCGCCCGTGGAGTCCTCCAGGGAGACCGAGGCGCCGATCTTGGCGTACACCGGCTTGCCGGTCTTGATCAGCTGCTGGGCCACGTACCTGGCCTGGTTGATCGGGATGGCGAAGCCGAGGCCGATCGAGCCGGACTGGCTGGTGCCGCCCAGGCCGCCGTTGCTGCTGGACTGGATCGCGGAGTTGATGCCGATCACGTTGCCCTGGGCGTCCAGGAGGGGGCCGCCCGAGTTGCCCGGGTTGATCGAGGCGTCCGTCTGCAGGGCGCTCATGTAGGACGCGTTCGAACCGCTGCCGTCGCTCGACGCGACCGGGCGGTTCTTCGCGCTGATGATGCCCGTCGTGACCGTGTTGGAGAGGCCGAAGGGGGCGCCGATGGCGATCGTCGAGTCGCCCACCGCCACCTTGTCCGAGTCGCCCAGCGTCAACGGCTTCAAGTCGCTCGGCGCGTTCTTGAGCTTGATCACCGCCACGTCGTAGCCCTGCGCGTGGCCCACGACCTCGGCGTCGTACTTCTTGCCGCTCGGGAAGGTCGCGGTCAGCTTGCCGCCATCCACCGCGTCCGCCACGACGTGGTTGTTGGTGACGATGTGGCCCTCGGTGTCGAAGACGAAGCCGGTGCCGGTGCCGCCCTCGCCGCTGCTGGACTCGGCCTGGATGGTGACCGTGCTCGGCAGCGCCGTGGCGGCCACACCCGCGACCGTGCCGGCCTCGCGCTTGACGGAGCCGCCGCTGTCGGAGGCGGAGACGGTGGTCGACGAGGTGTTGTCGTCGTTCTTGGCCAGGACGTAGCCGAGGCCGCCGCCCAGGCCGCCCGCGACCAGCGCGGCGATCAGGACCGCCGCCATCAGGCCGCCACGGCCGCGGCCGGACTTAGGCGTGGGCTGCTGGTAGGAGGCGCCCCAGCCACCGGCACCCGCACCGCCCGAGCCGCTGTCGGCGTACGTCGGGGTGGCCGGGGGCGGGGGCGGCCAGGAGCCGTCCGGTGCCTGGCCCGGGGCAGTACCGCCCTGCGGACCGCCCGCGCTCGCCGAGGCGTACGCCGGTGCCTGGCCCGCGTGGACCAGTTCCTGCTCCGCTGCGCCGGGGGCGTGCGGGGGCGTCGTGGGGAGCGGGGTCGTCGGGGCGCCGCTCTCGGGCGCGCTCGCCTGCGGGGAGGCTGCGGGGGAATCCACCGGCACAGGAGGTGCGGACGGGGCCGGGGGTACCGCAGTGCCCTCGTTCTCGGTGCTCACAGCTTTTCTCCTCGATCCACGGCTGTTGTCCTAAGGTCGCACTCGGTCACGCTCGTTCACGCTTGCCGACGGTCCGGCGCGATGCAGCTGTGCATGTGCTTTTGTATGCCGTCAGCTTTTCCCACAGGCCGTCAGAGCACCATAAGCGGTGGCTGTGGGTCCGCGACTTTCCTTTATATGGGACCTGTCCGGCGAACCGGACGCATCTCGGCGCCCTCCTCGTGCGACGCGTACCCCGGTGCGATGGCACCATGACGCGGTGACCCACGCACGGCAGCAAAGCATTCAGGTCGTCGCCCACCGTGGAGCCTCCGAAGAGGCCCCGGAGCACACTCTGGCCGCGTACAAGAAGGCGATCGAGGACGGTGCCGACGCCCTCGAGTGCGATGTGCGCCTGACCGCCGACGGCCATCTCGTCTGCGTCCACGACCGACGCGTCAACCGTACGTCCAACGGGCGCGGGGCGGTCTCGGCCCTGGAGCTGGCCGACCTGGCCGCCCTGGACTTCGGCTCCTGGCGGAACCGGGACGAGGAGCCCGACTGGGAGCACCGCCCGGAGGACCGTGAGGACACCTCCGTACTGACGCTGGAGCGGCTCCTCGAGCTGGTCGCGGACTCGGGGCGGCGGGTGGAGCTGGCCATCGAGACCAAGCACCCCACCCGCTGGGCCGGGCAGGTGGAGGAGCGGCTGCTCGTCCTGCTGAAACGGTTCGGGCTGGACTCGCCCGCCTCGGCCGCCGACTCCCCGGTGCGGATCATGAGCTTCTCGGCCCGCTCGCTGCATCGCGTGCGTGCCGCCTCGTCGGTGCTGCCCACGGTCTATCTGATGCAGTTCGTCTCGCCCCGACTGAGGGACGGTCGGCTTCCGGCGGGCGTCCGCATCGCGGGGCCCTCGATCCGGATCGTGCGCAATCACCCGGCGTACATCGAGCGGCTGAAACGAGCAGGTCACCAGGTGCACGTATGGACGGTGAACGAGCCCGAGGACGTGGATCTCTGCGTCGAGCTCGGCATCGACGCGATCATCACCAACCGACCGCGCGCGGTCCTGCGCCAGCTGGGCAGATAACCAAATCGCCGACAACTGGTAAAGACCTGTGACGACATCTTGACCAGGCACCCCGGACACCCGCATTCTCCCCACTCGGCCATAACGTCGAAATCCAGCCATGCGATTACAGGGTGTGCTCCGGCGCGTTCGGACCGTGTTCGATCGTTACGAATGCGTCAGCGGACCTTGATTGGCCGGTTTCCGGTACAGGCCAATGGGGCATCCACACCGTGGCGTGGGGCAAAGGAGGTCTCGGGGGTGGCGTTGGTGGTGGCACAGGAGGTGCCCGCGTCGTCGAGCATGGCCGTACCCCATGGCCCTGCGGGCGTGGGGAAAGCAAGACACCGGATGCGTTCTCAGCTACGCACGGGTGGCGTGTCGGAAGCGGTCATCGACGACGCCGTACTGATTCTTTCCGAACTCTTGAGCAATGCGTGCAAGCACGGCCGGCCACTGGGCGACGCCCTGGCCGGGGACGGCGATGTCCGCGCCGCCTGGCGGGTGGACACCGGGGGCAGACTCACGGTCGAGGTGACGGACGGCGGTGGGCCCACCCGCCCTGCTCCGGCCACGCCCTCGGTCACCGCACACGGCGGCCGCGGGCTGAACATCATCACCGCACTGTCCGACGACTGGGGTGTCAGGGACGACGCCCGCGGCGAGGTCACGGTGTGGGTGGTCGTCCACGACGACGTGCACGATCCGGACGCCTGCCACCGCCGCGACGACTTCACCACGCGCATCACGGCTCCCTCGGTGTCGACGATCGGCGATCTGGACTTCGCGGACGCGTTCACCGACCTGGACTAGACGCTCCGCCGGGAAGGCCGCGATGGTTCGCCCTTGACTGCGGCTCCGTCGTGGCCAGTCGCGCAGTTCCCCGCCCCCCTAGGGGGCGTACCGAACCGCCGGGGTTGTCCACAGGCTCCCGTCGGTCATCCCGTGAACGGCTAGGCTCCCGCCGTACTAGACCAGCCGTAACCGGGAGACCTCACGATGGCCAAGAAGCGACCCCAGACGAAGGCCAAGCGCCCGCAGATCGCCGACGGGGAGGTCCCGGTCGTCGGTGCCCGCGAGCCCTGCCCCTGCGGCAGCGGCCGCCGCTACAAGGCCTGTCACGGCCGGGCCGCCGCGCACGCGGTGACCGAGCTGGTGCAGCGCCCGTTCGAGGGGCTGCCGGGCGAGGGCGACTGGGTGGCACTGCGCGAGCTGGTACCGGCCGCCACCGTCGAGCTGACGCTGAAGGGCGGCCTCCCCGAGGGCGTCCCGTCGGTCTCGCTGGCCACGGTGCTGCCGATGGCCTGGCCGGCGCTGCGCCGCGAGGACGGCTCGGTGCTGCTGGGCCTGCAGAACGACACGGCGTCGGGCGACATCAGTCGCGACCTCGCCGACACCCTCCAGCGTGCCCTCACCGCCGACCCGGGCACCCCGGTCCAGGGCCGCCGCGCCCCCGCCGACGGCCCGCGACTGCAGGATCTGCTCGACCCCGAAGGCACGTTCGAGCCAGTCGTGCACACGGGCTTCGAGTTCTGGGTGCCGGACGCGGAGAACTCCACCCCGGAGGTGGCCGCCTCCCTGGAGCGTGCCAACGCCGCGGCCATCCCGACCGCCAAGCTCCAGGGCGTGGACGCCGCCTACTGGTGCGAGACGCCGGACAAGAACCACCTGCGCTGGGTCATGCCGTATCCCGAGGAGCAGCTTCTGGACGCGCTCGCGCGGCTGCACGCGGCGGGCCGGGCCGGCCTCGGCGAGGGCACCCGGCTCGTGGGTTCCTTCCGCGCGCACGGGCTCACCGTGCCGGTCTGGGACCTGCCGAGCGGGGTCACCGCGGAGGATGTGGAGAAGCCGGCGGCCGAGTTCGCCGAGCGGCTCACCGGCGCGCTGGCCTCGGACACTCCGCTCACCGCGGACGAGCGTCGCGCGCGTGGCGGGCTGACCAACCGACAGGTCACGCTCAGCTGACACACAGGTTCGAACCCTGGAGCTGCTGACTGGTCGGTCAGCAGCTCCAGGGGGTTGCGGGGTGCCGGGATCCACTCACAACTCCCGTCGTGAGCAAGTGAGTCGGTGTCCGGAAAGCCGATGAAAAAGCGAGATCGAATTTGCGAACAGCCGATCTCTTGTTACCGTTCCAGTAGCCCGGTTGCTGGTGCATCCCCCGTCGCCAGCAACCGGGTCTTTCTTTGCGCCGTTCCTTTTACGCAACGCTGCCGGGCGTCAACTGCCCGTGTACGCCCCGGAGTTGCTCCCGGAACGCAGCAGGAGCGGCCCTTGACCGCCCCGTCCCGCGAACTCCGCGACCGCCGTGTACGCGGCCGGTTCGCCCTGGGTGCGCTCCCTGGGCGTCTCGCAGGTTCCCGGCTCGTCGCCCGCGCCCACGGCGCAGTGCATCTGCACGGTGCGGCCGCCGGGACCCATGAGGCTGAGGACGGATTCCAGCGCGCCCCCGGTGACGTTGCGGTAGTAGGTCCGCGCCCAGGTCTCCTCACCCTGCGTCAGGACACAGGTCTGTGCCTCGATGCCCTCGGGGGAGGTGAGTTCGGGTCCGCAGCGGGCGGCGGTGGCCAGGCCCAGGCCGAGCAGCCACGGCGAGCTGGTGGGGGTGGCGACCTTGTGGTCCTCATGCGCCCCATCAGGTGCGGCGCTTTCTTCGCGTACGGCCGCCTCATCACGTACGGCGGCCTCATCGCGTACAGCCGCCTCGTCGCGTACGGCGGCGCGACGCTCCTCACCCACCTGTCCCGCGGACGCCACGGCCAGCGGCAGCGCGACCGCGCACACCACGACGCCCGTCAGGGCAAGCAGACGAAGGTTCATGAAAGGGACGATAACGAGCGCGCGCGGGCGGCTGGTTCCGCGCGCGCCCGACACCCTTACAACTCGGGCGCGCTCACACCCGTACGAGTGAGGGCGTCCACCACCGCGTCCACCACGGCCTCGACATCGGGCACCCACGGGGAGGCCGAGCCGGGCAGCGGAGCACGCTCCCAGTGGATGGCGCCCCGGCCCGTCTCGGACGGGGGCAGCGCGACATAGCCGCCCTCGCCGTGGAAGCGCAGGGAGCCGGGGACGAAGTCCTTGGCGTACAGGAGTTCGCCCAACTGCTCCATGGAGTACGGCTTGACGAGAATCGCCCATCGGGTGGGCGAGGCGACCACCGGTCCCAGGCGCATGCCCTGGTGGTCGAGGGCGGCCAGCGCACGGGAGCCCGCGAGGGCCGGCAGGGACACCGCACAGGGTGCCGTGCCGCCGGTGGCGAGGACGATCGGCGCCGCGGGCCGGTTGGTCCACCACCAGCGCACCATGCGCTCGTCGGTGGTGGCCGCGAGGAGCCCGGGGTCGAAGGGGTGCGCGCCGGGGACCGTGCACTCGGGGTCGGGGCAGCTGCAGCGGGCCCGACCCTGCGGGTCCGGTGCCGCGCCCGGGAGTACGGGCCACTGCCATTCCGTCGCGAAGGTCAGGGCCGCGCTGATCAACTCAGGCCCCCCGTCGTTCCGCTTGGACAGGAGCCTGCGTGCCTTTCCGAGGATCTCGCGCATGAGCGCTCGTTCCTTTCCGTTGCACCGCTGGCAACACCGTGGGCCACATCACACCATGTGTCGATCACTGCACTGTGCGTACCTGTTGGCGCATCACACCCCTGTCCGAGACAAGGGGAACCCCTATGGGTCGAGCGTTGGCTGCGTCCGCGGCAGCCTGACCCACACTGCGTCTATCAAAAGCATGGGCGTGGCGTGGGGGTGGCGAAGTCTGGCGTTTTGCCGTCCCGCGTGTTTCTCCTCGCCTCCGCCACGGAGGATGGGGCACGGTCGTCGGTGGTTAAGACGCCCGGGCCCGTCACCAGGTTCCGGGTGGATGTCAACCACCCCTGGCCTTCTCCGAGTACGTACCCATCACGACCGCTGTGACGCTCAGTGGAGCAAGGCCAGTCGACCGCAATACCCTGTTACCCGAGTCAGTTTTAAGCCAACTTTGCTTTTAGGCAAGAGATACACCGGTGACCCATGGACACCAGGAATCCCGGCAGGACAATGCTGGACATCCCCTCACGAGTGCGTGTACATGTGGAGACACTGCTAGCGGCGCAGAATGACATGGGGGTTTGCGATGCTTTTGAGCAATACGCACCGGTCGGAAAGCCGGACGCCATGAACGCCCCTCACCCTCCGAAAGTGGCCGGAATCGATTCAACGGTTCCCTCGCCCGCACACACTGTCGCGCCCGCGTCCGCCGTCCCGGGCACCTCTCCGGTCCCGCCACCGAACGCCCCGAACGCCCCGGGTGCTCTGCTTCAGGACCGGCTCGCAGGCTGGGTCTCCGACCTCACGACCCTGCACGAACTCACGGAACGTCTGGCCCGCACGGGCTCATTGCAGGAAGCCCTGACGGAACTCCTGCGCGCCGGGGCCACCCTCGTGGGCGCCCGGCGCGGCCTCGTCGTACTGGAACCGGGCGACGGACTCGGCCCCGACACCACGATCGGCCTGGGTCTGGCCCGGGCCGATCTCGGTCACATCGAGACCGTGCCGCGCAGCGCGATGTCGTACGGCAAACTCCTCGACACAACGGTCGGACTGCCGGGCGCCCCCTGCGAGATCGCCGAGCCGGACCTCTTCGCCGAGGACGGCCTCCACCCCCGACACCGCGAGGTGGCCGCCCGCCTCGGCTACGCGGCGTGCTACGCGCTGCCGCTCGCCTCCGACGCCGCGGGCCGCCTCGGCGCCGCCGTGTGGCTGTACGACGAGCCCGCCGAACCGGCCGAGCGCCAGCGCCACCTCGTCGGCCTGTACGCGCGCCACGCGACCGAGTACCTGGCGCGCCTGCTCGAGGTCGAGCGCACGCGCGCGTGCATGGCGACGATGGCGGAGGAGCTGCTGCCGTCCCGGCTCCCCCGCGTCGCCGGTGTGCGGCTCGCCGCCCGGCACCGCACCGGCCCGCGCGGCGGCGGCGACTGGTACGACGCGCTTCCGCTGCCCGATGCCGCGCTCGGTCTCGCGGTGGGCTCGGTCACCGGATCCGGCCCGAGCGCGATCGCCGCGATGGGCCGGCTCAGAGCCAGCCTGAGGGCGTACGCCGTGATGGAGGGCGAGGACCCCGTCGCCGTCCTGTCCGACCTGGAGCTGCTGCTGCGGCTCACCGAACCGGCTCGCTCCGCGACCGCTCTGTTCGCCTACTGCGAGCCCGCGTTGCGCAAGATCACGCTGGCCGGTGCCGGGCACTGCCCGCCGCTGCTGGTCGGGGAGCGGCGTACGGAGTTCGTGGAGACGTCCGTGTCGGCGCCGCTCGGGATGCTCGCCTGCTGGGAGGCGCCCAGCGTGGAGCTGCAGGCCGAGCCGGGAGAGACGGTTCTGCTGTACACCGACGGGCTGCTGCACCGTACCGGCGACCCCACCGACCGTGCCTTCGCGCGGCTGCACTCGGCGGCGGCCAGGGTGCCGAAGGCGCTGCGGCACGACCCGGACGCGATCGCCGACCACGTCCTGCGCACCGTCCTGCCGGACGGACTCGACGCGGCGGACTCCGAGGAGGACGTCGTCCTGCTCGCCGCGCACTTCGAGTAGTGCCGCGGGTAGCTCTCGGTAACAGGTCTTCCGGCCCTGGGCCCCCTTCCGTACGACCGTACGATGGAGGGGGTCCAGTGCCGTATCTAGGAGGATGACCGTGGCCGACGAGCTCAACCCGGAGACCCCGGAAACCGAGCCGGAAGAGCCGATCAAGCAGCGGAAGAACGGGCTGTACCCAGGCGTGTCCGACGAGCTGGCCGAGAGCATGAAGTCGGGCTGGGCCGACACCGAGCTGCACGACCTGCGGCCGATCCCCCAGGCCGCCGAGACCGCGGCCCGCCGTGCCGCGCTGTCCGCGCGTTTCCTGGGCGAGCGTCTGGTGATCCCGGCGGGCAACCTGAAGACCCGCTCGAACGACACGGAGTACCCCTTCCGGGCCTCCGTCGAGTACGCGTACCTCACCGGCAACCTGACCGAGGACGGCGTGCTCGTCCTGGAGCCGACCTCCGAGGGTCACAAGGCGACGATCTACCTGCTGCCGCGCTCCGACCGCGAGAACGGCGAGTTCTGGCTGTCCGGGCAGGGCGAGCTGTGGGTCGGCCGCCGGCACTCCCTGGCGGAGTCCGAGGCGCTGTACGGCATCGCCGCCTCCGATGTGCGCGAGCTGGCGGACGCGCTGCGCGAGGCGACCGGTCCGGTGCGGGTCGTACGCGGGTTCGACGCCGGCATCGAAGCCGCGCTGACCGACAAGGTCACCGCCGAGCGCGACGAGGAGCTGCGGGTCTTCCTCTCCGAGGCACGGCTGGTCAAGGACGAGTTCGAGATCGGCGAGCTGCAGAAGGCGGTCGATTCGACCGTGCGCGGCTTCGAGGATGTCGTCCGCGTACTCGACAAGGCCGAGGCGACCTCCGAGCGGTACATCGAGGGCACGTTCTTCCTCCGCGCGCGGGTCGAGGGCAACGACGTCGGCTACGGCTCCATCTGCGCCGCCGGCCCGCACGCCTGCACGCTGCACTGGGTGCGCAACGACGGGCCCGTGCGCTCCGGGGACCTGCTCCTCCTGGACGCCGGTGTCGAGACGCACACGCTCTACACCGCCGACGTCACGCGCACGCTGCCGATCAACGGCACGTACACCGAGATCCAGAAGAAGGTCTACGACGCCGTCTACGAGGCCCAGGAGGCCGGTATCGCGGCGGTGCAGCCCGGTGGCAAGTACCGCGACTTCCACGACGCCGCGCAGCACGTGCTGGCCGAGAAGCTCGTCGAGTGGGGTCTGGTCGAGGGTCCGGTCGAGCGGGTGCTGGAGCTCGGGCTGCAGCGGCGGTGGACGCTGCACGGGACCGGGCACATGCTCGGCATGGACGTCCATGACTGCGCCGCCGCACGGACCGAGACGTATGTCGAGGGCACGCTGGAGCCGGGGATGGTGCTGACGGTCGAGCCCGGCCTGTACTTCCAGGCCGACGATCTGACGGTGCCGGAGGAATACCGGGGCATCGGTGTCCGGATCGAGGACGACATCCTCGTGACGGAGGACGGGAACCGGAATCTGTCTGCCGGGCTTCCTCGGCGGTCGGATGAGGTCGAGTCGTGGATGGCTTCGCTGAAGGGCTGACGTAGGAGCTGGATGGCCGGGTACCAAAGGGGTGCCCGGCCTTTCGTTGCGGTCTGCGGGGCAGTGGGGGCTGGTCGCGCAGTTCCCCGCGCCCCTGGGGGGTTGGTGTGGACCTGCATATTGAGTTCGGGTCTGTTGATGGGCCGCGGGCCGGGCTCGAGCGGGCTCTGCGGGATGCCGTACGTGATGGGCGGCTCGCGCCCGGAACCCGGTTGCCCGCCACTCGGCGGCTCGCTGCCGAGCTCGGGATCTCCCGGGGGACCGCCAAGGCGGCTTACGACCAGTTGGTCGCCGAGGGGTATCTGACCGCTCGGCAAGGGTCCGGGACACAGGTCGCTTCCCTTCCCTCCGGTGACGCCGAAACACCCGAGGCGGCCTCACGCACGCGTGCACCCCGCTTCGATCTGCGGCCCGGCAGTCCGGACGTGGGGACGTTTCCGGCGGCGGCGTGGCTGCGGGCGCTGCGCAGGGCGATCGCGACGGCGCCCTCACTGGCGTACGACTATGGCGATCCGCGCGGGCGCATCGAGCTGCGGACGGCGCTGTCCGGGTACTTGGGTCGTGCGCGGGGGGTCATCGCACCCCCTGAGCGGATCGTGATCACGTCCGGGTATGTGCAGGGGCTCGCGCTCCTCACGCGTGTGCTCGACGGTGGCGAGATCGCCATCGAGGATCCGGGGCTGCCCTTCCACCGGGAGGTCGTACGGCGGGGCGGCGGGAGCGTGGTGCCCGTGCCGGTCGACGAAAGGGGCGCCTGTGCCGACGGGTTGGGGGACTCCAGCGCCGTCGTGCTCACTCCCGCGCATCAGTATCCGACCGGGGTGACGTTGCATCCCGCGCGGCGGCGGGCGTTCAGCGACTGGGCCCGCGCGCGTGGTGGGCTGCTCGTCGAGGACGACTACGACGGGGAGTTCCGCTACGACCGGCAGCCCGTCGGGGCGCTGCAGGGGATGGCGCCGGGGCATGTGGTGTATCTCGGCACCGCCTCCAAGACGCTGGGACCCGCGCTGCGGCTCGGGTGGATGGTGCTGCCGCCGCACTTGGTCGACGCGGTCGCCGACGCCAAGCTGCACAGCGATCACCACACCGAGTCCATCGGGCAGTTGGCGCTCGGCGAGCTCATCGGGAGTCATGCGTACGACCGTCATGTGCGCGCCTGTCGGCTGCGGTACCGGCGGCGCCGGGACCAGTTGCTGCACCGGCTCGGGGAACGGCGGCCGGTGCGGGGGATCGCGGCCGGGCTGCACGCGCTGGTGGAGGTCGCCGACGAGAAGGAGGCCCTGGCGCGGGCGGAGGCGGCGGGTCTCGCCGTCGGGCACCTGGGGGACCACTGGCATGCGCCGGACGCCGAGGGGCGGCCTCAGGGGCTCGTGGTGGGTTACGGGACGCCGCGGGAGCGTGTGTATCCGGAGGCGCTGGAGGCGCTGGGGAAGGTGTTGGACGGATTGGGCCAATAAAAGGGGCGACTATTGGGTCTGTAGTGGGGTCCAGTTCCCTTCTACCGTCGTCGACATGACGAACTCCCTCGTCCCGCCCGCGGGGCCGCAACGCGTCCTGGCCCTGGCTCAGTTGACCAATGCCGTCGGTGACGGCGCCTACCTCGTGACCTCCGCTTTCTACTTCACCCACGTCGTCGGGCTCTCTCCCGCGCGCGTGGGGCTCGGGCTGACCGCGGGGTGGGCGGTCGGGTCCGTGGCGGGCGTGCCGCTGGGGCGGCTCGCGGACCGGCGCGGGGCGCGCGGTACGGCGGTGCTGCTGGCGTCGGCGGCGGGGCTCGCGGTGGCGTCGTTCCTGTTCGTCCGGGGGTTCCTGCCGTTCGTCGCGATCGCGTGCGCGTACGCCGCCTCGCAGTCGGGGCTGGCCGCGGCCCGGCAGACGCTGCTGGCGGGGCTGGTGCCCGCCGGGGAACGGACCGGGGCGCTGGCGTATCTCCAGTCGGCGTTCAACGCCGGGCTTGCGGTGGGGGCGGGGCTGGGCGGGCTGGCGATCCAGGCCGGGACGCGGGAGGCGTATCTCGCGGTGTTCGCGATGGACGCGGTGACCTTCGTGGCGTGTGCGGGGGTGCTGGGGCGGCTGGCGTCGGTGGCGCCGGTACCTGTGCGGAAACGTCACGGCCTCGGTGTCGTACGGGATCGCCGCTATGTCGCCGTCACGGCCCTCAACACCGTCCTGCTGCTGCGGATGCCGCTGCTCAGCCTCGGGCTTCCGCTGTGGATCTCCGAGCGGACGCAGGCGCCGACGTGGCTGGTGTCCGCGCTGTTCGTGCTCAACACCGGGGCCGTGATGGTCTTCCAGGTGCGGATGGCGCGCGGTGTCACGGGATCGGGTCGGCCACGCGCGCGGTGCGGCGGTCGGGGTGGGTCATGCTCGCGGCGTGCGCGGTGTTCGCGCTGTCGGCCGGTGCGTCGCCGTGGGTCGCCGCCGGGGTGCTGGTGGCCGGAGCGATCCTCCAGGTCCTCGCGGAGATGGGACAGTCGGCCGGCTCATGGCAGCTGTCCTTCGATCTGGCCCCGGCCGACCGGGTGGGTGAGTACCAGGGGTTCTTCGGAACGGGGGTGACCGTGGCGCGGACGCTGGGTCCGCTCGTGGTGACCACGCTGCTGATCGGCTGGGGAACGACGGGCTGGCTGCTGCTGGGAGGGGCGACGCTGATGGCGTCGTACGCCATGGGACCGGCGACGCGCCGGGTCGCCGC
This sequence comes from Streptomyces sp. WM6386, assembly GCF_000972385.1. Lineage (GTDB taxonomy): Bacteria > Actinomycetota > Actinomycetes > Streptomycetales > Streptomycetaceae > Streptomyces. Next base: position 47,663 of record NZ_JXTE01000002.1, read on the forward strand.
CTCCCAGCCGGAGGTCAGGCGGCGACCCGTGCTCGTGAACTGACCGTCGCCGGGAGCGAGTCCAGGAACAGGGCCCCCGCGAGCAGCCCCGCGCTGCCACGGGGGCTCCACGCGCGCGTGTGGAGGTCCTCGTCGAAAGCGACCAGGGCCGCGGCACCGGTCTCGGTGGAGGTGCCGCCGGCCTCCAGGACGCCGCGGGCGCCCGCCTGGACGTGGCGCAGGCCGAGCGGGCCCGCGGCGTACAGGAGTTCGGTGTCCTGGAGGGTGGACATCACGGTGAGCAGGGCGTCGAGCCGGGCCTCGCCCTCGGTGGCGCCGGCCGCGCGCGCGGCGGCCAGGGCGTCCAACGCCCGCCGTACGTGCGGGAATCCGGCCCGAGCCTCGCCCCGCGCCCCGGCGGCGCCGTACTTCGCCGACACCGACGAACCGTGTGAGGGCTTGCGCGGGGCGCGCTTGTCGGTGTGCCGGGCGATGCCCTTGGCGGTCGCGGCGATCTCCGTGGCCACGGCTCGGGGGTTCAGGGCGGCCGCGGCGACCAGCAGGCCGAGGGCCCATGTGGCGCCGCGGTGGCCGCCTCCCGCGAGGCCCACCGAGTGCTCGGTGCAGCGGCCGATCGCGCCGAGTTCCGTACGGAGTCCGGGCGTGGGTTCGCCGGTGCGGCGGGCGGCGGCGGCCATCGCCGCGAGGCCGGGCACGAGTGCCTTGGCCGACCAGCGCAGGGAGCAGTGGTCCCGGCGGGTGACGCGGGCGTCGAGGTCACGCGGGTCGGGCAGGCCCGGCTTGGGAGCCAGGGCCAGCTGCCCGGTCAGTGCGGTCACGGCGGCCTGCGCCAGAGCTTCGTCCTCGCGGCTGCTCATGGCCGTACCTTACGAGGAGGCCGAGGCCGACGGGGAGGCACTGTCGGTCGGGGCGTCACTCGGCGGGGTGCCCGTCGGTGCGTCGCTCGGCGGGGTGCCGCCACCGCCGCTGCCCGCGCCGGTGCTCTCGGCGTCGGGGTCGATGCCAAGGGTCAGAAAGCCCTTGTAACCCTTGGAGGGGTCCTTCTTGTGGACGGCCTTGAGGGTGAGCAGGCCGCTGGAGGCGCCGCCGTCGTCGTACACCATGTCGTTGTCGAGGGTGGTGTAGCTGCCGGAGTGCCGGGAGTAGGGCTCCAGCGTGAAGATCTCCTCGGCGACGGTGTCGTCGAAGAAGAACTGGCCGGTGTAGTTGATCTTGCCGCCCTCGTAGGTGCCGTCCTCCTTCTCACCGCCGGTGTGGACCTTGACGTGGATGTGGCAGGTACGCGGGGTGTACCAACCGGGGAAGATCGTCTCGAACTTGACGACCCCGTTGCCGTTGGCGATCTGGTAACCGCGCAGGTAGGTGGCGTCGTTGGCGGTCGAGCCGTCCTCGCTCTCGGCGGGGGCCGAGCCGCCGGGGTCGGCGGTGGTGTAGCCCGAGTAGTAGCCCCAGGCGTCGCAGTGCCAGATCTCCACGGCCGCGCCGGGAACCGGGGTGCACCCGTCGGTGGCGTCGACGACGGTCAGGCGCAGGGTCAGCGGGACGCCGCTCTTGCCCTCGGTGATGTCTTTTCTGACCAGGGCGCCGTCGAGATAGTAGGGACCCTCGGTGACGCTCGTCATGAGCGTCATGCACTCGCTGCCGGTGCTGATGGAGGACGCCGAGGCCGTCGCGTCGGTGGGGGTGGTGGCGTCGGCGAAGGCCGACTGGTAACCGGCGACGGCGAGGCCGCCCGCGGCGACCGTGCCGCCCGTCACGACGATGGCGCGGCGCCTGGTGATCGTCTTGTCCTTGTGGTTTCCCGTCATGGCCAGGAAGTTATGGACGGCGCCCGTCAGGGAAATGGGGGGACGCTGAGAGTCGCCTGTGAATGCTGCGGAAGGTGAAATTCCGCGCCTTCGCGGGTGAAGAAGTCCTCGGAACGGCGGGCGCTACACCGCCATGAGCGGAGCGTCCTTCTTCCACTTGAGGATCTTGTCGAAGCTGACCACCGCACCGCCCCGGCCCGGCTTGTTGCCGATGTGGACGTGGTCGGCGAGCTCCTTGATCAGACACAACCCGCGACCGTGCTCGGCCTCGCTGGGGGCACGCCGGACCACCGGGGCGGGGCGGCCGAAGCCCGGGCCCGAGTCCGCGACCTCGATACGACACTTCTCGCCGTCCAGATAGGCGGTGACCCGGTACGCCTCCGAGGTACCGCCCTGCCCGGTGTCCCCGCCGTGCTCGACGGCGTTCGCGCAGGCCTCACTGAGGGCCACGGAGAGGTCGTAGGAGACATCGGGATCCACGCCCGCGGTCTCCATCGTGCCGAGCAGCAGCCGTCGAGCGAGCGGAACGCTCGCGGCTTCGCGGCGCAGATGGAGTGACCACCAGATGCTCATGCTCCAGCCTCCCGGCCGCGGCTCGACATACCGTTACCTATTGCCGCCAGTGGCCAGGTGTAAGCACACAGTTGACGTGACGCCGCCCATATGGGCGATGCGTACCGGGCGGTGCATGGGGTATGTGAGGGCGGTTCGTATCGGAGGGTGATCTTCCGGTCGTACCACTCGTACGTCATCTTGTGGACCTGCCGTATGGCCGCCGTAAGGCCAGTGCGATGATGAGCCCGCCATGTCTGCCCCCCACCAGCGCACCGGAGACGGTCTCCGGGTCCCGCGGGCCGCGGTGTTCGCCGCGGTCTGCGTCGTGCTGGCCGCCGCCGGGCACACCATGGCCGCCTGCGCCGCCGTTCCGCTGTGGACGCTGGGCGCGGGATTCCTCGGGGTCCTCGCGGTCGCGGCACCACTCGCCGGGCGGGTGCGTTCGCTGGCCGGGATCGCGGCCCTGCTGGCGCTCGGACAGACCGTGCTGCACGCGCTGTTCGGGCTGGGACAGCACGGTACGGCGGCCCAGCCGATGTCCTCGATGTCGTCGGACGCCACTTTGGTGCAGCAGGCCGCGCGGCTGGTCTGCGGGACCACCGCGGCGGCGATCAGCCCCACCCAGGCGGTCCGGATCCTCACCGAGGCGCGCCTCTACCAGGGCACGCACGCGCACGGCTCGATGGACACCATGTCCACCACCACCAGCGCCCCCACCTCGCTGATGCCGTCCCTGCCGATGCTGCTCGGCCACGTCCTCGCGGCCCTCGCCGCCGGCTGGCTGCTGCGCCACGGCGACCTGGCCCTGCTGCGGCTGACCCAACTGTCGGCGCACGGGGTCGCTCAGGGGGCGCTCGTACGGTCCCTGCGCGGGGCGCTCGCTCTGGTGCGCGCCCTGCGGGCCGGGCTGCCGGGTGCGCCGGAGGCCGGTCCGCGGCTGCCGCGCACCGATCTGCTCGCGCCTCCTGCGCCTCGTACGACCGCACTCCGGCACGCGGTGATCAGGCGTGGTCCGCCCACCGCCGACGGTCTCGTCCTCGCCGCCTGACACGACGCGAACACCCCTGGGTTGGGGGCCGCCGTCGTGCGGCCACACGCGCGTGTCCGTGTTCCGAGTGATCGGGCACCTCTGCGCGCGCGTATCCCTCTTCAACTCCGGAATCACACGCGAAGTGGAGTGCTCTCTTTCATGAAGGTTTCTCGTCTCGCCGCCGTCGGCGCCATCGCCGCCTCTGCCGTCGTCGTCCTGTCCTCCCCCGCGTTCGCGCACGTCAGCGTGCAGCCCGAGGGCACCGCCGCCAAGGGCGGTTACGCGGTCATCGACTTCAAGGTGCCCAACGAGCGCGACAACGCCTCGACGACCAAGCTCGAGGTCACCTTCCCGACCGAGCACCCGCTGGCCTCCGCCATGCCCGAGCCGGTGAACGGCTGGGACATCAAGGTCACCAAGTCCAAGCTGGCCAAGCCCATCGAGCTGCACGGCAAGAAGATCTCCGAAGCCGTCTCCAAGATCACCTGGACCGCCGACGGCAAGGGGATCCAGCCGGGCTTCTTCGAGAAGTTCCCGGTCTCCGTGGGCACGCTGCCCGAGGACGCCGACGAACTCGTCTTCAAGGCGATCCAGACGTACTCCAACAAGGAGGTCGTCCGCTGGATCGAGGTCGAGCAGGAGGGCCAGGAGGAGCCCGAGAACCCGGCCCCGGTGCTGGCGCTCTCGGCCGCCTCCGAGGACGGCCACCACGGCGCCTCGGCGACCGAAGAGGCCTCCGACGACACGGCGGACGACACCGAGAAGGCCGCCGCCGAGACGGCCGCCCCCGTCGACAGCAGTGACACCACCGCGCGCGTGCTCGGCGTGGTCGGCATCGCCGTCGGCGTGGTCGGGGTCGCGTACGGCGTGCTCGCCGGCCGTCGGCGCACCACCGACGCCTGAGGTCCACCCTTCCGCGCGGTGCACCGGGGTCGTACGACCTGTCCGCACGATCCCGGTGCACCCCGCCCCCTTCACATCTGGGACATTTTGATATGCGCAAGAAGATGTTCGCCGCGGCCGCCCTGCTCGCCGCCGCATCCCTGACACTGACCGCCTGCGGCAGCGGTGACGACAGCGACTCGCCCGTGTCGGTGGTCTCCGAGGAGGCGGGTTCCGACAAGGCCGCCACCGTCCTCGACAAGCCGTTCGAGAAGCCGGACCTCGTCCTCACCGACACCAACGGCGAGAAGTACGACTTCCGCGAGCAGACCAAGGGCCGGCCGACGCTGATCTACTTCGGCTACACCCACTGCCCCGACGTCTGCCCGCTGACGATGAACAACGTCGCCGTCGCCAAGAAGCAGCTGACCAAGGCGCAACAGGACGAGCTGCGGATCGTGTTCGTCACCACCGACCCCGACCGGGACACCCCGAAGGCGCTGGGCAAGTGGCTCAAGGGCATCGACTCCCAGGTCGTCGGCCTCACCGGCGACTTCGACACCATCCAGGCCGGCGCCCGTACCCTCGGCATCTCCATCGAGCCGCCGCACAAGGACAAGAACGGCAAGATCGTCTCGACGCACGGCACGCAGGTCGTCGCGTTCTCGCCGAAGACCGACGGCGGGTACGTCCTCTACGGCGAGGACGCCACCGTCGACGACTACACCAAGGACCTCCCCAAGCTCATCAAGGGAGAGAACCCGTGAGCCGGTTCCCGCTCTTCGCGGCTGCCGCGGTCGGCGCCCTGGTGCTGACCGGATGCTCGGACTCCGGCACCGACGACGGACAGGCCGAACTGTCCGTCAGCGCCGCCTACATGCCCCAGCCGGTCTCCGACTCCATGGCGGCGGGCTTCCTCACGGTCACCAACCAGGGCGGCGCGAAGGACGACCTGACCTCGGTCACCAGCGATGTCGGCCAGGTCACCGTGCACGAGACCGTCGACTCCTCCATGACGGAGGTCAAGAGCCTCGACGTGCCCGCACACGGTCAACTCGTGTTCAAAAGCGGCGGCAGCCATCTGATGTTCGAGAACCTGAAGCGGAAGCCGAAGCAGGGCGAGACGGTCTCCGTGGAACTGCACTTCGCGAAGTCCGGCCCGGTCACCGTCGAGATGCCGGTGAAGTCCGCGACGTACAGCCCCAAGACCGGGCACTGAGGGAGGGACCACCTTGACGCAGACCATCGCCCCCCGCGTCCGGATCCTGGTGCTGCTGCTTCTCGCGGCCACCGGACTGCTTCTCGCCGGTGCCGGACCGGCCTCCGCGCACGCCGCGCTGACCGGCAGCGACCCCCAGCAGGGGGTGGTGGTCGACAAGGCCCCGACCCAGGTCTCGCTCACCTTCTCCGAGAAGGTCGCGATGTCCGACGACTCCCTGCGGGTCCTCGACCCCAAGGGCAAGCGCGTCGACACCGGCAAGCCGTCCGAGGTCAGCGGCACGACCTACGCCGTCCAACTGCACAGCGGACTGCCCGACGGCACCTACACCGTCACCTACCAGGTCGTCTCCGAGGACAGCCATCCCGTCGCCGGGGCCTACACCTTCTCCGTCGGCGCCCCCTCGAAGACCACCGTCTCGGCGTCCGCCCCGACTGCCGGCGGCGGAGTCGTCGGCTGGCTCTACGGCTTCGGGCGCTACGTCTCCTACGCCGGGTTCATCGTCATGGTCGGCGGCGCCGCCTTCGTGCTGGCCTGCTGGCAGCGCGGCTCCGGCGTACGGGCCCTGCAGCGGCTCGTCGTCTCCGGGTGGCTCGCGCTCACCTCGGCCACCCTCCTGCTGCTGCTCCTGCGCGGCTCGTACACCAGCAGCGGCAAGCTCGGCGACGTGTTCGACCTGAGCCTGCTCGGACAGGTCCTGCAGACCAAGACCGGCGCGTCGATGGTCTCCCGGCTGCTGCTGCTCGCCGCGGCCGCGCTGTTCATCGCCGTGCTCTTCGGGGCGTATGACAAACGCGAGGACCAGGAGAAGCGGGACCTCACCTTCGGGCTCTCCATCGGCGGCACCGTCGTGGCCGCCGGGCTCGCGGCGAGCTGGGCGATGGCCGAGCACGCCTCGACCGGGCTCCAGACCGGTATCGCGATGCCCGTGGACGTGGTGCATCTGCTGGCGGTCGCGGCCTGGCTGGGCGGACTGACCGCGCTCCTGGTGACGCTGTACCGGGCGGACACCCCGATCGAGCGCTCCGCCGTCCGCCGCTTCTCCCGCCTCGCCTTCAGCAGCGTTCTGACCCTCGTCGCCACCGGCATCTACCAGTCGTGGCGCCAGCTCGGCTCCTGGTCGGCCTTCACCGACACGACGTACGGACAGCTGCTCCTCGTCAAGATCGGCCTCGTGACGCTGCTGGTGGGCATCGCGTGGATCTCCCGGCGGTGGACCGCGCGGCTGGGGGACAGCGCGGTGGCGCCCTCGGTGGAGGTTCCGCAACAGGAGGAGGCTCCGGAGCGGGAGAAGGAGCACGTCAGTGCCAATGCCAAGGGCGGTGGCTCCAAGCGGGCCGCCCAGCTCGCCCGGCAGCAGGCCGCCGTCGACGCGGCGCGGCAGCGGCGGCAGCGGGACGCCGACCCGGATCGGTTCGGGCTGCGCCGCTCGGTGCTCGCCGAGGCGAGCGTCGCCGTCGTCCTGCTCGCCATCACCACCGTGCTGACCCAGACCGAGCCCGGCCGGACCGAGGAGGAGGCCAAGGCAGCCACGTCGTCGTCCTCTTCCTCCTCCACCTCGTCCTCGGGCGCGCTGACGCTCGACATGCCGTTCGACACAGGCGGCGAGGACGGCAAGGGCCTCGCGCGGATCGATCTCGACCCCGCGCGCGTGGGCGCCAACGAGATGCACGTCTACGTGGAGCGGCCCAATGGGAGCGGCTTCGACGTACCCGAGGTGAAGGTCTCCTTCACCCTCGAGTCCAAGGGCATCGGACCGCTTCCCGTCGTCCCCGACCACATCACCACCGGCCACTGGTCGGCCAACGGCATCCAGCTCCCCATGGCGGGCGACTGGAAGATCGCGGTGACCGTGCGGACCTCCGACATCGACCAGACCACCGTCTCAAAGAACGCGCAGATCGGCTGAACCACCATGGCTGACCAGTCCATTCCGGAGGCCCTTACTCCCGACGAAGCACTTAATGACAGTGCCTTTGAAAGCGCCGTCATCAAGGAGGGCGTTTCGCGGCGCCGACTGCTCGGGACCGCCGGCGCCACCGGGCTCGTGCTCGGCGCGGCCGGCGGGACCGTCGGGTATGCCGCCCGGCCCTCCGAGGCCACGCCGCTCACCTCGGTCGGCGCCGACGAGGCGATGTTTCACGGGAAACATCAGCCCGGCATCCTCCAGGGCCTCCAGGCCCGCGGCCACCTCGTCGCCTTCGACCTGACGGCGGGCGCCGGCCGCAAGGGCGCGGCCGCGTTGCTGCGCCGCTGGTCGCAGACGGCCCGACGGCTGATGGCGGGCGAAGGGACGGCCTCGGACGACACGGATGTCGCGCGGGACGCCGGTCCGTCGGCGCTCACCATCACCTTCGGGTTCGGGCACGGCTTCTTCGCCAGGACCGGCCTCGAGAAGCAGCGCCCGGTCGCGCTGGACCCGTTGCCCGACTTCTCCTCCGATCAGCTCGACAAGACGCGCAGCAACGGCGACCTGTGGGTGCAGATCGGCGCCAATGACGCCTTGGTCGCCTTCCATGCCCTGCGCGCGATCCAGAAGGACGCGGGGAGCGCGGCCCGCGTCCGGTGGCAGATGAACGGGTTCAACCGGTCGCCGGGCGCCACCGCCCACCCCATGACCGCCCGGAACCTCATGGGCCAGATCGACGGCACCCGCAATCCGAAGCCGGGCGAGTCCGATTTCGACCGGCGGATCTTCGTGCCGTCGTCCGGTTCGAACGACCCGTCGTGGATGGCGAACGGCTCCTATGCCGTCGTACGCCGTATCCGCATGCTCCTCGACGACTGGGAGAACCTCTCGGTCACCGAGCAGGAGAACATCATCGGGCGCCGCAAGGCGACCGGGGCGGCGCTGTCCGGGGGCTCCGAGACGACCGAGATGGACCTGGAGAAGACGGACGCCAAGGGCGATCTGGTCGTCCCGATCAACGCCCACGCGCGCATCACCCGGCCCGACCAGAACGGCGGGGCGGCGATGCTGCGGCGCCCGTTCTCGTACCACGACGGCATCGGCACGGACGGGGCGCCGGACGCGGGGCTGCTCTTCGTGTGCTGGCAGGCCGACCCGCTGCGCGGCTTCGTCACCGTGCAGCGCAAGCTCGATCGCGGTGACGCCCTGTCGAAGTTCATCCGGCACGAGTCGAGCGGGCTGTTCGCGGTGCCGGGCGGGGCGGCGGAGGGGGAGTACGTGGGGCAGAGGTTGCTGGAGGGGTGAGCGGGCGGGGCGTCGTGCGGTCCGGGGAGGGTCACGCGAACGCCCGGAGCGGCTTCCGGTCACGCCGGTTCACTCAGCGGAGGGGCTGTCGTGAGACGTGTGCGCCAGGCTGCGCAAGGGCCATTAGGGTGAGGTCATGCCAGCGAGCTATGCGTATCTCGGTCCCGAAGGCACTTTCACCGAAGTCGCCCTGCGCACGCTTCCGGAGACGGCCACGCGGGAGCTGATCCCGTATGTGTCCGTGCAGTCCGCGCTGGACGCGGTGCGCGCGGGCGAGGCCGAGGCCGCGTTCGTGCCGATCGAGAACTCCGTCGAGGGCGGCATCACCACCACCCTCGACGAACTGGTCGCGGGCGCCCCGCTGATGATCTACCGCGAGGTGCTGCTGTCGATCACCTTCGCGCTGCTGGTCAGGCCCGGCACCGAGCTGTCGGAGATCAAGACGGTCTCCGCACACCCGGCCGCCCAGCCGCAGGTCCGCAACTGGCTGAAGAAGAACCTCCCTGACGCCCTCTGGGAGTCCGCCGCCTCCAACGCGGACGCCGCGCGCCTGGTCCAGGAGGGCCAGTACGACGCCGCCTTCGCGGGCGAGTTCGCGGCTGCCCGGTACGGCCTGGAGGCGCTGGAGACCGGCATCCACGACGCGGAGAACGCCCAGACCCGGTTCGTGCTGGTCGGCAGGCCCGCCCGGCCCGCCGCGCCGACCGGTGCCGACAAGACGTCCGTCGTGCTGTGGCAGCGCGACGACCACCCCGGCGGTCTGCGCGATCTGCTGGGCGAATTCGCCACCCGTGGCATCAACCTGACGGTGCTGCAGTCCCGGCCCACCGGTGCCGGAATCGGCAACTACTGCTTCTGCATCGACGCCGAGGGGCACATCTCCGACCGCCGGGTGTCCGAGGCCCTGATGGGACTCAAGCGGATCTGCCTCGATGTGCGGTATCTGGGCTCGTATCCCCGTGCGGACATGAGCACGGCCGACGTACAGCCGCCGCTGCGCGGGACGTCGGACGAGGAGTTCGTGGCGGCGGCGGACTGGGTTGCTCGCTGCCAGGACGGGCGTTTCTAGCAAGCGTCCAGCAGGAGTACGCAGGGTTTCCGGTTGTTCCTACCTGCATATTTTCGTTATCCACAGGAGTTATCCACAGGCTGCCGTCTCGACCTGGGGACAAGTCGACACGGAAGCGCCACCCAGTCGACAAATCGCCCTACAGCCCCCAACTTCGTCCACAGCTCCACAGGTCACCCCTCGTCCACCCGTTTCCATCGATCAATCCTTTGGAGCGACCCATTTCCACCCGAAAGTGGGCCTGAACAGCGTTTGGATCGGGAATTCTCAACCCGCCGAGACCGATTCGGAATGATCACTTCCGAAGTCCACAGATCTTTCGCACACCCTGTGGATAACTTTTCGGGGGTGTGGATTCCTGTGGACAGAGCAGCCCCCAAGTCCCTTCCCCCGCAAGGGAATCGAGTCAACCAGCCGCCTCTCGCTTGCCTCGTTCCAGGGAGTGAGACGCCTTTTATTGACACGGTACGCAATTCCCCCATAGCGGTACGTAAGGCGCAGTTCGGAATAGCGAGTCGTGGGCTCTCACCAGGCACCGGTAGCCTTGGCCGCGTGATTGACCTTCGCCTGCTCCGTGAGGACCCCGACCGAGTGCGCGCGTCCCAGCGCGCCCGTGGAGAGGACGTCGCGCTCGTCGACGCCCTCCTGTCTGCCGACGAGCGGCGCAGGTCGTCCGGCGTCCGCTTCGACGAGCTGCGTTCCGAGCAGAAGAACCTCGGCAAGCTCATCCCCAAGGCCTCCGGCGACGAGAAGGCCGAGCTCCTGAAGAAGGCGGGCCAGCTGGCCGCCGACGTCAAGGCGGCCGACGCCGAGCAGCACGAGGCCGACGAGGAGACCAAGCGCCTGGCCCTCCAGCTCGGCAACCTCGTCCACCCCGACGTCCCCGTCGGCGGTGAGGAGGACTTCGTCGTCCTCGAGACGCACGGCACCATCCGGGACTTCGGCGCCGAGGGCTTCGAGCCCAAGGACCACCTGGAGCTCGGCGAGTCGCTGGGCGCCATCGACGTCGAGCGCGGCGCCAAGGTGTCCGGCTCGCGCTTCTACTACCTGACGGGTGTCGGCGCGCTCCTGGAGCTCGCCCTCGTCAACGCGGCGATCGCCCAGGCCACCGAGGCCGGCTTCATCCCGATGCTCACCCCCGCACTGGTCCGCCCGCGCGCCATGGAGGGCACCGGCTTCCTCGGCCAGGCCGCGGAGAACGTGTACCACCTGGAGAAGGACGACTACTACCTGGTCGGCACCTCCGAGGTCCCGCTCGCCGCGTACCACATGGACGAGATCCTCGACGCCGACAAGCTGCCGCTGCGCTACGCCGGCTTCTCGCCGTGCTTCCGCCGCGAGGCCGGCACCTACGGCAAGGACACGCGTGGCATCTTCCGCGTGCACCAGTTCGACAAGGTCGAGATGTTCTCGTACGTCGCCCCCGAGGACGCAGAGAACGAGCACCAGCGGCTCCTGGACTGGGAGAAGCAGTGGCTGACCGGCCTGGAGCTGCCCTTCCAGGTCATCGACGTGGCCTCGGGCGACCTCGGTGCGTCGGCGTCCCGCAAGTTCGACTGCGAGGCGTGGATCCCGACCCAGGGCAAGTACCGCGAGCTGACCTCGGCCTCCAACTGCGACAGCTTCCAGGCCCGCCGTCTGTCGGTGCGCCAGCGCGACGGCAAGAAGGTGCAGCCGCTCGCGACGCTCAACGGCACGCTGTGCGCCGTACCGCGCACGATCGTGGCGCTCCTGGAGAACCACCAGCAAGCCGACGGCTCCGTGTACGTGCCGCCCGTGCTGCGTCCGTACCTGGGCGGGCGTGAGGTGCTGGAGCCCGTTGCCAAGTGAGTACGGCCGCTGAGTTTCCGTTCAAGCTGATCGCGACCGACCTCGACGGGACGCTCCTGCGCTCCGACGATTCGGTCTCGCAGCGCACGCGTGCCGCTCTCGCGGCGGCGACCGAGGCCGGTGCGGCGCACATCGTCGTCACCGGCCGCGCCGTGCCGTGGACGCGGCACATCCTCGACGACCTCGGCTACGAGGGGCTCGCGGTCTGCGGGCAGGGCGGGCAGGTGTACCACGCCGGGGAGCACCGGCTGCTGACGTCGGTGACGCTCGACCGGCAGCTGGCGGGGGTTGCGCTGGCCAAGATCGAGGCGGAGGTCGGGCCGCTGTACCTCGCGGCGAGCCGGGACGGTCTCGACGGTGCGGTGCTGGTGGGGCAGGGGTATGCGCTCACCGGGGACCTGCCTGCGACGCCGTTCACGGATGCGGCCGATCTGTGGTCCGCGCCGCTGAACAAGATCTACATACAGCATCCGGAGCTGTCGGACGACGAGCTGGCGGAGGCCTCCCGGCGGGCGGCGGGTGGGTTCGTGACCGTCGCGATGGCCGGTGCGGGGATTGTCGAGCTGCTGCCGTTGGGGTTGTCGAAGGCGACGGGGTTGTCGCTGGCGGCGCGACGGCTTGGGCTGAAGGCCGCGGACACGATTGCCTTCGGCGATATGCCGAATGACGTGCCGATGTTCGGGTGGGCCGCTCGGGGTGTGGCCATGGCCAATGCGCATGAGGAGCTCAAGGCTGTGGCCGACGAGGTGACGTCCTCGAACGACGAGGACGGTATCGCTGTGGTCGTGGAGCGTCTGCTGGGTTGAGGCCGTCGGGGAGCCGCGGGCGCGTTGCGGCTGGTCGCGCAGTTCCCCGCGCCCCTCAGGTGGGTCCACTCGTCCCTGGTTTCACGTCCCGCTCGGTCCCAGCGAGCGCGTCTTGCGGAGGATGCACGAATCGAACGTGCGCGGGGTTTCCCCCGACCGCGGCTTAGCAAGCCGGTGCCTTTCCACTCGGCCAATCCTCCGGGTGGGCGACCCACGCGAGAGCGACATCGCGTGCTCGAAGCGGCCGCCCCGGGCAGCTCCCGTGCGAGCGGGTTCGACGGTGGCGTAACTACACCGCAACCCGCCGCGGACTGCCCTGACGGGAGCTGGACGTACTGTCGTGCATGGACATCGCCCAACTCCTCTCCCAGAACGTGGCGCCGGAGTCACTGTCCGGCGTGGACACAACCATCGTGCCTGTACGCCGAGTTGGACGCCACTGATTAAAACCGGCCGGGTGTTCGCCTACCGCCGCCACCACTTGCGGCGTGCCTTGCTGAAGAACCAGCCCGCGGGCGGCTCGTCGGAACGCCACGGCTGCGGCTCGGGCTTCTCGCCGCGCCAGCGGGCGGCGAGCATACGGGCCCTGGCGGACGGCTCGGAGGACTCCGCCGAGCGTATGAAGTCCTCGTCCAGGACGAGCCCGTCCCAGGTGTCGTCCCCGGATCGTGCCCGCCCGTCGTAGTGCGCGTCCGCCATCCCCGTTCCTCCTCGCAGTGCATCCCCTTGTGCCCACTCTGCCCGGCCAGGGGTGAAGTCCCTGTCAATAAGCCCGGCGTCTACTCCTCGCCCGCCAGCGTCAGCGTCCGCAGCTTCTGTCCCGCGTACCAGGTGGCGAGCACGGTCACCGCGACCAGCAGCACCGTGGCCGTCGTCAGCCCGACGTCCGAGGTGACCAGGTCCCCGCCGGCGACCTTGTGGGCCACGGCCAGCGACCACTGCTGGACGCTGAGCGTGCGCGCCCCGGCGACCAGGGAGCCGAACAGGGCCTCCCAGACAAGGGCGTAGACGAGACCGAAGACCACCGCGTGCCGGGACACCGTGCCGAGCAGCAGGAACAGCGCGGCGTAGGCGATGGAGGAGACCAGCGCGGCCACCGTGTAGGCGACGGCGATCTGCTGGCCGTTGCCGTTGAGGATGAAGCCCGAGATCAGGGTCGGCAGCGCCGAGAACACCATGGTCACGGCGACCGCGACGATCAACTTGGTGAAGATGATCGTCGGCCGTTTGATCGGCTTGGACAGCAGATACACCACCGAGCCGTCGTCGATCTCCGGGCCGATCGCGCCCGTGCCGGCGATGACGCCGATGATCGGCACCATCGTGGCCAGCGCGAGGCCGCCCAGGAGGTCGGCCGTGGTCTGGTCGTCGGCGCCCACCAGAGCCCGCACGATCACGGAGATCAGGATCAGCAGCGCGGGCAGGGCGCCCAGGATGAGGGCCCGGCGCCGGCCGAGCAGGGCCCGGTAGGTGAGTCGGGCGACTGTGGGGTCGTACATCTTGGGCCTCCTACGCCGCGACCAGATACGAGAACACGGACTCGAGGGACTCGTCGGACGGCGAGACCGTGAGCAGCCGGATGCCGTGGTCGCGGGCGACCTTGGGCAGCAGCGCGGTGAAACGGCCGAAGTCGACGGCCTGGATGCGCAACGCGCCCTCGGCCAGGTCGACTTCGATGCCGGACGTCGACGGGTCGGCGATCAGCGCGGCCGCGAGGGCGCGGTCGTCGCTGGAGCGCACCAGGTAGCGGTGCGGCCGGTCGGTCATCAGGCGGCGGATCTTGCGGAAGTCGCCGCTGGCCGCGTGGCGTCCGGCCACCACGACCTCGATGTGCCAGGCGAGTTGCTCGACCTCTTCGAGGATGTGGGAGGAGAACAGCACCGTGCGGCCCTCGTCGCCCATGCGTCGCAGCAGGTCCATGAGCTGCATGCGCTGACGCGGGTCCATGCCGTTGAAGGGTTCGTCGAGGAGGAGCAGCGACGGGTCGTGGACCAGGGCACTGGCCATCTTCACGCGCTGGCGCATGCCCTTGGAGTACGTCTGGATCTTGCGATCCTGCGCGTACTCCATCTCGACCGTGGCCAGCGCCTTCTGGGCGGCCTTGGCTCCCAGACCGTGCAACTCGGCGTTGGCGACGACGAATTCGCGGCCGGTGAGGAAGTCGTACATCGCCTCGCGCTCGGGGACGATGCCGATGTGCTGGTAGATGTTCTCGTTGCGCCACACCTCCTGGCCGTCGAGGGTGACGGTGCCGGTGGAGGGGGCGAGGAAGCCGCCCATCATGTTGATCAGGGTGGACTTTCCGGCGCCGTTGGGGCCGAGGAGGCCGGTGACGCCGGGGCCGATCGTCATGGTGATGTCGTTGACGGCGACCACGTTGCCGAACCAGCGCGAGACGTGGTCGATGTTGAGCGTGGTCACAGTCCGACCTTTCGGTAGCGGCGCAGCAGAAGGCCGTAGCAGGCGGCGATGAGGCCGAGGACGGCCAGGACGTAGACCGCACCCTCGCCGTTCGAAGGGCCTGCCGCGCCGGGGAACGCCGAGCTCGCACCGAGGAACGCGGTCTGCAGTCCGTCGATGAGTGTGACCGGGGAGAACAGCCCGATCCACGGGACGGCGTCCGTGCTGCCCTGGGCGTCGGCGATGGCCTGGAGCGTGGAGACGGCTCCGTAGGAGATGGTCATGACGGCGATCACGGCCGCGATGCCGAAGCCGCGGCGCGGGGTGACCGAGGCGATGACCAGGCCGATGCCGGCGAACAGCAGCGAGAGCAGTGCCACCGAGACGAGTCCCTGCGCGAATCCCTTGGTCTGGTCGGCGAAGTCCAGCTTGGCCAGCAGCGCGCCCACGTAGAGCACGAGGAGTGGTGCGGCGGTGAGGATGAACATCGCCGAGGCCAGCGCCGCGTACTTCGCGCGGACGTAGTCGGCGGTCTCGATCGGCCGCGAGAAGTACAGCGGCACGGTCTTGAAGCGCAGGTCGCGCGAGACGGACTGGGGTGCCTGAGAGGCGATGTAGAGGCTGATGACGGCCTGCATGACGATCGCGTAGCGCGTGTAGTCGACAGGCAGGTCGTTGGCCTTGGTGGCGACCGCGACGGCCACCATGATGGCCGCGGGCACGCACATCACCACGAACAGCAGCATCGGCAGCACCTTGGACTTCACCGACCGGCCGAGGCCGTAGGAGCCGCGCAGGGACTGCGAGTAGAGGGAACGGGTGGCGTAGGAGCGGCCGAGGCGGGGGCCGTCGTAGGCGCGGTAGCCGATGTTGTGGATGCGGGTCTGATCGCCCGCGGGGGCGGTGACCGGGTGCTCAACTGCCATGGCCGACGGCCTCCTTCCGCTGCTCGCTGGTGTCCTGGTCGTCCGTGAAGACCTCGGAGATGTGATGCCGGCGCTGCTCCATGCGGACCAGGCCGAGGCCGAGGTCGGCGACCGCGTCCCGGACGACGTCGTACGTCTCCTCGCCCTGTGCGGTCAGCAGCAGGATGTGGCCGGCGCCCGGCAGGGCGCTGTTCGCGTCGAGGACTTCCACCCCGCGCGCGTGGAGCGCTTCTCGTACCGCGCGGGTTCCGTCGGGGTGCGCGTCGGTGTCGGTGACCTCGATCGCCAGGGTGGTCGTGGTCTGGGTGAAGTCGGTGGTGGAGCTGGAGCGCAGCAGCTTGCCGCCGTCCACGACGACGACGTGGTCGCAGGTGCGTTCCAGTTCGCCCAGCAGGTGCGAGGTGACCAGGACCGAGATGCCGAAGTCGGTGTAGATACGCCGGATCAGGCCCAGCATGTCGTCGCGGCCGACCGGGTCGAGGCCGTTGGTCGGCTCGTCCAGGAAGACCAGCTGCGGGTCGTGGACCAGGGCCTGGGCCAGCTTCACGCGCTGCTTCATGCCGGTGGAGTAGCCGCCGATGGGGCGGTACCGCTCCTCGTACAGCCCGACGTGGCGCAGCGTGTCCGCGGTGCGTTCGCGCGCGGCGGCGGGCGGCAGGCCGGACATGCGCGCCATATGGACGACGAACTCGGTCGCCGAGACGTCGGGCGGCAGACAGTCGTGCTCCGGCATGTACCCCACGCGCTCACGGATGGCGCCGCCTTTGGTGGCGACGTCGAGCCCGAGCACTTCGGCACGGCCCTCCGTGGCGGGGGACAGACCCAGCAGGATCTTGATCAGTGTGGACTTGCCGGCTCCGTTTGCTCCGACGAGTCCGGTCACACCGGGCCCGACGTCGACGGAGAGCCGGTCAAGCGCGGTCACCCGGGGGAACCGCTTGCTCAGGCTTTCGGTCGCGATCACAGTCACGCCATAGACGGTAGTGACGCGGACCACGCCGGTCGTCACACCGCAGAGCTGTCTTCGGGTCAGACTCCAGACGTACGGGCCCGTAGGGGATGCCATGCCTGAGAGCTACGCGGGGGCGTTTTCCACAGGCCGCCACCCGCCTATTGACGCTGCCTCTAACAACTGTCACATTCGGTGATGTCAAGTTACGGACACGTAGCGCAGTCGACGTGGACCTGCGTGGGGCGGAGTGGCATGACGACGGCAGTGAGAGACGAACGTGCCGCTGAACTGCGGGGATTCAGAAACGTCCAGCGGCTGGCGTACGAGTGCGCCGAGGCCGTCGCGGCCCGCCTCGAGCCGGGGGTGACCGAGCGTGAAGCGGCACGGATGCAGCGCGAGTGGCTGCGCGAACGCGGGGTGCGGGACTGGTTCCATCTGCCCTTCGCCTGGTTCGGGGACCGCACGGCGTTCGTGAACTTCCGCGTTCCGCTGCAGTTCTTCCCCACGAACCGCAGGCTGGAGCCGGGCATGCCGTTCATCCTGGACATGGCCCCGGTCCACGAGGGCTTCACGGCGGACATCGGCTACTCGGGCTCGCTGGGCGTCAACCCGGTGCAGGACAAGCTGATGGACGACCTCCGGGCGCACCGCGAGCTGATCCTCGGCGAGGTGCGTGAGCGGCGGTCGCTGCGCGAGATCTACCAGGACGTGGACCGCCTCATGGTCCGCCAGGGCTACGCCAACCGGCACCGCGCGTATCCCTTCGGGGTGATCGCGCACAAGGTGGACCGGGTGCGGGAGCGCCGCTGGTCTCCGAAGGTCTTCGGCTTCGGCACCGAGTCCCTCAAGGGCCTGGCGGCCGACGCGCTGCACGGACATCGCGAGGGCTGGTCGCCGCTGTGGTCGCCGTACCGCTTCTCCGACCATCCGCCGCAGCCGGGCCTGTGGGCGGTCGAACCCCACCTCGGTTTCCGGGGGACGGGCGCGAAGTTCGAGGAGATCCTCGTCGTCACCGACTCCAAGGACCCCGAACAGAGCGCGTTCTGGCTGGACGACGATCTGCCGCACGTGCGGCGCTGGGCGGAGGGGGAGTGAGCGGAGTGACTCTTGAGGGTGCGCGCGAACGCCGGGTGCGGACCGGCGGCGTCGAGCTGTGTGTCGCCGAACTGGGGGACCCGTCGTGGCCGACGGTCGTCCTGGTACACGGCTATCCGGACAGCAAGGAGGTGTGGTCGCAGGTCGCGTCGCGGCTGTCGGACCGCTTCCACGTCGTGCTCTACGACGTCCGGGGCCACGGCCGCTCGTCGGCGCCGCAGCCGCTGCGCGGCGGGTTCACCCTGGAGAAGCTGACGGACGACTTCCTGGCCGTCGTGGACGCGGTCAGCCCGGACCGGCCGGTGCATCTGGTGGGGCACGACTGGGGCTCGGTACAGGGCTGGGAGTTCACCACGGTCCGGCGCACCGAGGGCCGGATCGCCTCCTTCACCTCGATGTCCGGACCGTCCCTGGACCATTTCGGGCACTGGATCAACGGCCGGATCAAGCGCCCCACTCCGCGCCGCGTCGGCCAGCTCCTCAGCCAGGGCGCCAAATCCTGGTACGTGTACGCGCTGCACACGCCCGTGCTGCCCGAACTCGCCTGGCGCGGCCCGCTCGCCAAAGCCTGGCCGCGCCTGCTGGAGCGGGTCGAGCGGGTCCCCGGCGACGGCTACCCGACCTCGTCGCTGCCGTCAGACGCCGCGCACGGGGCGTGGCTGTACCGGGACAACGTCCGTCCCCGCCTGCGCAGGCCACGCCCGGACGCGTACGCCCACGCGCCCGTGCAGCTCATCACGCCGCTCGGTGACGCGTTCCTGTCGGAGCGGCTCAACGACGGGTTGGAGCAGTGGGTCCCGCAGCTGACCCGGCGCACCCTCCGGGCACGGCACTGGGTACCGCGCTCACGGCCCGACCAACTGGCCTCCTGGATCTCGGAGTTCGTGACCTCCGTGGAGGGCGGGCGCCCCGAAGCGGTGACGGTCAGCGGCAAGTACGCCGACCGCTTCGGCGGGCAGCTCGTGCTGGTCACGGGTGCGGGCAGCGGCATCGGGCGGGCGACCGCCTACGCGTTCGCGGAATCCGGCGCACGCGTGATCGCCGTGGACCGGGACGCCGAGAGCGCGACCCGTACCGCCGAGATGTCCCGCCTGATCGGTTCCCCCGAGGCCTGGGCGGAGACCGTCGACGTCTCCGACGAACAGGCCATGGAGAAGCTCGCCGCGAAGGTCGCCGCCGAGTACGGCGTGGTGGACGTCCTGGTGAACAACGCCGGAATCGGTCTGGGCGGCTCCTTCTTCGACACCAGCCCCGAGGACTGGAAGAAGGTCCTCGACGTCAACCTGTGGGGCGTCATCCACGGTTGCCGGCTGTTCGGCAGACAGATGGCCGAGCGCGGACAGGGCGGCCACATCGTCAACACCGCGTCGGCGGCGGCCTATCAGCCCTCCAAGGCGCTGCCCGCTTACAGCACCTCCAAGGCGGCGGTGCTGATGCTCAGCGAGTGCCTGCGCGCGGAGCTGGCCGGTCAGGGGATCGGGGTGAGCGCGATCTGCCCCGGCTTCGTCAACACCAACATCACCTCGACCGCGCGCTTCGCCGGTGTGGACGCCGACGAGGAGAAGCGGCGCCAGAAGCGGTCCGCGCGACTGTACGGGCTGCGGAACTACCCACCGGAGAAGGTCGCCGACGCCATCCTGCGGGCGGTCGTGCGCAACGAGGCGGTGGTGCCGGTGACACCCGAGGCCCGCGGCGCGCGTCTGCTGTCCCGGGTCGCACCGCGCGCGCTGCGGGCGATCGCACGGCTGGAGCCACCGCTGTGAGGCCCCTGAGCCGGGTCTCCGGCGTGGCGTCGTCCTTCGGACCTCTGTTCCGCCGGGCGGCATGAACGGCGTCCAGAGGGTGATCGTGTGAGTGACGTACCGGCGCTTCGGATCGAGGACCTCGCGCAGCTCAGCGGCGCCACCGTCCGCACCATCCGTGCCTACCAGGACCGCGGCCTGCTCCCCCGCCCCGAGCGCCGCGGCCGCGCCAACCTCTACTCCGACGCCCACCTCGTCCGCCTGCGCCAGATCGCCGACCTCCTCGACCGCGGCTACACCCTGGCCTCCATCAAGGAGCTCCTGGAGGCCTGGGACGCCGGCCGCGGCCTCGGCGGAGTGCTCGGACTGGTCGCCGAGGTCGACGGACCGTGGAGCGACGAGGCGGCTGACCGGATCTCGCGCGCCGAGCTGGAGGAGCGGTTCGGCGGCACTCCCGACGACGCGGCCATCGCCGACGCCGTGGAGCTCGGTGTGCTGGAGCCGGTGCCCGGGGACGAGGACTGCTTCCTCGTGCCGAGCCCCCAAGAGCTGGCCGTGGCCGTCGAGTTGCAAGCGGCCGGAGTGCCGCTGTCGGCCATCTCCGGTCATCTACGGGAGTTGAGGGGTCAGGTCGAGCACATCGCCGCCCGTTTCCTGGAGTTCACCACCGAGCACGTCTTCGCGCGCTATCTCGACGGGCCCCACCGTCCGACCGACGCCGACGCGGCCGAAGCGGCCTCTCTCGTACGTCGGCTGCGGCCGCTCGCCCAGCAGACGGTGGACGCGGAACTCGCCCGTGCGATGCGCCTGTTGGCGGTACGGCATCTGCGACAGCACCTGGGCACGGGCGTGGGAACACCGCAGCGGTCCTCGTCACGCTCCGTGTCTCTTCCCGAGGAGACAATACGGGCGGTGGAGGGGCTGGTTGGCGCGGAGGATGTGGCGGAGTTCATCGCGCTGGCGGCTGAACGGGAGGTGCGCGCAAGGAGGTTGGACGCGCTCACGTCAAAACGACTGCCCCCAGCCAATCTTGACGAACAGGTCTGACATGACGGTGAGTTGTCCACAGAAACGCCAAGTAGCCTGTGGATAACTACACTTGGTTGTGGACCAAACCTCCGCACCAAAACAAAATGCGTGATGCGCGTCTCTCCCGTCATGCTGAGCGGATGGACGAAAGACGCACCGTGAAGGTGTCGAAGTACCTCTCGAAACACCTGCGCCATCAACCCGAGCGCATCGGCCTCGTCCTCGACGAGGCCGGCTGGGTCGAGATCGACGTACTGATCACCGCTGCCGCCGCGCACGGCTTCCGGTTCACCCGCGAGGAACTGGCCCATGTGGTCGCCGCCAACGACAAGAAGCGCTTCGCGATCGAAGGCGCCCGGATCCGCGCCAGCCAGGGCCACAGCATCGAGGTGGACCTCGGACTGGCCCCGGCGACCCCACCGCCGTACCTCTACCACGGCACTGTGGACCGCTACCTGGACGCGATCCGTGCCGAGGGCCTGCGGCCCATGAACCGGCACGACGTGCATCTCTCACCCGACCGCGAGACGGCGACCCGGGTCGGCGCCCGCCGCGGCCGACCCGTCGTGCTCTCCGTGGACACGGGCGCGATGCATCGCGACGGCCACGTCTTCCACGTCAGCTCGAACGGGGTGTGGCTGACGAAGGCGGTGCCGCCGGAGTACCTGAGGTTTCCCGCGCCCCACTGACCGGCCTCCGGCATGATCAGTGGTATGGACCACCGCGGAACCCATCTCCCCACCACCGAGGCCGCCGTCGCCGCCCTGCGCGCCCTCGCCGACGAGTACGCGCTCGAGATCGAGGTGACCCACGACATCGGCGCCGACCAGACCTCGCGCCGCAGCGCCGCGGGCGTCGGCGTCACCACCGACCCGAACGGCTCCCTGCCTCACGAGGCGTATGTCGAGCTCGGTGGCCGGCCCCGGGTGGATGTACGGCTGTTCCCGGACGACGACGCCCTGATCACCGTCGACGGCGTCGAATGCCCCGACATCGCCCGCGACGACGTGCCCGCCTTCCTCCGCGCCCTCTACGACGGCCACGCCTGGGTCAAGGTGCGCCGCTTCCCGCCGGGCAACTATCTGATGGTCCCGCTGCCGGGCGACCGCGTGCACAAGGAGTTCATCCTGGTCGGGCTCAGCCCATGGCTCAGCGGCCGAGGGGGATGACGGGGCGATGACTGTCAGTCACTGTTTCACGTGAAACGGGCGGGTCCGCATACGCTCGAATCATGAGTCTGCTTCTGAGCACCGTGATCCTCCCGTACCGCCGCTGGCACGAGGGGAGTCGTGAGGCATGGCAGCGCGCGGAGCAGCTCGGCTTCCACACCGCGTACACCTACGACCACCTGTCCTGGCGCAGTTTCCGGGACGGCCCGTGGTTCGGTGCCGTGCCGACGCTGACCGCCGCGGCGGCCGTCACCGACCATCTGCGGCTGGGCACCCTGGTGACCTCGCCGAACTTCCGGCACCCGGTCACTCTCGCCAAGGAACTGATCTCCCTCGACGACGTCTCCGGCGGTCGGGTCACCCTTGGCATCGGCGCGGGTGGCACCGGCTTCGACGCCACGGCCCTCGGCCAGGAGCCGTGGACGCCGCGGGAGCGTGCCGACCGGCTCGCGGAGTTCGTCCCGCTGCTGGACCGGCTGCTGACCGAGGACTCGGTGTCGTACGAGGGCGACTTCTACTCGGCGCACGAGGCACGGAACATCCCGGGCTGTGTGCAGCGGCCCCGGCTGCCCTTCGCGGTGGCGGCCACCGGTCCGCGTGGGCTGCGGCTTACCGCCCGCCACGGGCAGGCGTGGGTAACCACCGGCGACCCGAAGCTGTACGAGAACGGCACTCCTGAACAGTCGATTCAAGCCATTCGCGGACAGGTCGAGAAGCTCGCCGACGCATGTGCGGAGATCGGCCGTGACGTGACCGGACTCGACAAGATCCTGCTCACCGGATTCACCCCGGACCGCGCCCGGCCGCTGGAGTCGCTCGACGCGTTCGTCGACTTCGCCGGACGACACCGGGAGTTGGGCTTCACGGAGATCGTCGTCCACTGGCCGATCGCCGACTCGGACTTCGCCGCGGACGAGAAGGTCTTCGAGCAGATCGCCATGGAGGCACCGGCACAGCTGGGCCGAGGCGACGGAGCGTGATCGTGCCGGTGGGGGCGGTAACTACTCACATGTGCGGGCTCTCGCACGACCGTGCGGGCATATGCAGGAGAATGAGCGGGTGACCTCAGCGACTCGACAGCCCGAGACCCCGGCCTCCACCGTCCCGCCGCGCCTGATAGCCACCGACCTCGACGGCACCCTGCTGCGCGACGACAAGTCCGTCTCCCCGCGCACGGTCGCGGCCCTCGCCGCCGCCGAGGAGGCGGGCATCGAGGTCTTCTTCGTCACCGGCCGCCCCGCCCGCTGGATGGACGTCGTCAGCGACCACGTCCACGGGCACGGCCTGGCGATCTGCGGCAACGGCGCCGCGGTGGTCGACCTGCACGGCGGCCCCGGCGCCCACCGCTTCGTGAAGGTGCGGGAGCTGGCGCGGGACAACGCGCTGGACGCCGTACGGCTGCTGCGGGACGCGGCACCGGGCACGGTGTACGCGGTGGAACAGACGTACGGCTTCCATCAGGAGCCGGACTATCCGAAGCTGCACATGGAGATCCCCGACGAACTCCAGACGGCCGAGAAGCTGCTCGCGCCGGACGGTCCCGGGGCCGACGAGCCGGTCCTCAAGATCCTCGCCTTCCACCCCACGATCGACCCGGACGCCTTCCTCACCCTCGCCCGTCTCGCGATCGGCGAGCGCGCCAACGTCACCCGCTCCAGCCCCAGCGCCCTGCTGGAGATCAGCGGCCCCGGCGTCTCCAAGGCCAGCACGCTCGCCCTGTGCTGCGCCGAACGCGGTATCTCCCACGAGGAGGTCGTCGCGTTCGGGGACATGCCGAACGACGTGGAGATGCTGACCTGGGCAGGACAGTCGTACGCGATGGGCAACGCCCACCCCGACGTGATCGCCGCGGCCTCGGGGCGGACGGTGGCCAACAACGAGGACGGGGTGGCGGTCGTGATCGAACAGTTGCTGGCACGGCGCTAACCGAGGGGGACGCCGCGTGCCGCCAGCCACGGCACCGGGTCCACCGCCGAGCCCAGCTCCGGTGTGACCCGGACCTCGAAGTGCAGGTGGGGTCCGGTGGAGTTGCCGCTGGTGCCCGACTGGCCGATCCACTGCCCCGGCACCACCTGCTCCCCCTGGTCGACGGTGACGGCGGCGAGATGGGCGTACTGCGTGTAGTAGCCGCCCGCCTGCTCGATCACGATCTCGATGCCGAACGAGCCCCCGCACGACACCTTCACCACCCGGCCCGCACCGACCGACCGCACCGGCGTGCCGATCGGCACCGCGAAATCCTGCCCGGTGTGCCGGTTCGCCCACCGCGAGCCGCCGCTGCCGAAGCCCGCGGACAGTCCGTACGTCTCCACCGGCCCTACCCAGCCGCCCACGACCTGCGTCGGAGGCTGGTCCAGCCGGACGGCACCCCGGCAGGCACCCGCGGCGACCGACGCGTCCGCCTGGCCCTGCAACTGGCGGCGCGCTTCTTCGAGCTTCTGCTCGATGTCCGTCTTCAGACCGGCGAGTTCCCCCTTCCGCTTCTCCAGCGACTGCCACGCCGCCGCGGCCTTGGCCTCGTCCTTCACGAGCCGCGCCTCGGCACGCCGGCTCTTGTCGATGGAGTTGTTCACGGCCAGATTCGTCTGGGAGAAGACCTGCTGACCACGCATCAGCTCCTCCGGACTGCCGGCGAGGATGATCTGCGCGGTGAGCGGAAGGCCACCGCCGTCGCGGTACTGGCTGCGGGCGATCCGGCCCAGGTCCTCGTGCATGACGGCGATCTCCCGCCGCTCCCGGCCCAGCAGCGCCTCGAACCGCTGCGCCTGGGCGCGCTGCGCCTCCGCCTCCTGCCGCCCCTTCTCGTACTGCTGTGTCGCCACGGCCGCGTCTTCGTACAGCCGAGCCACCTGGGCACTGATCCCGGGGTCAGCGCCGTCGCGCCTCTTCTCCGCCGCGTCGGTGGGGCGGGCCGCGAGCACGGCGAGCGCGCACAGGACGGTCGGGACGAGCAGGGGATGGCGCCAGGGCAGTCGCATGTCAGCGATCGTGGCCCGAGCGCGGGACAGTGGCATGTCAGGTCGTACAGCCGGGGGAATCACCACCCCGTTCGGCGCAGTCGTACGACCGAACAGGCATCCGTGGAATCGTGGTTGACGGTCCGTCACGGGGGAGGTGGCTCAGGGGGCCACTCTTCACTCGAGCGGTACCTCCCACACCACCGTCGTGCCGCCGCCGTCCTTCCCGATGCCCGGCCCGTGCCGGCTGTCGCCGCCCAACGACTCGGCGCGCCTCTTGAGGTTCTTCAGGCCGCTGCGCCGGCCGCCCTCGGGGACGCCGACACCGTCGTCCGCGACGGTCAGGCGTACGCCCTTCCGTCCGCCCGGCAGAGTCGCGGTCGCGTCGACGACGACGTCGATATGAGCGGCCCCGGCGTGCCGGAAGGCGTTGGACAGGACCTCGCGCAGGGCCGCGATGAGGTTCTTGCCGATCAGGTCGCCGACGAGGGCGTCGACCGGGCCGACGAAGCGGTGGGAGGGCTTGAAGCCGAGCGGCACGGCGGCGGTGTTGATCTCCCGCAGCACGCGTGTGCGCAGCCCCGCGGGCATCTCGGCGGGCCCCTGTTGCAGCGCGAAGATCGCGGTGCGGATCTCCTGGATGGTGACGTCGAGTGCGTCGACGGCCTTGCCGACGCCCTCTCGCACATCGGGCACGACCGACCCGCGCTGCGCGCTCTCCAGCATCATGCCGGTGGCGAACAGCCGCTGGATGACGAGGTCGTGCAGGTCACGGGCGATACGGTCGCGGTCCTCGTAGACCGCGAGCCGTTCCCGGTCGCGCTGCGCGTCGGCCATCATCAGCGCGAGGGCGGCCTGCGAGGCGAACTGGATCGCGAGGGTGCGTTCCGTCTCCGTGAACGGCCGCTCCCCCCGCGCGCGTGGTGTGACGAGAGCGCCCAGGACACGGCCGTCGCTGAGCAGGGGCAGCATCATGGTCGGCCCGTAGCCGCGCGCGAGCGTGGTGATCAGGCGCGGGTCGGCGGCCGCGTCGTCCATGAACACGGCCTGTCCGTCGAGGAGTTCGGCTACGACCCTGCTCTCCGGCGGGACGACCGTGCCCAGGATGTTCGACGGCTGGTCCGCGGCCACCGCGGCGACCTCCAGGCCGCCCTCGTTGGCGGGCAGCAGCACGATCCCCGCTGTCGCCCCCGACAGCCGTCGGGTCTGCTCCGCGACGACCTGCATGGCGTCGTCGACGTCCCCGCCCGACAGCAGGGCGGTGGTGACGGCGACCGACCCGTCGATCCACCGCTCTCGCTGCTTGGCCGCCTCGTACAACCGGGCGTTGCCGATGGCGATGCCGGCCTCCGTGGCGAGCACCCGGACCATGTCGAGGTCGTAGTCGTTGAACGGCTCGTCGCCTCGCTTCTCCGTCAGATACAGATTCCCGAAGATCTCGCCCTGGACCCGGATCGGGAGGCCGAGGAAGCTGCGCATCGAGGGGTGGTGCTCGGGGAAGCCGCAGGAGCGCGGATCTCGGGCGAGGTCCGCGAGCCGGACCGGCTCCGGGGCGCGGACGATCGCGCCGAGCAGCCCCCGCTGCCCGTCCGGCAGCCGCCCGATACGCCGGGCGGTCACCTCGTCCACGCCGTGGAAGACGAAGTCGGCCAGCCCCCGGCCGTCCTCGTCGACGACGCCGATGGCCGCGTACCGGGCCTCCGTCAGCGCGGCCGCGGTCTCGCAGATCCGATCCAGCGTGGAGTGCAGTTCAAGGCCGCTGCCGACGGACCGCATCGCCTCCAGCAACTGCGGCACCCGCGCGGCCAGCTCGGTCGAGAGAGTCGGGGGCAGGGGACCGGGGGACGGGGCGTCGGACATGAACCGAGCGTAATTAGTACCCTTTGATACAGAAAGTCGAGATTCTGGGCGGCGGCTCAGGCGGTGAGCGCCAGCACCTCCGACTCCGCCTCCCGCTCCACCATCCCCCGCAGCGGCCCCGCCACGGCGGCCAGCTCCGCGTACGAACCCCGCTGCACCACACGTCCCTCGTCCAGCACGATCACCTCGTCCACCCCTTCCAGCCCGGCCAGCCGATGGGTGATGAGCAGCGTCGTACGCCCCTCGGTGGCGGCCAGGAGGTCGGCGGTGAGCGCGTCGGCGGTGGGCAGGTCGAGATGTTCGGCGGGCTCGTCCAGCACGAGGACGGGGAAGTCGGCCAGCAGCGCACGGGCCAGTGCCAGCCGCTGCCGCTGCCCCCCGGACAGCCTCGCCCCGTGCTCGCCGACCAGCGTGTCCAGCCCGTCGGGCAGCTCGTCGGCCCACTCCAGCAGCCGGGCCCGCCCCAGGGCGTCGCGCAGATCGTCCTCGGTGGCGTCCTTCTTGGCGAGCAGCAGGTTCTCGCGCAGTGAACTGTCGAAGAGGTGCGCGTCCTGGGCACACAGCCCCACGAACCGCCGTACGTCGTCGCCGTCCAGCGCATACGCGTCCACGCCGCCCAGCGTGTACGAGCCGGCCTCCGCGTCCAGGAACCGCAGCAGCACCTGCGCGAGCGTCGTCTTGCCGGACCCGGACGGCCCTACGACGGCGATCCGGCGGCCTTTCGTGAGGATCAGGTCCAGCCCGGCGAGGGCGTCCCGCTCCTGCCCGGCGTAACGGGCCGACAGACCCCGCACGACAACCGGGAACGGCGACGCGGGTGCCTCCCGCGGCTGCTCCGGCTCCCGTACCGGCTCCGGGGCGTCCAGCACCTCGTACACGCGCTCCGCGCTCTTGCGGACCCGCTGGCGGTACTGCACGGCGAGCGGCAGCCCGAGGACAGCCTCGAAGGCTGCCAGCGGGGTGAGTACGACGACGGCCATGGTGACGCCGCTCAGCCGTCCGCCGGCGACTCCCTGGGCGCCCACGAGGGCGGTGGCCGCGACGGTCAGGCCGGAGACCAGCGCGGTGAGCCCGTCGCCCAACGCGGTGGCGGTGGCGGCGCGCGAGGCGATCCGGGCGAGCACCCCGTCGGCCTGCCGTGCTTCGGCGGTACGCGCGGGCAGGGCGCCGGCGACGGCCAGTTCGGCGGTCCCGGTGAGCAGGTCGGTCACGCGCGTCGCCAGCACTCCGCGTGCCGGGGCCAGCCGCCGCTCCGCCCGACGGGCCACCGCACCGGTGACCGACGGCACCCCGACACCGGCCGCCAGCAGCCCGACGGCGAGCACGGCACCGGCCTCGGGCAGCAGCCAGGCGGTGAAGCCCACGGACACGGCGGACACCATGAGAGCCGCACCGGCGGGCAACAGCCAGCGCAGCCAGTAGTCCTGCAGGGCGTCGACATCGGCGACGAGGCGCGACAGCAGATCACCGCGGCGGGTCCGGCGCAGTCCGGCGGGCGCCAGCCGCTCAAGGCGCCGGTACACGGCGACCCGGGTGTCGGCGAGCATCCGCAGCACGGCGTCGTGCGACACGAGCCGCTCCGCGTACCGGAAGACGGCCCGCCCGATCCCGAAGGCCCGCGTCGCGGTCACGGCCACCATCAGATACAGCACCGGCGGCTGCTGCGAGGCCCGCGAGATGAGCCAGCCGGAGGTGGCCATGAGCCCGACGGCACTGCCAAGAGCGAGGCTCCCGAGCAGCAGGGCGAGCGCGAGGCTCCCGCGCCGGGGGGCGGCCATGGCACGGACCCGGGCGAGGACGCCACGGGTGAGCGCGGCCGCTTCCGGATCGCCGGGCGCCGCCTCGTCGGCGGACGCCCCATCGGTGTCGGCGGGCCGCTCTTCGCTCGCACGAGCCGCGGGCGCCTTCGCCACGGCCTCAGTACGACTGGGAGCGGCAGCCTCATCCAGCCGCACCACACGATCCGCCACGCCCAGAAGTGCCGGCCGATGGACGACGAGCAGCACCGTCCGTCCCACCGCCAGCCGCCGTACCGCCGCCACGACCTCCGCCTCGGTGGCCCCGTCGAGCGCCGCCGTCGGCTCGTCGAGCAGCAGCACAGGCCGGTCCGCGAGGAACGCCCGCGCCAATGCGAGCCGTTGCCGTTGACCGGCGGACAGCCCTGCCCCGTCCTCCCCGAGCACGGTGTCGGCGCCGTGCGGCAGCACGTCGACGAACTCCAGCGCGCCCGCGTCGGCGAGCGCCTGCCGCACGGCCGTGTCGTACGCGTCGGGGCGTGCCAGCCGTACGTTCTCGGCGATCGTCCCGGCGAAGAGGTGGGGACGCTGCGGCACCCACGCGATCTGCGACCGCCAATCCTCCAGATCGGCCTCGGTGAGATCGACTCCCCCGACCAACGCCCGGCCTTCTGCGGGCGCCACGAACCCCAACAGCACGTTCAGCAGCGTCGACTTGCCCGCGCCGCTCGGACCGACGAGCGCGACGGTCTCCCCGGGCTCGACGGTGAAGGACACCTCGGAGACGACGTCTCCGGACCGGCCGGGATAGCGGGCGGTGACCTTGTCGAAGGACAGCGCACCGGCCGACACGGCACGGGTGCCCGACGCCGGCACCGGCGTCTCCAGCACCTCGAAGATCTCCTCGGCCGCGGCCAGCCCCTCCGCCGCCGCGTGGTACTGCGCCCCCACCTGCCGCAGCGGCACGTACGCCTCGGGCGCCAGCACCAGGATGACCAGGCCGATGTACAGGTCCATCTCGCCGTGCACGAGCCGCATGCCGATCGTCACGGCGACCAGCGCCACCGACAGTGTCGAGAGCAGTTCCAGAGCGAAGGAGGAGATGAATGCGATCCGCAGCGTCCGCATGGTCGCCCGCCGGTACTCGCCGGTGATACGCCGGATCGAGTCGGCCTGAGCCTTGGCCCGTCCGAACACCTTCAGGGTCGGCAGCCCGGCGACGACATCCAGGAAGTGCCCGGACAGCCGGGACAGCAGCTGCCACTGATGGTCCATCCGGGACTGTGTGGCCCAGCCGATCAGCACCATGAAGATCGGGATGAGGGGGAGGGTGCCGACGATGATGGCTGCCGAGACCCAGTCCTCGGTGACGACCCGCGCCAGCACCGCCACTGGCACGACCACCGCAAGGCCCAACTGCGGCAGATAGCGCGAGAAGTAGTCGTCGAGGGCATCGACTCCTCGTGTGGCGAGCGCGACCAGCGACCCTGTCCGCTGCCCGCTCAGCCATCCCGGCCCGAGCGCCGCGGCCCTTTCCAGCAGTCGCCCTCGCAGCTCGGACTTGACCGCCGCACTCGCCCGGTGCGCGGCGAGTTCGGTGAGCCAGGAGACCAGCGCCCGTCCACCGGCGACCGCCACCAACAACAGCAGGGGAGTGCGGAGTTCACCCACCGACAGACCGTGCTGGAAGGCGCCGACCACCACCTCGGCGATGAGCATCGCCTGGGCGATGACCAGCGCCGCCCCGACGGCACCCAGGCCCACGACCGCCACCATGAAGAGGCGGGTGGCGCGGGCGTATCGCAGAAGACGCGGATCGATCGGTTTCACGTGAAACACACCCTCTTCTCAGCGGGGAACGGTGGGGCATGTTTCACGTGAAACATGCCCCGACCCGGGCCCCCGGCTCGGACTCAGTGCGCGACGTCCGCCGCGATGTGCTGCGTACCGATCCGCTTGCGGAACACCCAATAGGTCCAGCCCTGGTAGACCATCACGACCGGCGTGGCGATCACCGCGCACCAGGTCATGATCTTCAGGGTGTACGGGCTGGATGAGGCGTTGGTGACCGTGAGGCTCCAGTCCTCGTTGAGCGAGGACGGCATGACGTTCGGGAACAGCGTCAGGAAGAGCATCGCCACGGCGGCCGCGATGGTGACGCCGGAGAACGCGAACGACCAGCCCTCGCGCCCGGCTTGGTTGGCCACCAGGGCGGCGAGCAGGGCGGCCACCGCCACGACCATGGCGACCAGGCTTTTGCCGTCGCCGCTCTCGACCTGCGTCCACAGCAGAAAGACGAGCGCCGCCACGGCCGTCACGAGCCCGACCTGAAGCGCCAGCTTTCGCGCCCGCTCCCGGATCTCGCCGACCGTCTTGAGCGCCGTGAACACCGCCCCGTGGAAGGTGAACAGCGTCAGCGTCACCACCCCGCCGAGGAGCGCGTACGGGTTGAGCAGGTCCCAGACGGTGCCGACATACTCGAAGTTCTTGTCAATCTTCACGCCGTGCACGATGTTGCCGAAGGCGACGCCCCACAGGAACGCCGGGAGCAGCGAGGTCCAGAAGATCGCGGTCTCCCAGTTGCGCTGCCAGTTCTCCTCGGGACGCTTGACCCGGTACTCGAAGGCGACACCGCGGACGATGAGGCAGACCAGGATGAGCAGCAGGGGCAGGTAGAAGCCCGAGAAGAGCGTGGCGTACCACTCGGGGAAGGCGGCGAAGGTCGCGCCGCCCGCCGAGAGCAGCCAGACCTCGTTGCCGTCCCACACGGGCCCGATGGTGTTGATCAGCACCCGCTTCTCGGGCCGGTTCCGGGCCAGCAGCTTGGTGAGGACGCCGACCCCGAAGTCGAAGCCCTCCAGGAAGAAGTAGCCGGTCCACAGGACGGCGATGAGCACGAACCAGACGTCGTGAAGTTCCATGACTCGATCCCCCTCGGCCTAGTACGAGAAAGCCATCGGCTTGTCGGCGTCACGTGTGTCGCCGCCGATCTTCGTGGGCGGGTTGCGGTCGGCCTCGGTGAGCTCGGGCGGGCCGGCCTTGATGTACTTCGCGAGCAGCTTGACCTCGACGACGGCAAGGATGGCGTACAGCGAGGTGAAGACGATCATCGAGGTGAGAACCTCGCCCTGGGAGACACCGGGTGAGACCGCGTCGCGGGTCTGCAGGACGCCGTAGACGACCCACGGCTGACGGCCCATCTCGGTGAAGATCCAGCCCCAGGAGTTGGCGATCAGTGGGAAGCCCATGGTGAGAACGGCGACGCGCCAGTACCACTTGGTCAGCTTCGGACCGAGGGCCTTCTTGGCCCTGGGCAGCAGTACGAGATGCGGCACCTCGTCGTCTGCGACCCTCAAGGCCTGCGGCAGCAGGAACTTCTTGCGGGTCAGCCACAGTCCGAGCAGACCGATCGCGAAGGACGTCATGCCGAAGCCGATCATCCAGCGGAAGCCCCAGTAGGCGACGGGGATGTTGGGCCGGTAGTCGCCGGGTCCGTACTTCTCCTGCTCGGCCTTGTTGACGTCGTTGATGCCCGGGACGTACGAGGTGAAATCGTCCTTGGCCAGGAAGGAGAGCAGTCCCGGGATCTCTATGGCGACCTTGTTGTGGCCCTTGTCGACGTCGCCGATGGCGAAGATCGAGAAGGGGGCCGGCTTCTCGCCGTCCCACAGCGCCTCGGCGGCGGCCATCTTCATCGGCTGCTGCTCGTACATGATCTTGCCGAGGGTGTCGCCGCTGATCGCGGTGAGCATGCCGCCGATGACGACGGTGACCAGGCCGAGCCGCAGCGAGGTCTTCATGTCGCTGATGTGCTTCTTGCGCAGCAGGTGGAAGGCGGAGATGCCGACCATGAAGGCGCCACCGGTAAGGAACGCCGCCGAGAGGGTGTGGAAGGCCTGGGCGAGCGCGGTGTTCTGGGTGAGGACCAGCCAGAAGTCGGTGAGTTCGGCCCTGCCCTTCGCCTCGTTGATCCGGTAGCCGACCGGGTGCTGCATCCACGAGTTGGCCGCAAGGATGAAGTACGCCGACAGGATCGTGCCGACCGAGACCATCCAGATGCAGGCCAGGTGGATCTTCTTGGGCAGCTTGTCCCAGCCGAAGATCCACAGACCGATGAACGTCGACTCGAAGAAGAAGGCGATCAGGGCCTCGAAGGCGAGCGGGGCACCGAAGACGTCACCGACGAAACGCGAGTAGTCGGACCAGTTCATGCCGAACTGGAACTCCTGCACGATGCCGGTGACCACACCCATCGCGATGTTGATCAGGAACAGCTTGCCCCAGAACTTCGTCGCCCTGAGGTACTTCTCCTTCTCCGTGCGCACCCAGGCGGTCTGCAGTCCGGCCGTGAGGGCGGCCAACGAGATCGTCAGGGGCACGAAGAGGAAGTGGTAGACGGTAGTGATGCCGAACTGCCAGCGCGCCAGTGTCTCCGGCGCCAGAGCCAGGTCCACGTCGTCAGGTCTCCTTAGGTCGCCGTGGTACGGCAGTTTGCCCCTTATGTCACACACATCATTGGAGCAACCGGGACACGCTTGTGAACGCGTTCACATTCACAAGCCCAGTATGACGTACTGGTTTTCGACGAATGGCAGGGGGGTCGTGTCTCCTGCGTCACGTAAACGCGCACGGCGGCCACTTCAACATCTCGTTGAAGTGGCCGCCGTGCGGCAGGTCTCCCACGGAGCTTCAGAGCTCCTTGCGGAACCCTTCCGCCACCTTCAGGAAGATGTCGTTCGCCTCGGTCTCCCCGACCGTCACCCGCACGCCCTCACCAGGGAACGGCCGGACCACCACACCGTGCCGCTCGCACGCCGCGGCGAAGTCGACCGTGCGCTCCCCCAGCCGCAGCCACACGAAGTTGGCCTGGGTCTCGGGCACCGTCCAGCCCTGCCCCCGCAAGCCCTCGACCACCCGGTTGCGCTCACACACCAACGAGCCGACCCTGCCCAGCAGTTCGTCCTCGGCGCGCAGCGAGGCGATCGCCGCGTCCTGCGCGAGCTGGCTGACGCCGAAGGGCACCGCGGTCTTGCGCAGCGCCGCCGCCACCGGCTCGTGGGCGATCGCGAAGCCGACACGGAGACCGGCGAGACCGTACGCCTTGGAGAAGGTCCGCAGGACGCAGACGTTCGGGCGGTCGCGGTACAACTCGACGCCGTCCGGCACCTCGGCGTCCCGAATGAACTCCCGGTACGCCTCGTCCAGCACCACGAGCACATCGCTCGGCACCCGGTCGAGGAAGCGCTCCAGCTCGGCCCGCTTCACCACGGTGCCGGTCGGGTTGTTGGGGTTGCAGACGAAGACGATGCGCGTCCGGTCGGTGACGGCGTCGGCCATGGCGTCCAGGTCGTGCACATCGCCCGGCGTCAGCGGGACCTTCACCGAGGTCGCTCCGCTGATCTGCGCGATGATCGGGTACGCCTCGAAGGACCGCCAGGCGTAGATGACCTCGTCGCCCGGGCCCGAGGTCGCCTGGATGAGCTGCTGGGCGACACCGACCGAGCCGGTGCCGGTGGCCAGGTGGGAGAGCGGGACGCCGAAGCGCTCCGACAGCTCGTTCATCAGGCCTGTGCAAGCCATGTCCGGGTAGCGGTTGAAGGACGAGGCCGCGGCCGTGACGCTCTCCATCACACCCGGCAGCGGCGGATAGGGGTTCTCGTTGGAGGACAGCTTGTAGGCGACCGGGCCGCCGGCCGCTGCGGGCTTGCCCGGCTTGTAGGTGGGGATACCTTCCAGCTCGGCGCGCAGCTTGGGGCTCGTCTCGCTCACCGCAGTCCTCCTTGTGACCACCACCGGCTTCGAATACTCCTTACCTTATGAGGATTCGGCGCCGCTGCGTACAGGTGGGACGCAAACCTCATCAGCCCCACTGGCATCAGGGGCATCACCGTACGAAGACAGACGAATCACAGGGCGCTCTCACATATATCTATGCGCCGGTGGCTCGCGCCGTGGCGCGCATCACCCGTGAAGGTGAGTTGAGACCTCTTCGAAACATCGGCGACTTGGCAGGCCCATGCGCGTCGACAAGTCACGTAGTGCCATTGGATCGTTCAACTCCCTTTCATTCACAGGATATTGACGGGGTATGACCATGCAGAAACGTGCCTGTCAACGCGTGCATATGCGCCCGCCCTACCCCACCGCCTGAGCCCTACTATCGGCTCGCCATGACAGCAGCAGGGAAGCACCAGGTGAGCCGCGCGGAAACCTCACGTCGAGGCAGCCGGCCGGGCCGTGCGGGCATCAGAGACGTTGCCGCCGCCGCCGGAGTCTCCATCACGACCGTCTCTGACGCCCTCAACGGCAAAGGGCGGCTCCCGGACGCCACCCGCCGCCATGTCCGCGAGGTCGCCGACCGGCTGGGTTATCGCCCGTCGGCGGCCGCCCGAACCCTCCGTACCGGAAAGTCGGGCCTCATCGGCCTCACCGTGACGACGTACGGGGATGAACCTTTCACCTTCACGGAGTTCGCGTACTTCGCCGAGATGGCCCGGGCCGCCACCTCGGCGGCGCTCGCCCGCGGCTACGCGCTCGTCATCCTCCCCGCGACCTCGCGCCACGACGTGTGGTCGAACGTCGCCCTGGACGGGACGGTCGTCATCGACCCGTCAGACCAGGACCCGGTGGTCAGCGAACTCGTCCGGCAGGGTTTACCGGTCGTCTCCGACGGCCGCCCAGCCGGCTCGCTGCCGGTCACCGCGTGGGTCGACAACGACCACGAGGCCGCCGTACTCGGCATCCTCGACCACCTGGCCGACGCCGGCGCCCGCCGCATCGGCCTGCTGACGGGGACGTCGACAGACACGTACACCCATCTGTCCACCACGGCGTATCTGCGCTGGTGCGAGCGGGTCGGCCAGGATCCGGTGTACGAGTCCTACCCCGCGCACGATCCGTGCGCGGGCGCCGTCGCCGCCGACCGGCTGCTGGCCCGGCCGGACCGTCCTGACGCGGTCTACGGGCTGTTCGACCCGAACGGCACCGACCTGCTCGCCGCCGCCCGCCGCTACGGGCTGCGGGTACCGGACGACCTGCTTCTGGTCTGCTGCAGCGAGTCCACCGTGTACGCCAGCACCGAACCGCCCATCACCACGCTCTCGCTGAAGCCGAGGCGTATCGGCACGGCGGTGGTCCAGCTCCTCATCGACGCCATCGAGGGGGTCGAATCGGACCAACCGGTCGAGCAGGTGATACCGACGGAGTTGATCGTGCGTACCTCGTCCGAGCGCCGTCCTCCCCGGACGACCGTCAGTCCGCCCCGGTCGCCCGAGGAGGAGTAGGACGAGGGCCGTCAGCAGGCGGCACAGGCCCTGCCCAATCGGGGCGAAAGCCGCGGTGAACAGGAGTCTTGCTCCGATTCACCACCCCTGGGTCATCACATGGCGCGATCCGCATTCCTATGATGGGCCCACGACACCGCGGGCCGCTGCGACCAGGCAGTCCGAAGCGGTGCAGATGCGGCGTGATGGTGGAGGGGTCTGATGACTCAGGGGGCCGGTCAGGGACCCGAGGCGGAGCGGACGGCGACGTTGCGCGACTTCCGGGTACCCGCGTACGTCCACGAGACCGGCCCGTACGGCCACAGCGCGCACCCCGGCGACGTCGTACCGGCGCACGAGGCGGACTACCCGGAGGGGTACACGCCCACCGAGCGCAACCTGCCGGTCGTCAACCGAGGGGACACGCTTCAGGTGGCCGTCGACCCCGCGGCGGTCCCGCGGGCCGTCGTCGGGCCGGGTGCGCTGTTCGTCGTCGGTGACGTCCACGGCTATCTCGACGAGCTGGTGGCCGCCCTCCAGGAGAAGGGCCTCGTCGACGCCGCGGGCAACTGGTGCGCGGGCACCGCCCGGCTGTGGTTCCTCGGCGACTTCACCGACCGCGGCCCGGACGGCATCGGCGTCATCGACCTCGTGATGCGGCTGTCCGCCGAGGCCGCCGCGGCCGGCGGCTACTGCAAGGCCCTCATGGGCAACCACGAGCTGCTGCTGCTCGGCGCCAAGCGGTTCGGCGACACTCCCGTCAACTCCGGTGCGGGCACCGCCACCTTCCAGGCGGCCTGGCTGCTCAACGGCGGGCAGAAGACCGACATGGACCGTCTCCAGGACCACCACCTCCAGTGGATGGCCCGCCTCGACGCCATGGAGGAGGTCGACGGGCACCTGCTCGTCCACTCGGACACCACCGCCTACCTCGACTACGGCGACTCGATCGAGGCGGTCAACGACACCGTCCGCGAGACGATCACGCGCAACGACGCGGACGAGGTGTGGGATCTGTTCCGTAAGTTCACCAAGCGCTTCTCCTTCCGCGACGAGGGCGGCGCCGACCATGTGCGGTCCCTGCTCGACACGTACGGCGGCACGCGGATCGTTCACGGTCACAGCCCGATCCCCTACCTGCTGGGCGAGGTCGGCTCGGAGGACGGCGAGGACTCGTCGGGTCCGCTGGTCGAGGGACCGCACGTCTACGCCGAGGGGCTGGCCATCGCGATGGACGGCGGTGTGACCATGGCCGGAAAGCTGCTGGTCCAGCAACTGCCGCTGGATATCTGAACGTTCACGGGGCAGACGATCCCCCATGCCGGACTGAGCAAGAAACGACGCAGGCCAGGGCCCAATTTCTGGAAACCCCCTGTCACCGTGTGCCGTCGCCGCTCTACCATCGGCTTATCCGTAGCAGGCTCCCCTCCGTTTCTGCCCGACGGCTCACAGTCATGCGAGCCCCAAGCCCTACGGAGCATCGGGGGATGCACATGAACAGCGTTCCGCAGCACCTGCTGATCGAGGACCGCCAGGAGTACGAGCGGATCCTCGATGAGGCGCTGCGCTCCGCCCCACACCGCCCAGAACTGGCCGCTGTGGGACAGCGGCTCAATCCCGAACAGCTGCGCACCATGGCGCTCAACGCCACCGCGATCATCACGGCGGCCGCGGCGACCGAGTACCAGCACTACGTGAAGGTCCGCGAGGAACTGCGCCAACCGGCGCCGTCCACCCCGTCGTCCGTCCGTGAAACCGGCTCTGCCGAGCCGGGCTCGGGCGCGGTGGGGCTCGCCGCCACCATGGGAGAGGTCGCCGAGACCGCCGGCGCGGGCGCCGTCGCCGTCGCCGCGGTCCTGACGCCCGTCCTCGCCGGAACCGCCGCGGCGATCTTCCTGCTGGTGGGGTACATCCTGAAAATGCTGGACCCCCAACCGGCGTTCGCCCAGACCATGCTGACCACCGGTTGGGTGTTCGGCGCGGTGACCGCGCTCGCGATCCTGGTCGCCGCGGTCGGCCTCCTGCTCACCGCCCTGCGCAACCGGCCCTCGCTGGACACCGGGCCGTACGGCGAGCTGAGCGGGGAAGTGGCCCGGGCCAGGGAAGCCTGGCGCGAGGCCCTGTTGGAGCGGGGTGTCCTGCCCTTCCTGCGGGACGCGCTGGCCGACCCCGGCACCGCGGCCGCCCTGCACCGCCCTGCACCGCCCGCGCCGACCAGCCGTATGCCGAACCTCGGCTACGGCCGTCCGGGCTTCAGCAGCCCGGACGACGGCTCCTCCGGACCCCGGCCCAGCTTCACGAGCCCGGACTACAGCAGCCCGGACTTCGGCGGCCCGGAGCATCAGCCGGAGTAACCCCCGGCTTGCGCCCCTCACCGCGGGGAAACCCGCCTTCGGGGGCGCGCAAGCCGGTTGTCCGGCGCCTCACGGACCCCGGACGACCTGCGCCTCCCGCCTTCCCCGACGGGTCTCCGCTCAGTCGGCGAGCGGCAGATACACCCGGTTCCCCGCGGCCGCGAACTCCTTCGACTTCTGGGCCATGCCCTCCTCGATCTCTTCCTGGTTCCCGCCGTGTCGGCGGCGGATGTCCTGGGAGATCTTCATGGACGACAACACAAGTCATGATGCCCCCCGCTGCTCTAGGAGGTCGATCACTTCGTGGCCAGGAAACGGTGGTATACCCATGCCATCTACTGCCGAGTGACATAAGGAGGCTTCTGAGGTTTTCGCTTCGGGGTGACGTCATGGCGGAGCCAGTGTGAGGCCAGTCTCGGCGATGAAGCCGTCGAGCAGATCGGGTCGGTACTGGATCCGCTTCAACCGGGTGCGGGCCAGATCGGCGAGGGCGTCGACGGTGCAGGCGGCGAGGTTGCCCAGGTCGTTCTTCAGGTTCGCCCACACGCCCTCGGCCGGGTTCAGATCCGGCGAGTACGGCGGGAAACGGAAGACGGTCAACCACGGCTTCCGGGCTGCCAGCAGCTCGCGCATCAGAGTGTCCTTGTGCTGGGTGGAGTTGTCCCACAGCAACACGATGTGCCCGCCCAGTTGCTGGCGAGTGGCATCCAGCAGCACGGCGAAGTCCCGCTCACGAAAGCCGCTCTTCTCACCGCGGCGGCCGGAGTGGTGGACCAGCATCCGGTAGATCAGCCGGGTCCGCTCGCCGGGTTTCGCGCACACCAGGCCTGCCAGCGAGACCCTCCCCGAACCTTTGCCTGACACGCGCACCACGGGCGGCACACCCATACGGGACCAGGTACGGGCCTTGGGCGGACGAAGCGACTGCCCCGACTCGTCCTCGAAGACCAGCCACGCACCCTGCTCCCTCACCTTCCTTCCACGCGCGGCCAGGTCTCCCGCCACCACGTCGCCACCTGCTCCTCGTCACGCTCGGCCGCCCGGTGCACCGGGACCTGCACCGAGAAACCCATCTGCCGCAGGATCCTGGACAGTTGAGGCTGACTGAAGCGCACGTGAAAACGGCGGGCGATGAGCACCGAGACCCTGGCAAGCGTCCACCGCTGGTCCTCCGCCCAGCCATGCGCAGCCGGCCCCTGCTCCAACGCGCGAGCCAGCCAGGCCCGCCAGGCCGGCTGCATCCGGGACGCCATCCCCGAGGGTCCTTTGGACCGCAGGGCGTCCCTGCCGCCCTCCCTCCAGGCGGCATGCCAGGCATAGGCCGACTTCCGCGACACCCGTAACGCCCGTGCGACCTGCGGCGGCCGCATACCGACAGCGAACATCTCGGCGGCCTGGAACCGCACCCGCTCCCGCCGGGCCCGCTCCACCGCGGTCAGGCCACCCCCATCGGGATACCTCATGACACCGGACTACACCCACCCGCAGAGGCCACGTCACCCCGAAGCGAAAACCTCAGTTGCTCCCCAGCCGCCTATTACGCGCCCAGGGAAATTACTTACGAGCTCGAATTGAGGAGAAGCTCCCTTTGGCCTTCTCAAGTTCATCGAAACCGATACCTGAAGGAAGGCCTTTGATCTCGGACAGCACCGCAACGGAAAGTTGTTCGATCCGCAAGCCTTCAGAACGGGACAGATCCACGTCTTTGAGCATGGCACTCGAAAGGTCAGCGTCGTGAAACTCAGCGGACGGCACTTGGGTGTGAAGGAAGGCAGCGCCCTGCAGGTTGGATTCCCTCAGCCGAGCCCGCTCCATATTGGCGTAAGAGAAGACAGCATTCCTTGCGTCCGCCTGCCATAGCGCGGTTTCCTCCATACCAGCCTGGTAGAAGATCGCACCACTGAGCTGTGTGAAGGAGAAGTCGGCCATGTGAAGTGCAGCGCCCTGGAACACCGCATCCCTCAGAGAGGCTCGAGCGAAGTGAGCCCGCTGCAAGCGGGCGCCCCTCAGGTCGACCTGATCGAGCTTGGCATCGCTCAAGTCCGCACCACGGAGATCTGTGTGACGAAGGTTGATACATGAGGGGCCGTCACCATGGATCGGTCGCCGCCCAAGGACAGTGAGCGC
This sequence comes from Streptomyces sp. WM6386, assembly GCF_000972385.1. Classification (GTDB taxonomy): domain Bacteria; phylum Actinomycetota; class Actinomycetes; order Streptomycetales; family Streptomycetaceae; genus Streptomyces. The sequence goes on from NZ_JXTE01000002.1 coordinate 87,685, forward strand.
AGCCTGTACGTCCTCGTCAGGCTTGATGCCCTTCTCATCAGCGCCCTCCTCGTTCCCAGCGGCGGCACGCTCTCGGACAAAGGCGGCCAGCACTTCGACGACGGTTGCGTGATCTTTCTTGGAGTCCCTCATGATTCGTTCTAGCGCGTAGATGCCGCCGAGTCGTTCCGTGAGGTTCTCGGACGCCAGCAGCTTGATCGCCTCAACGTACCTTTCCGTGACCTGGCCTTCACGGATTAGTTCAGACTGTTCTTGATCACGGACCCTCGTATGCTCAAACTGCTCCTGAACTTGCTCGTATTGACGCAGGCCCAAGACGTGGTTGCGATGCGTGTAGTAAAGACTGACAGCCGCTACCGCTCCCACACCGAGCGCAACGAGCATGGTGCGGAACCCGGTGATGACGACGCCATCAGCAGGTTGAAGGTCCCTGCTGCGGAGGTGGGATCCATCGACCCACCAGGGGCCGTGCCACAGCAGGAGGACGTACCCGGTAGCTGCCAGGGCAAGGGCCACGGTGAAGGCGATCCGCTTCATCTTCGACTTCATGCGGAGCAGCATGACCCTTGCCGCTTCCTCCAGCCTCCGAACAGTGGAGTTCAGAGCAGAAGTTGAGGTCGGGGAGGCCCGGTGGTCTGCTCTCTGGTCGGCCAGCTGTAAGACCGACCAGAGAGCACGGACCACCGGCAGGTGAGCTCAGTCTGCGATCGGCAGGTACACCCGACTCCCGCTCGCCGCGAACTCCTTCGACTTCTGGAGCATCCCCTCAGCGACCTCCTCAGCCGTCGCCCCCGCAGCCGCCGTACCGCCGAACTGCTTTGTGATGCTTTGGCTAATCTTCATCGAGCAGAACTTCGGCCCGCACATGGAACAGAAGTGGGCCGTCTTGGCCGGCTCGGCCGGGAGTGTCTCGTCGTGGAACTCCCGGGCCGTGTCGGGGTCGAGGGCGAGGTTGAACTGGTCCTCCCAGCGGAACTCGAAGCGGGCGTCCGACAGCGCGTCGTCCCACTCCTGTGCGCCAGGGTGTCCCTTGGCGAGGTCCGCCGCATGGGCCGCGATCTTGTAGGTGATGACGCCTGTCTTCACGTCGTCACGATTGGGCAGGCCCAAGTGCTCCTTGGGCGTGACGTAGCAGAGCATCGCCGTGCCCCACCACGCGATCATCGCGGCACCGATGCCTGAGGTGATGTGGTCGTACGCCGGGGCGACGTCCGTGGTCAACGGACCGAGCGTATAGAACGGAGCCTCCTCGCAGATCTCCTGCTGAAGGTCGATGTTCTCCTTGATCTTGTGCATCGGGACGTGGCCCGGGCCCTCGATCATGGTCTGTACGTTGAAACGCTTCGCGATCGTGTTGAGTTCCCCGAGCGTCCTCAACTCCGCGAACTGGGCCTCGTCGTTGGCGTCCGCGATCGAGCCCGGCCGCAGGCCGTCACCGAGCGAGTACGTGACGTCGTAGGCGGCGAAAATCTCGCAGAGTTCCTCGAAGTTCTCGTAGAGGAACGACTCCTTGTGGTGCGCGAGGCACCAGGCCGCCATGATCGAGCCGCCGCGCGAGACGATGCCCGTCTTGCGGTTGGCCGTCAGCGGTACGTACGGCAGGCGGACGCCCGCGTGGACCGTCATGTAGTCCACGCCCTGCTCGGCCTGCTCGATGACCGTGTCCTTGTAGATCTCCCAGGTCAGTTCCTCGGCCTTGCCGTCCACCTTCTCCAGTGCCTGGTAGAGCGGCACCGTGCCGATGGGGACGGGGGAGTTGCGCAGCACCCACTCGCGGGTGGTGTGGATGTTGCGGCCGGTGGACAGGTCCATGACCGTGTCGGCGCCCCAGCGGGTCGCCCAGGTCATCTTCTCGACCTCCTCCTCGATGGAGGACGTCACCGCGGAGTTGCCGATGTTGGCGTTGACCTTCACCAGGAACCTCTTGCCGATGATCATCGGCTCGATCTCCGGGTGGTTGACGTTGACCGGGAGGACCGCGCGGCCGGCCGCGATCTCCTCCCGGACGACCTCGGGGGACACGTTCTCCCGCAGGGCCACGTACTCCATCTCCGGCGTGATCTCACCGCGGCGTGCGTAGGCGAGTTGCGTGACCGCTCCGCCGTCGCGGCTACGGCGCGGCAGCCGGGGCCGCCCGGGGAAGACGGCGTCGAGGTTGCGGAGGTTGCCGCCCCGCGGCGAGGTGTGCTTGATGCCGTCATCCTCGGGACGGGCAGGACGGCCCGCGTACTCCTCGGTGTCACCGCGGGCGATGATCCAGTTCTCCCGGAGCGGGGCCAGCCCCCGACGGACGTCGGTATCGACCAGGGGGTCGGTGTACGGACCCGATGTGTCGTACAGCGTGACCGACTGCCCGTTGGTGAGGTGCACCTGACGGACCGGCACCCGCAGATCGGGGCGAGAGCCCTCGACATACGCCTTGTGCCAGCCGATGGACTTCCCGACCTCCGCGGACTGTTCGCCCTGAATGGGCTGTTCGTCCTGGCTGAAGGCAGGCGTGCGCGCGTCCTTGATGGTCATGAGACCTACTCCCTACGCCGGCATTACCCGGTAACAGGTTCGGCGGTCGACGCAGCGGCTTCCGTCTGCCGACGTTTCGTGTGGAACGTCACTCGCTGGTGACGATGTTCCACGTGAAACATCGCTGGGACGGAGGTCAGCGCCCTCTCAGCCCGGTGCTCCGAGCTCCCGCGTGTACAAAGGTGCCCCCACGCTAGCGTCAATTCGGGCGCGGTGAACAGAGGGCCCCTGTCGTTCTTGCGATGATCGGTCGGTGACCACGACACATCAGCCCCCCTTCCCACCGCCCGAGCCTCCTCGCAGGCCCGGCTCCGGAAACGGGTTCGGCAACGGCCCCGGACCCGCCGACGGGCAGGGTGCCGGGTACGGCCCGGGCCCGGGCTCCGGCGACTGGCACGAGCGCGGAAACGGCACCGGTGACGGGTTCGGACAGGAGCCCGGATCGGGCGGCCGGTTCGAGCAGGGGCCTGGTATCACCGGCGGCCACGAGCACGACGCCGGTGGCGGACACGGGCATGGGCACGGCCCCGGTTCCGGTGGCGGGGGCACCGGCGGTGGCGGCGGTGGCGGCGGCGGACACGGTCACAGCCACAGTCACGGCCCGGCGGCCCCCGTCTCCAAGCATCTGCGCAAGGTCATCGCCGCGATCCTCATCCCCTTCGGCGTCGCCGTGATCGTCGGGCTCGCCGTGCTGTGGCCCGGGGGCGCGCCGGGTCATGAGCGCACCGGCGTCGGCTTCGACCGGCAGACCCAGCAGGCCACGGTCACCAAGGTCGTGAGCGTGAGCTGCAAGTCGGTCAACGCCTCGGGCGAGACACCGACCGGCGACACCTCCACCGCCGAGGGCTCCTCCGCCCAGCAGCAGGCCGACGGCGACTGCAAGAAGGCGACGATCCGCGTCGACACCGGCGACGACAAGGGCCGTACGTTCACCGAGATCGTGCAGCCGGACCAGTCACGCCAGTTGCACCAGGGCGAGAAGGTCGTGGTCGCCTACGAGCCCTCCGCCCCCAAGGACCTGCAGTACTCGGTCACCGACGTGAACCGCAGGTTCCCCATGGCGTTGCTCGCCGGCATCTTCGCACTCGCCGTCGTGGTCGTCGGGCGGTTGCGGGGCGTCATGGCGCTGGTCGCGCTGGCCATCAGCTTCATGATCCTGAACTTCTTCATCCTGCCCGCGATCCTGCAGGGCTCGAACCCGCTGGTCGTGGCCGTGGTCGGGGCGAGCGCCATCATGCTGATCGCCCTGTATCTGTGCCACGGACTGTCGGCGAGAACCTCCGTCGCGGTGCTCGGCACGCTGATCTCGCTGCTGCTGATCGGTGTGCTCGGCTCGCTGTTCATCGGCTGGGCCGCGCTCACCGGCAACACGGACGACAACACCGGCCTGATCCACGGCCTGTACCCATCGATCGACATGAGCGGTCTGTTGCTCGCCGGCGTCATCATCGGTTCGCTCGGTGTCCTCGACGATGTGACGGTCACCCAGACTTCGGCGGTCTGGGAGTTGCACGAGGCCAATCCGTCGATGGGCTGGCGCGATCTGTACCGTGCGGGCATCCGCATCGGCCGTGACCACATCGCGTCTGTCGTCAACACGCTCGTCCTCGCCTACGCGGGCGCCGCCCTGCCGCTGCTGCTGCTCTTCTCCATCGCGCAGAGCAGCGTGGGGACGGTCGCCAACAGCGAGCTCGTCGCCGAGGAGATCGTGCGCACGCTGGTCGGATCGATCGGCCTGGTCGCGTCCGTGCCGGTGACGACCGCCCTCGCGGCCCTGGTGGTGTCGGCCGACCGGCCCGCGCTCCCGGGCTCCGGGACGGCGCCGGTGGGCGGGCGGCCGGCTCCGGCGGGAGCCCAGTCGATGTCGGCGGGCACACAGCCGACCGCGGCACGAGGTGGGCGCGGGCGGCGGCGCAAGCGCTGACGCGTGCATCTGCTGTCACAGGGGCTGTACGGCGCCGTACAGCCCCTGTGACATGCCCCGGGCCCCGCTTGGAGGAGAAGCGTTCCTGCACGAGCCCCACGCCCGTGCTGAAGCGTTACGCCCCCCCATGGCCGTGACGCTTCAGCCCGCGCTCTGTTCCTCCGCCAGAATCCGGTCCAGGGCCTCCTCAAGGTGGGCGTCGAAGTCGGCGAGCGCCCCCTCCTGGCCCAGCGGCACCAGCTTGTCGGTGCGGTCGAGGAAGGCGATGAGCGGCGCCGCCGAGGAGCGGAACAGCGCCTGGTCGACGCCGACCTGAAGGCGGATCAGGACCTCACCCAGCGTGTCCGCCTCCGCCGGCGCGATGCGCACATCCCCGTCCCCGCACGGCCGCCCCACGCCGTCGATCAGCAACTCACGCCCGAAAGCCCAGGTCACCGGCGCATCACCGGGCAGATGGAAGGTGAGCCGCACGGCGTAGGGATCGCAGGTCTCGTAGCGCAGCTCCACCGGGATACGGAAGGCGAGCTCCTCGGACACGAGAAAGCTCATCATGACCTCTGCCTGTACGGACTCACCCATCGTCTACCCCGTCATCTGCCGTCGACTGGCCGGGAATGATCCCTCTGACTGTGGTGGAAGTTTGCTGAACGTACACGGGAGATCACAAGGAGTGAGTTTTCAGATACTGATAGAGATCGCAAGCGACCCGAGGAGGCGTCCGATCTCGCTCTGCAGCTGACGGGTGGCGGCCGCCAGCCGGTCGGCCTGGTGGGCGGGCAGCGAAATGGCCATCGTCGCGGCAGTGGTGCCCATGGTGATCGGAATCGCCGCGCAGACCGTACCCAGCGCGTACTCCTGCCGTTCGAAGACCGGTTCCATCCGCCGCGTCCGGTCCAGACGCCGCAACAGCGTGTGGCTGTCCCGCACGGTGTACGGGGTGATGGCCTGTACGGGGTAGCGGTCCAGGTGGTCGCGGCGGGCATCCTCGTCGAGCTGGGAGAGCAGGCACTGGCCGATGGCATGCGCGTGCGCCGTCTCGCGGAAGTCGGCCCATTCCTCGACCGCCGGGTTGCCCGGGGTGTCGGAGACGCACATGACCTCGATCTCGCCGTCCCGGTAGATCGCGTAATACACGGGTACGCCGATGGCGTCGCGCCAGTGGGCCAGTGTCTCGGCGATCGTGCTGCGACGTTTCTCCTGTGCTCCGCTGCTGCTCAGCCGTTCGGCCGCCTCGCCGAGGAAGAACAGGCCCTTGTCCCTGCGCAGATAACCCTCGTGGACCAGGGTGCGCAGCAGGTGGTAGGCCGTGGGCAGGGCGAGGCCGGTCTCGCGGGCCAGTTGTTTGGCGGGGGCGCCGTGTTCGTGCTCGGCGACGGATTCCAGCAGGCGCATCGCGCGCTGGACGGAGCCGATGAGGGTCGTGGAGTGCGGTGACTCCGGGGGGTCGGCAGATACCGCTCTCGGTGCCGGGTTCGATGCCGGTGCCGGGGGTGTCCCCGGGCGGGACCGGCTCGTGGCTGCGGGCTGCTCCGGCGGCCGGAGCCGGGACTCCGGCGAAGGGACCGCCGCCCGGACCGGTGCGGGGGCTGCGAGGCGTTCTGCGGGTGCGGTGTCAACCGTGGCCAAGGGTCACTCCCGAAGCGCGAGGGGGCCGCCCGTGCGGGGGGACACGGGAGGGGGTGTGCGCCGCTCGCGGGGGATCGTCCCCGCGTCGAATTCCGGACTTTAACCGTCCGCCACCGCTCGCACTCGACCTGTACCGAAACTTCCCTCGCCCGAGGGAACCGGCGATTCCTGTTACCGATCACCGGTGCCGCTCGCCGGTTGCCGCACGCGTCACCAGTCGCCGCGTGACGAGGAGCTCGACGTGAACTTCCGCACCACGTAGATCAGTCCGCCGACCAGGGCCACGAAGACCAGCAGCTTGAAGAGCAGTCCGATGACGAACCCGACGACGCTGGCTATCAGCCCGCCGAACACGACCAGCGCGATGACCGGCACCGCGATCCACTTCACCCACCAGGGCAGTCCCGCGAAGAAATCTCCCATTGCTCTCGTCCTTACCTCTCCGCCCGTCGCTCGTGCCGGGTCCGGTCGAAGACCCGGGCTCGTGATGCCGGATCCTTCTGATGTCCTGCACCCGATGCTAGGGCGGGGAGGGGCCTCGGCGGGGGCCTCGCACCCCTTGTCCTCCCCTGACTGATCCCCTAGGGAATCCCGGGGTGTCGGGTCAGCTCTCGGGCGGAGAGAACACCACGAGGACCCGCAGGTCCTCGCTGATGTGGTGGAACTTGTGGGCGACGCCGGCCGGTACGTAGACCACGCTGCCGCGCGCGACCTGGGTGGTCTCCATGCCGACGGTGATCGCTGCGCGGCCGCTCACAACGAAGTAGACCTCGTCCTGGTTGTGCGGCTTCTGTGGATCCTGCTCACCGGCGTCCAGCGCGTACAGCCCGACCGACATGTGCCGCTCACGCAGAAACTGCAGGTAGGCGCCCTCGTTGGCGGCGCGTTCCGCCTCCAGTTCGTCCAGCCGGAATGCCTTCATCGCCCTCGTCCGCCCTCGTCACACTGCTGATCGTCGACCTCTTCTGCCACGATCAGACACATGAAGAATTTCGTAGTCAAGACGATCGCCAACGCGGGCGCCCTGGCGGTCGCCGTCTGGCTGCTGGACAAGATCACCCTGACCGGTGACAGCACGGGCAAGAAGATCGCCACCCTGATCCTCGTCGCGCTGATCTTCGGCATTGTGAACTTCCTGGTCAAGCCGGTCGTAAAGCTCCTCAGCCTCCCGCTGCTGATCCTGACCCTCGGTCTGTTCACCCTGGTCGTCAACGCGCTGATGCTGCTGCTGACCTCGTGGCTGGCTGACAAGGTCGACCTGAGCTTCCACGTCGAAGGCTTCTGGACCGCGGTGCTCGGCGGCCTGATCATCTCGCTCGTGTCCTGGGCGCTCAACGTCGTCCTGCCCGACGGGGACTGAGCCCCTCGTGACGTACCGCGTCTGCTTCGTCTGCACCGGCAACATCTGCCGCTCGCCGATGGCCGAGTCCGTCTTCCGCGCCCACGTGGCGGAGGACGGGCTCGACGGCCGGGTCGAGGTCGACAGCGCCGGCACGGGCGGCTGGCACGAGGGCGACGGCGCCGACCCGCGCACCGTGTCGGTCCTCGATGCGCACGGCTACGACGGCGCCCACACGGCCCGCCAGTTCCAGCCGTCGTGGTTCTCCCGCCTGGATCTGGTCATCGCCCTCGACCACGGCCATCTCAAGGCCCTGCGCCGCCTCGCGCCCACCCCGCAGGACGCGGCGAAGGTGCGGCTCCTGCGCTCCTACGACCCGTCCGCGGGCGACGACCTCGACGTACCGGACCCCTATTACGGGGGGATGGACGGCTTCGAGGAGTGCCTTGAGATGGTGGAGGCGGCGAGCGAGGGTCTGCTCGCCGCGGTACGCGAGGACGTGGAAGGACGAGTGGCATGAGCGAGTCGACCGGGAGCAACGGCGAGGGCACGCGCGCAGTACGGGCGGGACTGCCCGAGCCGGTCAGGAACGAACCCACCCTGCCCGGCCCGGCCTTCGCCGCCCACTTCCATCTGCCGGGCGAGGTGGGCGGCCCGTACACCTACGGCCGGGACGAGAACCCCACCTGGACCCTCCTGGAGCGCGCCATCGGCGAGCTGGAGGCGCCCGGGCAGGTCGGCTTGCAGACGCTCGTTTTCGCGTCGGGTATGGCCGCCATCTCCTCGGTGCTCTTCTCCCAGCTGCGTGCCGGGGAGACGGTCGTCCTGCCGAACGACGGCTACCAGGTGCTGCCCCTGGTGCGCGCGCAGCTCGAGGCGTACGGCATCGAGGTGCGGACCGCGCCGACCGGCGGCGACGCCCAGCTGGAGGTGCTGGACGGCGCGAAGCTGCTGTGGATCGAGACGCCGTCGAACCCCGGGCTCGATGTGTGCGACATCCGGCGGCTCGTCGAGGCGGCACACACGCGTGGCGCCCTCGTCGCCGTCGACAACACCCTCGCGACGCCGCTCGGACAGCGCCCCCTGGAGCTCGGCGCCGACTTCTCGGTGGCCAGCGGCACCAAGCAGCTCACGGGGCACGGAGACGTCCTGCTGGGATACGTCACCGGCCGCGACGGCGAGGCGATGACCGCCGTACGACGCTGGCGCAAGATCGTCGGGGCGATCCCGGGCCCCATGGAGGCCTGGCTCGCGCACCGCTCGATCGCCACGCTCCAGCTGCGGGTCGACCGGCAGAACGCGACCGCGCTCGTGCTCGCCGAGGCCCTGAAGGGGCGGCCGGACGTCACGGGGCTGCGGTATCCGGGACTGCCCGACGATCCCTCGCACAAGGTCGCCTCGCAGCAGATGCGGCGCTACGGGTGCGTGGTCTCCTTCACGCTGCCTTCGCGGGAGCGTGCCGAGCGTTTCCTCGACGCGCTGCGGCTCGTGGACGACGCGACGAGCTTCGGCGGAGTGCGTTCCACGGCCGAGCGGCGTGGCCGCTGGGGCGGGGACGCCGTGCCGGACGGCTTCGTCCGCTTCTCGGTCGGCGCCGAGGATCCGGAGGATCTGGTGGCGGATGTGCTGCGTGCGCTGGACGAGTCGGCGCGCTGACACCGTCTTCTGCCCGTCCGTGGGTGTCCGGCTACGCACAACGGACGGTCCGAGCCTCCCCCCTCGTGGCTCGGACCGTCCTCGGTTCTGCGCGCGAAGAACCGCGCAAGCAAGGCTAGTTGACTCTGTGTCAGTGTCCAATCACAGTAGCGACAGCGACCTATCGACATATTTATAGTTGGGCGCGGCCGGAGGGCCAGGAGCAGGCACTGAAGGGGAGGGCGCGGCATGGATCTGGCCTTGTTGCGGACCTTCGTGACCGTGCACCGGGCCGGCTCCTTCACTCGCGCCGCCGCGCTGCTCGGCCTCTCCCAACCGGCCGTGACCTCGCAGATCCGTACGCTGGAGCGGCAGTTGGGCCGCCCTCTGTTCCTGCGACAGGCCCGCGGGGTGACCCCGACGACCATCGGCGACGAGCTCGCCCACAAGGCTGCGCCGCATCTGGACGCCCTGGTGGAGATCACCGAGACCGGCCTCGACGACGAGTCCTCTTTACGAACCCTCCACCTCGCCGGGCCCCCCGAGTTCATCGCCGAACGGGCTCTGCCCGCGCTCACCGAGCTGACCGGCGAGGACGGCCAGGGCTTCGCGCTGCGGGCCTCCTTCGGGAACGCCGAGGAAACCCTGGAGGGGCTGGCCGCCGGGCATCACGATCTGGCCATCACCACGGCCCGCCCACGCGGCTCACTGCTCACGGCGACTGCGCTCTGCGACGAAGTGCACGTCCTGGTCGCCTCCCCGCGCTGGGCGAAGCGGATCGGTGCCGGAACCCTGCGCCGCAAGGGAGCGCCCGCCCTGGAGGACCTCCCGGTGATCGAGGTGCACGAGTCTCTGCCGTTCGTCTCGCGCTACTGGGCTGCCGTCTTCGACTCCCGCCCGGCGGCCCCCGGCACCGTCATCGTCCCCGACCTGCGCGCGGCGCTCGCCTGCGCGGCGGCGGGCGCCGGGCTCGCGGTGCTGCCCAGCTATTTGTGCGCGTCAGCCCTGGAGCGCGGCGATGTCGTCGCCCTGCACCATCCGGCGGTGCCGCCGCTGCGGACGTACTTCCTGGTGGTCCGTACCGGCACGCTGGCGATGCCACATATCGCGCGCGCTCACGACTGGCTGCTGCAGACGGCTACGGACTGGTGCTGACCTGCGTTCTCCCTCCGGTCACCGGGTGAGCTCGGCCGATGACGGCCCGCGATGTTTCACGTGGAACCAACCGGGCCACATTTCACCCATGACCGTCCGACCCGTGGTCAAGCGCACCGCACGTGCCGTTCTCCTGCATGGCGACGACCTGATCCTGATCAAGCGCACCAAACCCGGCATGGATCCCTACTGGCTCACACCCGGTGGTGGAGTCGAGCCGACCGACACGACCGTCGTCGACGCCCTGCACCGCGAGGTCTACGAGGAGCTCGGCGCCAAGATCACCGACGTGGTGCCCTGCTTCGTCGACACCGTCGAGCACATCGGCGAGGACGGTGGTGCGACCGGGGTGAAGGTCCAGCACTTCTTCGTCTGCCGTCTGGAGTCCATGGACACCTCGCTGCGGCACGGGCCCGAAATCGACGAACCCATCGGTGAGTACGAGATCGTGCGGGTGCCCTTCACCCGCGTCGGGATCGCCTCCGTCCACCTGGTCCCGCTGTCCCTGCGGCACTACCTGGACGGGAACATCGAGGGCGTCCGTGCCATGCACGCCCCCGACCTGGGCTGAGATCAGTCCCCGATGACGACGAGCTCCTCCACGGAGTCGTGACGTATACGGTTCGACGGAATGCCGATGTCCCTCAGGGCGTCCACACCACTGCGGATCATCCCGGGCGGGCCCGAGACGAAGGCGTCGTACTCGTTCCAGGGGCCGTACTGGCGGATGGCCTCGGGGAGTTGGACACGCGCCAGTTGGTCGATGACCGCGCGGACCGAGAGCCACGGGTGGGACTGCTGGAGCCTGAGCATCGTGTCGATGTCGTACAGGTCGTGGTCGGTGCGGGCGCCGTAGAACACCTCGACCGGCCGCCGCTCGCCGTGTTCGGCGACGTCCTCGATCAGTGCCTTGATCGGCGCTATGCCGGTACCACCGCCCAAACAGAGCAGTCCGCTGTCGGTGGTGTGATCCACGGTCATCGAACCGGTCGGCGGACCGAGCCGGAGGATGTCGCCGGGCCGGGCTCGGTGCACCAGGGCGTTGGAGACCCAGCCCGCCGGGACAGCCTTCACGTGGAACGACAGCAGGCCGTCGGAGCGGGGCGCCGAGGCGAAGGAGTAGTGCCGCCAGATCCGCGGCCACCACGGCGTCTCCAGGCTCGTGTACTGGCCGGCGAGGAAGGGGTAGGGCTGGTCCGGGCGGACGGTGACGACCGCGACGTCCGGCGTCCTGAGGTCGTGCGACACGACCTCGGCGTACCACCAGGCCGGGGCGCGCAGTTCGTCCCTGGCCGCCGCGTCGATCATCACCTGCGAGATCGTCGTGTACGTCCGGACCCAGGCCGCTTCCAGCTCCGGGTCCCAGATGTTCTCGGCGTACTTGCTCAGCGCGCCGATGAGGCACTCGCCGACGGCCGGGTAGTGCTCGGCCCGGGTGCCGTACTTGCGGTGGCCGCGGCCGAGATTCTGCAGGTAGTCGACGAGGACGGGGGTGTTGTCGATGTGCTCGGCCGCGGTGAGCAGCGCCTTGAGCAGCCGGTCCCGCTGGGTGTCCATCGCGGCGGGGAAGAGCGAGCGCAGGTCGGGGTGGCGGACGAAGAGGAGTGCGTAGAAGTACGAGGTGACCTTGTCGGCCACGGGGGCGACCTCCGCCATGGTCCGGCGGATGAGGATCGCGTCCGGGGAAGCCTGCTGGGCCTGCGCCGGGTTGGTGCGCTGCGGGGGTACACGCTGCTCCGGGGGCGGGGGTTCCGCCTGCCCCCGGTTCGGTATCGCGTGCGAGGTGAGGGTCGCCGTCGAGTGCGCCTGCTCGGTCGGGGCTGGTGGGGCGTCGGGAGCGGGCGGTGGGGCAGGTGCCGGGGCTGGGACGGGCAGCGGGGCGTCCTGTGCCGGTGGCTTCGTCTCGGCGCCCTGTGCGGTCCTGCCGACCGGGCGCAGCGCCGCCAGGCGGCTGCTCTCGGCCGTCTCCTGCTCGCTGCCCGGCTCCGGCTGCTTGTGCGGCGTGAACCAGCCGCTCCCGCCGCCGGAAGTGCCGTTGTCGGCCGACGCGGTGGTCGGAGCGTCCATGGTGTGCCTCGCCTCGAACATCTTTCGGTCGGTCTGGGCACTTCCTCGGTCGGAATGTGCCTGCTTTCCCCCGCAGACGGCTTACTTTCCCCGTTCATGGCCATGGCCAATGCGGCCACATTCAACCCGTATTCGCGCTCCATACGGACAAGTAAGGCGAGAGTGTGACATTGGCCGCAGCGCTCTCACCGCAGCCTCCCACCGCATGGGGACGCCCGGCCGCATAACCGAAAACGCGGGTCTCGATCTCTCCGTCCCGTTAGGCTGCCTTGCCTTGTTCACGGTCCGGGCAGGGCATGCGCAGGGTCTGCGCACCTCACGCCGGACGAGAACCGGAGTCGACCCTACCGGTCAGCGCTCCACACACAAGTCCCGCCTTCCTCCTCCACGAATGAGGCGAGGAGCGAACCATCAATTCCTTCAATTACCGGGCGCTGCGCACCAATTCATAGGCAGCCCACAGATCTCTGCCTGTGTACGCGTGGGTCGCGAGACCGGCCAGATGACTGTCCGCATTGACCGCGACGGAGACCGGCACCGTGCCGAAGAGGTCCTTGTCCGAGGACGAGTCCCCATAGGCAATACAATCGGCCCGGCTCACCCCGAACTCCTCACACAGCCGGTCGGCGATCAGGACCTTGGCTGCGGCGCTGAGCACCCCGGCCGGATCCACGGGCTCGGTGAACGGCACGGCGGGAAAGCGCGATCCGTAGGCCGCGTGGGCACCCCAGGTGATGAGCCGCTCGACGAAGAAGGACGGCGAGAGCGATACGACGGCGCAGTAGTCGCCGTTCTCCCGGATCTCCTCCCAGACGTCACGAATTCGGGCCAGCCACGGAGCGCCCTCGAAAGCGGCCGCCACATGGGCCTCGGTGAGCTCTGTCCACAGTTCGCGTACCCGCGCGGCGTACTCGGGCGGTTCTATCAGCCCCGTCGAGATCGCCTGGTCGAGTGCCACGGTCTCGGCTTCCAGCCCTAGTTGCCGGGAAATCTCCACGGGCGAGGAAGTGCCGTACAGCAATGTGCCGTCGAGGTCGAAGAGATGAAGTCTGGCCATGGTTCCCGAGGCTAGCCGGGTCGGATGACGACACCTGGGCGAGGATCCCTGAAGCCCTTTGGGCGAGGACACCGCCAACGCTTCGCAAGGCCGTCAGATGTCTGTCGTTCGCTCATGTTTCACGTGAAACACGCGCCGTCTGTCGTGGCGCTGTGCAGTGGGCTACGACATGGCCAAAACCTCGTACATCTCCCCGGAAACAGGTGGACGCCGAGGGCACCCGTCAGACAGCCTGACCTGCGTGTCGACACCTCCTCTCGCCGATCTGCCCATCCGCCGATTGACGCGGCGCGATCTCCCCGCCTGCGCCGACTTGTCCGAGGACCGGGGGTGGCCGCGCGAGGAGCACAAGTGGGGCTTCCTCCTCACCTCCGGGAAGGGATACGGCATCGATGACCCCGACGGCGGCCTCGCCAGCGCCTGCGTCGTCACCGAGTACGGCCCGCAGGACCGCCCCGATGTGGGGGCCATCGGCATGGTGCTGGTCGCCGATCGACATGCACGCCAGGGCATCGGCCGCCGGCTGATGCGTCACGTGATCGCGGCGATGGGCACCACCCCGCTGACCCTGCATGCGACGCCCAACGGCCGCCCGCTCTACGAGGAACTCGGCTTCAAGGTCACCGGCCGGGCGGAGATGGTGCGGGGCCACTTCACGGCCGGATACCAGCCTGCCGTCGCCACCCGCGCGGCGACCGCAGAGGACCTCACCGCCATCCTCCGGCTCGACGCGGAGGTCTTCGGCGCCGATCGCACGCATATCGTGACGCGCCTGCCCGCCTTCGCCGACCAGTTGCGGGTCGCCGAGGAGAACGGCCGGATCATCGGATACGTGGGCGCATGGCCGAACATGGACAACCATGTCGTGGGGCCGCTGATCGCCCGGGACACGGAGACGGCGAAAGCGCTCATCGCCTCGCTGGCCGCCCGCACCGACCTCAAACTGCGTACCGACATCGACGTGCGGCACGAGGAGCTGCTGACGTGGGTGAAGGAGCGCGGGCTGGCATCCGTTGCCTTCAACTCGGTCATGACCTACGGGATTTCGGAGTTGCCCGGTGACTGGAGCCGACGGTTCGCGCCGGTGACGGTGGCGGCGGGGTGAGGGACGGCGGCGTGGCGACGGCTTGCTGACAGCAGCTGAAGGGGTGATGCCGGGTCCCGGTCGGGGCCCGGCATCGTTCGGTCGGCTCAAGGTGGCTGGTGCGGCTCGGTCGGCCCTGTCCGGATCAGTGGTGGACAGCCGCCCGCCGCTCAGCCGGTACGGCCCCTGCCACCACCTCGCTGGGCGCGCCGGCCCGGCGCTCCAGGGCGGCCGAGAGAAGCGCGAGTCCCAGGGCGGCAGCGGCCAGGACGGCACCCACCCAGTTCGGAGCGGTGTAGCCGAGACCGGCGCCGATCACAAGGCCGCCGAGCCAGGCGGAGAGCGCGTTGCCGAGGTTGAAGGCACCGATGTTCACCGCCGAGGCGAGTGTCGGGGCGCCGTGCGCCTGGTCGAGGACGCGCTTCTGCAGCGGCGGGACCGTGGCGAACCCCAGGGCGCCGATGAGCGTGATCGTGACGGCCGCGAGGACCTTGTTGTGCGCGGTGAGCGTGAAGAGCGCGAGAACGACGGCCAGGGCCCCCAGAGACACGTACAGCAGGGGCATCAGGGCGCGGTCCGCGTACTTGCCGCCGATGAGGTTGCCGCCGACCATGCCGAGGCCGAAGAGTACGAGCAGCCAGGTGACGGAGCCGTCGGCGAATCCGGCGACGTGGGTCATCATCGGCGCGATGTAGGTGATGGCCGCGAAGACGCCGCCGAAGCCGAGCACCGTCATCGCCATGGCGAGCAGGACCTGGGCGTTCTTGAAGGCGGCCAGTTCGTGGCGCAGGTGCACGCCCTCCGGCCTGGGCATGTCGGGGACGAGCTTGGCGATGCCAACCAGGCCCAGGACTCCGAGCGCGGCGACGAGGGCGAAGGTGACGCGCCAGCCGACGGTCTGCCCCACGAGGGTGCCCAGCGGGACGCCCACCACGTTGGCGACGGTGAGGCCGGTGAACATCATCGCGATGGCTCCGGCCTTCTTGTCCGGGGCGACCAGCTCGGCCGCCACGACCGAGCCGATGCCGAAGAAGGCACCGTGGGCGAGTGAGGCGACCACCCGGCCGATCAGCATGACGCTGAAGGCGGGGGCCAGGGCGGACAGCAGGTTGCCGGCGATGAAGAGGCCCATCAGCACCATCAGCATGCGCTTTCGGGAGACCTTGGTGCCGAGCACCGTCATCAGCGGAGCACCGAACATGACGCCGAGCGCATAGCCCGTCACCAGGAAGCCGGCCGTGGGGATGGAAACCCCGAAGTCACCCGCGACCTCGGGCAGCAAGCCCATGATCACGAACTCGGTGGTTCCGATTCCGAAGGCCCCGATCGCGAGAGCCAGGAGCGCGAGAGGCATGAGGGTCTGCACCTTCCAGATAATTGCAGGAGCGCTTTACAGTCGAAGACAATACTTGCATACGCTTGATAGTTTCAAGCGCCGACTATTGCGGCCCTGCTCTATCCTGGTTTCAGTCGTTCCGGGACGAAGGAAGCGCCGATGACAGCGACGGACCCCGCACCCACCCCCCTCGCACAGGGCTGGTGCGCCCTCTCCCTGCTGCACGGGAGGATCGAGGCCCATATCGAGCGGGCCCTCCAGGCGAAGCACGACCTCAGCGTGCGCGAGTACTCCCTGCTCGACGTCCTCAGCCGACAGCACGACGGAGACGGCGGCCATCTGCAGATGAAGCAGGTCGCCGACGCCGTCGTCCTGAGCCAGAGCGCCACCACCCGGCTGGTCACCCGCCTGGAGGACCGCCTCCTGCTCACCCGCTACCTGTGCCCCACCGACCGCCGCGGCATCTACACCAACGTCACCGAGGCAGGTCTCAAGCTCCTCGCCCAAGCACGGCCGACCAATGACACCGCCCTGCGCGAGGCTCTCGACGAAGCGGCCAGGAACCCCGAACTGGCCCCGCTGGTCCGGGTCGTGGAGTCGCTGAACGTGCCCGCATAGGCTGGCCGGCATGGGAGATCTTGAAATACGCGCCGCCGTCGCCGCCGATGTCCTCGCGATCGTCGCCATGCTTGCGGACGACCCGCTGGGCGCGCAGCGCGAGTCACCGGACGACCTCGCGCCCTACCTGACCGCCCTGGAGCGGCTCGTCGCGGACCCGAACCAGCACCTCGTCGTCGCCGTCCGCGAGGACCGCGTCGTGGGCACTCTCCAGCTCACGATCATTCCCGGGCTCTCCCGACGCGGCTCCACCCGGTCGATCATCGAAGGCGTCCGCATCCACGCCGACGAGCGTGGCAGCGGTCTGGGTACGCAGCTCATCGAGTGGGCGGTCGATGAATCACGGCGTCAGAACTGCCAGTTGGTGCAGCTGACCTCCGACGCCACCCGCACCGACGCACATCGCTTCTACGAGAGGCTGGGCTTCGAGGCCACGCACGTGGGCTTCAAGCTGCCGCTCTGACGCTCGGACGGGCACCGTTCCGACCTCCGGGGGGCTTGTTTCACGTGAAACAAGCCCCCCGGCCGCTCAGCCGACACCGCGCCACCCCTCCGGGTCCACCCCACCCGGCACGGACGAGCCCTCGTCGTACGGCTGACGCGTGAACACGAACGACCCGAGGTCCAGATGGCTCACAGCGCCGTCAGGCCGCCGTACGGCCTTCAGGAGCTCTCCGGCGAAGTAGCCCTCGAGGCCAGTCCACGTGCCGTCACCGTTCCTGCGAAAACGTGAGCGGCGACCGGTACCGCTCAGGGGATCCAGCGAGACGCCGCCCTTGGTCGTCAGCCGCAGGGCGAACGCATGCGTCCCCCAGTACCACTGCCCCGCCAACTCCAGCACAGCTGCGTCGACTTCGGGCAGGGGACGCCACGGCTCGGGAATCCGCGGCTCGGCCTCCGCGACGATCCGTACGAGGTCGGCGCCCACGGAACCCAGCAATGGCCCGGAGGTGCAGTTGGCCAGCACCACCGCGGCCACGTCGTCGGCCACGCTGATGGTGAGGTTGGCCAGGAATCCCGGCAGGGACCCCGAGTGCCCGACGAGCAGTCGGCCGTCCCGGCTCTGCACCTGCATCCCCAGACCGTACGTCGCACCGTCCACGACATCCGCGACCTCGGCCGGAGCGGCGGGCGTCCGCATCTCCCGTACCGTCTCCGCACCCAGCACCCGGTCGTCGCCCTTCGCCAGGAAGGCCGCGAACTTCGCCAAGTCGCCGGTGGTGGACCAGAGTTGGCCCGCCGGGGCCATCCGGCCGAGGTCCTCAGTGGGCTCCGGAAGCATCACATCGGCCCAGGGATGCACCGCCCAGCCACCCGCATGCGGCGCCCGGGGCTGGGCGCTCGTGCTGTCGAGGCCCAGGGGTTCG
Organism: Streptomyces sp. WM6386; assembly: GCF_000972385.1. Lineage (GTDB taxonomy): Bacteria > Actinomycetota > Actinomycetes > Streptomycetales > Streptomycetaceae > Streptomyces. The sequence continues at coordinate 105,413 of NZ_JXTE01000002.1, forward strand.
AGCACTTCGCGCCGGAGGACGTCCTCCCATGGGGCCCCGCGCAGCTCCTCGACCAGCGCACCCAGCAGGGTGTAGCCGGGGTTCGAATAATGGAAGCGGCGGCCGCCCGGGTGCAGGAAGGGCTGCTCGCCGAGCACGTCGGTCAGTTCGGGACGCAGCGAGCCCGGGCTGCGCTCCCACCACGGCCCCGGCGCCTCGGCCGCCAACCCGGCCGTGTGCGCGAGGAGTTCGGCGATGGTGGCCTCCCCCGCGCCGGTGCCCGGCAGATGCTTCTCCAGCGGGTCGCCGAGGTCGAGCAGTCCCTCGTCGCGCAATCGCAGCACGAGTACGGCGGTGAAGGTCTTGGTAATCGAGCCGATGCGGTATTGCACGTTCTCGTCCGGCCCGTGCCCGTCCACCGACGTCCGCGAGCCGTGCCAGACGGCCCGGCCCTCTCGCACGACCACCGCGACCAGCGATGGCGTACGTCCCTCGGCCTGGGCCACGGCAATGCGGTGCAGCAGCGCCCGGCGCGTGCCGGGAAGCAGCTCTTCCTGAGATGTCGTCATGGGCCCAGTCCACCCCGCGGAACACCGCGACGTCGAACGCTTTGGACCCGGGAACGGGCGGTTCAGGTCTGGGCCATGTCCACGAAGCGCGAGTAGTGACCCTGGAAGGCGACCGTGATCGTCGCCGTCGGGCCGTTACGGTGCTTGCCCACGATGATGTCCGCCTCGCCGGCGCGTGGCGACTCCTTCTCGTAGGCGTCCTCGCGGTGCAGCAGGATCACCATGTCGGCGTCCTGCTCGATGGAGCCGGACTCGCGCAGGTCGGACACCTGCGGCTTCTTGTCCGTGCGCTGTTCGGGTCCACGGTTGAGCTGTGAGAGCGCGATCACCGGGACCTCGAGCTCCTTGGCCAGGAGCTTGAGGTTACGGGACATGTCCGAGACCTCCTGCTGACGGCTCTCGGAGCGCTTGCCGGACTGCATCAGCTGCAGATAGTCGATGATCACGAGCTTGATGTCGTTGCGCTGTTTCAGGCGACGGCACTTCGCGCGGATCTCCATCATCGACAGGTTCGGGGAGTCGTCGATGTAGAGCGGCGCGGCCGAGACCTCGGGCATCCGACGGGCCAGCCGCGTCCAGTCCTCGTCCGTCATGGTGCCGGAACGCATGTGGTGCAGGGCCACCCGCGCCTCGGCCGACAGCAGACGCATCGCGATCTCGTTGCGCCCCATTTCCAGGGAGAAGATGACGCTCGGCAGGTTGTTCTTGATCGACGCCGCCCGCGCGAAGTCCAGCGCCAACGTGGACTTACCCATGGCGGGACGGGCCGCGATGACGATCATCTGGCCCGGGTGCAGACCGTTGGTGAGCGAGTCCAGGTCCGTGAACCCCGTCGGCACACCGGTCATCTCGCCCGTGCGGGAGCCGATCGCCTCGATCTCGTCGAGCGCGCCCTCCATGATGTCGCCGAGCGGCAGATAGTCCTCGCTGGTGCGCTGCTCGGTGACCGCGTAGATCTCGGCCTGGGCGCGGTTGACGATCTCGTCGACGTCGTCGTCGGCCGCGTATCCCATCTGGGTGATGCGGGTGCCGGCCTCGACCAGACGGCGCAGGACCGCGCGCTCATGCACGATCTCCGCGTAGTACTCGGCGTTGGCCGCCGTCGGCACCGTCTGGACAAGGGTGTGCAGATACGACGCGCCGCCGACCTTGTTGATCTCACCGCGCTTGGTCAGCTCGGCAGCGATCGTGATCGGGTCGGCCGGCTCGCCCTTGGCGTAGATGTCGAGGATCGCCTGGAAGATCGTCTCGTGCGCCGGCTTGTAGAAGTCGTGTCCTTTGATGACCTCGACGACGTCGGCGATGGCGTCCTTCGACAGCAGCATGCCGCCGAGGACGGACTGCTCGGCATCGAGGTCCTGCGGCGGGACACGTTCGAAGGACGTGCCCCCGCCGTCCCATTCGCCGCTCTCCCGGCCGCGGTCGTGCTGATCGTCGCGACCCCGGCCACCCTCGCCGCGGCGGCGCGAGGCAGGCAGGCGATCACTGGGACCGCTGTCGGCCCACGGATCGTCCAAGGGCTCGGAAATGCTCACCGAGCCACCTCCTCCCGTCCGCGGAGCGGACATCGCCGTGCTTCTCTTCTACGGCACGGCACTGACAAATGAGAGGCCCAACTCCGGTTCTGGCAGCGTCGGTTTTGTGATGGTTTCCAGGCCGACAGACGGAGCGGGCGCCGGACCACGGTAGGCCCGACGGCACCGTCAGCCAATCTGGTTATCCACAGGCCATGTGGACGACGGCCCGGATGCTGTGGAGAACTCCGCAAAACCTGTGCACGACACGGTGGACAGGCCTGTGAACAAGCTCGCCCCTCTCGTTCGAGACCAGCGCTGACCTGGTCTCTTCCCATCCACCGGCTGTGCAGAAGAAAAACTTCCCCAGTCGGACCAAGATCACATCGAACGACACGCGGAAGCGCACGCCACAACACGGCAAGTAAGGGTCATTAATACATTGCATCTCTTACCTGTGGACGATTAGATTGGTGCTCATGACACATGCTCCGGCGACCACGCGCGCCACACGGCGACAGCATGACCGAGAGATCGTCGCTCTGGCCGTCCCGGCCTTCGGGGCACTCGTCGCCGAACCGCTCTTCGTCATGGCCGACAGCGCGATCGTCGGCCATCTCGGCACCGCGCAACTCGCGGGACTGGGAGTCGCCTCGGCCCTCCTCATGACAGGCGTCAGCATCTTCGTCTTCCTCGCCTACGCCACCACCGCGGCCGTCGCCCGACGTGTGGGCGCCGACGACCTCCCGGCCGCCATCCGGCAGGGCATGGACGGCATCTGGCTCGCACTCCTGCTCGGCGCCGCGGTCGTCGCCGTCGTCCTGCCCACCGCACCGGCCCTGGTGGAACTCTTCGGCGCCTCGGACACCGCCGCCCCGTACGCGATCACCTATCTGCGGATCTCGTCCCTCGGCATCCCGGCCATGCTCGTCGTCCTCGCCTCGACCGGCGTTCTGCGCGGACTGCAGGACACGAAGACACCGCTGTACGTCGCCGTCGGCGGCTTCGTCGCCAACGCCGCCCTCAACGTGGGCCTCGTCTACGGCGCCGACCTCGGCATCGCCGGCTCTGCCTGGGGCACCGTGATCGCCCAGTTCGGAATGGCCGCCGTCTACCTTGTGGTCGTCGTCCGCGGAGCCCGCGCCCACGGCGCCTCGCTGCGCCCCGACGCCGCAGGTATTCGGGCTTCGGCGCAGGCCGGCGTCCCACTGCTCGTCCGCACCCTCTCGCTCCGCACGATCCTGATGATCGCCACGGCCGTGGCGGCCCGTCTCGGCGATGCCGACATCGCGGCTCACCAGATCATCCTGTCGCTGTGGAGCCTGCTCGCGTTCGCCCTGGACGCCATCGCCATCGCAGGACAGGCCATCATCGGCCGCTACCTCGGTGCCGGCGACGTCCAGGGCGCCCGTGAGGCATGCCGCCGCATGGTGCAGTGGGGCATCGCGGTCGGCGTGATACTCGGCCTCGCCGTGGTGGCGGCCCGTCCCGTATTCCTTCCGCTGTTCACAAGCGACTCCGTGGTGAAGGACGCGGCACTGCCCGCTCTTCTCGTGGTGGCGCTCGCCCAGCCCATCTGCGGGATCGTCTTCGTCCTGGACGGCGTCCTGATGGGGGCGGGCGACGGACCATACCTCGCCTGGGCCATGATCGTGACTCTGGCCATCTTCACGCCTGTGGCCCTGCTCATTCCCGCGCTCGGCGGAGGCCTCACAGCGGTCTGGGGAGCGATGACGCTGATGATGGCGGTACGCATGCTGACTCTCTGGCTGCGGTCCCGCTCGGGCCGCTGGATCGTCACCGGCGCCACGCGCTGAACCGAGGGCCGCGACGAACCGGGCCCACCGCGCTGACTGTTTCACGTGAAACCCTCTGTTTCACGTGAAACACTCCTCGGTCCGTCCACACGCAAGAAGGGCCGCACCCGATGGGTGCGGCCCTTCTCAGCTGCTCAAACCGAGCGCAGCGTCACGCAGCGACGACCTCGATGTTGACCTTGGCGGCCACCTCGGGGTGCAGACGCACGGACGTCTCGTGAGCGCCCAGCGTCTTGATCGGCGAACCGAGCTCGATGCGGCGCTTGTCGACCTCGGGGCCACCGGAAGCCTTGATCGCCGAAGCGATGTCGGCCGGGGTGACGGAACCGAAGAGGCGACCGGCGTCGCCGGAGCGAACGGCCAGACGCACCTTGACGGCCTCGAGCTGGCCCTTGACCTGGTTGGCCTGCTCGATGGTCTGGATCTCGTGGATCTTGCGAGCACGACGGATCTGCTCGACGTCCTTCTCGCCACCCTTGGTCCAGCGGATAGCGAACTTCCGCGGGATCAGGTAGTTGCGAGCGTAGCCGTCCTTGACGTCGACGACGTCGCCCGCGGCACCGAGGCCGGAGACCTCGTGGGTAAGGATGATCTTCATTGGTCGGTCACCCTTCCCTTATCGCGCGGTGGAGGTGTAGGGCAGCAGCGCCATCTCACGGCTGTTCTTGACGGCCGTGGCGACGTCACGCTGGTGCTGCGTGCAGTTGCCGGTCACGCGGCGGGCACGGATCTTGCCGCGGTCGGAAATGAACTTCCGCAGCATGTTCGTGTCCTTGTAGTCCACGTACGTGACCTTGTCCTTGCAAAAAGCGCAGACCTTTTTCTTAGGCTTGCGCACAGGCGGCTTCGCCATGGTGTTTCTCCTGTGTGATCAAGAAGTGTGGGTACGACCCACCCTCGGCCCGAAGGCCTAGAAGGGGGGCTCGTCCGAGTAGCCGCCGCCCTGCTGGCCGCCGCCGGAGCTTCCACCCCAGCCGCCGCCACCGCCGCCGCCCTGGTTGCCACCGGCGGGAGCGCCGGTCGCCCACGGGTCTTCGGCGGGAGCGCCGCCGCCCTGCTGGCCGCCGCCGGAGTTTCCACCCCAGCCGCTACCGGCCTGGCCACCGCCGCCACCCCCGCTGTAACCGCCCTGGCCACCGCGGCCGGCGCCGCCGGCAGTCTTGGTGACCTTGGCCGTGGCACTGCGCAGGCTGGCGCCGACTTCCTCGACGTCCAGCTCGTAGACCGTGCGCTTGACGCCCTCACGGTCCTCGTAGGACCGCTGCTTCAGCCGGCCCTGCACGATGACGCGCATGCCTCGCTGGAGCGACTCCGCGACGTTCTCCGCCGCCTGACGCCAGACCGAGCAGGTCAGGAACAGGCTCTCGCCGTCCTTCCACTCGTTGGTCTGACGGTCGAAGGTGCGGGGGGTGGACGCGACACGGAACTTCGCGACCGCCGCACCGGAGGGGGTGAAGCGCAGCTCGGGGTCGTCGACAAGATTGCCGACGACCGTGATGACGGTCTCGCCTGCCATGGGGAACCTCTCGGCGGGTTTGCTGCTCTGGCTGCTTGGTTGCTGCTACTCGAATCCCGAGATCAGCTGAGCGGGAGGCTCAGTGGGTCTCGGGGCGGAGGACCTTGGTCCGGAGGACCGACTCGTTCAGGTTCATCTGGCGGTCGAGCTCCTTGACGACCGCAGGCTCGGCCTGCAGGTCGATGACCGAGTAGATGCCCTCGGGCTTCTTCTTGATCTCGTACGAGAGCCGACGACGGCCCCAGGTGTCGACCTTCTCGACCTTTCCGTTGCCCTCACGGACGACGGAGAGGAAGTTCTCGATCAGGGGGGCGACAGCGCGCTCCTCCAGATCGGGGTCGAGGATGACCATCACCTCGTAGTGACGCATGTGGAACCCACCTCCTTTGGACTCAACGGCCACGGTCGTTCCGTGGCAGGAGGGTTGTAATGCGTACGCAAAGGTATCGGCCGCCACTGACAATCGGGGCTTCCTCGCGGTAGTCCCGGTCGTGACATGGGCAGACACCAGTGCAGACGGTACAGAGTACCCGCACCATGGCTTCCGGTTGAAATCCGGCCGCCAGGACCGACAATCTGTACACATCGGGTGTGTATGGCGCTACGATGCGCCGCCTTTCGCAGGAGGTGCCCTATGGCACAAGCATTGCGACCCAACACCGTCGGAGGCCTGTTCGCCACGGACGGCAAATCCCACCCCCTCCAGGACACCCTGCTCGCGGTGACCCTGGTCCTGGGGCTCACGTCGTTCATCACGGCGATGTTCCACAGCCTGCACCTGCTCAGCTCCTGGACCGGGCTGGTGGGGATCCTCACCGGCGCGTACGGCCAGTGGATCTCGGAGACGACCCGTGAACGCTTCGGACTGATCCTCGGTCTCGGCGCCTCGGCGATCGGCTTCTTCCTCGGCATGGCGCACGGCGGCCTCTTCGGCGGACTCATCAACTGACGCCCAGGGCATCGTCCTCCTAACACCACACAAAGCACCGCGGAACGCCTCGGCTGCCCATCGGCCGGGGCGCAGGTGCCGTATGCCCAGTCGGGGCGCTCGCCAGGCGCAGTAGGCTTCGGCGCGAGAGCCGGAGCCCCTGTACCCATGGGGACACACCAGCCCGAGGAGCGCCCCGAATGAGCCTGACCCTGAGGACGATCAGCCGCGAGCAGCATCTGGCATACATCCAGAGCCTGCCGTCGGCTAGCCACATGCAGGTTCCGGCCTGGGCAGACGTCAAGGCGGAGTGGCGCTCCGAGAGCCTCGGGTGGTTCGACGACAAGACCGGCGAGCTGGTCGGCGCGGGCATGGTCCTCTACCGGCAGCTCCCCAAGATCAAGCGTTACCTCGCCTATCTGCCCGAGGGCCCGGTCATCAACTGGTTCGCGCCGAATCTGACCGACTGGCTGGAACCGATGCTCGCGCACCTCAAGCACCAGGGCGCCTTCTCGGTGAAGATGGGCCCGCCGGTGATCATCCGGCGCTGGGAGGCCACCTCCATCAAGGCCGGTATCCAGAACCCCGACGTGAAGCGGCTGCGCGACATCGAGGCCGACTTCATCGAGCCGCGCGCCTTCGAGGTCGCCGACAAGCTCCGTCGTATGGGCTGGCAGCAGGGCGAGGACGGGGGCGCCGGATTCGGCGACGTCCAGCCCCGCTACGTGTACCAGGTGCCGCTGGCGAACCGGTCCCTGGAAGAGGTCCACAAGAACTTCAACCAGCTGTGGCGCCGCAACATCAAGAAGGCCGAGAAGGCCGGCGTCGAGGTCGTCCAGGGCGGCTACCACGACCTCGAGGAATGGCAGCGGCTGTACGAGATCACGGCCGTGCGCGACCACTTCCGACCCCGCCCGCTGTCGTACTTCCAGCGCATGTGGACGGCCCTCAACACCGAGGACCCCAACCGCATGCGGCTGTACTTCGCCCGCCACAACGGCGTGAACCTGTCGGCGGCGACGATGCTGATCGTAGGCGGGCACGTCTGGTACTCCTACGGAGCCTCCGACAACATCGGCCGTGAGGTCCGGCCCTCGAACGCGATGCAGTGGCGGATGCTGCGCGACGCCTACGCGCTCGGCGCGACCGTCTACGACCTGCGTGGCATCTCCGACTCGCTGGACGAGACCGACCACCTCTTCGGCCTGATCCAGTTCAAGGTCGGCACGGGCGGCCAGGCCGCCGAGTACCTCGGCGAGTGGGACTTCCCGCTGAACAAGCTGCTCCACAAGGCGCTCGACATCTACATGTCGCGGCGCTGAACCCCAGCTGTTTGCTTCGATAGCTTCGGCACGTCCGTTCGCTTCCATACCTCTGATACACCGCAGCCACGAGAAAGGTTCCAGGTCCGGCCATGGCGCTCACGCTCTACGTCGACACCGCGCGCTGGCGTGCGCACCACAAGCACGTGCAGGACCAGTTCCCGGGTCTCGTCCCGGTCTGCAAGGGCAACGGATACGGCTTCGGGCACGAGCGGCTGGCGGAGGAGGCCACGCGGCTGGGCTCGGACGTCCTCGCGGTCGGCACGACGTACGAGGCCGCGCGCATCAAGGACTGGTTCGGCGGCGACCTGCTGGTGCTGACGCCCTACCGGCGCGGCGAGGAGCCCGTGCCGCTGCCGGACCGGGTCATCCGTTCGGTGTCGTCGATCGACGGGGTCTACGGCCTCGTGGGCGCCCGCGTGGTCATCGAGGTGATGTCCTCGATGAAGCGTCACGGCATCAGCGAGCAGGACCTGCCGCAGTTGCACTCCGCCATAGAGAACGTCCGTCTCGAGGGCTTCGCCATCCACCTGCCGCTGGACCGTACCGACGGCTCGGACGCCGTCGAGGAGGTCATCGGCTGGATGGACCGGCTGCGCGCGGCGCGCCTGCCGCTGCACACGATGTTCGTCAGCCACCTCAAGGCCGAGGATCTCGCCCGGCTCCAGCAGCAGTTCCCGCAGACCCGCTTCCGCGCCCGCATCGGCACGCGGCTGTGGCTGGGGGACCACGAGGCCACCGAGTACCGCGGGGCGGTCCTGGACGTCACTCGCGTGGCCAAGGGCGACCGGTTCGGCTACCGCCAGCAGAAGGCGGCCTCGGACGGCTTCCTGGTCGTCGTGGCGGGCGGTACGTCACACGGGGTGGGCCTGGAGGCTCCCAAGGCGCTGCACGGCGTCATGCCGCGCGCCAAGGGCGTGGCCCGCGCCGGCCTCGCCACGGTCAACCGGAACCTTTCTCCGTTCGTCTGGGACGGCAAGCAGCGCTGGTTCGCCGAGCCACCGCACATGCAGGTGTCGATCCTGTTCGTCCCCTCCGACGCCTCGGAGCCGAAAGTCGGTGAGGAGCTGGTGGCCCATCTGCGGCACACCACCACGCAGTTCGACCGGATCGTCGACCGCTGAGCGTCGCACGGACTCGTACGGACGACTGAAGAGCCGTACACAGACAGTCGAAAGGCCGTACACGGACCTCCCGTGTACGGCCTTTTACGTGGGCCGACTACGCCTTGTTCGCTCAGAGCGAACGTTCTGGGGAGGAGGCCGGATCGCCCCACTCCACCTGCGGCCCCCCGAAGTGGGCGGCGTGGCGTGGGGGATGAGCCGCGGGGCCCAGGACGAACACGTCCTCCGCACCGTCGAGCACGCCCCCCGAGGGGTCGTCGTCGCCGGCCCGGCGTACCACGTCCCGCTCCGGCATCCAGATGTCGCGCACCACCACGGCACACAGGTACAGCGTCCCGAGCAGATGCAGCCCGATGGCCCAGTGATAGCCGTCCTGGGGCAGGCCCTTGTGGGCGTCCGCACTGGTCGTGTACGCGAGGTACATCCAGATCCCCAGGAAGTACGCCACCTCGCAGGCCTGCCAGATCAGGAAGTCCCGCCACTTGGGCCGTGCCAGTACGGCGAGGGGGATCAGCCACAGGACGTACTGCGGCGAGTAGACCTTGTTGGTGAGGATGAACGCCGCGACGATGAGGAAGGCCAGCTGGGCGAAGCGCGGCCGACGTGGGGCGGTCAGGGTGAGCGCGGCGATTCCGACGCAGGACAGCAGCACCAGCAGCGTGGCGAGCGTGTTGACCGTGTCGGTGCTCAGCGGGTCGGTCGAGTTCTGGGCCAGGATCAGCCAGAAGGACCCGAAGTCGACTCCCCGTTCCTGACTGAACTCGTAGAACTTCGACCAGCCGTCCCAGGCGAGGAGCATCACCGGAAGGTTCACCACCAGCCAGGAGACGGCGGCACCTCCCAGTGCCTTTCCGAAGTCCCGCCACTTGCCCGCGCGCCAGCACAGCACGAACAACGGGCCCAGGAGAAAGACAGGGTAGAGCTTGGCGGCTGTGGCGAGGCCCAGCAGGACACCGAAGGCGAGAGAGCGGCCCCGCGACCACATCAGCATCGCCGCGGCCGTCAGGGCGACCGCCAGCAGGTCCCAGTTGATGGTGGCGGTCAGCGCGAAGGCTGGCGCCAGTGCGACCAGCAGACCGTCCCAAGGCCGCCGGGCGTGCGTACGGGTCACGCATACGACGATGACGGCGGCACACGCCATCAGCATTCCGGCGTTGACCATCCAGTACCACTGCTCCTGGTCCTGGATGCTGCCACTGCCGGGCGTGAGCCAGGAGGCGACCTCCATGAACACACCGGTCAGCACCGGGTATTCGAGGTACTCCATGTCTCCGTTGAGCTTGTCGAAGTACGGCACGAGCCCATCGGCGAAGCCGCGCCCCGCGTAGAGGTGCGGGATGTCCGAGTAGCAGGCATGCGTGTACTGCGAGCTGGCGCCGAAGAACCACCCGCCGTTGTAGCAGGGCGCCTTCTGGACCAGACCGAGGGCGAACATCCCGATCGCCACGAGCGCGATGATGCGCACGGGAGTCCACCAGGACGTCCCTAGCAGCGCACGCCGCCCGATGGGACCACCGATCAGCTCACTGCCACTCGCGGCGATCTCGTCGTCCTTGGTCGGCCGCACCGTGTCCGGCTCGTGGACGCTCGCTTGCGTCGATTCTGCGCTGGGCATGGGGCACATCCTGCCGTACGTCTCTGGGAATACGCCGTGGGCCGCCGCACCTGGTGGGTGCGGCGGCCCATGTTTCACGTGAAACACCCTCGGCGGGCGATATGGCGGCTAACCGCTCGATCCTCCGAAGATGCCTCCATTGCCGTTGCCTCTGGTGTTCCCGGTTGTCTCCGTGGCCGTCGGCGTGGAACTCGTGCCTCCGTCCGTGCCGCCGGTGTCCGTACCGCCGGTGTCCTCGCACTGGAAGCCGAAGCAGGTCTCCGTCGCCGAGGGCGAGGGAGCAGTGAGGGTCGGGCTCGGCGTCGGCGTCGGCGTCGCCGTGACGGACGGGGTCGGCGTCGCGGTGACGGACGGGGTCGGGGAGGGAGCACCATCCTCGTCCTGGACCTCGCCGATCTTCTCAGCGTCCGGGAAGCCGGGGTCGTTGTCGCCCTTCAGAGCAGCCTTCATGTACTCGGTCCAGATCGACGTGGGGATATCACCACCGTGGATGGAGTCCTCACCCGCCGTGCCGTTCATGGAGAGCAGCTTGCTGTTCTTCGGGTCCTCTCGGAACATCGCGATGGACGTCGACAGCTGCTGGGTGTAGCCGACGAACCAGGCCGACTTGTTGCTGTCGGTGGTACCGGTCTTGCCGGCCGCCGCACGGCCCAGGGCCTTCGCATTCTGACCCGTACCATTCTCGATGACGTTCTCGAGAGTGTCCGTGACATTGTTCGCCACGTTCTCGGGCATCGCCAGCTTGACCTTCGGCTTGTCGAAGCCCGGCAACTGCTGACCGTCCTTCTTGACCTCGGTCACGGAGTACGGGTCCGCGTGCTTGCCGGATGCGGCGAAGGTCGAGTAGGCGTCAGCCATGCGAATGGCACTGGGAGTCGAGGTACCGAGGGCGAACGACGGATTGAGCGCCTCAAAGCTTTGATCCAGGATGCCGGACGCCTTGGCCACATCCCGCACCTTGCTCATCCCCACGTCCATGCCGAGCTGCACGAACGGCGTGTTGATGGATTGCTCCATCGCCTTACGGAGACTGATGTAGCCCCAGGGGTAGTCACTCTCGTTCTCCTGGTAGAAGACCGAGTTGTCCTTCTTCAGGACGTAAGTGCCGTCGTTGTTCCTGACCTTCAGATGGTCGTTGCCGTTGTACTTGCTCAGTGGCGAGACCCCGACGTCCGGGTCCTTGTACGTGCCGTACTCCATGGCTGCCGCGAGGACGAACGGCTTCCACGTCGAGCCGACGGGGACACCCGAGGTGTCCGCGTTGTTGTTGAAGTGGTCGTTCTCGTACCCGGCGCCCCCGTACAGAGCGACGATGGCGCCGTCCTTGGGCTTCACCGACGCCGCACCGAACTGGACGTGCTTGTCCAGCTCACGCTTCTCCGGGTCGATCTTCTCGCTCTCGATCTTCTTCACGGCCTTGGCGAGGGCGTCGACCTTGTCCTTCTCGAAGGTCGTGCGGATCTGATAGCCGCCCTTGTCGAACTCGGTCCGCGAGATGTCCGAGTGGGCCAGCACGTACTTCTTGGCCGTGTCGACCAGGTAGCTGATCTGGCCGGTCATGCCCTTGGTCGCCTTGAGCCCCTGGGGCATGGGGTACTTCTTGGTGGCCGTTTGGTACTCGGCGTCCGTCAGATGCTTGTCGTCGTGCATCTGCTCGAGGATCCAGCCCCAGCGGTACTTGGAGCGCTCGGTGTTCTTCGCCTTGGTCGCCGAGGGGTCGTAGCTCGTGTTGTCCACGGGGTCGTAGTACGTCGGCCCCTTGAGCAGCGCGGCCAGGAAGGCGCACTGGCTCGGCGTCAGTTTTTCCGCGTCCACGCCGTAGTAGGTCTGAGCGGCGGCCTGGATGCCGTAAGCGTCACGGCCGTAGTACGAGGTGTTCAGGTAGCCCTGGAGGATCTCGTCCTTGGTGAGCTTCGTGCCCACCTTTATGGAGATGAACATCTCCTTGAACTTCCGGGAGACGGTCTGTTCCTGGCTCAGGTAGGTGTTCTTCACGTACTGCTGGGTGATCGTCGAACCACCCTGTGTGTCACCGCCCCGCGCCATGTTGGCCAGCGCTCGGGCGATACCCATGGGGTCGACACCCGAGTCGGAGTAGAAGCTCTTGTTCTCGGCCGAGATCACGGCCCACTGCATGGCCTTGGGAATCTTGTCGATCGTGACGTTCTGCCGGTTCGCGCCGGCTCCCGTCGCGACCATCTGGGAGCCGTCCTCCCAGTAGTAGACGTTGTTCTCCGACTTGGCCGCGGTGTTCTCGCTGGGGATGCCGACCATGGCGTATCCGATACCCGCGATCGCCACCAGGCCGCCGAAGAACGCCAGGCACAGCCCGGAGACGAGCTTCCAGGACGGCATCCAGCGCTGCCAGCCGTACTTGCCGGCGCGCGGATAGTCGATGAACCGGTTCTTGCTCGAGGCGGCGGCTCGGCCCCGTCCAGGACCGCTCGGGCCGCCCGGGCCACCGCGTCGGGCGCCACGGCCGGCGGGTTCGGCCGCTCTGCGTCGGCTGCCCCCGCTTCTCTGGCCCGCGCGCCGGGCGTCGGCGCGGCCGCCGTACGGCCGCTCCTCGCCTCCCGACCCGTATGAACCCGACCCGTACGAGTCGGAAGGAGACTCGGTGGCGCCACGCGGTGCCGCACGGCGGCCGGAGGACGAGCCGGACTGGCCGCGTCGGGCCGCGGCACGTCCGCCTCCCTGCGGCTGCGGCGGTTTGCGACGGTGCTCGCTCATCGAACGACTACTCCTCGGGCAGGCGCACCTTTGCGCGCCTGGAAACGGCGGCTGGTTTCCGGTCCCCCCGAAGTACGGATGTGGTCGCTTTCGCATTCACCCGTACTGCACCGAGGACGACGACGCCCCCAGGCGTCACTCGGTTCCCGGTGGTGTGCATGCCGCACAGACTACGCACCGTCAAAACCCGCCTAGCCCCGAAGTTCACCCCAAATCAGGCAACTTGCCTCGGATGAATAAGTGATGTGATCCCGTTCACCATCCCCCCACTTGTCCCATCCGGATGGCCGTTCTATCGTCGTGATGTATCGAGTCGATACATCAGAGCGAGATAAGCGAGCCAGGGACGAGGAGGCGAGAGGATGAGCCGACGCTCAGGGATCCTCGAGTTCGCCGTACTCGGCCTGCTCCGCGAGTCCCCGATGCACGGCTATGAGCTGCGCAAACGACTCAATACATCACTGGGCGTGTTCCGTGCGTTCAGCTACGGCACGCTCTACCCCTGTCTCAAGACGCTGGTCGCCAATGGCTGGTTGATCGAAGAGCCGGGGCACGCTCCTGAAGACGCTCTCGCCGCATCACTCGCGGGACGTCGCGCCAAGATCGTCTATCGGTTGACGGCGGAAGGTAAGGAGCACTTCGAGGACCTGCTCTCGCAGACCGGCCCCGACTCCTACGAGGACGAGCACTTCGCCGCGCGTTTCGCCTTCTTCGGCCAGACGTCGCGCGACGTACGCGTACGCGTGCTGGAAGGCCGCCGCAGCCGGTTGGAGGACCGGCTGGACAAGATGCGCGTCTCCTTCGCGCGCACCCGGGAGCGCCTCGACGACTACACGCTTGAGCTCCAGCGCCACGGAATGGAGTCCGTGGAGCGCGAAGTGCGCTGGCTGAACGAGCTCATCGAGAGTGAGCGGGCCGGACGGGACCTCAAGGGGTCCGACTCCGGGGGGCCCGCTCAGCCCTCTCAGCAGAACAACACATCTGGAGCGTCGGGCAACCTGCCACGGTCCGGGGACACCCCCCGGCCCGATACGCCCGACGACACCACCACGTGAGCGCCCAGTCAGGGCCTCACTCATACACACAGGGAGCAACCGGAATGGGTTCGGTCCGCGTAGCCATCGTTGGCGTGGGCAACTGCGCCGCGTCGCTGGTCCAGGGAGTCGAGTACTACAAGGACGCCGACCCGGCGACCAAGGTCCCCGGCCTCATGCACGTCCAGTTCGGCGACTACCACGTCGGTGACGTCGAGTTCGTCGCCGCCTTCGACGTCGACGCGAAGAAGGTCGGCCTCGACCTCTCGGACGCCATCGGTGCCAGCGAGAACAACACCATCAAGATCTGCGACGTCCCGAACAAGGGCGTCACGGTCCAGCGCGGCCACACCCACGACGGGCTCGGCAAGTACTACCGCGAGACCATCGAGGAGTCCGCCGAGGCCCCGGTCGACGTCGTCCAGATCCTCAAGGACAAGCAGGTCGACGTTCTCGTCTGCTACCTGCCCGTCGGTTCCGAGGACGCGGCGAAGTTCTACGCCCAGTGCGCCATCGACGCCAAGGTCGCCTTCGTCAACGCCCTTCCGGTCTTCATCGCCGGCACCAAGGAGTGGGCGGACAAGTTCACCGAGGCGGGCGTCCCGATCGTCGGTGACGACATCAAGTCGCAGGTCGGCGCCACCATCACGCACCGTGTGATGGCGAAGCTGTTCGAGGACCGCGGTGTCCGTCTCGAGCGCACCATGCAGCTCAACGTCGGCGGCAACATGGACTTCAAGAACATGCTGGAGCGCGACCGCCTCGAGTCCAAGAAGATCTCGAAGACGCAGGCCGTCACCTCGCAGATCCCCGACCGCGACATGGGCGCCAAGAACGTCCACATCGGTCCCTCGGACTACGTGGCCTGGCTCGACGACCGCAAGTGGGCCTACGTCCGCCTCGAGGGCCGTGCCTTCGGTGACGTCCCGCTGAACCTGGAGTACAAGCTCGAGGTCTGGGACTCCCCGAACTCCGCGGGTGTCATCATCGACGCCCTGCGCGCCGCGAAGATCGCCAAGGACCGCGGCATCGGCGGCCCGATCCTGTCGGCGTCCTCGTACTTCATGAAGTCCCCGCCGGTCCAGTACTTCGACGACGAGGCCTACGCCAACGTCGAGAAGTTCATCAAGGGTGAAGTCGAGCGCTAAAGGCGCCGAAGCTCACTGAAAATCGCTCCTGCCAGGGCTGTGTCGAGGGTCCCCGGGTTGTACCGCCCGGGGACCCTCCCCGTGTGTGAGGCTGACGGGTTTCGGGATCCGTAGTGATGGGTCGATCCCATTGGCCTTATGTGGCGGCATGTCGGTGTCGCATGTGAGTACACAGATCGAATGCGTGACCTTTTCGCGGAGTTGTCGTTGATCGGATGACAACATCGCCTCGGGAAAGGGAACGCTGGTGAGCCGGATGCTGCCGCTGGGTCGGGGCGAGACGGCCCGTACGGCCTCCGCCCGTGGCCTGCTGCGGGCAGGGGTGGTGGAGAAGACAGGCGAAGTGCTGTCGGCCAGCGTGCTGGCAGAGCGGGTGGGCTGGGCAGCCGGTCTGGTATCCGGCATGACCACTGAACTGCTGGCGGCGTACTGGAACGCCACCCATGTGGACATGTTGGCCTCCGGTACGGACGCCGAAGGCCGGGCGCTGCCGTCGAACGCGTGGATGGCGCTACGACGTCTGGGCTGGACCGTGACCCCGACCAAGAACATCCGGGTCAACGACCGGATCGTGCGCATGGCCCAGGAACAGGCCGGGCGCACCCTGCGGTCGGTGAAGTGGCGCGCCGACCTGACCGCCGCGATTCTGGCGACGTGGCCCGCCTGTTCCGCGAAGCGCACCCCGAACGAGTGGGACGCCGTCCGCGCAACCGTTCCCCACGGCCGACACCTTCCCTCGAGCGTGATCAGATCCCGCACCCAGCAGATCACCGCTTTCGAACGGCGGTACGGCCGGTTTCCCGTCGATGTGTTCGAGCTAGAGGCCGCTCCACACACGGCGCAGATGCTGCTGCTGTCGGCCTGTGACAGGCAGCAGGCATCGATCGCCCGCGCCGACGATCCGAGCCGGGCGCTGCTTCGGGTACAACTGCCTACCCGCCCGGACCCGCGCTCCTACACCGACTGGACGTGGGTAGCCTGCCCCATCGTGCTGCCGCCGACCGTCCCGTCCAATGCGGCGCTGCACCTGCCCACGCTCCGTGTCCACCAGAACACGGTGCGAGCTGATCTGGCCTACACGCACGCCGTGCCGAAGGCCCGGCGCAGCGGGCACGCGATCGCGCTGGGTGTGGATTGGGGGCTGAACACGCTGCTCAGCGTGGGCGCGGTTCGGCTGCACGGCGACGGGAAGATCACTGCTCTGGGCGCGGGCGGGATGTTCCGGGCGGGCGGTGTCCTGGCCAAACAGCACCGGCTGCGCCGCGAGTCCGAGTACCTGCACACGAAGACCGACCAGTATCAGCGGCTCATGGTCGATGACGCGCAGCATCCGCTGAGGGACAAGCACCACGTGCTCGCCGAAGAGATCCGGCACGTCTCCCTCCGGCGCTCGAACCTCAACGGCGCGCTCGCCTGGGCTGCGGCCCGCTGGGTGGTCGACCAGGCCATCACCTCCAGCGCGACAGTGATCTACATCGAGGACCTCCGCTCTATGGAAGCGCGGGGCATGGGCCGTACCGTCAACACCCGCCTGTCCCAACAGGTCCGCGGGCAGATCATGGAACGGACACAGCACCTGGCCGCCGAGGCCGGTATCGCCGTCGTGACTGTGCCCGCCCGGGGCACCTCCCGGCACTGCCCCCGCTGCCTCGTCCCGCTACGCCATCGCAAGGCTCCCAACCGACCCACCGCCCCCGGCTGGAAATGGGCCGTCTGCCCCAGTCCAGAGTGCGGCTGGCAGGGCGACCGCGACACCGGGGCCTGGCAGCGCATCGCCGCCCGCGGCTTGGCCCATCAGACCAAGACCGTCACCGACAGGGCTGATGGCACCATGGCCATCCGCTCGGTGGTGGACAAGCTCGAAGCCAACGCCGTTGTCGCCCCGGCCACAAAGACCCGCCGGGACCGGTCCAAGTCCGGGCCCACCCGGCGCCAGAGCCCACGTCCCGCGCCCAGGCGACGCGGGGCACCCTCCCCCACCAGACCCTCGGGTCCGGCGGGCCAGCGTCCGGAGGGACACGCACCACCGGGCCGGAGGTGGCTGCCCCGCGCAGCCCACCGGCACCAGGGCGTGACGACGATCAGCACACCATCCCCGAGCCTTCATCCGGGGGGACCCCCATCCGGCCGACACCGGCCACGCGGAGCAGCACGAGGCGCAGGCTTCCACCTCCACGCCCACGCCACCCCGCCACGATGGGCGGATCCCGCGCCGGACATTGGGTCTGGCATGGGATCGCTTAGTTGATCTGAGACGCTGTGCGCCATGGCCGTCGTACGTGACCTGCGCGTCCTGCTGCGCTTCCAAGGCTTCAGACGCCTGCTCGCCGTACGTCTGCTCTCCCAGGGCGCCGACGGCGTCTACCAGGTCGCACTCGCCGCCTACGTCGTCTTCTCCCCGGAGAAACAGACCTCGGCCACCGCCATCGCCGCCGCCATGGCCGTGCTGTTGCTCCCCTACTCCCTCGTGGGGCCCTTCGCCGGCGTCCTGCTGGACCGCTGGCGCCGCCGTCAGGTCTTCCTCTACGGCAACCTGGTGCGCGCCCTGATGGCCACGGCGACCGCCGTCCTGATGATCAGTCACGTGCCGGACTGGCTCTTCTACGTCTCCGCGCTGTGCGTCACCGCCGTCAACCGCTTCGTCCTGTCGGGCCTGTCCGCCGCCCTGCCGCGTGTGGTCGACTCCGAGCGCCTCGTCATCGCCAACTCCCTCTCCCCGACCGCCGGCACACTCGCCGCGACGGCCGGAGGCGGCCTGGCCTTCGTCGTACGCCTGGTGTTCGCGGACTCCGATGCCGCGGTCGTGCTGCTGGGCGCCGCCCTCTACCTGTGCGCGGCGCTGGCCTCGCTGCGCATGTCACGGGAGCTTCTGGGCCCCGACCAGGAGTTGGTGCGGCCCGGCCTCTCAGCCGCCCTCTCCGGCACCGCGAACGACCTGGTGGCCGGCGTACGCCACCTCGCCTCCCCACCGCGCCGAGAGGCCGCCCGGGCGCTCGCCACGATGACGCTCATGCGGTTCTGCTACGGCGCCCTGCTGGTGATGCTGCTAATGCTCTGCCGGTACGAGTTCTCCTCGACCACCGATGACGGACTCGCCCTGCTGGGGCTGGCGTTGGGCACCTCCGGCGCGGGCTTCTTCGTGGCTGCGGTGTTGACGCCCTGGGCGGCGGGACGGCTCGGCCCCGGTCGCTGGATCGCCGTGTGCGCAGCGTCCGCCGCGGTCCTGGAACCGGCTCTCGGCCTCCCTTTCGCCGTCGCGCCCATGCTCGTCGCGGCGTTCGTCCTGGGCCTGACCACGCAGGGAGCGAAGATCGCGACGGACACCATCGTGCAGTCGTCGGTCGACGACGGGTTCCGGGGCCGGATCTTCTCCGTCTACGACGTGCTGTTCAACATCGCGTTCGTGGGCGCGGCCGCCATGGCTGCCCTGATGCTGCCGCCCGACGGGCGTTCTCTGGTGCTGGTGGTCACGGTGGCCGTTATCTACGGGGCAGTTGCGGCGACTATGGCCCGCTTTGAACGCCCGTAAGTGTCACATCAATGACACAGAGTCCCCCTGGGTTGCAGGAGTGTCAGTGGGGCCCGGTAACTTACGTGCGTCTTACTCGCTCCTTATGCGTGCCACACGCCCATGTTCTAGGGGGACCCCCAAGTGACTACTCCGCCGCCCCAGGGCCAGAACCCGTACGCCCAGGGCCAGCAGCTCCCGGCCCCGTACCCGCCCCAGGGCGGTAACCCCTTCGCCCAGGGCCAGCCGGGCGTCCCCCCGCAGGGCGGCGCGCCGTATGCGCCGGTTCCGCCGACCCCTCCGGCCCGGCGCTTCAACAAGAAGCTGCTGCGCATCGCGGGCTTCATCGTCGTCGCGATCCTCATAGCCGGCGGCAAGTGGTTCTTCGGGCAGACCGATGCGGAGACCACGTCGGTGGGCAGCTGCATGCACAACGAAGGCACTCAGGTCAGCCCGGACCTCAAGACGGTCGACTGCGGCTCCAGCGACGCCCAGTACAAGGTCGTCGAGAAGTTCGAGGACACCAGCGACAGCGACAAGTGCGAGGCCGTCAAGGAGGCCGAGATCTCCTACTACCAGACGGGCGATGGTCACGACGTGGTTCTCTGCCTGAAGGAAGTCAAGTAGGACCTGCGGCTACGCCGAGGGGCGCTGTTTCACGTGAAACAGCGCCCCTCGGCGCATCCCGGGGGCATGTTTCACGTGAAACATGCCCCCTTTCGCTGTCTCAGCTCTGCTCGTCCCACCACTCCTTGAGCGCCTTGGCCGCAGCGTCTTCACCCATCGGCCCGTTCTCCAGGCGCAGTTCCAGCATGTGCTTGTAGGCGCGACCCACGGCCGGGCCGGGCCCCACGCCGAGGATCTCCATGATCTGGTTGCCGTCCAGGTCCGGGCGGATTGCGTCGAGCTCCTCCTGCTCCTGGAGCTGGGAGATGCGCTCCTCCAGGCCGTCGTACGCACGGGACAACGCGGCTGCCTTGCGCTTGTTGCGCGTGGTGCAGTCGGACCGGGTCAGCTTGTGGAGGCGGTCGAGGAGGGGGCCGGCGTCACGGACGTAGCGGCGGACCGCGGAGTCCGTCCACTCGCCCATGCCGTAACCGTGGAAACGCAGGTGGAGTTCGACCAGCCGCGAGACGTCCTTCACCAACTCGTTGGAGTACTTCAACGCCGTCATCCGCTTCTTGGTCATCTTCGCGCCGACCACCTCGTGGTGATGGAACGAAACCCGGCCGTCCTCCTCGAAACGGCGCGTACGCGGCTTGCCGATGTCATGCAGCAGGGCGGACAGACGCAGGACCAGGTCGGGTCCGTTCTCCTCGAGCGCGATCGCCTGCTCAAGGACGATCAGCGAGTGCTCGTAGACGTCCTTGTGCCGGTGGTGCTCGTCGCTCTCCAGACGCAGGGCCGGCAGCTCGGGCAGGACGTGGTCAGCGAGCCCGGTGTCGACCAGCAGGGTCAGTCCCTTGCGCGGGTGCGCGGAGAGGATCAGCTTGTTCAGCTCGTCCCGTACCCGCTCGGCCGAGACGATCTCGATGCGCTCCGACATCTCCTTCATCGCGGTGACGACATCGGCAGCCACCTCGAAGTCGAGCTGGGCGGCGAAGCGCGCGGCCCGCATCATCCGCAGCGGGTCGTCCGAGAAGGACGCCTCGGGAGTGCCGGGCGTGCGCAGCACACGCGCCGCGAGGTCGTCGAGCCCGCCGTGCGGATCGATGAACTCCTTCTCCGGCAGCGCGACAGCCATCGCGTTCACGGTGAAGTCACGCCGGACGAGGTCCTCCTCGATGGAGTCGCCGTACGACACCTCGGGCTTGCGTGAGGTCCGGTCGTACGCCTCCGACCGGTACGTGGTGACCTCGATCTGGTAGCCGTCCTTCTGCACCCCGACCGTGCCGAAGGCGATCCCGACCTCCCACACGGAGTCCGCCCACGGGCGCACGATCTTCAGTACGTCCTCGGGGCGGGCGTCGGTCGTGAAGTCCAGGTCATTGCCGAGCCGGCCGAGCAGCGCGTCCCGGACCGAGCCGCCGACCAGGGCGAGAGAGAACCCGGCCTCCTGGAAACGGCGGGCGAGGTCGTCGGCGACAGGGGCTACCCGCAGCAGTTCACTTACCGCGCGGAGCTGCACCTGGCTCAGGGCACTGGGGGTGTCTTCGTTGGCGTTCGGCACAACAGAAGAGGGTACGTGGCCTGGGCGACGCCGAGCGCCTCCATTAAATCTGCACAGCCAGGCATGGGACGCTCACCCCTCGGACGGGCAAAATCGCTGCCCTTTATACGCACACATACGGGACGCCCCGGACCCTTCCCCCGATCTTGTGGAGCAGTCCGCGGCACTTCCCCTCAGCGCGCATCGTTACCATGCGTGGACGCACATTCCGACGACCACTGACGACGACGAGGGACGGGCGAGCGCGTGGCCGAGGCGGCAGACTTCCAGGGGATGACTCCCTCACCTGCCCGCCGGTGGCTGCGGCGCACCGGAGCCCTGCTCGCCGGGGTGCCTCTCCTGGCCGGCCTCCTCCAGCTGCCCGCGGCCACACCCGCGTCGGCCGCGTCCGGCTCCAGCACGGTGGCCGTCGCCCTCGACACGCTCACCCCCAGCGCCCCCACGGACGGCGACACGCTCACGGTGTCCGGCACCGTGACCAACAACGGCAAGCAGGCGGTCACCGACGCCCAGGTCGACCTCCGCGTGGGGCCCTCGCTCAGTACCCGCTCGGCGATCGACACCGTCGCCAAGCGCACCGACTTCCAGCCGGGTCTCGACGGGACGGTCGTTGGCGGCAAGTACGTCAAGAAGTTCACCAAGCTCGCCCCGCGCGTCGCCCAGGACTTCAGCATCTCCGTGCCGGTCGACGAGCTGGATCTCGGCTCGGACGGCGTCTACCAGCTCGGCGTCTCCCTGACCGGTGAGACGTCCGCGCAGCAGTGGCAGCAGGTGCTCGGCATCCAGCGAACGTTCCTGCCCTGGCAGCCCGAGGGCGCCGACACGAAGACGAAGACGACCGTCCTGTGGCCGCTCGTCTCCACTGTCCACATGACGGCGGAGACGGGGTCCAACGAACAGCAGACGCCGGTCTTCCTCAACGATGACCTCGCCAAGGAGATCTCCCCGGGCGGCCGCCTGGAGCAGCTGCTGTCGCTGGGCAAGGAGCTGGACGTCACCTGGGTGATCGACCCGGACCTGCTGGCCTCCGTCGACGCGATGACACGTACCTACCGCGTCGAGTCGGGCAGCACCACCGTGGCGGGCACGCACCAGCGGGTCGCCATGGCGTGGCTTGCCGAGCTGCAGGAGGCGGTGACGGACAAGGAGGTCGTCGCCCTCCCCTTCTCCGACCCGGACCTGGCCTCCCTCGCCCACAACGGCACGACGGTCACCGGCTCGCTGAGCCACCTCAAGGAGGCCACCGACGCCGCCACCACGACGGTGAAGACGGTGCTCCACGTGACGCCGAGCACCGACTTCGCCTGGCCCGTCGAAGGTGCCGTCGACCCGTCGATCGTCAAGGTCGCAACCTCTGCCGGCGCCGACAAGGTGATCGCGCGCAGCGACAGCCTCCAGGAGACCGGCGGGCTGCCGTACACGCCTTCCTCGGCCCGCCCCATCGGCGGCGGTACGACCGCGGTGGTCTCGGACGCGCGGCTGTCCACGGCCTTCGAGGGCGATCTGACGACGGCATCCGCCACGACGCTCGCCGTGCAGAAGTTCCTCGCGTCGAGCCTGGCGCTCAACGCCCAGATCGACAAGCAGCGCAGCATCGTCGTCGCTCCGCAGCGCATGGCGACGGCGAGCCAGGCCCGGGCGATGGCCGAGGCGGTGACGGCCCTCCAGGACGGGAACTGGTTCCAGGCTCAGGGCCTCACGTCGGCGGCCGCCGCCAAGCCGGACACGAGTGCCACCACCAAGGTGCCGTCGGTGTCCGCCTACCCGTCCTCGCTGCGCAAGCAGGAGCTGCCCAAGGCGGCCTTCGAGCAGATCGCGACCACGCAGGACAAGCTCGACAGGTTCAAGGTGATCCTCACCGACGCGTCCCGGGTGGTGACCCCCTTCGGGCGGGCCATGAACCGCGAGATGTCCACGTCGTGGCGCGGCCGCGCCGCCGAGGCGAACCGCTACCGCAACGCCGTGGAGCAGTACCTCAACTCCCTGGTCTCCCAGGTCAGGCTGATCGACAAGTCCGAGACCAAGCTCTCCGGACGCAGCGCCACGATCCCCGTGACCGTCCAGAACAACCTGGTGCAGGGCGTCGAGCACCTGGTGCTGCGGCTCAGCTCGACGAGCCCGACCCGCCTCAAGATCGGCGACGGCGACTACCAGGAGCAGCAGGTCGAGGTCTCCGGCGGGCACAGCCAGTCGGTGAAGTTCACCACCTCCGCCCAGGCCAACGGTCGGGCCACGGTGACCGCCCAGCTGTACACGGAGGACGGCCAGGCGTACGGCGACCCGGTCCAGTTCGACGTGCGGGTCACCGAGTTCACGGCCACCGTCATGCTGGTCATCGGTGGCGGCTTCCTCCTGCTCGTCCTGGCCGGCTTCCGGATGTACACGCAGCGCAAGCGCGCCGCCGCCCGGGAGGCCACGGAGGACGACCCCGACGAGACCGGCGAGGCCGTGGACGCCACGGAGAACCCCGCGGACTCCGAGGGCCGTCCCACGAAGGAGTCCGGCACCGGGCGCGGGGCAGACGACCCGCAGCAGCAGAGTGACCCTGCACCGGACACCGCAGCGGAAAGCGCCGACCCGTCCGGCACGGGTGAGAGAGTGGACCGTTGAGGATGTCGTGGCCGCCGATGGGCCCGGGACGATGAGGTGGGGTAGCCATGAACGCGCCGTACGACGGTGACCGCGGCCAGGCCGCGGGCAGCTCGGGCCACCCCGAGGGCCCGCCGCCCGAGCACGGCCAGGTGCCGCCGCAGCCCCCCGCGGACATGTACCTCCAGGACGCCTACGACCAGGACCCCTACCGGGCGCAGGACCTCTCCGCCCAGGACCCGGTCGCCGAGGCGCTCTACGACCGCGCCGCGCACCCTCCGCCGCCCCCCGGCACGTATCAGCCGCAGCAGCCGCTGTATGCCCAGCCTCAGCAGTCCCCGTACGCACCGGACCCGCACGTGTGGGCCCAGACGCCGGCTCCCGAGCCGGAGGGTCCCACCCAGTACCTGCCGTACGGCGACGATCCCCGCACGACTCAGTACGTCGGCGTCGACGACCTCGTCACTCACTCCGCCGAGGAGCGCCACGAGCCGGACGCCTTCGCCCACCTCTTCCGTGACCAGCAGCAGGGTGGCGGCCAGCCGCCGTACCAGCCCCCGTCGGTCCCCGGTCCCTCACCGGCACCGGTCCCGGGCGCCGAGCCCCCCATGCCGCCCCTCGCGGACAGGACCATGAACCTGGGCACCGCCCCCGTACCGCCTCCGCCCGCGCCGGCTCCGGCGAAGAAGGGCGGCAAGGCCACGGGCCTGCTGAAGTCCAGCGCGGTGATGGCGGCGGGCACGATGGTGTCCCGGCTCACCGGGTTCGTGCGCTCCGCGATGATCGTCTCGGTACTGGGTCTCGGCCTCCTCGGCGACTCCTTCCAGGTCGCCTACCAGCTGCCGACGATGATCTACATCCTGACCGTCGGCGGCGGCCTCAACTCCGTCTTCGTGCCGCAGTTGGTGCGTGCCATGAAGGACGACGAGGACGGCGGCGAGGCGTACGCCAACCGGCTGTTGACGCTCGTCATGGTGGTGCTCGCCGCGCTCACCGCACTGGCGATGTTTGCCGCCCCGCTCCTGGTCCGCGTTCTGTCGAACCCGGTCGCGACCAACCCCGCGGCCAACGAGGTCGCCGTCACCTTCACCCGCTACTTCCTGCCGTCGATCTTCTTCATGGGCATCCACGTGGTGATGGGACAGATCCTCAACGCCCGCGGCAAGTTCGGCGCGATGATGTGGACCCCGGTCCTCAACAACATCGTCATCATCGTGACGCTCGGGACGTTCCTCTGGGTGTACGGCACCGCGGAGCGCTCCGGCATGGCGGTCACCAACATCCCGCCGGAGGGCCAGCGTCTCCTCGGCGTCGGCATCCTGCTCGGCATGGTGGTCCAGGCACTGTCGATGATCCCGTACCTGCGGGAGACCGGCTTCCGGATGCGGCTGCGCTTCGACTGGAAGGGACACGGCCTCGGCAAGGCCGCCATGCTCGCCAAGTGGACGATCCTGTTCGTCCTGGCCAACCAGGCGGGCGCCCTCGTCGTCACCCAGCTCTCCACCGCCTCCGGCATCGACTCCGGCGTGAAGGGCACGGGTTTCGCCGCCTACGCCAACGCCCAACTGATCTGGGGCCTTCCGCAGGCCATCATCACCGTGTCCCTCATGGCCGCCCTGCTGCCCCGCATCTCGCGCTCGGCCGCGGAGAACGACGCCGGCGCGGTCCGCGACGACATCTCCCAAGGTCTCCGGACCACGGCCGTCGCGATCGTGCCCATCGCCTTCGGCTTCGTCGCCCTCGGCATCCCGATGTGCACCCTGATCTTCGGCGCCTCGGGCGCCGACCAGGCCACGAACATGGGCTTCATGCTGATGGCCTTCGGTCTGGGCCTGATCCCGTTCTCCGTGCAGTACGTCGTCCTGCGCGCCTTCTATGCCTACGAGGACACCCGGACCCCGTTCTACAACACGGTCATCGTGGCGGCCGTCAACGCCGCCGCGTCCGCCGTCTGCTACTTCGTGATCCCGGCCCGCTGGGCCGTGGTCGGCATGGCCGCCTCGTACGGCCTCGCCTACGCCGTCGGCGTCGGCGTCGCCTGGAACCGTCTGCGCAAGCGGCTCGGCGGGGACCTGGACGGTGCCCGCGTGATGCGGACGTACGCCAGACTGTGCATCGCCTCGGTACCGGCGGCAGTCCTCAGCGGCGCGGTCTGCTACGGCATCGGCCACACCCTCGGGCAGGGCGTCATCGGATCGTTCGCCGCCCTGATCGTCGGCGGGGTCGTTCTGCTCGGGATCTTCTTCGTGGCCGCGCGCAAGATGCGCATCGAGGAGCTGAACTCCCTGGTCGGCATGGTGCGCGGACGGCTGGGGCGCTGATAAACGGGTACGCGCACAACCATCGTCCGCCACCGTGTGTCGTGCATAGCGGCGGACTGTGGGCACAATTGGGTTCGGCGTCGGACGGCGCGCACGGAAGTCGGTCGGCGCGCAACGAATGGGGAGGCAGGAACGACGGTGGCGGAACGCAGCACGGCTGCCGTCGACGTGGCAGACAACAGTGGCGACGAGCCGCTGACCGCACAGGCGGACCAGTCCACGGCCGACGGGGTGGCCCAGAACCGGGAGCGGGACACGGACAACAAAGAGGCACAGGGGAGTGGTGGGACCGAGAGTCCCGGGAAAGCCTCACCGCCCGAACTGCACAGCGGCCACAAGCTCGCCAGACGCTACCGGCTCGAGGAGTGCGTCACCCGCCTGGACGGCTTCAGCAGCTGGCGTGCGGTCGACGAGAAACTCCGCCGCGCGGTCGGCGTCCACATCCTGCCCGCTGACCACTCACGGGCTCGTTCCGTCCTGGCCGCGGCCCGTTCGTCCGCGCTCCTCGGTGACCCTCGCTTCGTCCAGGTGCTGGACGCCGTCGAGGAGAACGATCTCGTCTATGTCGTCCACGAGTGGCTGCCCGACGCCACCGAGCTGACCACGCTTCTGGCCCCCGGGCCGCTGGAGCCGCACGACGCCTACCAGATGGTCAGCCAGATCGCCGCTGCCATGGCGGCCGCCCACCGTGAGGGCCTCGCGCATCTGCGCCTCAACCCGAACGCGGTGCTGCGTACTTCGAGCGGCCAGTGGCGCATCCGCGGTCTCGCCGTGAACGCCGCGCTGCGCGGGATCACCTCCGACACCCCGCAGCGCACCGACACCGAGGCGATCGGAGCCCTGCTGTACGCGGGGCTCACCCAGCGCTGGCCGTACGAGAGCGACGCCTACGGCCTGTCCGGACTGCCCAAGGACGTCGGCCTGATCGCCCCGGACCAGGTGCGGGCCGGCGTGCACCGCGGCCTGTCCGAGCTGTCGATGCGCGCACTCGTCAACGACGGCGCGACCGCCTCCCGCCACGAGTCCGCGTGCACCACGCCCGAGGAACTGGTGAAGGCGATCGGCGAGATGCCCCGCATCCGCCCGCCGGAGCCGGCGTTCACGGCGCCGCCCGAGTACCAGCACACGACGTACCAGCAGGGCACCTATGGTCGCCCCGCGCCGCACCCGGGTGCCACGCAGGTGATGGCGACCCCTCCGCCCCCGCTGCAGAGCCGCACCGGCAGGGCCCTCAAGTGGGCCGTGTCGGCCCTTCTGATCGCCGCGCTGGGCCTGGGCAGTTGGCAGCTCGCGGACGCCCTCATGGACCAGGGCAACAAGTCCGACGACACCAACCAGACCCAGACGACGGACGACAACGACAAGGGCGGCGACAAGACCAAGCCGACCAAGACGCTCGGCATTGAGGAAGCCCAGGAATATGTCGCGAGCGGCGACGCTCAGGCGCCCGGTGACGTCAAGCTGACCTACGACGGCGACAGTTCCACGTATTGGCGGACCAAGCGATACAACGCCGGTCCGACACTGGCCCCTTACAAGCCGGGCGTCGGCATCGTCTACGACCTCGGCTCGTCGCAGGAGATCTCGACCGCGTCGATAGGGCTCCGGTACCCGGGCAACAACACGACCGTGAAGCTCTACGCCACGGACTCTCTCTCACCCTCGACGGGTGTCGACGGGATGACGGAGATCGGAACCGCCACCACCAAGGACAACTCTCTTACGGTGAAGGCGTCGAAGACCGTCAAGACGCAGTACGTGCTGCTGTGGATCACGGCCGTGCCGTACGCGCCGACAGACGGGTTCAGCGGGGCCGGCTACAAGCAGGCAGTGACCGACGTGACGTTCAAGGGCTGAGCGCACCGCATCCCAGGGGAGGGGGTCCGATGGCAGATGGCACCGCATACGGCGACGTAAGCGATCAGGACCTCCTCGCCTGGCATGTGGAGGGCGATCCCGACGCCTTCGGCGAGCTCGTACGGCGTCACCGTGATCGCCTGTGGGCGGTGGCCCTGCGGACGCTCGGGGATCGCGAGGAGGCCGCTGACGCCGTTCAGGACGCCTTGGTTTCCGCCTACCGGGCCGCCCACACCTTCCGCGGCCAGTCTGCCGTCACGACGTGGCTGCACCGCATCACGGTGAACGCCTGTCTCGACCGCGCCCGCAAGGCGGCCTCCCGCAAGACGTCCCCGGTCGACGACACCGAGCGGCTGGAGCAGCTCCTGGAGCCGCACGAGTCGGCGTCGGCGCCCGCGGAGCGCAATGATCTGCACCGCCAACTTCTGGAAGCCCTCGGCACGCTTCCGCCCGACCAACGGGCGGCCCTCGTCCTGGTGGACATGCAGGGATACCCGGTGGCCGAGGCCGCCCGCATGCTCGACGTCCCGACCGGCACGGTGAAGAGCCGCTGCGCCCGCGGCAGAGCCAGACTCCTCCCCCTCCTCACTCATCTGCGGCCGGAAAACACCGGTGACAGCAGAGAACCGAGCGGGGGACGGAACCGGGTGCAGGGGACATCCGTCCCACCCGCAGCGGAACCTCGTGACGGAGGTCCCCGCGAGACAGGTCCAGGCGATTCAGCTGCTGTGAAGGGCGGAGGTGGGCGAGCGTGACATCGACAGACACGGCCGGGCACCCGGACGTCGCGGAGATCTCCGATCTCACCGAAGGCATTCTCCCCCCGTCCCGGACCACGGACGTACGGCGGCATCTGGACGAATGCGAGCTCTGCGCAGACGTCCACGCGTCCTTGGAGGAGATCCGGGGTCTGCTCGGTACGATGCCGGGTCCCCCACGCATGCCCGACGACGTCGCGAGCCGAATCGACGCCGCACTGGCCGCCGAGGCTCTGCTCAACGCCACAGCCCCCGACACCGTGGATGCCCCCGCGCTCATCGAGGCGCATGTTTCACGTGAAACATCGATGTCGGCGGACCGACCCGTCGGCCGCCCCCGCAGCTCCACTACAGGCCCGGGCCGCAAGGATCGCTCCCGTGACGGGCGCCGCAGGATCGCCGTTCTCGGCACGGTGTTCACGGTCGCCGCTCTGGGGCTCGGTTCGGTCCTGTTGTCGTCCTTCAACGACGGCAAGCCGTCCGACCCGTCCACACAGGCCGCCGTCTTCTCCGGGAAAAAGGTCGAGACCGAGGTCTCCGCACTTCTGGCACAGAGCTCCGGGGCAAACTCTCGCGCCCCCCAGAGTCTCGGTGTGAACACCGTCCCCGAGAACAACCTCAAGAACAAGACCGTCCCTCGGGTGCCTGCGTGCGTCCTTCAGGGCATCGGTCGCGAGGACGACGCAATGGCCGCCAAGAAGGGCACGTACGACGGCGATCCGGCGTATCTCGTGGTGATGCCCGACGCGAAGGACACCAGCCGTGTCGATGCCTACGTGGTCGACGCCGCCTGCGAAACGGATTCCTCGTCCTCGGCGAAGGTTCTGCTGACGCACTCCTACACGCGATCCGCAGGCTGACACTTCACGCGCGGTCCACGGGCTGATCCTTCGCCTCCGGCCGGCGTGGTATCCCGTACGGTGTCGCCTCTCCGTGTGCCCGGACACACCGGGAATGCGCGCCCCTTAGGATCCGTTGGGTGGGGTGAGAGTTCTGACAGGGGCTCCCGCCGGCCGTACTGACGCAGTCCAGAGACGAGGAACCAAGTCGTGAGCGACGTCCGTAACGTGATCATCATCGGCTCCGGGCCTGCCGGCTATACGGCGGCGCTCTACACCGCGCGCGCGTCGCTGAAGCCGCTGGTCTTCGAGGGCGCCGTCACCGCAGGTGGTGCGCTGATGAACACCACCGAGGTGGAGAACTTCCCGGGCTTCCAGGACGGCATCATGGGTCCCGAGCTCATGGACAACATGCGCGCCCAGGCCGAGCGCTTCGGCGCCGAACTCATCCCGGACGACATCGTCAACGTCGATCTGACCGGCGAGATCAAGACCGTCACCGACACCGCCGGCACGGTCCACAAGGCGAAGGCCGTCATCGTCACCACGGGCTCGCAGCACCGCAAGCTCGGCCTGCCCAACGAGGACGCTCTCTCCGGCCGTGGCGTCTCCTGGTGTGCGACCTGCGACGGCTTCTTCTTCAAGGACCACGACATCGCCGTGATCGGCGGCGGTGACACCGCAATGGAGGAGGCCACCTTCCTCTCGCGCTTCGCCAAGTCCGTGACGATCGTCCACCGCCGGGACACTCTGCGCGCCTCCAAGGCGATGCAGGAGCGCGCCTTCGCCGACCCGAAGATCAAGTTCGTGTGGGACAGCGAGGTCGCCGAGATCCAGGGCGACCCGAAGCTGGCCGGCCTGAAGCTGCGCAACCTCAAGACGGGCGAGCTCTCGGACCTCCCTGTGACCGGCCTGTTCATCGCGATCGGCCACGACCCGCGCACCGAGCTCTTCAAGGGTCAGCTGGAGCTGGACGAGGAGGGCTACCTGAAGGTGGAAGCCCCCTCCACGCGGACCAACCTGACGGGTGTCTTCGGCGCCGGCGACGTTGTCGACCACACCTACCGCCAGGCGATCACCGCGGCCGGCACCGGCTGCTCCGCCGCCCTCGACGCCGAGCGTTTCCTCGCCGCCCTCGCTGACGAGGAGCAGGCGGAGCCCGAGAAGACCGCTGTCTGACCCTCCCTTCCACCCCACCCCGCATAACCAGTTAAGGAGCCCGCCGTGGCCGGCACCCTGAAGAACGTGACCGACGACTCCTTCGAGCAGGACGTCCTCAAGAGCGACAAGCCCGTACTGGTGGACTTCTGGGCCGCCTGGTGCGGTCCGTGCCGCCAGATCGCTCCGTCCCTCGAGGCGATCGCCGCCGAGTACGGCGACAAGATCGAGATCGTCAAGCTCAACATCGACGAGAACCCGGGTACGGCCGCCAAGTACGGCGTCATGTCCATCCCGACCCTGAACGTCTATCAGGGTGGCGAGGTCGCCAAGACCATCGTCGGCGCGAAGCCGAAGGCCGCGATCGTTCGCGACCTCGAGGACTTCATCGCCGAGTGACGTTCCACGTGACAGCTGAATGATGTTTCACGTGAAACACGAATGGGCCAGCCCGTGAGGGCTGGCCCATTGTCGTTACAGCGGCCGTAGCGCCGGTTCCTTCTGTACGGCCCCCAGGAGCCGGTCCAGCGCCATCTCCACGTCTTCCTTCCAGGAGAGCGTCGTCCGCAGCTCCAGCCTCAAGCGTGGATGCAGGGGGTGAGGGCGGACCGTCTTGAAGCCCACTGCCAGGAGGTGGTCGGCGGGCAGAAGACAGGCCGGCTCCCGCCAGCGAGCGTCACCGAAGGCCTCGATCGCCTTGAAGCCG
This sequence comes from Streptomyces sp. WM6386, assembly GCF_000972385.1. Taxonomy (GTDB): domain Bacteria; phylum Actinomycetota; class Actinomycetes; order Streptomycetales; family Streptomycetaceae; genus Streptomyces. The sequence continues at coordinate 136,615 of NZ_JXTE01000002.1, forward strand.
CGCCGCAGTAGATCCTTGGCCACCGTCTGGACCATCACTCTGCCCAGCCCCTGCCCCTGATATCCGGGCATGATGAACGCCGTCATCAACTGCACGGCGTCAGGTGACACGGGGCTCGTGGGAAACGCCGTCGAGCGGGGGACATAGGCCGGAGGAGCGTAGAGCACAAAGCCCACCGGCACCTCGTCGACGTACACGACCCGGCCGCACGATCCCCAGTCCAACAGGACCGAGGAGATCCAGGCTTCCTTCTCCAGGGCGGCTGTGCCTGCCTTTACCGCGGCTTCGCCACTGACTGGGTCCAGCTCCCAGAAGACACACGAGCGACAGCGCTTGGGAACGTCCTGAAGGTTGTCCAGCGTGAGCGGTACGAGCCGACGGCCCATGAAGGCTGCTCCTCGCTTCCCTCGCCCGCGGCATCGCGGGCGGCTGTCAGAGCGCTGTGTTCCCGGATCAGGCTGCCGACGAAGCCGCCGACGGCGCCCAGCCCCAGGCCCGCGCTCACCAGTCCGGTGCGGCTCACCGTTCGCATGACACCTGCTTTCCCCTGAAGGTGCTGCCGGGTGGATGCGCCATACCCGAACGCATCGTATCCACGATGTGATTGCCTCGATACCGCCTGAAAGCAAAGAGCGGGCTGTGTCCGGTACCCACCGGACACAGCCCGCTCCGTCGACTGCCGGGCACCGCGCCCTGCCGGTCTGAGGCTCTAGTCCTCCATGTCTTCGGCGTCGCCGTCCAGAAGACTCTTCTGGAGGACGGGTCCCTCGCCGGGGGCGAGCGTGCCCAGGATCCGCTCGAGGTCCTCCATGGAGGCGAACTCGACCGTGATCTTGCCCTTCTTCTGCCCCAGGTCGACCTTCACCCGCGTCTCGAAACGGTCCGAGAGACGGCCTGCCAGGTCGGTCAGCGCCGGGGAGACCCGGGCGCCGGCTCGCGGCCCCTTGGAGCGCTGAGCCGTCTGCGGCCGCGACCCCATGAGGGTCACGATCTCCTCGACGGCACGCACCGAGAGTCCCTCGGCGACGATCCGGTGAGCCAGGCGGTCCTGCTCCTCCGAGTCCTCGACGGAGAGCAGGGCGCGTGCGTGCCCGGCGGACAGGACCCCGGCGGCCACCCGGCGCTGGACGGCCGGCGAGAGCTTCAGCAGACGCAGGGTGTTGGAGACCTGCGGGCGGGAGCGTCCGATACGGTCCGCCAGCTGGTCGTGCGTGCAGTTGAAGTCCTTCAGCAACTGGTCGTAGGCGGCAGCCTCTTCCAGCGGATTCAGCTGAGCCCGGTGCAGGTTCTCCAGGAGCGCGTCCAGGAGAAGCTTTTCGTCGTCCGTGGCCCGCACGATCGCCGGGATCGCTTCCAGGCCCGCCTCACGGCTGGCCCGCCACCGCCGCTCGCCCATGATGAGCTCGTAGCGCCCAGGACCGACCTGCCGTACGACGACCGGTTGGAGGAGACCGACCTCCTGGATGGAGGTGACCAGTTCCTGCAGCGCATCCTCGTCGAAAACCTCACGCGGCTGGCGCGGGTTCGGCGTGATGGAGTCGAGCGGGAGCTCCGCGAAGTAGGCGCCCACGGGAGGCCCGGGCGTCTCCGCGTAGCCGTTGACCGACGGCTCCTCGGTTTCATGTGAAACAGGCGGCAGCATGGCCACCTTCGCCGCAGCCACTCCGCGGTCGGTCGTCAGCACCGGTACGGCCGACGGAGACGCGGAACCGGCGCCCCCCACCGCGGCCGGAGCCGGGTTCTTCTCTGTCGGGGCAGCAGGGATCAGTGCGCCGAGCCCACGGCCCAAACCCCTCCGTCGCTCACTCACTGAATGCCCTCCACCATGCTCGGGTTGCTCTGGGTGCCGATATGGGCCTGCGTCGGGTCATAGGCGACGCCCACGCCCTTCAGCGCGATTTCTCGTGCCGCCTCAAGATAGGAGAGGGCACCGCTCGATCCTGGATCGTAGGTCAGCACCGTCTGCCCATAGCTCGGCGCCTCGGAGATACGGACCGAGCGGGGAATGCTCGTCCGCAGCACCTCGTCACCGAAGTGGGTGCGCACCTCGTCCGCGACCTGGGACGCAAGCCGCGTCCGGCCGTCGTACATGGTGAGCAGGATCGTCGAGACATGCAGGTTGGGGTTGAGGTGCCCCCGCACCAGGTCGACGTTGCGCAACAGCTGCCCCAGACCCTCCAGCGCGTAGTACTCGCACTGGATCGGGATGAGGACCTCGGCGCCGGCGACCATCGCGTTGACGGTCAGCAGGCCGAGCGAGGGCGGGCAGTCGATGAGGATGTAGTCCAGCGGGTGCTCATACGCCTGGATCGCCCGCTGAAGCCGGCTCTCACGTGCCACCAGAGAGACCAGTTCGATCTCCGCGCCGGCGAGGTCGATCGTGGCGGGAGCGCAGAAGAGACCTTCTACGTCCGGGACCGGCTGGACGACTTCAGCCAGCGGCCTACTGTCGATCAGGACGTCATAAATGGACGGTACTTCGGCGTGGTGGTCGATACCCAGGGCCGTGGATGCGTTTCCCTGCGGGTCGAGGTCGATCACGAGGACACGGCTGCCATGCACTGCCAGTGAAGCGGCGAGGTTGACCGTTGTCGTCGTTTTGCCCACGCCACCCTTCTGGTTGGCGACCACCATGACGCGGGTCTGCTCAGGCCGAGGCAGGCCCTCGCCGACACGGCCCAGTGCCTCCACCGCCAATTGGGCAGCACGACCGATGGGAGTGTCGTCCATCGGGGGCGGTGTTTCACGTGAAACATCGTCCCCCATCGACTCGGTACGGGGGCCGGGGACCGGATCGGTCATCGGTCCCGCGATGTTGGCGTCGGACCGCAAGGATTCACTCTCCTCGACTTCAGGCTCGCAATGAACAGAGCCTCCCATGTCTTCGGGGTCGTGAACCAGTGAGGCCTGGCGTTCTGTGGAGAAATCCACCTCTGTGGACAACTCCGTTACCTCTCCGAGAGACCCGAGAGGCTTCCGGTCACGCGGTTCGGCCGCGGCGCGACCACGGCTGATGATGCCGTGCAGCAGTGAGCGACGTTTCACGTGAAACACGATGCACAGCAGCAGAGCCCGAAGTGTCGCGACACTCCGGCATGCGTACGTTTGACAGCTTGTGTGGAGTACGTCTCGTCGTCAGGACGGATCAGCGACGCCTGCGGGTCCGGCCCGTCCGAGCCGCCTTGGCCCGCTTTGCCGCGAAGCGCACGCCGCCAGGGCTCTCACCGACCTCGACCCGCACCACCGTGGACAGCGGATCCACCACGCCCTCCCCGACATGCAGGACCGACGTCTCCACAGCGCCCAGCTTGCTCAGCGCCGTGCCCGCGGCCTTGAGCTCCTCCTCCGCCGTGTCGCCCTTGAGCGCGAGCATCTCGCCGTACGGGCGCAGCAGAGGAATACCCCAGGCGGCCAGCCGGTCCAGCGGGGCCACGGCACGCGCCGTCACCACGTGCACCGGTGGCAGCTTGCCCATGACCTCCTCGGCACGCCCCCGGATGACCGTGACATGGTCCAGGCCCAGCAGCTCCACGACCTCGGTCAGAAAGGTCGTACGCCGCAGGAGGGGCTCCAGCAGCGTGATCTTCAGGTCCTCCCGGACGAGCGCCAGGGGAATGCCGGGGAGGCCGGCGCCCGAGCCGACGTCGCAGACCGTCACACCCTCGGGAACGACCTCCGAGAGCACCGCACAGTTCAGCAGGTGCCGCTCCCACAGCCGGGGCACCTCACGCGGGCCGATCAGACCGCGCTGCACGCCCGCCTCAGCGAGCAGCTCCGCGTACCGGACCGCATCCGCGTAGCGATCACCAAACACCGTGCGCGCCTGCTCGGGCGCAGGGGGAAGCTCCGCTGCCTCCGTCACGGGGACCGTCCTTCCGTACCGCGATGGGCGCACGCGGCGCCGATCACCACATCCACCAGAACTATCAGGCTGACAAAGTTCGGCCCCGTCTGCGCTACAGACGGGGCCGGAGGAACGTACGGACCGATCAGGCGGGAAGCACAACGACGAAGCGCTGCGGCTCCTCGCCCTCGGACTCGCTGCGCAGACCGGCAACCTTGACGGCGTCGTGCACGACCTTGCGCTCGAACGGCGTCATCGGCTGCATTTTCACGGGCTCACCCGTGTTCTTGACCTCGGCGGCGGCCTTGGCACCCAGCTCGGAGAGCTCGGCACGCTTCTTGGCGCGGTAGCCCGCGATGTCCAGCATCAGCCGGCTGCGGTCCCCGGTCTCCCGGTGCACGGCCAGGCGCGTGAGCTCCTGGAGCGCCTCCAACACCTCGCCGTCGCGGCCGACCAGCTTCTGCAGGTCGCGGCCGCCCGAGTCGCTGATGATGGACACAGCAGCGCGGTCGGCCTCGACGTCCATGTCGATGTCGCCGTCGAGATCGGCGATGTCGAGCAGACCCTCGAGATAGTCCGCCGCGATCTCGCCCTCCTGCTCCAGGCGGGACAGAGTGTCTACACCCTCGGCAGCAGCGGAGGTGGTGCCTTCCGTCACGGGATGGACTCCTTCTTACTTCTTGGACGGGGACTTGGGCCGCTGCGGACCCTTGCGCTGTCCGGACTGGGCCTTGCTGCGGGTATTGCCGCCGGGCTGCTTCTTGGCCGGAGCGGCGGGCTTGGCGTCCTCGGGCTCGTCGGACTTGGTGAGCGACGTGGGCTCGTCGGCCGCCTTCGGGGCACCTGTAGCACCGCCGGACTGCCGCTGCGACTTGCTCTGCCGCTTCGGCTGCTGGCGCTTGGGAGTGCCGCCGGTCGTCGGCGTACCGTCCTCGGTCTCGGCGGCGGCCTGGGCCTCGCCCTTCACCACGGTGCCGTCCGCCTGGGCCACGAGGCCCGTCTTGCTCAGAGCGTTGATGAACTTGCGCTCGAACTCGTTGCGGTCGCGGCCCTTGGCCACGATGGCCTTGACGATGGCCTTCTCACCACGGCTGCGCGTCTTGCCGTGGTTCGTGACGTGCTTGGTCAGGCGCTCCAGATAGGCGGCCTGGGCCTTGGAACCCGGGGTCGGGTTGTTGTGGATGACGTACATCTGCTGGCCCATGGTCCACACGTTGGTGGTCAGCCAGTAGACGAGGACACCGACGGGGAAGTTGATGCCGAAAACGGCGAACATGACCGGGAAGACGTACATCAGCATCTTCTGCTGCTGCATGAACGGCGTCTTCACCGTGGTGTCGACGTTCTTCGTCATCAGCTGGCGCTGCGTGTAGAACTGCGACGCCGACATCATCACGATCATGACCGCGGTCACGATGCGGACCGTGGTCAGCGAGGCGTCGAGCGCGGCGACGTCCGAGGAGCTGTCGGTGAACTTCGCGGCCAGCGGGGCCCCGAAGATGTGCGCCTTCTGCGCGCTGTCCAGCAGGCTCTGGTTGATCGAGCCGATGGTGTCGTTGTTCGCGATGGCGTTGAGCACGTGGTACAGCGCGAAGAAGAACGGCGACTGCGCCAGGATGGGAAGACACGAGGAGAGCGGGTTGGTGCCCGTCTCCTTGTAGAGCTTCATCATCTCTTCGGACTGGCGCTGCTTGTCGTTCTTGTAGCGCTCCTGGATCTTCTTCATCTCGGGCTGCAGCGTCTGCATCGCCCGGGTCGCCTTGATCTGCTTCACGAAGAGCGGGATCAGGCAGATACGGATCAGGATCACCAGGGACACGATCGACAGGCCCCAGGCCCACCCGGTGTCAGGGCCGAAAACGGCGCCGTACACCTTGTGGAACTGGACGATGACCCAGGAGACAGGTGTCGTGATGAAGCTGAAGAGGCTGGCAATCGTGTCCACTAATCATGCTCCTTGGGCATGGGACGGTGTCTCTGCGGCCGGGCTCGAAGGAGTCTGTCCTTCAATGGCCGTTTCGGCGGCGGAGTGCCCGCCCTTGCGTGCACGCCAGGCGTTACGCAGAAATTCGTGCCACCGCGGGCGCTTACGGGGCGGAACATGGTCCACACCGCCCAGTGACCACGGATTGCACCGCAGGATGCGCCAGGCGGTGAGCGCCGTGCCCTTGATGGCACCGTGCCGGTCGATGGCCGTGTAACCGTAGTGGGAGCACGACGGGTAGTACTTGCAGACAGGCCCCAGCAGCGGACTGATCGTCCACTGGTACAGCTTGATCAGAGCCAGCAGCGGGTACTTCATCGCGCGCCCCCTCCCAGCAACCGCTCGATGGCGGCATCCAGGTCTCGGGCCAGCTGTGCATGGTCGGCGTCACCCGCACCGGGTAGCGCTCGTACGACTACCAGGCTACCGGGGGGAAACAGTTCGACCCGGTCGCGCATGAGATGCCGCAGTCTGCGCTTCACCTTGTTGCGCACCACGGCACCGCCGACGGCCTTGCTCACGACGAAACCCGCACGCGTCGGGGGAGCGCTCTCCCCAGGCGCGTGCGGGTCCGTGGCACCGCTACGAAGATGGATGACGAGGGACGGGCGGCCTGCCCGGCGCCCCCGTCGTACCGCGGTCGCGAAGTCCTCGCGCCGCCTCAGCCGATGCTCGGTAGGCAGCACGACGTCATGACCTGATCAGGATCAGGCGGACAGGCTGGCGCGACCCTTGCCACGGCGGTTCGCGAGAATCGCGCGACCGGCACGGGTACGCATCCGCAGGCGGAAGCCGTGGGTCTTCGCGCGACGACGGTTGTTCGGCTGGAAGGTGCGCTTGCTCACTCGGGGGCTCCAGAAACTAATCGGTGGTGGCGGGTGCCGTCCTGGCTGTCACCGTGCGCCCACGAGTAGCTCTCGTTACGCCCGAGTGCACCGCTTCCCGATCACCTGACGCGATCTTGGCCCATCGGAGGCAGGCGGCAGCAGCCATCGACAACTCGACCTGGTTACGGTACGCGCGGCTACGCCATCCGGTCAAACCAGCGGTCACCGGGAGACACTATCCACAGGCTGGGGACAACAACTTGAACCGCACCCGTCGCCCTGACTACCGTGGCTGAACTCCGATTCGTTCCCATGTCTCTGCCCCACCCCCTTTGAATCCCGACTCGTCCCACCACCACACGATCGTGGGACCCCGTGAGAGAGCGTGCCCTGTGGCTGACGTACCTGCCGATCTTGCCGCAGTGTGGCCACGAGTACTCGAGCAGCTCCTCGACGGGGGCCGTGGGCAGGGGGTCGAGACGAAGGACGAGCACTGGATCCGCCGCTGCCAGCCCCTCGCGCTGGTCGCCGACACCGCCCTGCTCGCCGTACCGAACGAATTCGCGAAGGGCGTACTCGAAGGCCGCCTCGCGCCGATCGTCAGCGAGACGCTGAGCCGCGAGTGCGGCCGCCCGATCCGCATCGCGATCACCGTCGACGACTCCGCCGGCGAGCCCCCGGCCCCTCCGTCCGCCCGCCCGCAGCCACGCTACGAAGAGCCCGAGCTCCCCTCCAACCAGTACGACGGCCAGACCGACAGGCAGTACGAGGGCTACGGCCGCCACCGCGCCGACGACCGCCGGCCGGGCCGCGCCGAACAGAACGACCAGCTGCCCACCGCGCGTCCCGCCTACCCGAGCGAGTACCAGCGCCCCGAACCCGGCGCCTGGCCACGCCCGCAGCAGGACGAGTACAGCTGGCAGCAGCCACGGCTCGGCTTCCCCGAGCGGGACCCGTACGCGACGCCGCCGTCGCAGGAGTCGTACTCCCAGGACTCGTACTCCTCGCCGTCGCAGGACTACCGCCCGCAGCCGATGGACCGCCCGCCCTACGACGGCCAGCGCCCCGACTACGACCAGCAGCGGCCCTCCTACGACGACCAGCGGCAGGACTACGACCAGCCGCGCCGCTCCTCCGACTACGACCAGCCGGGCCCGCGCCGCGATCTTCCCGAGCCGCCCTCCGGCGGCGGGCACATGCACCGCGGCGGCCCGGCGGTGTCCGCGTCCAGTGGCGCCCCGAGCCCGCTGGCCGCGAAGCCCGCACCCGCGGCAGGCCCGGGTGAGCCGACGGCGCGCCTTAACCCGAAGTACCTCTTCGACACCTTCGTCATCGGCGCCTCCAACCGCTTCGCGCACGCCGCCGCGGTGGCCGTCGCCGAGGCGCCGGCGAAGGCGTACAACCCCCTCTTCATCTATGGGGAGTCCGGGCTCGGCAAGACGCACCTGCTGCACGCGATCGGGCACTACGCCCGCAGCCTCTATCCCGGCACGCGCGTGCGCTATGTGAGCTCGGAGGAGTTCACCAACGAGTTCATCAACTCCATCCGCGACGGCAAGGGCGACAGCTTCCGCAAGCGGTACCGCGAGATGGACATCCTGCTCGTCGACGACATCCAGTTCCTCGCGGACAAGGAGTCGACGCAGGAGGAGTTCTTCCACACGTTCAACACGCTCCACAACGCCAACAAGCAGATCGTGCTCTCCAGCGACCGGCCGCCCAAGCAGCTGGTCACGCTGGAGGACCGGCTGCGGAACCGTTTCGAGTGGGGTCTGATCACCGACGTCCAGCCGCCGGAGCTGGAGACGCGTATCGCGATCCTCCGCAAGAAGGCGGTCCAGGAGCAGCTCAACGCTCCGCCGGAGGTCCTGGAGTTCATCGCCTCCCGCATCTCGCGCAACATCCGCGAGCTGGAGGGGGCGCTGATCCGGGTGACGGCGTTCGCGTCGCTCAACCGGCAGCCGGTGGACCTGGGCCTGACCGAGATCGTCCTCAAGGACCTCATTCCCGGCGGCGACGACGGGGCGCCGGAGATCACGTCGACGGCCATCATGAGCGCGACGGCCGACTACTTCGGCCTCACCGTCGAGGACCTGTGCGGCACCTCACGCGGCCGCGCACTCGTGACCGCCCGCCAGATCGCCATGTACCTGTGCCGAGAGCTGACGGACCTCTCGCTGCCGAAGATCGGCGCGCTGTTCGGCGGCCGCGACCACACCACGGTCATGCACGCGGACCGCAAGATCCGCAATCTGATGGCCGAGCGGCGCTCCATCTACAACCAGGTAACGGAGCTCACGAACCGCATCAAGAACGGCTGACGGCCGCAGAGACACTCGCTAGGGCGCCCCGGGACGAGTTCCCGAGGGCGCCCTTCTTCATGACGCCGTAGCCCGGTGTTCGAATAGCTGTCGCGTTACGGCCTCTCTCCACAGATTCGGCGACTTTTTCCCGTCCACACCCTGGGGACTGGGAAGTTGTCCAGACTGTGTCCACAGGCACCCGCGCTGAAAGGCCATCAGGGCAGGTCACCTGGTTGTGGATTCGTGGATGAAGGATCTCCACAGCCTGTGGACAGAGAAAAGATCCACAGGCTGTGCACGAAGTTGTCCACCGGCAACCCACAGGGTGAGGCGTGTTGTCCCCAGCGATCACCAGTTTCTCCACACCGCTGTCCACTGTTCGGCAACGCGACGCGGCTGCTCACCGGGTCGAGTGAAAGGCGTCACACGAAGGTGCCGGGTTGGCCTGTGGGAAACGTGGGTAAAGCTGGGGACGACGTTGGGGAGAAGTCGCCTCAGGCTGTGCACGGGGTGTGCAGAACTTTTCGTTCTCCACAGATGAGCCCGGTTGTCCACCGCCTCCGCCCACAGGGCCAGTGGACAAAATTTCCGGTGTGACCTGCGAAAACGCGGTTATCCACCGTTTCCACAGCCCCTACTACTACTTCCAACTAGAGAGAGCTGGGAATCCGTTTCGAAGTGGGTCCTGTGCACAACTCGCTGTCCGGCTCCCGACTGCCCCTCGTCACGACTTGACCCCGAGAGGCACCTACTGTCAGTGGGGTGCGTCAGACTGTTCCCCGGTGTCCTTCCCCTCACCGGGACTGACGACACCGAGTCAGACGACGAGGGCCAGGCAGAGCGAAGCGCCGGCAACAGCAGGAGGCGGCAACAGTGAAGATCCGGGTGGAACGCGACGTACTCGCGGAGGCAGTGGCCTGGGCGGCACGCAGCCTCCCGGCCCGTCCGCCGGCGCCTGTCCTCGCCGGCCTTCTGCTGAAGGCCGAGGACGGCCAGCTGAGCCTGTCCAGCTTCGACTACGAGGTCTCGGCGCGGGTGTCCGTGGAGGCCGAGATCGAGGAGGAGGGCACGGTCCTGGTGTCCGGCCGACTCCTCGCCGACATCTGCCGCGCGCTCCCCAACCGACCGGTGGAGATTTCCACAGACGGTGTACGGGCGACCGTGGTCTGCGGCTCCTCGCGATTCACACTCCACACCCTGCCTGTGGAGGAGTACCCGGCGCTGCCGCAGATGCCGACCGCGACCGGCACCGTCCCGGGTGAGGTCTTCGCCTCCGCCGCCGCGCAGGTCGCCATCGCCGCCGGCCGCGACGACACGCTGCCCGTCCTGACCGGTGTGCGCATCGAGATCGAGGGCGACACCGTCACCCTGGCCTCCACCGACCGCTACCGCTTCGCGGTCCGCGAGTTCCTGTGGAAGCCGGAGAACCCCGAGGCGTCCGCGGTGGCCCTGGTGCCCGCCAAGACGCTCCTGGACACCGCCAAGGCGCTCACGAGCGGCGACAGCGTCACCCTGGCGCTCTCCGGCTCGGGTGCGGGCGAGGGCCTGATCGGCTTCGAGGGCGCCGGTCGTCGTACGACGACCCGCCTCCTGGAGGGCGACCTCCCGAAGTACCGCTCGCTCTTCCCGACGGAGTTCAACTCCATCGCCGTGATCGAGACCGCCCCCTTCGTGGAGGCCGTCAAGCGTGTGGCCCTGGTCGCCGAGCGGAACACCCCGGTGCGGCTGAGCTTCGAGCAGGGCGTGCTCATCCTGGAGGCAGGTTCCAGCGACGACGCACAGGCTGTGGAGAGGGTCGACGCCCAGCTGGAGGGCGACGACGTGTCGATCGCCTTCAACCCGACCTTCCTGCTGGACGGCCTGAGTGCCATCGACTCCCCGGTCGCCCAGCTCTCCTTCACCACCTCCACGAAGCCCGCGCTGCTCAGCGGCAAGCCGGCGCTGGACGCCGAGGCGGACGAGGCCTACAAGTACCTGATCATGCCCGTGCGCCTCAGCGGCTGACCCTTCAGAGAACCCGCAGGTCGGGGCATACGTTTGAGCGGGTATGCCCACAGGTGTGCGTGAGCGTCCGGGTTTAGGCTCGGACGTGGGTACGAAGGTGCCCCACACGCCACAGCAACCTAAGGAACAACTGATGGAGCTCGGTCTCGTCGGCCTCGGCAAGATGGGCGGCAACATGCGCGAGCGGATCCGCCGCGCAGGTCACACCGTCATCGGATACGACCGCAACCCGGACCTCGCCGATGTCCACAGCCTGGAAGAGCTTGTGGGCAAGCTCAAGGGCCCGCGCGTGGTCTGGGTGATGGTCCCGGCCGGTGCCGCGACCCAGTCGACGGTCGACGAGTTGGCCGAGCTCCTGGAGCCCGGCGACGTCGTGGTGGACGGCGGCAACTCCCGCTGGACGGACGACGAGAAGCACGCCGAGGAGCTCGCGGCCAAGGGCATCGGCTTCGTCGACTGTGGTGTCTCCGGCGGTGTGTGGGGCCTGGAGAACGGCTATGCGCTGATGTACGGCGGCGACGCCGAGAACATCGCCAAGGTGCAGCCGGTCTTCGACGCGCTCAAGCCCGAGGGCGACTTCGGTGCCGTGCACGCCGGCAAGGTGGGTGCGGGCCACTTCTCGAAGATGGTCCACAACGGCATCGAGTACGCGATGATGCAGGCCTACGCCGAGGGCTGGGAGCTCCTGGAGAAGGTCGACTCCGTGACGGACGTCCGTGAGGTCTTCCGCTCCTGGCAGGAGGGCACCGTCATCCGCTCCTGGCTGCTGGACCTCGCGGTCAACGCCCTCGACGAGGACGAGCACCTGGACAAGCTGCGCGGTTACGCACAGGACTCCGGCGAGGGCCGGTGGACCGTGGAGGCCGCCATCGACAACGCGGTACCGCTTCCGGCGATCACCGCGTCCCTGTTCGCGCGGTTCGCGTCCCGTCAGGACGACTCGCCGCAGATGAAGATGATCGCGGCGCTGCGCAACCAGTTCGGCGGCCACGCGGTCGAGAAGAAGTAATCCACAGGGCTGCGTCGCGATCCACAGGACGCGAGGCGCAGTCCACAAGCTGGGGGAGGTCGGCGCCCGACCATGCACGTCACGCATCTGTCGCTGGCCGACTTCCGCTCGTACGCCCGGGTCGAAGTTCCGCTCGACCCGGGCGTCACGGCTTTCGTCGGCCCCAACGGGCAGGGCAAGACGAACCTGGTCGAGGCGGTCGGCTATCTCGCCACCCTCGGCAGCCACCGAGTCTCCTCCGACGCCCCCCTGGTCCGCATGGGCGCCGACCGCGCGGTGATCCGGGCGCAGGTCAAGCAGGGCGAGCGGCAGCAGCTGGTCGAGCTGGAGCTGAACCCGGGTAAGTCCAACCGTGCCCGTATCAACAGGTCCTCGCAGGTCAGGCCGCGTGACGTGCTCGGCATCGTGCGGACCGTACTGTTCGCGCCGGAGGACCTCGCGCTGGTCAAGGGTGACCCCGGTGAGAGGCGCCGTTTCCTCGACGAGCTGATCACCGCGCGCTCCCCGCGCATGGCCGGCGTGCGCTCCGACTACGAGCGGGTCCTCAAGCAGCGCAACACCCTGCTGAAGTCCGCGGCGCTCGCCCGACGGCACGGCGGCCGCTCCATGGACCTGTCCACCCTCGACGTGTGGGATCAGCACCTCGCGCGTGTGGGCGCCGAGTTGCTCGCCCAGCGGCTCGACCTGATCGCCGCGATCCAGCCGCTGTCCGACAAGGCGTACGAGCAGCTGGCTCCCGGCGGTGGGCCGATTGCCCTGGAGTACAAGCCGTCCGCGCCGGGCGAGGCACACACCCGCGAGGACCTCTACGCGCAGCTGATGGCGGCGCTCGCGGACGCCCGCAAGCAGGAGATCGAGCGGGGCGTCACCCTCGTAGGCCCTCATCGAGACGATGTGATTCTCAAACTCGGTCAGTTGCCCGCCAAGGGGTACGCCTCGCACGGTGAGTCCTGGTCGTACGCGCTGGCGTTGCGCCTGGCGTCGTACGACCTGCTCCGCGCGGAGGGCAATGAGCCGGTGCTGATCCTCGACGACGTCTTCGCCGAGTTGGACACCCGGCGCCGGGAGCGGCTGGCGGAGTTGGTGGCGCCAGGTGAGCAGGTGCTGGTGACGGCCGCGGTCGACGACGACGTACCGCATCTGCTGGTGGGGGCGCGGTACTCGGTGTCCGAAGGGGTGGTGGAGCGCGTATGAGCAGCCCTCAGGAACCCGCTCCCGAGAAGGGCCCTGAGCCCTCCGGTGTCGACCTCGCGCGCGTGGCGCTCAGGGCGGCCAAAGAGCAGGCACGCGCGCGCGGGGACGCGGCGCAGCAGAAGAAGCAGGCGCGGCGGGGTGGTCTGCGTTCCGGCGCGCGCGCCGACGGGCGCGACCCGATGGCGCTGGGCTCCGCGATCAACCGGCTCATCAGTGAGCGCGGCTGGGAGGCTCCGGCGGCGGTGGGCGGGGTGATGGGGCGCTGGCCGGAGATCGTCGGCGAGGACGTGGCCAAGCACTGCGAGCCGGAGCGATACGACGAGGACGAGCGGGTCCTGATCGTGCGCTGTGACTCCACGGCCTGGGCGACCAATCTGCGGCTGCTCGCGCCGACGCTGGTGGCCCGGCTCAACGAGGATCTCGGGCACGGGGCCGTGCGGGTGATCAAGGTGCAGGGGCCCGCGGGGCCCGCGCGGCGCTATGGCCCCTTGCGCGCCCCGGGCAGCACGGGCCCTGGTGACACCTACGGGTGACCGGCAAACCTGCGGGTGACAGACATCACATCCAAGGCCGTCGACGGCTGCGAAGGACCGTCGGCGGCCTTCGTGTCGCAGGACCACACGCGGTTGCGAACAGCGACGTGACTCCCAAGTAGCCAAGGGTTGACAGCCCGAAGCGCTGAGTGCCTCCGTGAGCCTCTTGGAGCCCTGCTCTGTATATGGGGACCCGGAGGAGGAGGATTTAGGGCGGCACATGCGGACTCAGGTACCGGCAAACCCCCATCACTGTCGGCGCTACCGGTAGACTGGAAGCTAATCCCGCCCCACTCGTGGGGACCGCCGGGACAAGCTGAGCAACGCTGAACAAGGCTTACCAACGCAACATGCCGCAGCCGCTCCGGCAAACCGCCGACGAGCCTGGCTCGTGCTGTGCCAGAAAGGGCGCTTCGTGGCCGATTCCGGCAACCCCAACGAGAACATCCCGTCCACCGGCGTCGGAGCGAACGGCGAGGTCACCGCCTCGTACGACGCCAGCGCCATCACCGTCCTCGAGGGTCTGGACGCGGTTCGCAAGCGACCCGGTATGTACATCGGCTCGACCGGCGAGCGCGGCCTGCACCACCTTGTGCAGGAGGTCGTCGACAACTCGGTCGACGAGGCGCTGGCCGGTCACGCGGACACCATCGACGTCACGATCCTCGCCGACGGCGCTGTGCGCGTGATCGACAACGGCCGTGGCATCCCGGTGGGCATCCACCCCGTCGAGAAGAAGCCGGCCGTCGAGGTCGTGCTCACCGTGCTGCACGCGGGCGGCAAGTTCGGCGGCGGCGGTTACGCCGTCTCCGGTGGCCTGCACGGCGTGGGTGTCTCCGTCGTGAACGCGCTCTCGTTCAAGCTGGCCGTGGAGATCAGGACCGACGGCTACCGCTGGACGCAGGAGTACAAGGCGGGCGCGCCCACCGCTCCGCTCGAGCGGCACGAGGCCACCGACGAGACCGGTACCTCGGTCACGTTCTGGGCCGACCCCGACATCTTCGAGACCACCGTGTACTCCTTCGAGACGCTCTCGCGGCGCTTCCAGGAGATGGCCTTCCTCAACAAGGGCCTGACGATCAATCTCACGGACGAGCGCGAGTCGGCGAAGGCCACCGCCGGTGCGGACGAGGCGGGCGAGGACGAGAAGCACGAGGTCAAGACCGTCTCGTACCACTACGAGGGCGGCATCGTCGACTTCGTGAAGTACCTCAACTCCCGCAAGGGAGAGGCGGTCCACCCCTCCATCATCGACCTCGAGGCCGAGGACAGGGAGCGCCACCTCTCGCTCGAGGTCGCGATGCAGTGGAACGGCGGCTACACCGAGGGTGTGTACTCGTTCGCCAACATCATCCACACGCATGAGGGCGGTACGCACGAAGAGGGCTTCCGCGCGGCGCTCACGAACCTGATCAACAAGTACGCGCGCGACAAGAAGCTGCTGCGGGAGAAGGACGACAACCTCACGGGTGACGACATCCGCGAGGGTCTGACCGCGATCATCTCGATCAAGCTGAGCGAGCCGCAGTTCGAGGGCCAGACGAAGACCAAGCTGGGCAACACGGAGGCGAAGACCTTCGTGCAGAAGGCCGTCTACGAGCACCTCAACGACTGGCTGGACCGCAACCCGGTCGAGGCCGCGGACATCATCCGCAAGGGCATCCAGGCGGCCACCGCGCGCGTGGCGGCCCGCAAGGCCCGCGACCTGACGCGTCGCAAGGGCCTGCTGGAGTCGGCGTCGCTGCCGGGCAAGCTCTCGGACTGCCAGTCGAACGATCCGACCAAGTGCGAGATCTTCATCGTCGAGGGTGACTCCGCCGGCGGCTCGGCCAAGTCCGGCCGCAACCCGCAGTACCAGGCGATCCTCCCGATCCGAGGAAAGATCCTCAACGTCGAGAAGGCGCGGATCGACAAGATCCTGCAGAACCAGGAGATCCAGGCGCTGATCTCGGCCTTCGGCACGGGTGTGCACGAGGACTTCGACATCGAGAAGCTCCGCTATCACAAGATCATCCTTATGGCGGACGCCGACGTCGACGGACAACACATCAGCACCCTGCTGCTGACGTTCCTGTTCCGCTTCATGCGGCCGCTGGTCGAGGCCGGGCACGTGTATCTCTCCCGTCCCCCGCTGTACAAGATCAAGTGGGGCCGGGACGACATCGAGTACGCGTACTCGGACCGCGAGCGCGACGCGCTGCTCGAGATGGGGCGCCAGCGCGGCAAGCGCGTGCGCGAGGACTCGATCCAGCGCTTCAAGGGTCTCGGCGAGATGAACGCCGAGGAACTGCGCGTGACGACCATGGACCAGGAGCACCGCGTCCTCGGCCAGGTCACCCTCGACGACGCCGCCCAGGCCGACGACCTGTTCTCGGTCCTGATGGGCGAGGACGTCGAGGCCCGCCGCGCGTTCATCCAGCGCAACGCCAAGGACGTCCGCTTCCTCGACATCTGAGTCGGTCTCAGCTGACCGCACCAGGAAGGATCTTCACCAGCAATGGCCGACGAGAACACTCCTGTCACCCCTGAAGAGGGCGGCATCATCGCCCAGCGTGTCGAGCCCGTCGGGCTCGAGACGGAGATGCAGCGCTCGTATCTCGACTACGCGATGTCCGTCATCGTCTCCCGCGCGCTGCCGGACGTCCGGGACGGCCTCAAGCCCGTCCACCGCCGCGTCCTGTACGCCATGTACGACGGCGGCTACCGACCCGAGCGTGGCTTCTACAAGTGTGCCCGTGTCGTCGGCGACGTCATGGGCAACTACCACCCGCACGGCGACTCCTCGATCTACGACGCGCTGGTCCGCCTCGCGCAGCCGTGGTCGATGCGGATGCCGCTGGTGGACTCCAACGGCAACTTCGGCTCTCCCGGCAACGACCCGGCGGCCGCCATGCGGTACACCGAGTGCAAGATGATGCCGCTGTCCATGGAGATGGTCCGCGACATCGACGAGGAGACCGTCGACTTCACGGACAACTACGACGGCCGCTCCCAGGAGCCGACCGTCCTGCCCGCCCGCTTCCCGAACCTGCTGATCAACGGCTCGGCAGGCATCGCGGTCGGTATGGCGACCAACATCCCGCCGCACAACCTGCGCGAGGTGGCCTCCGGCGCCCAGTGGTACCTGGAGAACCCGGAGGCCTCGCACGAGGAGCTCCTGGACGCGCTGATGGAGCGCATCAAGGGCCCCGACTTCCCGACCGGCGCGCTCGTCGTGGGCCGCAAGGGCATCGAGGAGGCGTACCGCACGGGCCGTGGCTCGATCACCATGCGCGCGGTCGTCGAGGTCGAGGAGATCCAGAACCGCCAGTGCCTGGTGGTCACGGAGCTGCCGTACCAGACCAACCCCGACAACCTCGCGCAGAAGATCGCCGACCTGGTGAAGGACGGCAAGGTCGGCGGTATCGCGGACGTCCGGGACGAGACCAGCTCCCGTACCGGTCAGCGTCTGGTCATCGTGCTCAAGAGGGACGCGGTCGCCAAGGTCGTACTGAACAACCTCTACAAGCACACGGACCTCCAGTCGAACTTCAGCGCCAACATGCTGGCGCTGGTCGACGGCGTTCCGCGCACGCTGTCGCTGGACGCGTTCATCCGCCACTGGGTGACGCACCAGATCGAGGTCATCGTCCGTCGTACGCGCTTCAGGCTGCGCAAGGCCGAGGAGCGGGCGCACATCCTGCGTGGTCTGCTGAAGGCCCTTGACGCCATCGACGAGGTCATCGCGCTGATCCGGCGCAGCGACACCGTGGACATCGCGCGCACGGGCCTGATGGAGCTCCTGGAGATCGACGAGATCCAGGCCAACGCCATCCTCGAGATGCAGCTGCGCCGACTGGCCGCCCTGGAGCGCCAGAAGATCATCCAGGAGCACGACGAACTCCAGGCGAAGATCACGGAGTACAACGCGATCCTGGCCTCGCCGGTCCGCCAGCGCGGCATCGTCAGCGCGGAACTCGCGGTCATCGTCGAGAAGTTCGGCGACGACCGCAAGACGATGCTGGTCCCCTACGACGGTGACATGTCCATCGAGGACCTGATCGCCGAGGAGGACATCGTCGTCACGGTCACGCGCGGCGGTTACGTCAAGCGCACCAAGACTGTCGACTACCGCGCCCAGAAGCGCGGCGGCAAGGGCGTGCGCGGCACGAAGCTCAAGGAAGACGACATCGTCGACCACTTCTTCGTCTCCACGACCCACCACTGGCTGCTGTTCTTCACGAACAAGGGCCGGGTCTACCGAGCCAAGGCGTACGAGCTTCCCGACGCCGGCCGTGACGCGCGTGGACAGCACGTCGCGAACCTGCTGGCCTTCCAGCCGGACGAGGCGATCGCCGAGATCCTCGCGATCCGCACCTACGAGGTGGCGCCGTACCTGGTGCTGGCCACGAAGGGCGGCTTGGTCAAGAAGACGGCTCTGAAGGATTACGATTCGCCGCGTTCCGGTGGTGTCATCGCGATCAACCTCCGGGAGACGGACGACGGTTCGGACGACGAACTGATCGGAGCCGAGCTCGTTTCGGCCGAGGATGATCTGCTTCTGATCAGCAAGAAGGCTCAATCGATCAGGTTCACTGCCACGGACGACGCATTGCGACCGATGGGCCGTGCGACCTCGGGTGTCAAGGGCATGAGTTTCCGTGGGGGAGACGAGCTGCTCTCGATGAATGTTGTTCGACCCGGTACGTTCGTGTTCACTGCCACAGACGGCGGGTACGCGAAGCGGACCGCCGTCGACGAATACCGCGTCCAGGGTCGCGGTGGCCTCGGCATCAAGGCCGCCAAGATCGTGGAGGACCGTGGTTCTCTCGTCGGCGCGCTGGTGGTCGAGGAGACCGACGAGATCCTCGCCATCACGCTGGGCGGCGGTGTGATTCGTACGCGAGTCAACGAGATCAGGGAGACGGGCCGTGACACCATGGGCGTCCAACTGATCAACCTGGGCAAGCGCGATGCCGTCGTCGGTATCGCACGTAACGCCGAGGCGGGACGCGAGGCGGAGGAGGTCGAGGGCGATGGCGCCATCGACGAGACCGCCGAGAGTGCCGCGACCACCGGCACGGACGAGGGTGAGGCGCCCTCAGCCGAGTAGCACGAGGAGTGAGTCAGCGTGAGCGGAGCCACGGGCGCCGGATCGTCCGGTACCCCTACCGGTTCTCAGGCCGGTACGGACACGGACGGCGGCGGCCGTGGCTCCGCCGCGCGGGCGACAGATTCGCACACGACCCAGCTCAAAGCGATCAAGTCGCCCGCGAAGGACTCACCCTCGCCCGACTCGCATGGATCCCAGGGGGGAACTGTGACGGACACCCGAGGCCCGCAGACCCAGCAGTACGCCGCCGGCGCGGGCTCGGCTGCTCCGGGCGCACAGCCGCAGCAGCCTTCGGCTGAGCAGCCGGCTCCGTCCCCGCTGCCGGGAGAGCGCGGGCCTCAGCAAGCCGCCGGGCCGTACCACCCGCCGCAGGCCTACCCGGCGCAGGCCGCCGTCTCCGCGGGTGCCGTACGCCGCCCGCGCACCGGCGCGCGCACCACGCCGCGCACCCGCAAAGCGCGGCTGCGGGTGGCCAAGGCCGACCCGTGGTCGGTGATGAAGGTCAGCTTCCTGCTCTCCATCGCGCTGGGTATCTGCACGATCGTGGCGGCCGCGGTGCTGTGGATGGTCATGGACGCGATGGGCGTCTTCTCGACCGTCGGCGGCACGATCTCCGAGGCGACCGGCTCCAACGAGTCGAACGGCTTCGACCTGCAGTCCTTCCTGTCGCTGCCGAACGTCCTCATGTTCACCACGATCATCGCGGTCATCGACGTCGTCCTCGCGACGGCTCTCGCGACCCTCGGCGCGTTCATCTACAACCTGTCCGCGGGCTTCGTCGGCGGTGTCGAGCTGACGCTCGCCGAGGACGAGTGACATTAACTCCGATCGCCGTTTCAAACCCCTCCTGAAGGGCCGCGGACAACCGATTTTGGGACTGCCCATGTCGTGCGCTAATCTTCAGGAGTCAGCGCGCGGGACACACTCCGCAGAGCGCGGCGGGGCTATAGCTCAGTTGGTTAGAGCGCATCCCTGATAAGGATGAGGCCACAGGTTCAAATCCTGTTAGCCCCACCAGCGAAAAGACCCCCGGATCATTGGTTCGGGGGTCTTTTGACACCAGCGGTTGACACCAACAGCGGCGGTCAGCCGATGAGCGGATCTTCCAGCAGCTCGGCGAGCATGTCGACCGCTTCCCGCTCGCTGTCGCCGACGACGTGGGTGTAGACGTCCATGGTCATGCTGATCTGGCTGTGCCGGAGGATCGCCTGAGCGACCTTGGGGTGCACCTTCAGGAAGGCGAGCAGGGTCCCGCAGGTGTGCCGGGCGAGGCGGACCGTGATGCGGCGGACACTGGCTCGCTTCACGAGCCGGTCGAAGGTCCGGGAGAAGCCCACGGGGTCGATCATGCCGCCGTGCTCGGACGAGAAGATCAGGTCTTGGTCCGGCCCCTGAGACCAGTGCTCACCGGCGATCTTCCGTTCCAGCTCTTGCAGCTCCCGCCGCTCCTCCAAGGCGCGAGCACAGAACTCCGGCAAGGGGAGCACCGCCTGTGACGACTCGGTCTTGAGATCCTTGAGGACCAGACCGACGCCCTTCACGCGCTGCACCTGTTTGACCGGGGTGAACCGCATCCCCTCGAAGTCGACGTCTTGCCAGCGCAGGCCCAGCACCTCACTACGGCGGAGCCCGAGCACCAGGACGAGCACGCAGGCCGCGTAGAGCCGGTGCGCACGGGTGGCGCGGAGGAACGTGATTGCCTCACGTGCGTTCCATGCCGTGCCCTTGTCCTTGCTGACCTTGGGCATGTCGACCAGCAGCGCGACGTTGCGCGTCAGCAGCTCTTCGCGGATGGCCCGGTTGAGGGCGTTCCGGAGGACACGGAGCACCTCGAAGCGCGTGGGCGCCGGGACCTTGTCACGCTTCAACGTCGCCATGAACGCGCGGAGTTGGGCAGGAGTCAGCTTGACCAGTGACTTCTTGCCGAGGTGAGGCGCCAGGTACAGCCTGACCTTGGACTCGTACTTGACGTACGTGTTGTGCTCGGAGTCCGGCTCAACGATGTGCTTCAGCCAGTAGGCCAGCCACTCGCCGAGCGACCAGGCGCGGGAGGGCACCGGGACGCCGTTGCGCTCCTGTTCCTGGAGCTTGCCGAGCTTCTCGTTGGCGTCGTCCCACGTGGCGCCATAGACCGTCTTGCGGACGCGGTTGCCGTCCGTGTCGGTGACGTACGCGCGGCCCATGTATCGGCCGTCCGCACGCTTTGAGATGGTGCCCCCGCCGTTCGGCCGCCTCTTGGTCATCAGGCATCACCCCTCAGCCGACCGTCGATGAAGTCCCGCACGGCATCAGCCGGGATACGTCGACAACCGTCGATCTTGATCGAGACGAGCCGATGGGTACGGATCAAGTCGTAGACCTTGGACCGACCGACCTTGAGCTGTGCCATGACCTCCGGCACCTTGAGCAATTCGGGTGCGGCGACGGTCATGCGGCAGCTCCTTCCAGGTCGAGCAGGGCGGGTAGCTCCTCACGTGCGATCTCGCGGTTGTGCTGGATGTCGCGGCGGATGTTGGCGGCGAGCCAGGATTCGCCGGGGGTGTGGCCGTGTCCGGCGTAGGTCCAGTGGGCGAGGGTCAGGGTGGTTGCCTCTTCGTCGTCGGGGTCGGGCAGGCCGAGGGCTTCGCGTTGCTGGGCTGCGCGGTAGTCGGCGCGGACCTGGCGGAGGGCGCCGAGGGTGGTGGAGTAGCGGCGGGACTTGGTGGAGAAGTGGCCGCGGAAGCCGAGCATGTGAGCCCAGTCCAGGAGCTTGCGGTCCGGGTAGAGCGAGTGGAGGTCGAGGCAGGTCTCAATGAGGCGCCGGGGATGGTCGGGCACGCCGAGCAGGATCAGGGCCTCTTTGTTGCCGATGCGGCGGTCAACGGTGCCGGTCGTTTCGGCTGCCTTGGTGGCGTACTTGGCGACGTAGGAGGCAACCGCGGCTTCGGTGATCTCTTCGCCGTGGCCGAAGGCGCCGATCGGCTGCACGTCGAGTTGCGTGCCCCAGCGCAGTGCGCGGGCGGGTTGGTCACCGGCCGGGGGCACGTCGACGACGACGCGGGCAGCGGCGGCACCGATCGCGTCGGTGAGCAGGTCGAGCGTTGCCCAGGCCGGGGGCGGGGAGTCCGGCCCGTCCGGTCCGTCGAAGCGGATCACGGCATGGAAGTGCACGGCCCCGCGCTTCTGGTACTCCGCGACCTTGCCGAAGGCGACCCGGGACTGTTCCCGGGCAGCCTTCTGTGTGAGTCCGGCCCGGCGTGCGATCTCGCGGCGCAGGTAGATCGTGAAGTAGCGCCACAGTTCCGAGGCGTGGTTGTTCCACAGCACGGCGCCCGCGTAGTCGTATGAGGCGGGGTTGAGCGGGGTGCCGAGTTCGGGTGCGTCCTCGCCGTGCCGTTGCCCGCAGCGGCAGGGCCGGTTGCCGGGCCGGTTGTGGACCGGGCCGAATGAGGGCGCGGTGAGGGTGGCGAAGACGCGAGGGTGATCGCGGACGGTGGGCGGGGTGCCCTTGGCCAGGTCGCCGACGAGTCCAGCGCGGATCAGGTGATAAGTGTCTCCGGCGTAGGTCCAGGCGCAGGAGGGGCAGCGTGAGGCGCGGCGGTTGCCGCACGCGATGCGGAGCCGTCCCCCGGGCTCGTGGTCGGTGGAGTAGGAGTGCAGCACCTGCCCCGAGACCGCATCACGGGTGACGGCGGCGCCTTGCAGGTGGATCGGGTCGGAGCAGCCGCCGGTACGGCGGATCTGGTCTTGGACGCGGTCGAAGCCGTCAGACCCGGCCAGCCTCAGCACGTCGGTGAGGGTGGCCGGGTCCAGGCCCGCCATGGTGGCGGTGTCGGTCACGCGATCACTTCCCGGCCTGGGCGAGGGCGGCGGGGGCGTGGTGGCCGGTGCCGCCGCAGACGTGGCAGACGACGTACAGCAGGACGCGGGAGCCGTCACGGTGACGGGCGCCGGTGGCGATGGCGACGACCGGGAAGTTGTCGCAGTTGTGGCAAACCGGACGGGTCTTGGCGCGGGCAGGCATGATGGTTGGAGCCCTTTCGGATCGGGAGATCGGGAAGCGGTGAGCCGTCCGGGGCGGCGGAAACTTGGCGGTTGAGGCCGCCCCGGAGGGCACTACTTGCTGAGTGAGGGTGGTTCCTTCTTGCGCGAGGACTTACGGCTGATCGAGTAGCCGATCCCGCCGGTTGCTGACAGGACCGCGACAGCCGCACCGGCGACGACCTGGGCGACGAAGGCGATGACCAGGAGCACCGCGATCGAGCCGGTGATGACCAGGAGCGTCAGCACGATGGGGCCGGTGTAGGAGCGCGGGGCCTGCTGAACGATGACGACCTGGCGCATGTCGGTGCCGGACGGGATCTGCCGGTAGAGGTCGGCGGGGATGTGACCGGCGCGAAGCTGGTCCTCGGGCAGGTGCATGACTCCAGGTCTCCTTTCGCGATCAGGTGCAGCGGTGGGTACGGGCGGCGAGTTCAGCGGCCGAGCGGTCGCGATGCTCGGTGGAGAACCCGCAGTTCGGGGCCGTGCATGCGGCGGTGTGCCGGGTCTGGCCGCGGCCGTTGTTGAACGTGGCGACCTTCACGGGACCGATGCGGAGCACGTTGTAGAAGCGGTTCGGGCGCACGGTGGAACCTCCTTGTCTGCTAGGTGAGTTGGGCGGCGATTGCTCCGGCGAGGTCCTCGGGGACGCCGAGACGGGCCCGCAGGGTGGCGGTGTCAATGTCCGTGCCGGTACGGGTGCGGTGTTCGGTAGCGACCTTGCGGGCGTGATCCACCAGAGCCGGAGGCACGGCCACAGCCGGGACCGGGGCCGGGGCCGCTTCGGGCAGCGCCGGTACGGGCTCAGCAGTGACGAGCGGCTCGCGTTCGAGGACCTCGGGGGCGGGTTGCGGGGCCGCGGCGGTGGGTGTCGGCCGGACCGGCGCAGGCGTGCCGGCCGGAGTCGGCGAGTGAGCGAGCAGGGTGCCGCCGAGGAAGGCGATTGCGGGCCATCCGGCGACGAGGATGCGCAGCCAGTCCGGGACGTGGTCCAGGTCAAGGAGCCCGGCGGTGGCGATGTTGGCGCCGAGCGAGGCGACCAGGGCGACCAGGAACCAGAACCAGGCAAGCCCGGACCGGGCAGTGCGCAGCCGCTGCCATACGGCGACCAGCAGCAGATCAACGGAGACCGGGTAGGCCCAGGCCTTCCAGCCGGTCTGCCCGGCAGCGGCGGCAAGGTCGTGCAGGTGCGCGAAGGACAGTGCACCGGCGATCACGGCCTGAACGAGCACAGCGTCAATGCGCAGCGAGCGCATGTCCTCACCTCCTTCTAGGAGTTGGGCTAGGACGGGGCGGGGATCTCGCAGGCACCCAGGCAGTTCAGGCAGAGCCCGGTCTGCTGGCCCACGGCTCGCTGTTTGCGGCCGACGCGGACGGTCCGGGAGACCTCACCGGTGCCCTTGCAGGTCGGACACGGCAGGGTCGCGGGCTTGACGGTCTTGCGTGCCATGAGCGATCTCCCTTCGGTTTTCGGCATGGCTCAGGTAGGGACCTGGCGCGAGGCGGTCACGCCGACCGTGGAGCAGGGGGGTTACTTCGTGACGGGCTGGGGCTGCACCCGGGGCGGGGCAGCGGGCATCGGCGGGATGACGACCTGGCCGACCGGCCGGAACGGAGCCAGGAACGGCAGCTCCGGGGTGAGGTCGGCGAACTCACGGCAGACCGCGGCAGCTTCATCCGGCGTGGTCTCCGGGGTACGGATACGCGACCAGCCACCGGAGGTGTCACCGGCCACCGCCACCCCCGGACGGTCCGGAGCTATCGAGGTCACCGCGACCACCGCGTCCGGGGCAATATCGCCCAGGCCCATGTCGGCGGTCTGCTTGTCGTTGACGCGGTGCACCACACGGCCGGTCAGCTGGGCCCGCAGAGCAGTAGCACCGCGGCCGAGGTCGGAGCCGAAGCGCTGCCCGCACACCTCCAAGAAGATGCCGATCGCACGGGCCATCTGCCCCAGGCGCACCAGCTGCATGACCGTGTGGTCGCGGGCCGGTTCGTCCTTCTTAGAGGTCACCAGAAACAGTTCGGCGATCTCGTCGACGAGGACGATCAGCGGCACCGGCCGCACCGCATCGGACAGTTCCCACAGGTCGGAGACGCCGTAGAGGGCGAGGAGATCGAAGCGCTCTTCCATCTCGGCAACCAGGGCATCGATCAGAAGCCCGGCGTCCTCGGGATTGGTGACCAGCGCAGACAGACGCGGCGCGTACCGGCCCTGCTCCACACCGCGCTTGCAGTCGATCCCGATCAGCCCGACCGGCAATTGAGCCAGCCCCTTGATCAGGTTGCGCTGATACATCGACTTGCCGGACTGGTTGGCACCCAGCGTGAGCGCCATCGGGACCTTGCGGTAGTCCCGCTCAAAGACCGTGCCGTCCTCCCGCAGCGCCACCGGAACGACCAGGTCATGAGGCCGTGCCTTCCGCGGCAGGTTCACCTTGGCCAGCACGTCGTAGCCAGTCATGCGCAGCTCGACATAGCCGGGCTTGGTCTCCGCGATGGTGACCGAGCGGACTCCCCAGGCGTGGCGGAGGCGTTCGGTGGACGCGGCGAGGTCAGCGGGCTCCAACCCGGCAGGCAGGCGCAGGGTGATGCGCAGGCCGGTCGAGGTCGGGCGAACCCGGCGAACCCTCGGCGGCACCGGCCGGACCTCACCACGGGCCACATTGCGCCGGACGAAGGCACGGAACCTGGACGGCTGCACCGTCAGCCCGCACACCTCCATCGTGTCCCGGTAGGTCCAGGTGAACCGGCCCCACGTACGAGGCAGACCCACCAGCGACCAGTACACGCGCGGCGCACGGGACTTGGCGACGCCGAGCCCAGCAACACCAGTCGCAGCCCCGGCCAGCTCCATGTAGGTCGTGAGGTCGGTCATGATCAGGCCCCCAGCGGGGTGACCGCGACCGCGCGGAAGCTGATCCCGTGCCGCTTCTGGCCGTTGAACTCGTTCTCCCAGTCCCGAGCCTTCAGCCCGGTGACCGCGACCGGCGTACCCGGCACGAGGCTCGCGGGGAGGCCAGTCTCCGGGACGGTCACCTGGTAGAGGTTCCCCTCCCCCTCATCCGAGACCAGCAGGCCCACCGTGGACATGCCCACCGCGGGGTTGTCCCGGTCCACGGCCCGCTCACCGGTCCGCTTGTTGACCATCTTCGGCTCCGGCGCAGTCGCCACGAACACCTGAGCGGTCGTGAGGTCGATCTTGAACGACGGCATGAGCACATCCCTCAGTTCCTGGAGACCGCCCGTTTGCGACCTCTCTAGACATCTCCAGTAGGTCACACGTCTCTAGAGACGTCAAGGGAATCTGTATAGAGATGTTGAGGACGCGGGATTGCGGCTACACGAGAGGTCGGGTGCGGCATGCATGGCCTAGGCTGTCTAGAGAAGAAGGGAGGGCTCCCGAATGACCACCACCGACGACGACCGTCGGCCGAAGTACCAGCGGATTGCGGACTCTCTACGCGAGGCGATCCGGTCCGGCGAGTACAGTCCCGGTGATCGGCTTCCGGGAGAGAACGACCTCATGGCCACCCACGGCGTGGCCCGCATGACAGCCCGTCAGGCCTTGGGTGTACTCAAGGACGAGGGTGTCGCCGAGTCCCGCAAGGGTGCCGGTGTCTTCGTACGTTCTTTCCGCCCCCTGAGGCGCCAAGGCATCAAGCGCCTCGCGCAGGAGCAATGGGGTAGCGGCCGGTCCATCTGGTCCGCCGACACCGAGGACCGCACACTCGTTGTGGATCAGGTGACGGTGTCCGAAGAGACGGCGCCCGCACACGTTGAGCAGGTCTTGGACCTGGGTGACGAGGACACCGTGTGCGTGAGGCGACGGCGGTTCGTTTTGGATGGGAAGCCCGTTCTGCTCGCGACGAGCTATCTCCCGACATCGATGGTGGCGGGGTCGCCGATCACGCAGGCAGACACGGGACCCGGTGGAACCTACGCCCGACTTGCCGAACTCGGGTACAAGCCAGTGCACTTCCGTGAGGAGATCCGCTCGCGCATGCCCACGAAGCATGAGGCGGGACAACTGAGCATCTCCGCGGGAACGCCGGTCATCCTCATCTGCCGGACCGCGTTCGCGGACGAGGGACGCCCCGTCGAGATCAACGAAATGACGCTCGATGCCGCCTCGTACATCCTGGAGTACGACTTCGACGCGTAGGCCAGCGCGAGTTGTTACAGATTTCTCTACCTCATCAAGCCCCGGCTGCGCTCCGCTCCGCCGGGCGCGCTTCCCGGCTCTGGCTGCGCCCGCGCTCCTGCCTTCGGCCCGCTCGGCGCTGCCGCCGCCGACGCGCGCCCACATGTGGATAGGGCCGGAAGCCATGAGTCGACCACCGCATAGCGCGGCCCACGGTCAGGACGATGCCTCCGGCGGGGGATCGGCCGGCACCGGGATGGAGGGGGCGCCATTCCCGACTGCGGGCCCGTAGTGGCGTGCGCGGGGTGCTCCCATCCCGTCCACCATCGACCCAGGCAGAGCCGAGCAGACGCGGCCCATGGCGTCCAGGTCGTTCGTACAGTGGCGCGCTCCACCTGGACGCCATGAACCACGCCCGCTCCACGGTGTGTGGGTCGACGGCGGACGGGATGGGAGCTGGGGAGAGTGGTGGGTGAAGGTAGATCGTTGACGCATCCAGGAGAACCCCGCGATGATGCGCGTCATGTTGCAGCTCAGCGCGCAAGCCACCCATGGCGGCCGGGTGTTCCTCTTGATCTGGGGTGTGGGCGCACTGGTCATGGGATCGGCACTCGCTTCGAAGAAGGGGTCCGCCTGGTTTCGCGCAGTGGTCGTATCGGGGCTCCAGGGAAGACCTGTGGAGCAGGTCCGAGCGCAGAACTTCGGCGGCCTGCGAGTGATAGCCACTGGGGTTGCCGTAGCAGGGCTGATCGGAATGGGGGCGGCGATCGTCCTGCTGTCCCGAGGCTAGAGCACTCGTGCTTGTCAAGACCGCGCGTGTCGGCTGACACCAGCGGCTGACACCAACAGCCGCGCACAACGACGGCCGCCGTTGAACTTCTATGGCCAGTCACCGCGAGCAGCACAGGGATTGAGGCAGGCGATCAGAACCCATGATCGACCTGATAAGGATGAGGCCACAGGTTCAAATCCTGTTAGCCCCACAGACGAAGAACAAGAAGTCGGGTGCCTCCCAATGGGAGGCACCCGTTCTTTGTTTTGGCGGCAGTACGAAGGCTGGGCGATGGGCTCAGTCACCCAAGCACGACACCCCCGGTCGATGGAGACCGGGGGTGTCGCTTGTCTGTACGTCTATGTAGCGGGCGTGTACGCAAGTTCGCCGTTACATCGTGGAGGGGACGGCGCTGTCAGCGCTGGAGGGGTGTGGCCGGCTCGGCGGCCGAGTCGTCGCAGGGGGACGTGACCCCGTCGGTGTCCTCCGTGTCCGCGGGCGGGCGGTTGCGGCAGCTGGGGGTCTTGCCGTGAGCCTCGGCTCGAATGCGCTGCTTCATCGTGGGGGGCAGGGACCTGGTGTAGGACCAGGGCCAGAGGGATGGCGCCGGTGCCGCGGCCTCGGTGCTGCTGTTGCGGGTCGTCTCGGTCTGCGGTACGGCCGCGGCGGCGGTCGTGGTGATGAGTCCGAGCGTCGTGCACAGCGCCAGGAGGGCGGTGACGATGGCGTTCCACACGTTCATGACCTTGTTCTGGGCCATGGCCCCTCACTTTCGGGTTGGGCGATTTGCGTACTTTCCTCATGATGTGTATGGGGGCCGCGAAATCATGGACCGACGCCCGTGGCGCGTCGATGTTCAGATGAACACCACCCGGATGGGTGCAAGGAGCCCGAAAAGTGGAGGAGAGTGGAGGAGAAGGTCCAAAGTGACCGTCCGTGGAGGTGTGATCACCCTCCGATCGGAGTGGCATCATCCGCTTCTACTGCGGTGTGCAGGACGGAAGTTGAGGGGCTGACGCAGGTCACCGATCGGTATCGGTCGGTGTGTATAGTCGGGCGCCAGAGGTCCCCTACGTCAAGGAAAGACGAGGTCGCACGGTGAAGAAGCTTCTCCTGGTCGCACTGGCCGCCATCGGCGGGCTCCTCGTGTACCGCCAGATCCAGGCGGATCGCGCCGAGCAGGATCTGTGGACGGAGGCGACCGACTCCGTGCCCACGGGTTCGTGAGTACCGACATTCGGTTCTGAACAGACCCCGGCCGCCTCGCGGTCGGGGTTTTGTGTTGCGTGAGACGCAGCCGGGCAGGATGAGCCACGATCAGGCGACGGCGAGGGGTGGCGCGTGATGGGGCGGCGTACGGTGCGGTGGCGCGGCGTGTGCGCGGCTGTCGTGGGAATGGCCCTGGCCGCCCTTCTGCCGGGACAGACGGCCCTCGCGGCGAGTACCCCCAGCCCCTCTTACGGGTTCGCGCCCGACGTCCGGTCGGTCACCGGCGCCGCGACCACCTCGGACGCCGAGTCCCTCGACATCGGCGAGACGTACAGGAGCACCCTCCCCGCGAGCGGCGAGCTCTACTACCGCCTCGTACTCGACGCGACGTCGGACACGTACGTCTCCGTCACTGCCGTCCCGCGCGCGGGCACGACGGTCTCCACCGGCGGCGGCATCAGGGTGTATCTGCAGGACGCCGACAGCCGCTCCTGCTCCTTCGAGAGCGCCTACTTCGGAACGAGCCGCAGTCCTCGGCCGATCGTCGCCTGGGGAGCGAGGGAGGCCTTCACCAATCGCGCCCTGTGCAAGGGCGGCGGCCTGTACTACGTGCGCGTCGAGCGCATCGACGGCACGGACGTATCGCCCGGCGAATGGGACCTGGAGCTCTCTGCGGTCTCGGAGTCGCCCCTGGACCAGGCTGAGGCGACGAGCCCGCCGCAGAGCTGGAACTCCACGCCCCCACAGCCTCCGACGGACCAGGCCGTACGACGTCCGGGCGGCGCGGGTTTCGACGAGGCCGTGCCGGTGAAGCAGGGGGTCTGGAGCGCCGATGTCGCGCCCGGACAGACACTCTTCTACAAGGTGCCGGTCGACTGGGGGCAGCAACTCCACGTCACCGCCGAACTGGGCAGCACGACCCGCGGCCGCTATGTGGGCAGTGCGCTCATCACGTCCCTGTACAACCCCGCACGCATGCCCGTCGACGACGTGGCCATCGGCTACAACGGCACCCAGAAGACGGACTCCCTCAACCCCTTGCCCCCAATCGACTACTCCAACCGCTACGACTCCTCCCGACAGGTCAGAGCGATGCGGTTCGCCGGCTCGTACTACCTCGCCCTCCATCTCTCGTCGGCCATGGCCGAGAAGTACGGCGACAAGCCGTTCGGCGTGACGCTGCGGGTGCGGGTCGACGGCACGACCGAGACGGCACCCGCCTACGCGGCGCCGTCCGATCCGCGGAGCCTCTTCGAGGTGTCGGCACAGGACCGGGAGGCGGCGGCCGAGGGCGGGGGCGCGGGAGGCGACGCGGTGATGAAGGTGGTCGCCGTGGCGGGGATCGGGGGCGGGAGCCTGGTGCTGGCGGTACTGGGGACGTGGACGGTGATCGCTCGACGGAGGACGGCCGGGGCCGTCGGGTAGAAGCGGGGGTTCTGGTGCCCGTGCGTGCTCAGATCCGGGTCAGCGCCCAGAAGCCCACGGCGTAGCAGGCCAGCGCGAGAAGCAGCATCGGGACGACCACCTTGGCCGGAGGGCCGGGACGGCGTCGTGCCCTGCGCGCTCCTCTGCCTGCGCGGTGCCGCGAAGTTTCCTGGGCCGGAGGTGGAACCTGCGCGACCTGAGCCGTGTACGAAGCAGTAGAGGCATCGGCGCGATGGAGCGGCGGTGACGCCAGGGGCGGCGCCGGGTAGGGCGGTGCCTGCGGTCGGGGGGAGGGCAGGACATGCGTGGGGTCATCGGGGGAGACACGGGAGGGCTGGTGCTGCGCGCCCTGCTGTGTCTGTGCCGGTGTCTGGGGGTTGTCCGGGGGGCGCAGCTGAGGGGAGGAGCCAGTGGCCTGCGGGGGTGGCAGAGGGAAGCTGCCGGTGTCCGACATGCTGGGCGGCTGCGCGGCACCGGAGGACTCGGAGGGGGACGCCGCCGGCCGTGGCCCGGTGCTCTGACGGGGATCGGGCGGTACGGCACCGGGGGTGTGGCCCCGACGCGGATCCGCCGGCACGGAGTCGGTGCCGGGCCATGCGGAGGCGGGGTCGTCTTCCCGCGCGGACGGCCGGACGCCGGTGTCCGGTCCCGGGGTTGCCTGCCCAGGCGCTGGGAAGCCGGCACTCGGTCCTGGGTCGACCTGCCCGGACAGTGGCCGGGGCACCGTTCCCGACCCCGAGGAATCCCAGCCCTGCCCGGTGTCCGAGAACCCCGTCCGTACCCCCGGCGCGGGCTTGAGCGGCCCCGCCGGACCGAACCCCGGTGGCAGTGGCCCCAGTTGGTCGAAGATCTCGATCAACTCGTCGTCGGGGCCCGGCTCCGGAAGAAGCTCCGCGGCCGCGGCGAGCGCCTTGCGCGCCCCCGTGGCGGTGCGGAACCGCGCCTGTGGATCCGGCTGCACCAGCGTCGCCACGACCTGCCACAGCGGCTCGGGAATGCCCTTGGGCGCACTCGGCGTCCCATGCGCCGCGAAGTACTGGACGAGAGCCTTGGCGTCCGGCTTGGCGCCCTCCAGGAGATACAGCGCGACCAGGCCGACGGCGAACAGATCGGCGGGAAAGTCCGGCTCCGAGCCCATCATCTGCTCGGGCGAGATGTAACCCGGCGTCCCCACCACGAGGTTGGTCTCCGTCAGCCGCGGTTCGCCCAGCCGCATCGCGATGCCGAAGTCGGACAGCCGCAGCCGGGGCCGACCGGTACCGGTGGCCTCCAGCAGCACGTTGGCGGGTTTGATGTCCCGGTGCACCACATCCTCCGCATGCACCGCCGCCAGCCCCGACAGGAGTTGGTCGAGGAGCGTGCACACCAAGGACGGCGGCAGAGGACCGTAGTCCCCGATCAGATGGGCCAGCGAACCACCGGCGACCAGATCCATGGTGAACAGGACCTTGTCGTCGTCGGCGGCCCAGCTGGCGGGCGCGAGCACATGGGGGTGGTCGATCCGCAGCGCCTGTTCGCGGACGAAGCGCAGCAGCGAGTGCGCGTCGCTCTGCTGCAGCACCTTGGCGGCGACATACCGACGACGGCGGTGGTCCCAGGCGCGCCACACGGCGCCGACACCTCCGCGCCCGATCGGATCGACGAGTTCGTACCGGCCGGCGAAGACCTCACCCATGGCAGTGCGTCGCTCCTCCCCCTGCGGTCTCCCCCCTTGCCTCCCCCTCCACGAGCGATACGACTCCCGCCGCACCGCTCCAGGATGAGTGACGCCCCTCGCACCGCCCCCGGCGAGTGACACGGCCCGTCTCCCGGCCGGTGAGTGACACGCCCCCACGTGTCCCTCCCCGGATGAGCGACGACCCCCGTGCCCTCTCCGCGCGGCGCAACCCCCTAGCGCCTCCTCGACCGTCGGCCCGGCTGCCGAACCCCCTTCGGCGACCGGGCCGCGGGGTCAGCTCTGGTGGGACTGGTAGTGCGAGACCGCGTCGGAGGTGCGGCCCGCGCCGTAGACCCGGAGGAACTCTGCCAGTTCCGGATGGGTCGGGGCGAGGGTGTCCGCGGCCTCGATGATGTCCCCGGCGGCCGCGACCGACCGCAGCAGCGACTGGATCTCACGGACGACCCGCTTGACCGTCGGCGCTCCCGAACTGCTCGTCGTGGTCGTGGCGTTGCTGAGCACCGAGCCCCCTTGCGACTTCTTGATCTCGTCCATCCGCTCGGTCGCCTCGGCCGCGCTGACGCTGCCGTCCGCGACCTGCCTCGCCAGGTCCTGCAGCAACTGCACCCGCTGGACCACGGCTGGATTGCCGATCTTCGCCCGCTGACCGCTCATCAGCTGCGACAGCATCGGTGCGGACAACCCCAGCACCCCCGCGAGACGAGCCTGGTTGAGACCAAGATCGTCGATGAGCTTACGG
Source organism: Streptomyces sp. WM6386 (assembly GCF_000972385.1). Taxonomy (GTDB): domain Bacteria; phylum Actinomycetota; class Actinomycetes; order Streptomycetales; family Streptomycetaceae; genus Streptomyces. Next base: position 169,392 of record NZ_JXTE01000002.1, read on the forward strand.
AAGAGCGCCCCCAGCGGCTCCCCGTACCAGTTCCGCTGCAGTTCCCGCGCTCTTGCGGTCGCTTCCTGCTGTGCGGCGTCCATTGCGTCTCCCCATCGCTTCCCCAAATACCGCGGTTCGCTGTAGCGAACCACGCCGAGCATCTTACGGAGAGTGGTCGTTCATCGGGACCCCCAATCTTTTTGCGAGATACCGGGGGCGACCCGGTACTCTGGTCTGCGACGCCCACCGGTATGAGTCACTTCCGGTCGGACGCTCCCCTTCCGGGGCCTTAGCTCAGTTGGTAGAGCGCTGTCTTTGCATGGCAGATGTCAGGGGTTCGACTCCCCTAGGCTCCACACCTCGGACCGGTCAGACGCCCTTCACGGCGCCTGGCCGGTTCTTGCATGTGCCGGTTTTTCACGCGCCGGATCCGCGTGTACGGCGGGTGTGGACGGAGAAGGGCTCCCGAGGTGACGTGCGTCACTCGGCAGCACCTGAGGCGTTGCGGATATTTGCGCAAACGTGAGAGGCGGCAAGGTGTCGGAGCCTGTCGAGCGAGTAGTCGACCGGATGCCGGAGTCGATGATTCCGCTGGTGGAGGCCTTGTGGGGACTGATGGGAGCGTGTGCTGGTAACCAGGGCGATGCTCTCCGTCAGCAAAGTCTGTGCGGAACGTGCACATCCGAACCGTTGCAAACGTCATCGTGGGTGCAGAGGGCAAGCATCCGCTGTTCCACGTGAAACATCGCTGTGGGGCAGGAGACCCTCAAGTCTCCTGCCCCACAGCGATGTTCGGAGTGCCGGACGTCAGTGCCGTTCGTCGCGGTGCGCGGCCTCCTCCTCGGCTTCCTTGGCCTGCACCTCAGGGTCGAGCACGGACTGGCCGCTGCCGTCGACCGACGTCAGCCGACTCGACTCCGGGACCTCCGTCGCGGTGGGCGGCTCGACCAGCCAGTCGGGGTTGGCCTGCTTGTCCCACCACTTCCAGGCGGCGAAGGCGCCGCCCGCGAGGACACCCGCGATCGCCAGTGCCTTGGCGAGACGACCGGCCCTCGCCCGGCGCTCGTGCTTACGGGCCAGCTTCTCGATCTGCTTGGCCGAGACCTGACCGCGCAGCGCGAGCAGCGCGGCGGCACCACGAGATGCGGCCTCGTCCCTCACGGGCCCGGCCGCGGCCACGGCCTGCTCGATCCTCGGACGTGAATAGTCGGTGGCCTGCCGGGCAGCCTTGCGGGTGCGGATGGCAGCCTCATGGGCGGCCTGGTCGACCTTCGGCGGCACATGCGTCAGAGCCTGTTCCAGACGCGGCGCGAGATGCGCGTCGTACTGGACGCGGGCCTGCTCGGCCGCCTGCGACACCTTCGGCGCGAGCCGTACGCGTGCCTCGTGTGTGTAGTGAGCGGCCCTGTCCTTGGCCGTGTCGGCGTAGGGCGCCACCACTTCCGCGGCGTGCAGCACGCTGTCCTTCGCCGAACCGGTCGCGGCGCGCACGCTGTCGATGCGGGTCACGGGAATCCTCCTCCTCGGTGGCGTACGGTAATTCGACTTTCCACCCTTTTACGGATCATGCCTGCCAACGGGCACTTGAGCATGTGAGGGCGGGCATCCGGGTCATGGGAGCTGACTCCGGACCATCTCCGATCAAGAGCTGCTGAAGAACCGATCACATGCAATAGCGGATGAATACAGGGCAACGGGAGCTTGTCGTCGACAATGCCACGGATCGCCGACGAACGCCCCCAGTCCGGAACCACTCGACCGGTTTTCTGCAGGCGACACCCCGCGACGGACACCCGGAGAAGGACGACGGGGGACGGATCGCGTCGACCGTGCGAGGATCGGGGGAGCTACAGAAAGACAACGGAAGGCAGATCGTGGCCGAGCAGCTCTACGCCACCCTGAGGACCAACCACGGTGACATCGAGGTCCGGCTCCTCCCGAACCACGCGCCGATCACGGTCAAGAACTTCGTCGAGCTCGCCACCGGCGAGCGCGAGTGGACCAACCCCGCCACCGGCGAGAAGTCCACGGCCAAGCTCTACGACGGCACGGTCTTCCACCGGGTCATCAGCGGCTTCATGATCCAGGGCGGTGACCCGCTGGGCAACGGCACCGGCGGCCCTGGCTACCAGTTCCAGGACGAGTTCCACCCGGACCTCTCCTTCAACAAGCCCTACCTGCTGGCCATGGCCAACGCCGGACCGGGCACCAATGGCTCGCAGTTCTTCGTCACCGTCGGCCCCACGACATGGCTGAACCGCAAGCACACCATCTTCGGCGAGGTCACCGACGTGGCCAGCCAGAAGGTCGTCGACGCCATCGCGGACACGCAGACCAACCCGCGCACCTCCCGCCCCGTCAACGACGTCATCATCGAGTCGGTCGTCGTCGAGACCCGCAAGGGCTGATCACCAGGCCCCGCAAGGGCCGAGGCGGACGCCCCGGCCCATCGGCGCCAGGCCCACCAGGGAACCAAACGCCCCGCTCGTCCGTAAGGATGGGCGGGGCGGTTTCATTGCATACGACGACTTAGGGGACCCCATGGACCAGGCGCCAGGCAGCCCACAGGGCCCGGAGGACCAGGGCCCCCAGCAATCCGAGGGCCCGCCCGGCTGCTACCGCCACCCCGACCGCGAGACCGGCATCCGCTGCACCCGCTGCGAACGCCCGATCTGCCCCGAGTGCATGGTCAGCGCCTCCGTCGGCTTCCAGTGCCCCGACTGCGTCCGCGGCGGCTCCGGCACCGGTCACCGCCCCGACGCCGCGATGCCCCGCACGATCGCCGGCGGCACGATCGCCGCCGACCCCCGGCTGGTCACCAAGATCCTCCTCGGGATCAACCTCGCCGTGTTCATCGCCGTCCGGGCATCGGACTCACTGCTCAGCGATCTGGTCCTCATCGGCGCCTGGCCGCCGGCCCCCTTCACGACCACCGAGGGCGTCGCGGACGGACAGTGGTACCGCCTGGTCACCTCGATGTTCACGCACCAGGAGATCTGGCACATCGCCTTCAACATGCTGAGCCTGTGGTGGCTCGGCGGCCCACTGGAGGCGGCCCTCGGCCGTGCCCGCTACCTCGCGCTCTACCTGGTGTCCGGCCTCGTCGGCAGCGTTCTGGCCTATCTGCTGGAGTCCCCGACCACGGCCACGCTCGGCGCCTCCGGTGCCATCTTCGGCCTGTTCGGCGCCACCGCCGTCCTGATGCGCCGGCTCAACTACGACATGCGGCCGATCATCGCGCTCCTGGTGATCAACCTGATCTTCACCTTCAACCCTGCGTTCGACATCTCCTGGCAGGCCCACATCGGCGGCCTCGCAGGAGGAGTGGTCATCGGCTACGCCATGGTGCACGCCCCGCGCGAGCGACGAGCCCTGGTCCAGTACGGCACCTGCGCCCTGGTCCTCGCCCTCGTCGTCGTATTGACGCTGGTGAGGACGGCTCAGCTCACCTGAGCGGGGCAGTTGTCCACAGCGGGTGGCGAATCTTGTGCATAGTGTGCGCGAACAAGCGTGCCCCCTGTCACTGACCTGTGTTTCCGCAGGTCGGACAGGGGGCGAACATGCTTTCGGGTGACCGGTAGTTCCGTCACACCGGCGTCAACACTGGATGGGTTATCCACAGATGGTCGTTCTTTTTCCCCACTGTGGAAAACGTTGTGGATAACTCAGCGGATAGCCCTGGGTAGAGCTGTGTTCACCGCGAAGCAGCCACTACTTCCACTGCGTGGAGACGCCGAATCCCGCGGCGATGAAGCCGAAGCCCACCACGATGTTCCAGTTGTCGAGCTTGTCGATGGGAAGCGAGCCGTCCGTCACATAGAAGACGACGATCCAGGCCAGCCCGATGACGAACAGGGCCAACATGACGGGTGCGACCCAGGCGCGGTTGGTCAGCTTGATGCTGGTCGCCTGCTTCGCCGGCGGCGGCGTGTAATCGGCCTTCTTGCGGATACGTGACTTCGGCACGAGGGTCTCTCCTGTCGATGCGCTGCGTGGCCGCGCAGGTAACTAGGTCGGGCTCGGGGCAGCGTACAAGGGGACACTTAGTGCTCCCCCGGGCGTCCGTTAGCGTAGTGCTTCCGCGGCGCCGAAGGAGATAAGGGTACGTTGAGCAATTCTGCCGACTCCCCCCAGGCCGGATCCAGCCCTGTCCGCAGACGGGGTTTCCGGCCCGTGCGGCTGCTCACGATGGCCGTCTTCGCTCTCGCGGGCCTCATTTTCTTCACCAGCTTCAATACGGCCAAGGGCACCAATATCCGCACGGATGCCTCGCTGCTGAAGCTGTCCGACCTCATCCTGGAGCGCAGCCACAAGAACGGTCAGCTGGACGAGACTACCGGGACGCTCAGGGACGACGTCGAGGCGCTGGCCGAGCGGGACGACGGCAGTACCAAGGCCGAGGACGACAAGCTGGCGGCGCTGGAGAAGAAGGCGGGGACACAGAAGCTGAAGGGCGAGGCGGTCTCCGTCACGCTCAACGACGCCCCGCCGGACGCCACCGCCAAGCTCCCCGGCTATCCGGAGCCGCAACCGGACTACCTGGTCATCCACCAGCAGGACCTGCAGGCCGTGGTGAACGCCCTGTGGCAGGCCGGCGCCCAGGGCATCAAGGTCATGGACCAGCGGCTGATCTCCACCAGCGCCGTGCGCTGCGTGGGCAACACGCTCATCCTCCAGGGCCGGGTCTACTCACCGCCGTACAAGATCACGGCGATCGGGGACCCGGAGAAGCTGAAGACGTCGCTCGCGGCGAGCCCGACGATCCAGAACTACATGGTGTACGTCAACGTCTACGGGCTCGGCTGGAAAGTCGAGGACGAAGGGACGGTGACTCTGCCCGGCTACTCGGGCACAGTGGATCTGCAGTACGCCAAGCCTGTGGAGTAGGCCTTTCTGGAGCCGCCGGTGCGTGTCGTCGTCAGGACTGTCAGCGAACTCTGCATCACCGTCGGCAGCGTCATAGTGCTCTTCGTCGTCTACGTGCTGTTCTGGACCGGCGTGAAGGCCGACGACGTCATGGGCGAGCAGATCGACCAGTTGCAGGACCAGTGGTCGAAGGGGAGCGTGCGGCAGCCGACGGGGGGCGCCCCGTCCGGTAGGCCGGAGCCGACGGCGTACAAGAGCGGCAAGCCCTTCGCGATCATGTACATCCCCCGGCTTGGTTTCACGTGGAACAAGCCGGTGCTGGAGGGGACGGCCGTCGGCACCCTGAAGAAGGGGCTCGGGCACTACGCGCGGACCGCGCGGCTCGGGGAGAAGGGCAATTTCTCGGTGGCCGGTCACCGGCGTACGTACGGCGACCCCTTCAAGGACTTCCCCAGGCTGCGGCGCGGGGACGCGGTGGTGCTGACGGACGGGACGACCTGGTTCACGTATCGGATCGACAAAGGCCCCTACAAAACCGTGCCCACGGACGTTGAGGTGATCGATCCTGTGCCACGTAAGTCGGGGTATACGCGCTCCGGCCGCTATCTCACCCTGACCACGTGCGATCCGGAGTGGGGGCACAGTCACCGGCTGATCGTGTGGGCGCATCTGGACTCCACACAGCCTGTGGAGGAAGGGAAGCCGACGGCCCTGCGCCGTTAGTCTGGTGCGGTACGGCGTGAGTCTGGTGCCGTGGTGCGACGGAAGGGACGGCATGTACGGCTGGATCTGGCGGCATCTGCCAGGGAACGCGTGGGTGAGGGCTTCCATCTCACTCGTGCTGGTGCTTGCTGCGGTCTACGTCCTTTTCCAGTACGTCTTCCCGTGGGCCGAACCGCTGCTGCCCTTCAACGATGTGACGGTGGACAACCAGTGAGTGCGCGGATTCTCGTCGTCGACAACTACGACAGCTTCGTCTTCAACCTGGTGCAGTACCTGTACCAGCTGGGCGCCGAGTGCGAGGTGCTGCGCAACGACGAGGTGTCGACGGCGCACGCCCAGGACGGCTTCGACGGTGTGCTGCTGTCGCCGGGTCCGGGGACGCCGGAGGAGGCGGGCGTCTGCATCGAGATGGTCCGCCACTGCGCCGCGACCGCGGTGCCCGTCTTCGGTGTGTGCCTGGGGATGCAGTCGATGCAGGTGGCGTACGGCGGTGTCGTGGACCGCGCGCCGGAGCTGCTGCACGGCAAGACGTCGTTGGTGGAGCACGAGGGCAAGGGTGTCTTCGCGGGTCTGCCGACGCCCTTCACGGCGACCCGCTATCACTCCCTCGCGGCCGAGCCGGAGACGGTGCCGGCCGAGCTGGAGGTGACCGCGCGGACGCACGACGGGATCATCATGGGGCTGCGCCACCGTGAACTGCCCGTCGAGGGTGTGCAGTTCCACCCCGAGTCGGTGCTGACGGAACACGGGCACCGGATGCTGGCCAACTGGCTGGTGGAGTGCGGCGACCAGGGTGCGGTGGCGCGAAGCGCGGGGCTGGCCCCGGTGGTGGGCAGGGCCTCGGCGTGACCGCACTGCGCCCCGAGCGCGAGTCCGGGACCTCGTACGGGGAGCAGTCGTACGAGGATGCCGGTGCGCTTGGGGAGTGGTACGACAGTGCGTCGTACGACGCGGGGGGCAGGGCGGGTGCCGATGAGCCCTGGGTGCCGCCCGCCGACGACGAGACGGTGGCGCTGCGGATACCGGAGCCGCCGCCGGCCCGAATAGACGGGTCCGTATCGGCGTCTGGATCGGTGTCCGACGCCTCGTCCGCCACAGGAGCCCCCGGAACCCCTGCGGGGGGCCGTGCGGCCCGTAGAAAGGCCGCCAAGCGCCGTGGTGGGCGTCATGGGGGTGGAGCGAGGCCTTCTGCGGAGTCGGTGGAGGCGTCGGACGACGGGAAGCCGTCGGCTCCGCTCTCCCGAGTCGAGGCCCGGCGGCGGGCGCGGGCGAGCAAGCCGGGTCCGGCGGTGCTGGCGAGCCGGGCGGTCGGTGAGGTGTTCATCACGACCGGCGTTCTGATGCTGCTGTTCGTCACCTATCAGCTGTGGTGGACGAACGTGCGGGCGCACGCGCAGGCCGGCAAGGAGGCGAGCACGCTCCAGAACGAGTGGGCGAGCGGGAAGCGGGCGCCGGGCGAGTTCGAGCCGGGGCAGGGGTTCGCGCTGCTGCACATTCCCAAGCTGGACGTGGTCGTGCCGATAGCGGAGGGCGTCAGCAACAAGAAGGTGCTCGACCGGGGCATGGTCGGGCACTACTCCGAGGGTGCGCTGAAGACGGCGATGCCGAGCGCGAAGACCGGGAACTTCGGGCTCGCGGGGCATCGGAACACGCACGGCGAGCCGTTCCGGTACATCAACAAGCTCAGCAAGGGCGACGAGATCGTCGTGGAGACACAGGACGACTACTTCGTCTACAAGATGACGTCGTCGCTGCCGGTGACGGCGCCGAGCAACACGAGCGTGCTCAATCCGGTTCCTCCGCAGTCGGGTCTCACCGAGCCGGGCCGCTACATCACCCTGACGACCTGTACGCCGGAGTTCACCAGCAAGTACCGGTTGATCGTCTGGGGCAAGATGGTCGAGGAACGGCCGCGCAGCAAGGGCAAGCCGGATGCGCTCGTCCAGTAAGGGCAGATGAACAGTGGCAGCGACCGCGGAGCAGCACGAGGTCACCGACACCACCCCCGCGCCGCGCCGCCGCGGCATGGGCCCGATCGCCACAGCGGTCAGTGTCTTCGGTGAACTCCTCATCACGGCGGGCCTGATCCTCGGCCTGTTCGTCGTCTACTCGCTGTGGTGGACGAACGTCGTCGCCGACCGCGCGGCGGGCAAACAGGCCGACAAGGTCCGCGACAACTGGGCCCAGGACACGGGGCCGGGTGCGCTGAACACGAAGAACGGCATCGGCTTCCTGCACGTCCCCGCGATGAAGAACGGCGAGGTCCTCGTCGAGAAGGGCACGTCGGCGAAGCAGCTCAACGACGGTGTCGCCGGTTACTACACCGACCCGGTCAAGGCGACGCTGCCGATGTCCGGCAAGGACGGCAACTTCTCCCTCGCGGCCCATCGCGACGGCCATGGCGCCAAGTTCCACAACATCGACAAGATCGAGAAGGGCGACCCGATCGTCTTCGAGACGAAGGACAAGTGGTACGTCTACAAGGCGTACGCGATCCTTCCGGAAACCTCGAAGTACAACGTCAAGGTCCTGGGCGCCGTCCCCAAGGAGTCCGGCAGGAAGAAGGCCGGCAAGTACATCACGCTGACCACCTGCACGCCGGTGTACACGTCGCGGTATCGGTATGTGGTGTGGGGGGAGTTGGTGCGGGTGGAGAAGGTGGACAGTGCGCGGACGTTGCCGAAGGAACTGCGCTGACCGGGTCACCGGGAACAGAATGAAGAAGAGCTGTCTCCCCGGCGAAAACGGGGGAGACAGCTGTCAAAGTCCGCGGAGTTTCCTATGGGTGGTCTTTGGCTTTTCTTTGTTTCAGCCGCAGTGAACGGCGTTCAGCGTGCGCTTGGCCCAGACGTCGTTGTGGCGGGTCTGCGCAAAGATGGTGATGCAGCGGTTCGAGGCTGTCACGTCCACGGGACCCGCGTAGTACTGGTAGTAGCCGTAGTCGCCGTCGATCGGGGTGTCGGCGGTACACGCCGCGCCGGGGGTGGAGCCGGCCACGCAGCGCCAGATCTGGACGTCTATGGCCTGGGGGTTGCTGGTGCCGTAACCGCCCGCGCTGGTGCGGACGTTGGAGGCGCAGTTCGTCCCGGTGGCGGAGTCGTAGTAGAGGTAGATGTTGCTGTAGGTCGTGCCGCCCGACGTCTTCACCGCATAGGTGTCGATCTGCGAACCAGGGCAGCCGTAGCCGGCCGCGCTGGCCGACGGGGCCATGATGAAACCGGCCAACATCGTGAAGAAGAGTGCCGAAATTATCGCGGTAATCCTGCGCACGGTCATTCCTTTCTTACGTCTGTGAATTAGCCGTGCGAATTCTGGCAGTCTGTTGATCAAGCAACAAGATCGCCCAACGGGGCGAACCGCCCACTTCGGGCGATGGCTTTTTGTGATCTGCGCCACCCTGTAAAGCCCTGAGGGGCTGGTCGCTTCAGAGCGACCAGCCCCTCAGATGGGGTCGACCAGGGGTCAGTCCTCGATGCGGGCTGCTGTTCCGGTGGTGCCGCCGAAGAAGCCGCCACCGCCGTTGTTGCCGCCGTTGTTGTTGTTCTGGGCCACGGCCACCATGTTGACTGCGGTGCCCTTGGCGACCTGGGTGCCCGGTTGCGGGTCCTGGGTGAGGACGATCGCGTTGTCGTCCGAGGTGCCGCCGATCTGACCGACCGACAGGCCGACGTCCTGCAGGGCCTTCTTGGCGTCCTTGACGCTCAGCTGGGTCACCTGCGGTACCTGGACCTGCTCGTCCTCGGCGGCCTTGCCGAGGTGGATCGTCACCGTCGAGTTCTTGTCGACCGAGGAGCCGGCCGCCGGGTCGACGCTGATGACCTTGTTGACGAGGTTGTCGTCCTCGGTTTCCGTGTCGGTGACGCAGTTGCCGGTGAGGTTGCTCTCCGTCATCCGGGCCTTGGCCTCGTCGCAGGTCAGGCCGCTGACGTCCGGGACCGTGGACTTCTGGATCTCTGTGGCGACGGTGAGGGTGATCTCCGTGCCCTTCTCGACTTCCTTGCCGAAGACCGGGTTCTGGTCGAGGACGGAGCCCGTTTCCTCGGTGGACTCCTTCTCCTTCTTCTTGACCTTCAGTCCGAAGTCGTCGCCCTCGAGTTTCGCCTTGGCGTCGTCGAACTGGTCGCCGATGACGCTGGGGACGGTGACCTTCGGGGCGCCCGTCGAGACCACCAGTTCGATGGTCGACTTCTTGTCGACCTTGGTGTCGGGGTCCGGGTTCTGGTCGCAGATGTTGCCCTTGGGCTGGTCCTCGCAGGTCTTGCTGGTGAACGACAGCTTCAGGTCGCTGTTCGTCGCCATCTGCTCGGCGTTTGTCTTCGTCTCGCCGATGAAGCGCGGCACCGCCACCTGGTCGTCGGCGGCGTTGTTCCCGCTGAACGCCCACTTCCCGATCAGGATCGCGCCCACCAGGACAAGCACAGCCGCGACGACCAGCAGGATCGTGGACGTGTTGTTCTTCTTCTGCTGGCGGCGGCGGTCCGGGCGGTCGTCGTAGCCGCCGTAGCCCGGGTCGTCCGGGTTCATGGGCGGGAGCATCGACGTGGCGCCGGCGTCCGTGGAGCGCAGGGCCGTGGTCGGCTGGTCGTCCGGGTAGGCGCCGTAGCCGACCGAGCCCATCGCCGCGGTGGCCGCCACGGGCTGGCCGTCCAGGCACGCCTCGATGTCGATGCGCATCTCGTCGGCGGACTGGTAGCGGTAGTTCGGGTCCTTGACCAGGGCCTTGAGGACGATGGCGTCCATCTCGGGCGTGAGCTCGGGGTCGAAGACCGACGGGGGCTGCGGCTCCTCGCGGACGTGCTGGTAGGCCACGGCCACGGGGGAGTCGCCCACGAAGGGCGGGCGTACCGTCAGGAGCTCGTAGAGGAGACAGCCCGTCGAGTACAGGTCCGAACGCTGGTCGACCTGCTCGCCCTTCGCCTGTTCCGGCGAGAGGTACTGGGCCGTGCCGATGACCGCGGACGTCTGGGTCATCGTCATGCCGGAGTCGCCCATGGCACGGGCGATGCCGAAGTCCATGACCTTGACCTGGCCGTTGCGCGTGAGCATGACGTTGGCCGGCTTGATGTCGCGGTGGACGATGCCGGCCCGGTGGGAGTACTCCAGGGCCTGGAGGATGCCGATCGTCATCTCCAGCGTGCGCTCCGGCAGCAGCCTGCGGCCGGAGTGCAGCAGCTCACGGAGCGTGGAGCCGTCGACGTACTCCATCACGATGTACGGGATCGAGACCCCGTCGATGTAGTCCTCACCCGTGTCGTAGACAGCGACGATCGCGGGATGGTTGAGCGAGGCGGCCGACTGGGCCTCCCGGCGGAACCGGGCCTGGAAGGACGGGTCGCGTGCGAGATCCGCGCGCAGCGTCTTCACCGCCACGGTGCGGCCGAGCCGGGTGTCATGCGCGAGGTAGACCTCCGCCATGCCACCACGGCCGAGCACCTGGCCCAGCTCGTACCGGCCGCCGAGGCGACGCGGCTCTTCCATAGCTACCTACCAGCCCTCTCCGTCGGTCCCGACCGGCACTGGTGTGCGGTCGGGGGCTGCCATCCGGGCCTACCGTACCCGGCTGGCTTTGTGTGACCTGGCCAAGCCCGTCACCCGATACAGGACCGGTATCGCAACGTGCACCGATGTGAAGGGGACGTGAGCGGGGTCACTTGTTGGAGTTGATGACCGCCTCCATCACGCTCTTGGCGATGGGCGCCGCGAGGCCGCTGCCGGAGATGTCGTCGCGGACCGCCTTCTCGTCCTCGACGACCACGGCCACGGCGACCGGCTTGCTGCCGTCGCCGAGCTTGGCGTACGAGATGAACCAGGCGTAAGGGTTCTTGCTGTTGTTCTCGCCGTGCTGGGCGGTGCCGGTCTTGCCGCCGACCGTGACGCCGTCGCCCATCTGTGCGGTTTTGCCGGTGCCGTCCTTGACGACCGTCTCCATCATCGACTGCAGGATCTGCGCGTTCTTCGCCGACAGCGGCTGGCTGTACGTCTCCGGGTCGGTCTTCTCGATGACGTCGACATTGCTGGCCTGGAGTTCATCGACCATGTACGGCTTCATGAGGGTGCCGTCGTTGGCGACCGCGGAGGCGACCATGGCCATCTGCAGCGGGGTGGCGGCGGTGTTGAACTGGCCGATGGAGGACAGGGCGACCTGCGAGGGCTCCATGTCGTCGGAGAAGACGGAGGCGCTGGAACGGACCGGCGTGAACTGTTCCTCGGTGAAGCCGAACTTCTTGGCCTCTTCGAGCATCTTCTCGTTCTTGAGGTCAGCGCCGATCTTGCCGAAGACGGTGTTGCAGGACACCCGCAGTGCCTCACGGAGCGTGGCGTTCTTGCAGGGGATGTTGCCCTCGTTCTTCAGCTCGGTCGTGGTGCCCGTCATGACCCAGGGCAGCGGGGAGTCCGTCTTTTCGTCCGCGTCGTCGTACAGGCCGTTCTCCAGCGCGGCGGCCGCGGTGACGACCTTGAAGGTGGAGCCGGGCGGGTAGACCTCGCGCAGCGCCCGGTTGAGCATCGGGTCGGCGGGGTTGTTCTTCTTGTCGAGGGCCTTCCAGGCCTTCTCGTCCGACTCGCCGCCGCCGGCGATCGTTCCGGGGTCGTACGACGGGTAGGAGGCCATCGCCAGGATCTTGCCGGTGGACGGTTCGAGCGCGACGACCGCACCCTTGCCGCGCTTGGCGAGGCCCTCGTACGCGGCCTTCTGGGCGGCGGCGTTGAGGGTGGTGACGACGTTGCCGCCTTCCTTCGCCTTGCCCGTGATCATGTCGAGGGTGTTGCGGAAGAAGAGCCGGTCGTCGTTGCCGGTGAGGATGCCGTCCTCGAGGTACTCCAGCTGGTTGGCGCCGTAGGCCTGGGAGACGAAGCCGGTGACGGGCGCCCACATGGCGCCGTCCTTGTAGGTGCGCTTGTACTTGAAGTCGCCCGTGGTCGTCTCTTTGTACCCGGTGATGGCCTTGCCGTCGACGATGATGTTGCCGCGCGGGGTGGCGTAGCGCTCGATGGCGACCCGGCGGTTGTCGGTGTCGGTCCTCAGGTCGTCGGCCTTGACGTACTGGAGCCAGTTGTCACGGATGAGCAGGGCCATGACGAGGAGGCCGCAGAAGATCGCGATCCGGCGCAGGGGCTTGTTCATGACGGGCGGACCACCTGGGTCATCTCGGCGTCGGGGTTGGGGGCGGGAGCGGGTGCCGGACGGCGTGCGGTGTCGCTGATGCGCAGCAGGATGCCGATCAGGGCCCAGTTGGCGATGACGGACGAACCGCCGTAGGCCACGAACGGCAGCGTCATGCCGGTCAGCGGGATGAGGCCCATGACACCGCCGGCCACGACGAAGACCTGGAGGGCGAAGGCGCCGGACAGGCCGATGGCCAGCAGCTTGCCGAACGGGTCGCGGGCGGCCAGGGCGGTGCGCACACCGCGCTCGACGATCAGGCCGTAGATCAGCAGGATCGCCATGACGCCGGCGAGGCCCAGTTCCTCGCCGAACGTGGCGAGGATGAAGTCGGAGTTGGCGGCGAAGCCGATGAGGTCGGAGTTGCCCTGCCCGAGGCCGGTACCGAGGGTGCCGCCGGAGCCGAATGCCCACAGCGCCTGCATGGACTGCTCGGTGTGGCCGTAGATGCCCTGCCTGCTGAGTGTGTACTCGCGCATGGGGTCGAGCCATGCCTGGACTCGCTGCTGGACGTGCGGCTCGAAGGAGGCGACACCCACGGCGCCGGCGGCGGACATCAGCAGGCCGAAGACGATCCAGCTGGTCCGCTCGGTGGCGACGTACAGCATGATGATGAACATCCCGAAGAACAGCAGGGATGTACCGAGGTCGGTCTCGAAGACCAGGATGAGGATCGACATCACCCAGACGACGAGGATCGGACCGAGGTCGCGGCCGCGTGGCAGGTACAGGCCCATGAAGCGACGGCTGGCCAGGGCCAGGGCGTCTCTCTTGACCATGAGATAGCCGGCGAAGAAGACCGCGAGGGCGATCTTCGCGAACTCGCCGGGCTGGAGCGTGCCGAGTCCGGGGATCTTGATCCAGATCTTGGCGCCGTAGGTGGGGGCGCTGAGGCCGGGAATCAGCGGCATCACGAGCAGGAGCATGGCCCCGGCCATGGAGATGTAGGTGTAGCGCTGCAGGACGCGGTGGTCCTTGAGGAAGATCAGCACGGCCACCAGCAGGGCGACGCCCAGCGCCGAGTACAGCAGCTGACGCGGTGCCGCGTCGGGGTAGTTGGCGCTTAGTCTCTTGGACTGGTCCAGGCGCCAGATGACGACTAGGCCGAGCCCGTTCAGCAGCGTAGCCAGAGGCAGCAGCAGGGGGTCGGCGTACGGCGCGAACTTGCGGACGACGAGGTGGCCGACGCCGGCGAGGAGGCCGAGTCCCAGGCCGTAGCCCAGCAGTCCGGGCGGCACCTCGTCGTTGATGGCCAGCCCGACGTTGACGTAGGCGAACACCGGGATGACGACGGCGAACACCAGCAGCGCGAGCTCGGTGTTGCGTCGGCTCGGTGTGCCGATCGAGCCGATCGTGGACGTGTGGTGCGTCGACGTGTTGGAAGTACTGCTCATCGTGTGACTGGGCCTCTCACGGCTTGCCTACTGCGTACCGCACTGCCCGACGACCTGCTTCTCTTCGTCCGAGAGGGTGGGGCCGGGGGTGGGAGTGGGCGCGGTCGGGGAGGCGGAAGCGTTCGGGGACGGTGAGGTCGTGGTGGACGGGGTCGGTGAGGCCTTGGACGTGAGGGAGGTCCTGGTGGTTCCCGTGGTGCCTCCGGCCTCGCCCTCGCCGGTCTTGGAGTTCTGCTCGCTCTCGGCGGCCTGCTGTTCGGCGCGCTTCTTGCACGCGGAGGCCTGCAGGGAGAGTTCGTCGATTTTCTTCTGGGCGGTCTTGAGGTCGCCTTCGGCGATGGTGCCCTCGACGAGCTTCTGCTGGTACGGCGGCAGGTACTTGAGTTCGATCTCGGGGTGGTCCTTCTGCACCTTCGACAGCGACACCCAGGCAAGGTCCTGGCTGATGCCCCGGTACAGCGCCACGTGTTCGTCGTTGGTGGCCACGTAGTACTGGGTCTGGGTCCAGCGCCAGCCGCCGTAGAGGCCGCCGCCGACGACGGCGAGTGCGAGGGCGATGTAGAAGGATCTCTTCAGCCACTTGCGGCCCTTGCGGGGCTTGACGAAGTCCTCGTCGCTGTAGTCGCCGAAGCCGTCGGTGGGGATGAAGCCGGTGACGTCGCCGGATCCGGGCGGGCCGAACTGTCCGCCCCCGCCCTGTCCGGGCACCTGGCGGCCGAGCCCGGAGGCGCGGCCCGCGGGGGTCTGCATGATGCCGTTGTCGTGCAGTTGGTGCTGCTGGTTCTCGGCGACCGCGCCGACGACGACCGGGGTGTCGGAGAGCTGCCCGGCGAGGGTGTCCCCGGTGTCCAGGTCCAGTACGTCGGCGACGATGACCGTGATGTTGTCGGGGCCGCCGCCGCGCAGGGCGAGCTGGATCAGCTCCTGCACGGTCTCCTGGGGGCCCTGGTAGCTGGCGAGGGTGTCCTCGAGGGTCTGGTGGGAGACGACCCCGGACAGCCCGTCGGAGCAGATCAGGTAGCGGTCGCCGGCGCGGACCTCGCGGATGGAGAGGTCGGGCTCGACGTGCTCGCCGCTGCCCAGTGCGCGCATCAGCAGGGAGCGCTGCGGGTGGGTGGTGGCTTCTTCCTCGGTGATGCGGCCCTCGTCGACCAGGCGCTGCACCCAGGTGTGGTCCTGGGTGATCTGGGTGAGGACGCCGTCGCGGAGCAGGTACGCGCGCGAGTCGCCGACATGGACGAGGCCGAGGCGCTGGCCGGTCCACAGCAGGGCGGTGAGCGTGGTGCCCATGCCCTCGAGCTGGGGGTCCTCCTCGACCAGGGAGCGCAGTTGGTCGTTGGCGCGCTGGACGGCGGTGCCGAGGGAGGTGAGGACGTCGGAGCCGGGGACGTCGTCGTCGAGGGCGACGATGGTGGAGATGGCCTCGGAGGAGGCGACCTCACCGGCGGCGGCGCCGCCCATGCCGTCGGCGATGGCGAGGAGGCGCGGACCGGCGTATCCGGAGTCCTCGTTGCCCTCCCGGATCATGCCTTTGTGCGATCCGGCGGCGAAGCGCAGTGACAGACTCATGCGCACCTCGCCCGTCGGCTCCGGATACATCCGCACGGTGCCCACCCTCCGGTCGGGAGCGCGCCGGGGCCCGGGGTGGGGGCCCACTCCGCGTGCTCGCTCCGCTCGCGCCTATTCATGATGTAGCACTACTTCCGCAGCTCGATGACGGTCTTGCCGATGCGGATCGGCGCGCCCAGCGGAATCGGTGTGGGGGTCGTCAGCCGACTCCGGTCCAGATAGGTGCCGTTGGTGGACCCGAGGTCCTCGACGATCCACTGGCCGTCCCGGTCCGGGTAGATCCTGGCGTGCCTGCTGGAGGCGTAGTCGTCGTCCAGCACGATGGTGCTGTCGTGCGCCCGGCCCAGGGTGATGGTCTGGCCCTGGAGCGCGACGGTGGTGCCGGTGAGGGTGCCCTCGCTGACGACCAGCTTGCTGGGGGCGTTACGGCCGCGGCGGCCGGCGGCGGGCTGCTGGCGCTGCTGCGGGGGCGCCGGTTGGCGCTGGGCCTGCTGCGGCCGGGCGGCCTCTCGCCTGGCCCCGCGCTGGGTGACGCGCGTACCGAACAGGTCGCTGCGGATGACCTGCACGGCCACGATCACGAACAGCCACAGTACGGCTAGGAAACCCAGCCGCATGACCGTGAGGGTCAGCTCTGACATTGCCCCCGCTTCACCCTTCGGCTTGCCGGTAAATGATGGTGGTGTTGCCCACGACGATCCGCGAGCCGTCGCGGAGCGTAGCGCGGGTGGTGTGCTGTCCGTCCACCACGATGCCGTTGGTGGATCCGAGATCCTGGACGGTCGAGGGCGTTCCGGTCCGGATCTCACAGTGCCGGCGGGAGACGCCGGGGTCGTCGATCCGCACGTCGGCCTCGGTGCTGCGGCCCAGCACCAGCGTCGCGCGGGAGATCTGATGGCGGGCGCCGTTGATCTCGATCCAGTGGCGGGTGCGTCCGCCTGCCGCGGCTGCGGGAGCGGGTGCGGCAGGGGGCCGCTGGCCGCTCGCGGGCTGCGGGTATCCGTAGCCGCCGGGGCGGCCGCCGGGTGGCGGCGCGGCCGGCATGGGCGGGGCGCCCGGGGCTCCGGCGGGAGCCGCGGCCGGCGCGGAGCCGTAGCCGCCGGGGGCCGCGGGCCGGCCCGCCGGGGCGGCCGCACCGGGGGCCTGCTGGTCGGTGGAGGAGGCGAGCGTGCGGCTGCGCACCCGGTACAGGCCGGTGTCGAGGTCGTCGGCCTTCTCCAGGTGGACCTTGATGGAGCCCATGAAGGTGTAGCGCTGCTGCTTGGCGTAGTCGCGCACCATGCCGGCGAGCTCGTCGCCGAGCTGGCCGGAGTACGGGCTCAGGCGCTCGAAGTCCGGTGTGCTCAGCTCCACGATGAAGTCGTTGGGGACGACCGTGCGGTCGCGGTTCCAGATGGTCGCGTTGTTGTCGCACTCGCGCTGGAGTGCTCCCGCGATCTCCACGGGCTGTACCTCGGACTTGAACACCTTGGCGAAGGTGCCGTTGACCAGACCTTCGAGGCGCTGCTCGAACTTCTTCAGGACTCCCATGGGGCACCTCCTCCGTAGCTGCTGCCGTCCTGCACCCCGCAGAGCGGGTACTGCCTTACCTGGTACTGCTTACTGATCGTATCCACGCGCCGGTCAATCGGCTGGTTCCCCCTGTCGGCCTCGTCGACGGGTGTCGACGCCTCCGAAGTTCCCTGTGGAGCTCCTCTTCGAACTCCCCCGGCCGACTCCTCCTGTCAAGGATCGTAGAGGTGGCCGCAGACAAGTGTCCCGCACCTGACTGTGGACCCCGACCGGCTCCTGGGGTGACGGGCGGTACCGGTACGAGGTTGATACGTGAACAGACACGTGTTGATACGTAGCCGGAAGAGCGGTGGGTTGGTGCGGGATGTCTACGGCCCTGATGAGCGGCTGCCCCTCGATAAGGGATGTGAACCCACCCCTGCCCGCGTGCTAATGTTCTGCATGTCGGAAGGCGCCAACCCCATGGGGAAACAGCCCGAAGACACACCCAATGCGCGGGTGGCGGAATAGGCAGACGCGCTGGATTCAGGTTCCAGTGCCCGAAAGGGCGTGGGGGTTCAACTCCCCCCTCGCGCACAGCTGAAAGCCCCGCAGGTCTCAGACCTGCGGGGCTTTTGCGTTGCCCTGCGGGCGCCGCCTGCCGTGAGGACAATCACACGCTGCGGCCCCGCCGGAGGCTTACGCGGCCAGGCGTTGGGCGAGGTGCTTCGCCTTGGTCTCGGCGTCCTGGTGGGCACGCGCGCGGGAAGCCTCGTAGAGGGGGACCAGTTCGGTCATCGCCGGGTTCTGCGGGGCCATGGTCAGCTCCGGGACGATGAAGTCGACGTCCAGGGCGAGGGAGTCGCCGAGTACCGCCCGCAGGTAGTTCTGCACGTACTCGAAGCCCTCGCGCGGAGTGCCCGGCGCGTAGGAGCCGCCGCGGCTGGCGACGACGGTGACCGGGGTGCCGGTGATCTTCGAGTCCTCGGTCATGAAGGTGCGGCCCACGAGCATCACGTTGTCCAGCCAGGCCTTGAGGGTCGAGGGGATCGCGAAGTTGTACATCGGGGCGCCGATCAGCACGGCGTCCGCCCCCTCCAGCTCCTCGATCAGCTGCACGCGCGCGTGGAAGGCGGCGGCCTGCTCGGGGGTGTGCGTGGCGGGATCGGAGAAGCCGGCGATGTGGGCGTCGGCGGTGATGTGCGGCACTGGGTCCGTGGCGAGGTCGCGGTAGATCACCGTGCCCTGGGGGTGCTGCTCCTCCCAGGTCCTGCGGAAGGCGTCCGTGACGGAGCGGGACGAGGAGGCGCCGTGGGGGAACACGGAGGAGTCGATGTGCAGCAGGGTGGCCATGGGGGTCTCCTGAGGAGCGGCGCGTGGCTAACAGTTCGTACTCGACTATTGATAACACAGGGACTTACTTTTTTTCATCACCGTACGGGAGCGCAGTACCCTGAAGGCATGACGGTCGAGGAGAGTCACGGCACGGAGGCGTGCAAGCGGGTGGACGACGGGATCACCCGTGTCTTCCAGTTGCTGGGGAAGCGCTGGACCGGGCCGATCGTGGCCGTTCTGACCTCGGGGCCGGCGTACTTCGTCGACCTGCGCCGGGCGATTCCCGGCATCAGCGAGCGGATGCTGTCCGACCGTCTCACCGAGCTCGCCTCCGCGGGGCTCGTGCTGCGCGAGGTCGCCGAGGGGCCGCCACTTCGGGTGTCGTACCGGCTGACGGCGGCGGGGGCGGCGCTCGAGCCGGCGTTCGCGGAGCTGAAGCAGTGGGCGCAGCGGCACTTGCCGGAGGGGCCCGGGGGCGGGTGCTGAGGGACTCCGACGCGGGGCGGGTGCCGAGGAGGGCGGTTGCGGGGCCGGTTTTCCACAGCCGTGGGGTCGTCCACAGGGTCTGACGCGTTTCGGCCACCGGCTGTACGGTCTGCACGAGTTGATGTTCGGGCGCGTGCATGGTCGGAGAGGCGGTCGCAATGACCGAGGTCGGGGTGGGGGCTTCTGGCGAGGTTTCCGTGGGCGTGGCGCGCAGGCTGCCGCGGGCGCGGGGCTTCGCCGAGTGGCCGGTGCAGGGATCGCCCAAGCAGGAGGGCAAGGCGCTGCGCAAGCGGGTCCCGCGTGGGGCGCACACCGCGCTCGACCTGGACGGCTCGCGTCCCGACGCGGTGAGCGCGGTCGAGGAGTCCAGCCGCGACCGCATCCCAGAACTCACACCGCTGCGCGTCGGGCGGATGGCGGCAACGCCCTTCGCCTTCCTGCGCGGCTCGGCGGGCCTCATGGCCTACGACCTGGCGCGTACCCCCATGACCCGGATCCGCGCCCAGATCTGCGGTGACGCCCACGCGGCCAACTTCGGTCTGTACGGGGACGCGCGTGGCGATCTGGTCATCGATCTCAACGACTTCGACGAGACGGTCCAGGGCCCCTGGGAGTGGGACCTCAAGCGGCTCGCGGCCTCGCTGGTGCTCGCCGGCCGGGAGGCGGGCGCGGACGAGGACACCTGCCGCGGTGCGGCGCACGGCGCGGTGGGCGCCTACCGCCGCACCATGCGGCTGCTGGCCAGGCTCCCGGTGCTGGACGCGTGGAACGCGATCGCGGACGAGGAGCTCGTCTCCCACACCGACGCCCACGATCTCGTCGGCACGCTGCAGCGGGTCTCCGAGAAGGCGCGGGCCAACACCAGCGGACGGTTCGCGGCGAAGTCGACCGAGCAGACCGAGGACGGCGGGCGCCGCTTCGTCGACGCCCCGCCCGTGCTGCGGCGCGTGCCGGACACGGAGGCCGCGGCGGTGGCCGGGTCCCTGGAGGGGTACCTGGAGTCGCTCTCCGAGGACCGTCTTCCGCTGCTGTCCCGGCACGCGGTGCACGACGTCGCGTTCCGGGTCGTCGGTACGGGCAGCGTCGGTACACGGTCGTACGTCGTGCTGCTCCTCGACCACCGAGGTGAGTCGCTGGTGCTCCAGGTGAAGGAGGCCCGTCCCTCGGCGCTGCTGCCGCACCTGGTGACCGCCGGGTTCGAGGCGCCCGCCGTCGAGCACGAGGGCCGCCGGGTCGTCCTCGGGCAGAAGCGGATGCAGGTCGTCAGCGACATCCTGCTGGGCTGGACGTCGGTGGAGGGACGGCCGTTCCAGGTACGGCAGTTCCGCAACCGCAAGGGCAGCGTCGACCCTGCCGCGCTCGCCGCGGACCAGATAGACGACTACGGCCGTATGACGGGGGCGCTGCTGGCCCGCGCCCACTCGCACAGCGTCGACCCGCGCCTCGTGGCCGGGTACTGCGGCAAGAGCGAGGAACTGGACGAGGCGATGGCCGCGTTCGCCGTGGCGTACGCCGACCGTACGGAGGCGGACCACGCGGCGCTGGTGGCGGCGGTGCGGTCGGGGAGGCTCGCGGGCGAGACGGGGGTGTGAGGGGCTTGCGGCCGGTGGGGGTCTTCGTCGGTGAGGTACGTCGTACGAGGGGTCTCGCGACTCCAAGTGGATGTCCTGGACGTCTGTGACGTGGCCGCGCTCGGGGAGGTGATCCTAGGCGAGGTGTTGCCGCACGACGGGGGCTGCACCCATGAGGTCGTATGCCGGCCGGGGACACTGGTCGTCGCGTGCCGGGACCTCGCGGCGCAGTGGGGGGCGGCGGATTGCCCGGGTGCGCGTGGGGGCTGACACCCGTCGTCCGAGGGCCGGCCCGGCCGTGGCCTACGCTGGTCGGGTGACGACCCCGGAAGCTGAGCAGGGTGGTGTCGCCGGCGGGACGCGGGCGGCGCCCGAGGATGGTGCGCCCCGGCCCGAGGAGCGGCTGGAGCGGGCCGTGCGGGCCGCCGAGCAGGCGCTGATCGAGTACGAGATCGCGGTGGAGACCTTCCGGGTCGAGGTCGAGAACTTCTCCCGGCTGCACCACCAGAGACTCGGCCCGATGTACACCCGGCTCGACGAACTGGACGCCCAGATCGCCGAGGCCACGGCCGAGCGCACCGGTGACCCCGAGGACCGGCGCAAGGCTGACGAGGCCCGTGCCCGGGTGATGCCGATGCCGGCGGTGGAGGAACTGTTCCACGGCTGGATGGATGGGGACGGGCTGTTCCCGGAGGCCGTGGCGATGCTCACGGAGCAGCCGGTGCGGCCCCCGCAGCGGGTGCGGCCCAGCGACGAGGCCCGCAAGCTCTACCGCGAGCTGGTCCGCAAGGCCCACCCCGACCTGGCGCAGGACGACACCGAGCGGGCACGGCGCGACGAGTTCATCACCCGGGTCAACGCCGCCTACGCCCGCGGTGACGAGCCGCTGCTGCGGGAGCTGGCCGAGGAGTGGGCCGCCGGGCCGAAGCCGCCGGAGCAGGGGCCGACGCCGAGCGAGGAGCTCTACGCCCGCCTCGAGTGGCTCGCCCAGCGCAAGGAGCTGCTCAGCGTGGTCGCGCGGGAGCTGGAGGAGAGCGCGATCGGGGCGATGCTGCGGCTGGCCCCGGACGACCCCGACCGGCTCCTGGAGGAGATCGCCGAGCAGTTGCTGGCGCAGCTCGCGGAGCGGGAGCGGGAGCTGGCGGAGCTGCTCGGGCAGTAGGCGGGCCGGGTGCCGGGTGCCGGGCGGGCTTGTGGACGTCGGGTGTCGGCTTGGCGGGGTGGGTCTCGTGGCCGTGGGGCTCGGGTGGCGCTCAGGTAGCCTCGGGGCATGAGTTTCGGAGCTTCCCTGCCCTCGGTCGACGTCGCCGGTGTTCCGGCCGACGGTCTCGTTGTGGATGTCCGTGAGGCCGACGAGTGGGCCGCGGGGCATGTCGAGGGTGCGCTGCACGTGCCCATGAGTGACTTCGTGGCCCGGTTCGGCGAGGTGACCGAGGCGGTGGCGGAGGGTCGGCGGGCCTATGTGATGTGCCGCGTCGGCGGTCGCTCCGCGCAGGTCACCCAGTATCTGGTCCAGCAGGGAATCGACGCCGTGAACATCGACGGCGGCATGCTGGCCTGGGAGGGCGCAGGCCGCCCCATGGTCACGGACAACGGTTCGCCGGCGTTCGTCCTCTAGGGCAGATGGCCGGGCCGGGCGCGTGTCAGGCCAGAGGATGCGCCGCCAGCAGGTCGCCCAGCGTCTCCTCGTGGGCGGCTGCCGGGCCGAGCGACAGTTCCAGGTGCTTGGCCCAGGCGTGGTAGCGGTGCAGCGGGTAGTCGATGTCGGCGCCGAACCCGCCGTGCAGATGCTGCGCCGTCTGCACGACCCGCCGTACGCCCTCGGAGGCCCAGATCTTCGCCACGGCGACCTCACCTGAGACCGGCAGCGTGCCCTGCGTCCCGGAGCCGGTCCGCCAGGCCGCCTGCCACAGGGTGGCCTCCATCGCCTTCAGGTCGATGTAGCGGTCGGCGGCCTGCACGGCGACGGCCTGGAACGTGGCGACCGGGAAGCCGAACTGCTCCCGCTTGCTGGTGTATTCACTGGTCATCCGCAGGACCTGACGGCCCAGGCCGAGTGCCTGCGCACACGTCCCGACGGTCAGCAGATGCCGTAGCGACTCCCACGCACCGTCCGCGTCGACGATGTCCCGGGCCGCGATCCGCGCCGACTCCAGCCGTAGTTCGCCGAGCCGCTCGCCGGTGGTGGAGAGCTGCTCGGCGAGGGCGACCCCTTCGCCGGCGGGCGCTACCAGCGCGAGCACGGTCTGCCCGGCCGCCGTGTGCGCGGGTACGACGATGTGGTCCGCGTCGAACGCCCACGGCACCGCCGTCTGCACGCCGTCCAGGATCCACTCCGCGCCCTCCTGCCGTGCGGTCACGGCGAGTTCGGCAGGGTCGTGGCCGGTACGGCCGCTCGCGGCGACGGTCAGCACGACCTCGCCGCGGCCCGCCCGGGCGAGCAGGCCGGACCTCAACTCCTCGGTGCCATGGGCCTGTACGGCCGCCGCGGCCGCGCTGCTCTCCAGCAGCGGTACTCGCGCCAGCACCTTCGCCGACTCGATCAGTGCCAGACACAGCGCGACCGCGTCCAGACCGGCCCCGCCGTACTCCTCCTTCAGCAGCAGGCTCAGCAGGTCCGCGTCGGCGAGCCTGCTCCACAGCTCGGTGTCGAACGTGTCGGCGACGGCGCCCGTGGCGAGCGCGGGGCTCGGCACCCCGTCCGGCGCGACCCCGGCGAACACGCCCCGTGCCGCCTCGGCCGCCGCCTGCTGCTCCTCGGTGAAGGTGAAGTCCACGGTCCCTGTCCTCCCGACGCGTCAGCCGATCGACGGGTGAGCCGATCTGACGGACCGTCAAGATAGAACAGGTTCTAGAAGAAGGGAACGGGGCAGCCCACCTCAGGTGCCCTCACCTGTCGAAGTCCAGCTCCACCGTCTCCGTCGCCGGATGCGACTGGCACGCCAGTACGTACCCGGCCTCCGTCTCCTCCGGCTCCAGCGCGAAGTTGCGGTCCATGCGGACCTCGCCGGAGACGAGGAAGGCGCGGCAGGTGCCGCACACCCCGCCCTTGCAGGCGTAGGGCGCGTCGGAGCGGTTGCGCAGGACCGCGTCGAGAAGTGACTCGCCGTCCTGGACGGGCCAGGTTCCGCCGCGGCCGTCGAGACGGGCGGTCACGGTGCTGTGTGCGGGCGCGGGGGTCCTGGGCGCCGGGGCCGCTCCCTCGTCGACGTGGAAGATCTCCTCGTGGACGCGGCTCCGGGGGACGCCGAGCTCCCTCAGGGCTCGTTCCGCACCCTGCACCAGCCCGAACGGCCCGCACAGGAACCAGCCCGCCACATCCGCCACCGGCAGCAGCGCCGGCAGCAGCCCCGTCAGCCGCTCCCGGTCGAGCCGTCCGGACGGCAGCCCGGCCTGCTGCTCCTCCCGGGAGAGAACCGTGGCGAGCTGCAGCCGCTCCGGGTAGCGGTCCTTCAGGTCGGCGACCTCGTCCAGGAACATCGTCGAGGCGGCCGTACGGTCACTGCGGATCAGGCAGAACCGGGCCTCGGGCTCGCGCGCCAGCAGCGTCGACACGATCGACAGCACCGGGGTGATGCCGCTGCCGCCGACGACCGCCGCGTACAGGCCGGGTGCGGGGGCGAGGGTGAAGCGCCCCGCGGGAGTCATCACCTCCAGCTCGTCGCCGACGGCGATCTCCTTGAGGGCGTACGTGGAGAAGGCTCCGCCGTCCACCAGCCGCACACCGACGCGCAGCCGGCGAGGGGCTTCGGCGTCCGGTGCCGGGGAGCAGATCGAGTACGTGCGCCGGATCTCCTCGCCGTCCCCCGTGCGGCGCACGGCGAGGTGCTGGCCCGGTGTGTACCGGTAGGCCTCGCCGAGTTCCGGCGGCACGGTGAAGGTGAGGGCCACGGAGTCGTCGGTGAGCGGGTCGACCGCCGCCACCCGGAGCGCGTGGAAGCGGGCCATCACAACTCCTTGAAGTGGTCGAACGGTTCACGGCAGTCCAGACAGCGCCGCAGCGACTTGCAGGCCGTGGAGGAGAAACGGCTGAGCAGCTCGGTGTCGGCGGATCCGCAGTGCGGGCAGCGGACGGGGTCGATGGTGTCGAGCGTCCGGGTGGAGCTCAGGGACACGGTCACCGGTCCTGCCGCCCGCTGCGTGCGGGGCGGGGCTATGCCGAACTCCCGCAGCTTTCGGCGGCCTTCCGCCGAGATGTCGTCCGTCGACCAGGCGGGCGCGAGGACCGTGCGCACGGTGACCTCGCGGACGCCGTGGGCGTGCAGCGCCCGCTCGATGTCCACGGACATCGCCTCGATCGCCGGACAGCCGGTGTACGTCGGGGTCAGTTCGACCTCGGCCGTGTCCTCGCCGCGGACGTGCACCGCGCGCACGACTCCCAGTTCCCGCAGGGTGAGCACGGGCAGTTCGGGGTCGGGCACCGACCCCGCCACCTCCAGGAGTTCCGCCTCCAGCGGTGTCACGGTCACCATGACGCCCCCGGGTGGCTGCGGTGCAGATGCTGCATCTCGGCGAGCATCCGCCCGAAGGACTCGGTGTGCAGGCCCTGCCGGCCCGCACCCGCCGTCCACGCGCCCGTGCGCGGTCCCTCGGGGACGCTCAGGGTGGCGCGGCCCAGGACGTCCGTGACGGACGCCAGCCATGTCGTCTCCAACGCGGTCCAGTCGACGTCGACGCCCTCCACCGGCTGGAACATCTCGCCGGTGAACCGCCACAGCGCCTCGCACGCCCGGCGCATTCGCTCATGGCTGACGTCCGTGCCGTCGCCGAGGCGCAGGGTCCACTGCTCGGCGTGGTCGCGGTGGTAGGCGACCTCCTTGACGGCCTTCGCGGCGAGCGGGGCGAAGGGGCCCTCGCCCGCGGCCAGTTCGGCGTGGAGCAGGTGCTGGTAGGTGGAGAAGTACAGCTGGCGGGCGATGGTGTGGGCGAAGTCGCCGTTGGGCTGTTCCACCAGCTGGAGGTTGCGGAAGGCGCGCTCCCCGCGCAGATACGCCAGTTCGTCCTCGTCGCCGGCCATCGAGAGCAGGACGCGGGCCTGGCCCAGGAGGTCCAGCGCGATGTTGGCGAGGGCGACCTCCTCCTCCAGGACGGGGGCGTGGCCGGCCCATTCGCCGAGGCGGTGGGAGAGCACCAGGGCGTCGTCGCCGAGGGCCAGAGCGGCGGCGTGCGTGGCCAGGTCGACGCTCACAGGTGCTTCACCCCGTCCGGGATCTCGTAGAACGTCGGGTGGCGGTAGGGCTTGTCGGCGGACGGTTCGAAGAACGGGTCCTTCTCGTCCGGCGAGGACGCGGTGATCGCGGAGGACGGGACGACCCAGATCGAGACGCCCTCGCCGCGGCGGGTGTACAGGTCGCGGGCGTTGCGCAGGGCGAGGTCCGCGTCCGGTGCGTGCAGGCTGCCGGCGTGGGTGTGCGAGAGGCCGCGGCGGGAGCGTACGAAGACCTCCCACAGAGGCCAGTCGGTGTTCGTCATGCGCGCGTGGCTCCCGTCTCGGTGTGCTTGCCTGCGTAGGCCGAGGCGGCCTCGCGGACCCAGGCGCCCTCGTCGTGGGCCCGCCTGCGCTGGGTGATCCGCTGTTCGTTGCAGGGGCCGTTGCCCTTGAGGACGTTCTTGAACTCGGTCCAGTCGATCGGGCCGAATTCGTGCCGGCCCAGCTCCTCGTTCCACTTCAGGTCCGGGTCGGGGAGCGTGAGGCCCAGGGACTCGGCCTGGGGGACGCAGATGTCGACGAAGCGCCGGCGCAACTCGTCGTTGGAGTGCCGCTTGATCTTCCAGGCCATCGACTGCGCGGAGTGTGCGGACTCGTCGTCGGGCGGGCCGAACATCATCAGGGACGGCCACCACCAGCGGTCCACGGCGTCCTGGGCCATCGCGTGCTGCTCGGGGGTGCCCTTGCTGAGGGCCAGCAGGAGCTCGTAGCCCTGGCGCTGGTGGAAGGACTCCTCCTTGCAGACGCGGACCATCGCGCGTGCGTACGGGCCGTAGGAGCAGCGGCACAGGGGGACCTGGTTGGTGATCGCGGCGCCGTCCACGAGCCAGCCGATCGCGCCGACGTCCGCCCAGGTCAGCGTGGGGTAGTTGAAGATCGATGAGTACTTCTGGCGGCCGGAGTGGAGCTTGTCGAGCAGTTCGTCGCGGCCGGTGCCGAGGGTCTCGGCCGCGCTGTAGAGGTAGAGGCCGTGCCCGGCCTCGTCCTGGACCTTGGCCATCAGGATGGCCTTGCGGCGCAGCGAGGGCGCGCGCGTGATCCAGTTCGCCTCCGGCTGCATGCCGATGATCTCGGAGTGGGCGTGCTGGGCGATCTGGCGGACCAGCGTCGCGCGGTAGGCGTCCGGCATCCAGTCGCGCGGTTCGATGCGCTCGTCGGCGGCCACAGCGGCGTCGAAGGCGCGCTCGTACGCGTCCTGGTCGACGGCGTCCTCCCTGTCGTACGCCTGTGCTGCTGTTGCCATGTGGCCCCCTCGACCCTGTGTGCTGCCCGGAGCAGCAGGCTCCCGACCGATCGTTCGGTTCGTCGATTCCATGGTGTGCCGGGCGCCGTAAGGTGTCAACCGCTGTGGATAACCTGCCGACGGGCTGTGCGGGCGGGAGGGCCTGAGTACCGTTCCCGTGCGAGCGCCGTGGAGTGGTGCGCGAGGGTGGTGGAGCGCCCTGCGGCCTCGTGGCCGGAATACGGAGCGGACATCGGGAGACGGGGCGCAATGGACGCGTACGACACAGGCTCGGGCGCCCGGAACGGGCCTGCCGACGAGCCGGGGGCGCCGGAGGGGGACGCCTGGCCGCGGCCTGCCCTGCCCACAGCCGGCGATCCCGCGGACGCGACTCCCCCACCCTCGCCGTACGACTCGCCTCCCCCGCAAGGCACCGAACCCCGCACCGGTGTGGCCGGCCTCTCGCTCCGCTACCAGATCGGTGCCGCGCTGGCGCTCGCGATCGTGGCGGTCACCGTCTGCGTCCATCTGGGGATGACGTTCCTGCATGTCGCGCCGGCGAACGCGGTCACCAAGCAGCACGGCAAGGCGATCGACGACTGGATCTACCCGGAGTTCGAGCAGAACTGGAAGCTGTTCGCGCCGAACCCGCTGCAGCAGAACATCGCGGTCCAGGTGCGGGCCCAGGTCCTCGCCGAGGACGGCACGGTGCGGACCACCGGCTGGTACGACCTGTCCGCCGAGGACGGCCGGGCCATCGACGGCAATCTCCTGCCCAGCCACACCCAGCAGAACGAGCTGCGGCGCGCGTGGGACTTCTTCACCGCCACGCACGGCACCGACAACCGCCCCGTCGGTCTGCGCGGCGCCCTGTCCGAGACCTATCTGCGCCGCATCGTGGTGATGCGCCTGGACCGGGACGACGCGGCCGGGTCCGACGGCAGCGTCGAACGCGTTCAGGTCCGCTCCCGTACCACCAGTGTGCGACCGCCGAAATGGAGCCAGGAGCAGGTCTCCGAGAAGCCCCTGTACCGCGAGCTGCCCTGGTGGTCGGTCACGCCGGCCGATCTGCCGGGAGGTGCGCGGTGAACCGCTTCGCCCTGTCGCTATCCGCCGCCATCGCCCGTATCACCGAGTCGGCGCTGGGCCCGTACCAGAGCGCCGTGGTCCGCATCGGCTTCAGCGCGACCTGGCTGCTCTTCCTGCTGCGCGAGCTGCCCCACCGCCGGGAGCTGTACGGCCCCGACGGCCCGTGGAGCTGGGACCTCGCCGAGCAGCTGATCGCCGGCAACGGCGCCTTCACGGCGCTGATCTGGTCGGACGGCCGGATCTGGTTCGAGAACGTCTACGGCCTCGCCGTGCTGTC
This sequence comes from Streptomyces sp. WM6386, assembly GCF_000972385.1. Lineage (GTDB taxonomy): Bacteria > Actinomycetota > Actinomycetes > Streptomycetales > Streptomycetaceae > Streptomyces. The sequence continues at coordinate 197,768 of NZ_JXTE01000002.1, forward strand.
GAGCGTCCTGCTGCTGCTGGGCTGGCGCACCCGCACCATGTCGGTGCTCTTCATGGTCGGCGTGCTGTCGCTGCAGAACCGCTCCATCTTCATGGGCGACGGCGGCGACAACGTCCTGCACCTGATGTGCGTCTACCTCGTCTTCACGCGCTGCGGCCAGGTGTGGTCGCTGGACGCGCGCAGGGCGCGGCGCGAGCACGAGGCACGCGCGCGTGGCGAGCGGGTCGTGGACCGGGTCGGTCCGGCCCTGTGGATCGTGCTCGGGCTGATGCTGATCGCGGTGACCGGGGCCGGACGGCTGCTGGAGGGCGATCCGTTCATCCCCGCGCTGCTGTGGGCGGTGTGGCTGGGGCTCGGCGTGTGGTGGACGGTCGGGCGACTGGCGCGGACGGATCAGCCGCGGATCCTGCTCGACGTCATCGGCAACATCGTGCACAACGGCGCCCTGCTCGTGATCATGGCCGAGGCCTGTCTGATCTACGCCACGGCCGGCTGGTACAAGATCCAGGGCACGCGCTGGCAGGACGGCACCGCCGTCTACTACCCCCTGCACCTGGACTACTTCTCGCCCTGGCCCGCCCTCGCCGACGCGCTGTCCTCCAGCGCCACGATGGTGCTGCTCGTGACGTACGGGACCGTCGTGGTCCAGGTGGCCTTCCCGTTCACCCTGTTCAACCGGCGGGTCAAGAACGTCCTGCTGGCGGCCATGATGACCGAGCACGCGGTGATCGCGGTCGTCCTCGGGCTGCCGTTCTTCTCGCTGGCGATGATCGCCGCCGACGCGGTGTTCCTGCCGACGCCGTTCCTGCGCCGGGTGGGTGGCCGGGTGGCACGCGCGTGTGAACGGCTGACGGCGGGACGGGACGGTCCCGCGCCGGTGCCGGAGCCGCGCGCCCCGGAGGGCGCCGAGGAGAGGCACGTAGGCTTCACGGCATGACCGACCCCGCCGGCCTCTGGCACCGGCTCGCCGACTCCTCCGTCCTGCTCGACGGCTTCCACGCCCTCAAGCACGCGGTGCGCTTCGGCGCCGAGGTCCCGGTCGCGGTCACCACCGACCGACAGGCCACGCTCGCCCTCGCGGACGAACTCGCCCCCGACGTACGCCGGACGCTGGACGCGCTGCTGAGCGAGGTCCCGGAGCCGGTGTACGCCTCGCTGGTGCCGCGTCCGCATCCGACCGGGGTCGCCGCCCTGGCGGTACGACCGTCCCGCGCGGCCAACCTGGAGCGGCTGGCCCGGGTGGAGCGCACCGCCCCGGTGGTGGTCCTCGACCAGCCGCGCAACCTCGGCAACGCCGGGGCCGTGATCCGGCTGGCGGCGGGCTTCGGCGCGACGGGGGTGGTCACCACCGGCACGCTCGACCCCTGGCATCCGACGGTGGTGCGCGCAGGCGCCGGGCTGCACTTCGCGACGGCAGTGGAACGGGTGAAGGTCGAGGAACTGCCTCCGGGCCCGCTGTTCGCCCTGGACCCGGAGGGCGACGACATCCGGGGCCTCAAGCTCCCGGACGACGCCGTCCTCGCGTTCGGCTCGGAGCGCAGCGGACTGTCGGCCGGCCTACGCGCGCGTGCCGACCATTTGCTGTCCCTGCCGATGCGCTCGCAGGTGTCCAGCTACAACCTGGCCACCAGCGTGGCGATGACGCTGTACCACTGGAGCGCGGCCGGCTTCTGAGCGCTCTGTCGGAAGTCACCGCACTTCGCCAGGACCGCTCAGGCCTCCCTGCGCACCTCGACCACCCGGAAGCGGTTCGCCACGAACGCCCCGTCGCACAGCGCGGCGTTCGCCGCGGGGTTGCCGCCCGACCCGTGGAAGTCGGAGAACGCGGCCGTCTGGTTGACGTACACCCCGCCCGTGAGGTTCAGAGACAGCTGGGCCGCCTCCTCCAGGCAGACCTCCTGCACGGACCGCTCGACGTCGTCGTCTGTGGTGTACGCGCCGACCGTCATGGCGCCCTTGTCGCGGACCGTGCGCCGCAGCAGTTCCATCGCGTCGGCCGAGGAGTCGACGGCCACGGCGAAGGAGACGGGGCCAAAGCACTCGCTCATGAAGGCGGCCTCGTCGTCCGCCCCCTCCCAGTATTTCCGCGCGCCGTCCAGCTTGACGATGACGGGGGTGCGCACGACCGCGTCCGGGAACTCCGGGTTGGCGATCTCGCGGGAGGCGAGGGCGACTTCGCCGAGTCCCGTCGCGGCCTCCAGGCGGGCCTTGACGTCCGGGTTCACGATCGCGCCGAGCAGCGCGTTCGCCCGCGCGTCGTCGCCCAGCAGACCGTCCACCGCGCGGGCGAGGTCGGCGACCACCTCGTCGAAGGTGCGGGGGCCTTCGTCGGTGCGGATGCCGTCGCGGGGGATCAGGAAGTTCTGCGGAGTCGTACACATCTGGCCGCTGTAGAGCGACAGCGAGAACGCCAGGTTGGAGAGCATGCCCTTGTAGTCGCTCGTCGAGTCGACCAGCACGGTGTTGACGCCGGCCTTCTCCGTGTAGACCTGCGCCTGGCGGGCGTTGGCCTCCAGCCAGTCGCCGAACGCCGTGGAACCCGTGTAGTCGATGATCCGGATCTCCGGGCGGCCCGCCAGGGTCTTGGCGATGCCCTCGCCGGGACGCTCGGCGGCCAGCGCGACCAGGTTCGGGTCGAAGCCGGACTGGCTCAGGACCTCACGCGCGACCTGGACGGTGAGCGCGAGCGGCAGCACCGCGCGCGGGTGGGGCTTGACCAGGACCGCGTTGCCGGTGGCGAGGGAGGCGAACAGGCCCGGATAGCCGTTCCAGGTCGGGAAGGTGTTGCAGCCGATGACCAGGCCGATGCCGCGCGGGACCGGCGTGAACTGCTTGGTGAGCGCCAGCGGGTCGCGCTTGCCCTGCGGCTTGCTCCACTCCGCGGTGTCGGGCGTGCGGACCTGCTCCACGTACGCGTACGCCACCGCCTCCAGACCGCGGTCCTGCGCGTGCGGGCCGCCCGCCTGGAACGCCATCATGAAGGCCTGGCCGGAGGTGTGCATGACCGCGTGCGCGAACTCGTGCGTCCGGTCGCTGATCCGCTTGAGGATCTCCACACAGACCACCGCGCGGATCTCGGCGCCGGCGTCCCGCCAGGCGCGCTGCCCTGCGCGCATGGCGGGCAGCAGTACGTCGATGTCCGCGTGGGGGTAGCTCACCCCCAACTCGATGCCGTACGGCGACACCTCGCCGCCCACCCAGTCGTCCGTGCCGGGCTGGCCGAGGTCGACGCGGGTGCCCAGCAGGGCGTCGAAGGCGGCCTTGCCCGCGGCCGCGTCCAGGCTGTCGTTCTCACCGTAGGCCTTGGGGTGCTCGGGGTGCGGCGACCAGTACGCGCGCGTGCGGATCGCTTCGAGCGCCTGGTCGAGGGTGGGCCGGTGCTTGGCGATCAGCTCGTGGGCGGTCAGTTCGGCGGCCATGCGGGACCAACTCCTCGTCTTGTGAACTCTTCGTCGAGCTCATGACCTGGGCAGAACCTGGGCAGATACAGCCAGACAGAGTTAGAGTAACCGAACGATCGGTCGGGACAAGGGGGTCCGCCGCATCTGTGGAAAACCCCGTGCGGGAGGATCGCGCACATGACAGCACTCGACCTCAGCAGCCCCGTGGCCGTCGTCGGCACCGGCACCATGGGCCAGGGCATCGCCCAGGTCGCGTTGGTCGCCGGCCATCCCGTCCGGCTGTACGACGCCGCTCCCGGGCGTGCCCAGGAAGCCGCTGACGCGATCGGCGCGCGGCTCGACCGGCTCGTCGAGAAGGAGCGTCTCACCGGCGCCGACCGGGACGCGGCACGCGCGCGTCTCACGGCCGCCGACAGCCTCGCCGGCCTCGCGGACTGCGCCCTGGTCATCGAGGCGGCCCTGGAGCGGCTGGACGTCAAGCAACAGCTCTTCCGGGAGCTGGAGGACGTCGTCGGTGAGGACTGTCTGCTCGCCACCAACACCTCGTCCCTGTCGGTGACGGCCATCGGCGGCGCCCTGCGCAACCCGGGCCGCTTCGTGGGCCTGCACTTCTTCAACCCCGCACCACTGCTGCCGCTCGTCGAGGTCGTCTCCGGCTTCGCCACCGACGTCACCTCGGCCACGCGCGCGTACGAGACCGCACGGGTCTGGGGCAAGACGCCGGTCGCCTGTGCCGACACCCCCGGATTCATCGTCAACCGCATCGCCCGGCCCTACTACGCCGAGGCGTTCGCGGTGTACGAGGCCCAGGGCGCCGACCCCGCCACCATCGACGCGGTGCTGCGCGAGTGCGGCGGCTTCAAGATGGGCGCGTTCGAGCTCACCGACCTGATCGGGCAGGACGTCAACGAGTCCGTCACGCACTCGGTCTGGAAGTCCTTCTTCCAGGACGTCCGCTTCACGCCCTCGCTCGCACAGCGGCGGCTGGTGGAGTCGGGCCGGCTCGGCCGCAAGAGCGGACACGGCTGGTACGCCTACGGCCCCGACGCCGAGCCCGCCGATCCGCACACCGCGGAACCGGCGCAGGCGCCCGCGTACGTCGTCGTCGAGGGCGACCTGGGTCCCGCGTCCGAGCTGCTCGCGCTGATCCGCGAGGCGGGCATCCCGGTGCGCGAGGACGACGAGGACCACGGCACCCGGCTGGTGCTGCCGAGCGGGGGCCAGCTGGCGCTCGCCGACGGGCAGACCTCGGTGGAGTTCCGGGACGTCGTCTACTTCGACCTCGCGCTCGACTACCGCCGGGCCACCCGTGTCGCCCTGTCCGCCTCCCAGGACACCGCGCAGCAGACCCTCGCCGAGGCGATCGGCCTCTTCCAGGCTCTCGGCAAGGACGTCAGCGTCATCGGTGACGTCCCCGGCATGATCGTCGCCCGCACGGTCGCCCGGATCGTCGACCTGGCGCACGACGCCGTCGCCAAGGGCGTGGCCACCGAGGAGGACATCGACACCGCGATGCGCCTCGGCGTCAACTACCCGCTGGGCCCCTTCGAGTGGAGCCGCAGGCTCGGCCGCAACTGGGCCTACGCCCTCCTCGACGACCTGCACCTGCGCGATCCGAGCGGCCGCTACGCACCGTCCCTCGCGCTGTACCGCCACGCGTACGCCACCGACAAGAGGGAGGGCAGCACCTCATGACCACCGCCAAGCGCGACACGTACACCCCGGAGACGCTGCTGTCCGTCGCCGTCCAGGTCTTCAACGAGCGCGGCTACGACGGCACGTCCATGGAGCATCTCTCCAAGGCGGCCGGTATCTCCAAGTCCTCGATCTACCACCACGTCGCGGGCAAGGAGGAGCTGCTGCGCCGCGCCGTGAGCCGGGCCCTCGACGGGCTCTTCGGGATCCTCGGCGAGGAGCACGCGCGCGTCGGGCAGGCGGTCGAGCGCCTGGAGTACGTCGTGCGGCGCATGGTCGAGGTGCTGATCACCGAGCTGCCGTACGTGACGCTGCTGCTGCGCGTGCGCGGCAACACCGACACCGAGCGCTGGGCCCTGGAGCGGCGCCGCGACTTCGACCACCGGGTCGCCGAGCTGCTGCGGGCCGCGGCCGCCGACGGTGATGTGCGCGGCGATGTGGAGGTGCGGCTCGCGACCCGGCTGGTCTTTGGAATGATCAACTCGATGGTGGAGTGGTACCGGCCGGACGGGCGGGGCGTTAGTGAACGCGAAGCGGCCGACGCCGTCGTGCAGTTGGTGTTCTCGGGGCTGCGCAAGGAGCACTGAGCCGCACGCACAGGTCCGCAGAAAGGGTTCACCCTGTCCGGCCGGCGCGGCCCTGCTCAGCCCTGCGGCTCCAGGTCCTCGTCCTCGAAGACCAGCAGGGTGCGGGTGCTGAGGACCTCCGGGATGGCCTGGAGGCGGGTGAGGACCAGTTCGCGCAGGGCCCTGTTGTCGGGGGTGTGGACCAGGAGCAGGACGTCGAAGTCGCCGCCGACCAGGGCGATGTGGGAGGCGCCGGGCAGCTGGATGAGCTGTGCGCGGACCGTGCGCCAGGAGTTCTGGACGATCTTCAGGGTGATGTACGCCGACGTGCCCTGACCGGCGCGTTCGTGGTCGACACGGGCGCCGAAACCGCGGATCACGCCGTCCTCGACGAGACGGTTGATACGCGCGTAGGCATTCGCGCGCGAGACGTGCACGCGTTCGGCCACCGACCTTATCGACGCGCGGCCGTCCGCCTGGAGCATCTTCAGGATGTCCTCGTCGATGGCGTCGAGGGGACGAGGGGGTGGCAGTGGGCGACCGCCGTCCGGGCTCTCGGCCATTTGTTCAGGTGCCATGTCCCCCCGCCTCCCTACCATGGACGTACTGCGTTCATTGCAGGCTGTGGAGAACCGTTTGTCCACAGCCTGAGGGTGCCTGTAGCCAAAATGTGCCGACGACCGAACAATCGGTAGGTGAGGCGCATCACAAGCCGTGACGCGTCTGAAGCCGCTCCCACGAAGGAGGTGCCGTCATGACGGTCATGGAGCAGCGGGGCGCGTACCGGCCATCGCCGCCGCCCGCCTGGCAGCCCCGTACCGACCCCGCGCCGCTGCTGCCCGACGCGGAGCCGTACCGCGTCCTCGGCACGGAGGCGGCAGGGAAGGCCGACCCCGGCCTGCTGCGCCGCCTGTACGCCGAACTGGTGCGCGGCCGTCGGTACAACACGCAGGCCACCGCCCTCACCAAGCAGGGCCGCCTCGCCGTCTACCCCTCCAGCACCGGCCAGGAGGCCTGTGAGGTCGCCGCCGCGCTGGTCCTCGAGGACCGTGACTGGCTCTTCCCCAGCTACCGCGACACCCTCGCCGCCGTCGCCCGCGGCCTGGACCCCGTCCAGGCGCTGACCCTGCTGCGCGGCGACTGGCACACCGGCTACGACCCGCGCGAACACCGGGTCGCCCCCCTGTGCACCCCCCTCGCCACCCAGCTCCCGCACGCCGTCGGCCTCGCCCACGCGGCCCGCCTCAAGGGCGACGACGTGGTCGCGCTCGCCATGGTCGGCGACGGCGGCTCCAGCGAGGGCGACTTCCACGAGGCGCTGAACTTCGCCGCCGTCTGGCAGGCGCCGGTCGTCTTCCTGGTCCAGAACAACGGCTTCGCGATCTCCGTCCCGCTCGCCAAGCAGACCGCGGCCCCGTCGCTGGCCCACAAGGCCGTCGGCTACGGCATGCCCGGCCGGCTGGTCGACGGCAACGACGCGGCCGCCGTCCACGAGGTCCTCGCCGACGCCGTACGCCGCGCGCGCGAGGGCGGCGGCCCCACCCTCGTGGAGGCGATCACCTACCGCGTGGAGGCCCACACCAACGCCGACGACGCGACCCGCTACCGCGGCGACGCGGAGGTCGAGACCTGGCGGCAGCACGACCCGATCGCACTCCTGGAGCACGAGCTGACCGCGCGCGGTCTCCTCGACGACGACGCCGTCCAGGCCGCGCGGGACGCCGCCGAGACCATGGCCGCCGACCTGCGCGAGCGCATGAACCAGGACCCGGCGCTCGACCCGATGGACCTGTTCGCCCACGTCTACGCCGAGCCGACCCCGCAACTGCGCGAGCAGCAGGCGCAGTTGCGGGCGGAGCTGGCGGCGGAACAGGAAGGGGCGCACTGATGACGACCGTCGCCCTCAAACCGGCCACCATGGCGCAGGCCCTCACGCGCGCGATGCGCGACGCAATGGCCGCCGACCCGACCGTGCACGTCATGGGCGAGGACGTCGGCACCCTCGGCGGTGTCTTCCGGGTCACCGACGGCCTCGCCAAGGAGTTCGGCGAGGACCGCTGCACCGACACCCCCCTGGCCGAGGCCGGCATTCTCGGCACCGCGGTCGGCATGGCGATGTACGGTCTCAGGCCGGTCGTGGAGATGCAGTTCGACGCGTTCGCCTACCCCGCGTTCGAGCAGCTGATCTCGCACGTGGCGCGGATGCGCAACCGCACGCGTGGCGCGATGCCGCTGCCCATCACCGTCCGTGTGCCCTACGGCGGCGGCATCGGCGGCGTCGAGCACCACAGCGACTCCTCCGAGGCGTACTACATGGCGACTCCGGGGCTCCATGTCGTCACGCCCGCCACCGTCGCCGACGCGTACGGGCTGCTGCGCGCCGCCATCGCCTCCGACGACCCGGTCGTCTTCCTGGAGCCCAAGCGCCTGTACTGGTCGAAGGACTCCTGGAATCCGGACCACCCGACCGACGTCGAGCCGATAGGCCGCGCGACGGTGCGGCGCTCGGGGCGGAGCGCCACGCTCATCACGTACGGGCCGTCCGTACCCGTCTGCCTCGAAGCCGCCGAGGCGGCACAGGCCGAGGGCTGGGACCTCGAAGTCGTCGATCTGCGCTCGCTGGTGCCGTTCGACGACGAGACGGTCTGTGCGTCGGTCCGCCGCACCGGGCGCGCGGTCGTCGTGCACGAGTCGGGCGGGTACGGCGGGCCGGGCGGGGAGATCGCGGCCCGGGTCACTGAGCGCTGTTTCCACCACCTGGAGGCGCCGGTGCTGCGCGTGGCCGGGTTCGACATCCCTTACCCGCCGCCGATGCTGGAGCGCCACCATCTGCCCGGCGTGGACCGGATCCTGGACGCCGTGGGGCGTCTGCAGTGGGAGGCCGAGGGCTGATGGCACAGGTCTTGGAGTTCAAGCTGCCCGACCTCGGGGAGGGGCTCACCGAGGCGGAGATCGTGCGCTGGTTGGTGGAGGTCGGTGACGTGGTCGCCGTGGACCAGCCGGTCGTCGAGGTCGAGACGGCCAAGGCGATGGTCGAGGTGCCGTGTCCGTACGGCGGTGTCGTCACGGCTCGGTTCGGCGAGGAGGGCACGGAGCTTCCTGTGGGGTCGCCTCTGATCACGGTGGCGGTCGGGGCACCCGTCGCCGACGGGTCCACCGACGGCTCTGCCGGGAAGCGCGAGGGCTCCGGGAACGTGCTGGTGGGGTACGGCACGTCCGAGGCGCCCGCGCGGCGGCGCAGGGTGCGGCCGGGGCAGGGGGCGCCCGTGGCGTCCCAGGCGGCGAACGGGCAGGCGGCGGTGCGTGAGGTGGTGGAGGGTCCGGTTCCCGTGATCTCGCCCCTGGTGCGCAGGCTTGCCCGGGAGAACGGCCTGGATCTGCGGGAGTTGACCGGTTCCGGACCCGACGGGCTCATCCTGCGGGCGGACGTGGAACACGCCCTGCGGTCCACCGGCGCGCAGGACAGGGTCGCGGAACCGACACCGACAGCGCTGCCGCAGACGTCGGCTCCCACCCCCGGAGGCATCCGCGTCCCCCTCAAGGGCATCCGCGGCGCCGTGGCCGACAAGCTCTCCCGCAGCCGGCGTGAGATCCCCGACGCCACCTGCTGGGTGGACGCCGACGCGACGGAGCTGATGCGTGCGCGTACGGCCATGAACGCGGCGGGCGGACCGAAGATCTCCCTGCTCGCGCTCCTCGCCCGGATCTGCACGGCCGCCCTCGCCCGGTTCCCCGAGCTCAACTCGACCGTCGACATGGCGGCCAGGGAGGTCGTCCAGTTCGACCATGTGCACATCGGGTTCGCGGCGCAGACCGAGCGCGGGCTCGTCGTGCCCGTCGTACGGGACGCGCACGCGCGGGACGCCGAGTCGCTCACCGCGGAGTTCGCCCGGCTGACCGAGACGGCCAGGACCGGAGGCCTCACGCCCGGGGAACTCACCGGCGGGACCTTCACGTTGAACAACTACGGGGTCTTCGGCGTCGACGGCTCCACACCGATCATCAACCACCCCGAGGCCGCCATGCTCGGCGTCGGCCGGATCATCCCCAAGCCGTGGGTGCACGAGGGCGAGCTGGCGGTGCGCCAGGTCGTCCAGCTGTCGCTCACCTTCGACCACCGCGTCTGCGACGGCGGCACGGCGGGCGGCTTCCTGCGGTACGTGGCGGACTGCGTGGAACAGCCGGCGGTGCTGTTGCGCACCCTCTGATCCCACGGACCGCACATGCACTGATTGCACGGCCTCCCCTGCGTTCCCTGTGATCGCCACGGCACGCATACTCGGGGGGTGACCGCTTACGACGTCGTCGTGCTCGCCGGGGGCGCCGCCCGGCGGCTCGGCGGTGCCGACAAACCCGGGGTGCGGGTGGGCGGCCGGGCGCTGCTCGACCGGGTCCTGGCGGCCTGCGCCGACGCGCGCACGACCGTCGTCGTCGCCGATCCCCGGCCCACCGCACGGCCGGTGACCTGGGCCCGCGAGGACCCGCCCGGCGGGGGCCCGCTCGCCGCGCTCGGCGCCGGGCTGAGCCACACCACGGCACCGGACGTCGTCGTCCTCTCCGCCGACCTGCCCTTCCTCGCCGCCGACACCGTCCGGCAGCTGCTGACCGCCCTGCGGACGGGGGACACCGAAGGCGCGCTGCTCACCGATGCCGACGGCCGTGACCAGCCGCTCGTGGCCGCGTACCGAGCCGCCGCCCTCCGCCGCGAGCTGGTCGCGCTCGACAAGGATCACGACGGCCTCACCGGCCTCCCCCTGCGTCACCTCACCGCAGGCCTCCACCTCACTCGGGTCCCGGACCCCGTCGCGTCGTTCGACTGCGACACCTGGGACGACATCGCCGCCGCCAGGGCACGTATCAGGGAGCATGGGCACGTGTTGGATGAATGGATTTCCGCAGTCAAGGACGAGCTGGGCATCGATCTCGACGTCGACACCGGCGTCCTGCTCGATCTCGCCCGCGACGCCGCCCACAACGTGGCCAGGCCCGCGGCGCCGCTGACGACCTTCCTCGTCGGCTACGCGGCCGCACAGGCCGGGGGAGGCCCGCAGACAGTGGCCGAAGTCGCCCGCAAGGCCGCCGGCCTCGCACTCGGCTGGTCCGAGGAGAACGCCCCGGACGCCGGGCCCAAGCCCGACACGGACGCCGGATGACCGCCCGCACCGGCTCGGACGCCGAGGACGCCGAGGATCTGGACGTAGAGGAGGTGCTCGCCCTCGTGAACGGCGACAACGGCCGCACCCCCGCAGACCGGACGCCCCCGCCGCAGCCCACGTCGCCCGCCGGCGGCCACAAGCCCGACAACCACCACCGCGCCACCTCCTGGCCCGAGGCCCGGGCCATCGCCGGACGCGCCGCCCGGTCCGGAACCCGGGCCGCCCGCCGCGCCCCCGTCTCCGTACCCCTCGACACCGCCCTCGGCCTCACCCTGGCCGCTCCCCTCACCGCCCTCACCGACCTGCCCTCCTTCGACACCTCCGCGATGGACGGCTGGGCGGTCGCCGGACCGGGCCCCTGGGACGTACGGGACGAGGGTGTGCTGGCCGGGCACGCGGAGCCGCAGCCGCTCACCGACGGGGAGGCCGTCCGGATCGCCACCGGCGCCCGTGTCCCCCTGGACACCACCGCGGTCATCCGCAGCGAGCACGGCCGTACCGATGTCCAGGGCCGGCTGCACGCCACCCGCGACACCCGCCACGGCCAGGACATCCGCCCGCGGGGCCAGGAATGTCGTAGCGGAGACCAACTCCTGCCCGCCGGCGCCCTCGTGACCCCGGCCGTCCTCGGGCTCGCCGCGGCCGCCGGATACGACACCCTCACCGCGATCCCCCGCCCCCGCGCCGAAGTCCTCGTCCTCGGCGACGAGTTGCTCACCGAGGGCCTTCCGCACGACGGCCTCATCCGTGATGCGCTCGGCCCGATGTTGCCGCCGTGGCTGCGTGGACTCGGCGCCGAGGTCATCGCGGTACGCCGGTTCGGGGACGACGCCCAAGCCCTGTACAAGGCGATCACCACCTCCGACGCCGACCTGATCGTCACCACCGGCGGCACCGCCTCCGGCCCCGTCGACCACGTCCACCCCACGCTGAAGCGGATCGGCGCCGAACTCCTCGTCGACGGCGTCAAGGTGCGCCCCGGCCACCCCATGCTGCTGGCCCGCACCAAGGAGAACCAGCACCTCGTCGGCCTGCCCGGCAACCCCCTCGCCGCCGTCTCCGGTCTGCTCACGCTCGCCGAGCCGCTGCTGCGAACGCTCGCGGCACGCCCCGCGCCCGAGCCGTACACCCTGCCCGTGCGGGAGGAAGCGCACGGGCACCCGTACGACACCCGGCTCATCCCTGTCGTCCTGCGCGGCGACAGCGCCGTCCCGCTGCACTACAACGGGCCGGCCATGCTGCGTGGCATCGCGGCGGCGGACGCGCTGGCCGTCGTGCCGCCCGGTGGCGCCCGTGCCGGTCAGGAGCTGGAACTGCTCGACCTGCCCTGGGCGTCCGCCGGAATCGAGGTGTGTTTCACGTGAAACTTCCGGGCCATGACGCGATCGCCCGCCAGGCGGACGAGCATCTCGTGACCTATCGGGTGAAACTCCCCAGGAAAGTGGTGCAGCACCCGTTCCGGCAGGTCGCCAGGCGGGTCATCATGGCGCTGCTGCTCCTCGCGGGCACGGCTCTGATCGTCTATGCCGACCGTAGCGGCTACAACGACAACTCCGACGGCTCCGTCGACCTGCTCGACGCCGCGTACTACGCGACCGTCACCCTCTCCACCACCGGGTACGGCGACATCACGCCGGTCAGCGACGGCGCCCGGCTCACCAATATCTTCGTCATCACGCCCATGCGTGTGCTGTTCCTGATCATCCTGGTCGGAACCACGCTCGAGGTCCTCACCGAACGCACCCGGGAGGAATGGCGCCTGAATCGCTGGAGGTCCACCTTGCGCGACCACACCGTCGTCGTCGGCTTCGGTACGAAGGGGCGCTCCGCGATCCAGACCGTCTGTGCGACGGGCCTGAAGAAGGAGCAGGTCGTCGTGGTCGACCCCAGCTCCAAGGTGATCGAGGCGGCCACGGCCGACGGCTACGCGGGGGTCGTCGGGGACGCGACGCGCAGCGAGGTGCTGAAGCGGGCCGAGGTGCACAAGGCCCGCAAGATCATCATCGCGACCCAGCGCGACGACACCGCGGTGCTGGTGACGCTGACGGCCCGGCAGCTCAACAAGGGCGCCAAGATCGTGGCCGCGGTGCGCGAGGAGGAGAACGCTCCGTTGCTGAAGCAGTCCGGTGCGGATGCGGTCATCACCAGCGCCAGCGCCGCCGGACGCCTGCTCGGGCTGTCCGTGCTCAGCCCCGCCGCCGGCATGGTGATGGAGGACCTGATCCAGCAGGGCAGCGGGCTCGACATCATCGAACGGCCGGTCATAAAGGCCGAGGTGGGCAAGAAGCCGCGGGAGACGGAGGACCTGGTGGTGAGCGTCGTACGCGGGCACCGGGTGCTCGGATACGACGACGTGGCCGTCGGTGCGCTGGAGCTGACGGACCGGCTGATCACGATCGTGCGGGCGACGCCGGGCTCGCAGATCGCGCCCGACGTCCGCCCGATTCCCCAGGACTGACAGCTATTTCCTGTTGTACAGCCGCATCGTGATGGGTCCGAAGATCGCGACGAACAGGCCCGCCCACCCCAGCGACCAGGCGATCTCGTCGGCGGGCCAGTCGCCCGCCATCAGCTCGCGCACGGCCGAGGACAGATGGGTGATCGGGCTGTTGTTGACGAAGGCCTGCAGCCAGCCCGGCATGGTCTTCGGGTCGACGAAGATGTTCGACAGGAAGGTCAGCGGGAACATCACCATCATGCTGACGCCCATCACCGACTTCTCGGTGCGCAGCAGCAGCCCGAACATCGTCCAGATCCACGAGAACGCGAACGAGAAGACGATCAGCAGCGCGATTCCGGCGAGCACGCCGCCGAACCCGCCGTCCGGGCGGTAGCCGAGGATCAGGCCGACGGTGAGCATCACGATGGACGCGATCGTGTAGCGCAGGGCGTCGCCGAGCAGATAGCCGACCATCGTCGACGGCCGCCAGATGGGCAGCGTCCGGAAGCGGTCGAAGACGCCCTTCTCGATGTCGGTGTTCACCGAGACACCCGTGTACATCGTGATCATCACGACCGACATCACCATGATGCCGGGCAGCAGGAACTGGATGTACTCCTTCGGGGAGCCGGCCAGGGCGCCCCCGAACAGGTACGTGTACATCAGCACCATCATGATCGGGAACGCGGTGACGTCGAAGAGCTGCTCGGGGACGTGCTTGATCTTGAGGATCGCCCGCCAGCCGAAGGTCAGCGAGGCGGACAGGGCGCTGGGCCGCGCCGGCCGTTCCCCGGAGACGAGCAGCGCGGCGAGGGACTCGGCGCTGACGGGGGCGAGGTCCTTGGTCTCAGTCTGCGTCACGGTGCTCATGCCGCGACCTCCTCGTCCTCGGAGTGCTTCGAGTCGTCGCGGGTGTCGTGTCCGGTGAGGGCGAGGAACACCTCGTCCAGGCTGGGCTGGCCCAGGGAGAAGTTGTCGACGGTGATGCCGGTGCGGGCCAGCTCGGCGAGGGCCCGGGAGGCCTGCTCGGCCGCGCTGTCGCTGGTCGTGCCGCCCAGGCGGGCGGTCAGTGCCACGGGATCGGGCTCCAGCTGTACGTCCGTGTCCAGCGCCAGCCGCAGCACCTGTTGCGCCTCGGGCCGCTGAGCCTGGTCGCGCAGTCGCAGATGGACGGATCCGGCGCCCACGGACGCCTTCAGCTCGCCCTTGGTGCCCTCGGCGATCACCTTGCCGCGGTCGATGACGGCGATCCGGGACGCCAGCTGGTCGGCCTCGTCGAGGTACTGCGTGGTCAGCAGCACGGTGGTGCCCTGGGCGACGACCGCGCGCACGATGTCCCACACCTGGTTGCGGCTGCGCGGATCGAGGCCGGTCGTCGGCTCGTCGAGGAACAGCAGGTCGGGGGTGTTGAGGATGGACGCGGCGATGTCGATGCGGCGCCGCATGCCGCCCGAGTAGTGCTTGACCTGCTTCGCGGCCGCGTCCGTCAGCCCGAAGGCCTCCAGGAGCTGCCCGGCACGCACCCGCGCGGCCTTCTTGTGGTGGCCGAGGAGACGGGCGAGCAGGATCAGGTTCTCGGCGCCGGTGAGGTCCTCGTCGACGGAGGCGTACTGACCGGTGAGGCTCACCCGGCCGCGCACCTCATCGGCCTCGCGGACGACGTCGTGGCCGAAGACGTGGGCCTGGCCGCCGTCGGGGCGCAGGAGGGTGGCGAGCATCTTCACGGTGGTCGTCTTGCCGGCGCCGTTCGGGCCGAGGACGCCGTAGACCGTGCCGGCCGGGACGGAGAGGTCGACTCCGTCGACGGCCCGGGTCTCGCCGAACGTCTTCACCAGTCCCGCCGTCTCGATGGCCAGGCCGGAGGTGTGCTGGCTCATGGTGGGTTGTCCTTCCGCGTGCTTGGGCTAGCGCGTGCTTGGGCTACGCATGGGGAGACCTTTACCGTCGCGCAAACTCATCGGTCGCGCACAGGGATTTCCGAGCGGATCCGCCCAATTACCGGGGGCCGCTCCGTCCGACGCCCGAGGGGACTGCGACCGGGGACGCAGGAGTAGCGTCCCCCTCATGCGTGCGATCACGATTCCCGAACCTGGTGGGCCCGAGGCGCTGGTGTGGGACGAGGCCCCCGATCCGGTGCCCGGCGAGGGCGAGGTGCTGGTCGAGGTGGTGGCCAGCGCCGTCAACCGGGCCGACATCCTGCAGCGCCAGGGCTTCTACGACCCGCCGCCCGGCGCCTCCCCCCACCCCGGCCTGGAGTGCTCGGGCCGTGTCGTCGAGACCGGGCCCGGTGTCTCCGGCTGGGCGGTGGGCGACGAGGTGTGCGCGCTGCTGTCGGGCGGCGGGTACGCCGAGAAGGTCGTCGTGCCGGCCGGTCAGCTGCTGCCCGTACCCAAGGGCGTCGACCTCCGGCAGGCCGCCGCGCTGCCGGAGGTGACCTGCACGGTCTGGTCGAACGTCTTCATGATCTCCCACCTGCGCCCCGGCGAGACGCTGCTCGTGCACGGCGGCTCCAGCGGCATCGGCACGATGGCGATCCAGCTGGCGAAGGCCGTCGGTGCGAAGGTCGCGGTCACGGCCGGCACGAAGGAGAAGCTGGACCACTGTGCCGAGCTCGGCGCGGACATCCTGGTCAACTACCGGGAGCAGGACTTCGTGGCCGAGGTGAAGCAGGCGACCGGCGGTGCCGGAGCCGACGTGATCCTCGACAACATGGGTGCGAAGTACCTCGACCGCAATGTCCAGACCCTCGCCGTCAACGGGCGCCTCGCCATCATCGGCATGCAGGGCGGCATCAAGGGCGAACTGAACATCGCGGCGCTCCTGGCCAAGCGCGCCGCCATCAGCGCGACGTCGCTGCGCGCCCGTCCGCCGGCCGAGAAGACGGCGATCGTGGCGGCGGTACGGGAACACGTCTGGCCGCTGCTGGACGGGGGCCATGTCCGTCCGGTGGTGGACCGCGAGATCCCGATGAGCGACGCGGCGGCGGCGCACCGGGTGGTGGAGGAGAGCGGGCACGTGGGGAAGGTGCTGCTGGTCGTGGAGTAGGGGTACGACGGGCAGGGCGGGCCTGAGGGCCCTCAACCCCGCCGCACCCGCAGGCCGACGAACGCGAGTCCCAGACCGAGCCCGATCAGGACCAGACCGCTGCCGAGCGGCAGGATCCGCAGTACGGGCTCGGCGGGGCTCTCGGCACGGGTGACGGCCTGCCGCACGGGCCGCTGCGGTGGCGGGGAGGCGTTCGGTACGGCTTCCAGCGACGGCTCCGGTACGACGGTGGCGTCCCCGTCGGAGGGCTGCTCGGCCTCGCTCTCGCTCCCGACACCCGCACCGGCGTCCTCCTCGCCGGTCTCCGCCGTCTGCGCTGCCTCCCGCCGCCCCGGCCGCTCCCGCCCCTCACCCGCCCGGCTCCCGGCCCGGGACGGCTCGGCCGAGGGGGATGCGGTGGCTTTGGGGCGCAAAGCGGGCCCGACGTCGTGCAGCGCCGGCTCGGGCCGGGCGATCTCCGACTTCGGTGTCATCCTGCTGTCCGGTACCGCCGACGCGGTCGCGCTGTCCCGCGGCGCCGCTCGCCCTCCGGGCGTGGCCCGGCTGCCCGGCACCGCCGGTGTCGAGGGGACGTATCGCGATTCCGGGCCGGACGCACCGCCTCGCGCCCACCCCGTGGAGTAGGCCCTCCGGTCCGCCGCGGCCCCGCTCTCCTGCGCCGTGGGCGCGGACTCGCTCTTCCGTACCCCCCGTGGGGGCTCCCCGCCCCCCGCCCCCGCCGAGGGCTCAATCATCCTCCGGTCCGCCGCGGTCTCGCCTTCCTGCGCCCCCCGTGCGGGCACACGGCCTCGCGCCCCCGCCGACGATTCGACGC